>JBEKIB010000035.1:0-43509 GCA_050011975.1 Terriglobales bacterium | reverse complement strand
GAAAGCGCTGGGCGACCGCATCCGGGCCAGCGGTTCGCGCCTGCTTTTCACGGCCGACGTGACCTACCGCAAGGGTAAGAACACTGATCTCAAGTCAATCGTGGATGAAGCGCTGCAAGGGGGAAGTGACGTAGAGCGCGTCATCGTGCTGAAACGAATCGCAGCGGAAATGCCGTGGACCCCGGGACGCGACCTGGCTTGGGATGAGTTCCTAAAAGGCGCCGCCGGCCAGAGCGGCGACTATGTTCCGATGGAAGCCAATGAGCCGGCATTTATCCTAGCCACCTCCGGCACGACCGCGACCCCGAAGCTGGCGGTCCACACCCACGGTGGCTATCAAGTTCACATCCATAGCATGGGCAAATGGCTCTTTGCGCTCAGGCCCACCGATGTGTGGTGGTCAACCTCCGATATCGGCTGGATCGTGGGTCACAGTTACATTATCTACGCGCCGTTGATCGTCGGCGCCACCACGGTAGCCTTTGAGGGTGCGCTCGATTACCCGGCTCCGGAAACGAATTGGCGGACGGCGATAGAGGAGTTCCGGGTCACCGGCATCTTCACTTCGCCGACCGCGGTGCGAATGCTGATGAAATATGGCGATGCGCCCCTGCTCAAGACCGATCACACTTACCTGGAGCGAGTGTTCTGCGCCGGCGAAGTGCTCAACGCGCCGGCTTGGGAATGGCTGCAGAAGAAGATTTTCAAGAACCGGATTCCGGTCATCGACCACATGTGGCAGACGGAAACCAGCGGGCCCATGTTCGGCAATCCGTATGGGCTAGGCATGCTGCCGATCAAACCCGGTTCGGCAGCGATTCCCATGCCGGGCATTGACGCCGCCGTGGTGCAGGCGGACGGCACACCCTGCGCCGCGAATGAAAAAGGCATCATGGTGATCAGGCGTCCGTTCCCCGGCTTGACGCCCGCGCTGTGGGGGGAAAAAGAACGCTATGGCCGCGATTACTGGCACATCATTCGCGATGTCTATTACAGCGGAGATTCAGCACATATCGACGATGACGGCTACGTCTGGTTCGCTGGCCGCGCCGACGAAATCCTCAATATTGCCGGGCACCGCATCGGCACCATCGAAGTCGAGACTGCGCTGCTCACCCATCCTGCCGTGGCAGAGTCGGGAGTGGTGGGCCGCGCCGACGATCTCCGCGGCGAGGTGATCTCAGCCTTTGTAGTGCTCAAGCAAGGATTTGAAGCATCGGAGGAAATGAAGAAAGCGCTGCTGGAACAAGTGCGCCATGAGCTCGGAGGGATTGCTGTAATCGGCGATTTGAATTTCGTCGAGATGCTGCCCAAGACGCGCAGTGGCAAGATCATGCGCAGAGTGCTGAAGGCCGTCACCCAGGATCGCAATGCCGGTGACATTACGACCATCGAAGATGTAGGTTCCGTGGAAGAGGCAAGGCACGCGTGGCACGAGATGAAAGCGCATCTCGATGCCCAGTCCAAAGCGCCGGTTGGTCCGCCGGCAACCGCTTCCGTCAAATGAGTTGGGATGGTTAGCAGCTCGTGGTGCAAGTGGGGATTTGTATCGGGGTATGCCTTCCGGCATACCGTAAGTGCCGTCTTATAAATGCGCCTTTGGGCGCTGGTTTTGGTCGGGTGCAGCTTGCGCACGCACCAATACGAAAAGGGCGCGGAACTCTCCGCGCCCCCAATTACAAATTAGCCGACCATAAAAACGTCCATTACTTCACGGTCAACGTTACCGATTCCGAGTGCGTTGTCCCGGCTGCCCCGCCCTCGTTCGCTATCAGCATGATGTTGGGGTACGTTCCGGGAATGGTGGCAGCGTTGAGCGCTTCCTGGGCCGATCCGGACTGGTTCGGGTTCGATTGGGAAGTCGCTGTGATGGTCACGCTCATCGGAAGACCGGCAGCTACGGTCGGAGCCGTGTACACGCCGTTCGCGTCGATCGTCCCCCCATTCGCCGTGGTTACCAACCAATTCACGACCTGACTTTTGCCATTCGTGACCGTCGCCGTAAACTGCGCCGTTTGAGCCGGCCACCCGTCGGCTGTGTTATTCGGGAACAAACTCGACGGCAATCCCTGATTCACAGTGACGGTTACGGGGAGTGGGCCTTTGCCAGTGGTTCCGCAAGCAAGCAAAATTCCCAGGAGCGCGAGCAAAACGCACAGGCCGGCAATCGCGGCGTGCTTCGATACCCTCCGTCCCACCAAGCCGACCATCACGATGCCCGCAAGTGGCAACGCCAGCGGCAGTAGCGGGGGACGCTTCTCGCCCGAGCGCCGCAGGTTACTCCCTCCGCTGGTGTTGGGGCCGGAAGTTGTAACCGTGAGGGTAACTGGAATTGGAGGCGAGCCGGCGGTTCCTGCGGCGATCTGCGGTGGATTGACATTGCACGTCGTGGTCGCGTCCGGAAGGCCGCTGCAGCTAAAGATCACGGTGCTGGTGAAGGTTGACGTTACCAGCGGCGCTATAGTGAATTGGTAAATGGCGGACTGCCCGGCCAGCACGGGTCCACTGCTGGAAGTGGGGGTCAAAGTGAAGTCTGGGGCGACAACATTCACGGCCACCGGCGTGGCGGATGAGTTGGAGGACATGTTATAGCCGTCGCCGGAGTAGAAAGCGACAATGTTGTCGATGCCTATCGGCAGAATGCTTGTGGACAAGGTGGCGACGCCGTCGCTCAGAGTTGCCTGGCCAATGGAGGTCGCGGTGTCGCCAACGTCATATTGGAAGCTCACCACACCAGTGGCGGACAAAGGAGACATCGTAGCCGTGAGAGTCACGGTCTGACTCAGGATAATTAGTGCGGGTGCGGCCTGCACGCTAATGGTAGAGGCGCCTCGCGACGCGGCCCAGGCGACGGCGAGGTTGTAAGCGTCGACCGAGCCGAGGCCGGTAACCAGGTTATAGCCCGTGGTTGGGTCGAAGTTCGAGGCATCGAAACCAAGAAACCCGGCATTTGCGCCGGACGACGGACACTGCAAAGCGGCGGGCTGATTCGCGGGCGTGCCGGGGTTACAGAAAGCTCCGTTGGAGCCGACTGTCAGCGAGGGACTGGCGGCTACCGCCGAGTGGAAAACGCCATTGGCCGGAGTCGCAGCCAAAGAGTAAAGAGTCGGATTGATGTTACCCAGACCCGGTGTAGACGAGCGGACGAGGTATTGATTCAGCAGCGTCACCATTCCGGCAAACATTGGCGAGGCGACTGAAGTGCCTCCGTAGATGGAAGGGTCGACGATGTACTTGCCATCGACCACAACACCGGCCACCGAGTCTGCTATGCCGTTGGCACAGCTGCTCGTGGTCTCGGTGTCGTAAGGGCTGGTGGTGGATAGTACCTCCACCGGCGTGCAGATGATAAAGCCGGGCCAATACGCCGACGCCAGCAGCGAGACGTCGGGCGAGAAACGGACCGCCGCGGTCGTCTCGCCCGGAACCGCCAGCCCCGCCTGCCATGTCGGTTGCGGGAAGCCGCCGTTGGGTGGGGTGGCGCAGATGCTCCCCGTTTCCGTGATGCAATTGCTCAGGCCGCCGCCGCTGGAATAAACGCCGATGTACGTCTCCTGCGCTGTAGCCCAGTTATCAAGTCCAGGGTTGTTAATGCAGGTAGGGTCGGTGGTGTCGAACGCTGTGCAGTATTCGCTCCATTCCTGTTCGTCGTTCCACCCTTGCTCGGGGACATATTGAAGCGCGGAGCCACCGGTGCCGCCGTTCTTCGCGCTAAAGTAAGTATCGGTGTAGTTCGTGTAAGGAATCATTGTGCCGCCAACGCCGGTGACTGAGGGACTGCTGGCCGGATAACTGACGGCATATCCGTTTACGGGGTAATAAGTTTTGTAGTCGCACTCCGCCGCGCCGCTGTCGCCGGAGGAATTTAGGAAGGTGATGCCCTCGGTGTTGGCAAACGCAAGTTCAGTTTCATCCGCGGCGACGTCGCCGGTCTGCGCCTCCCCCAACTCGCAACTTGGATAGAGACTGCTACCCAACGAATAGCTCATGGTCATCACGGGCGCCAAATCGTTGTCGATGGTGTAGTACATGGAGTCATAGACGCCATTGCCGCTAGGGTCGGGAGCGTTGACATAAATGATTTGCGCGTTGCGAGCCACGGCACCCGACCATTCGAGATCGAGGTCGGCTTCGGCCAGATCGCCGAGCGAGGGCGTGCCGGGGTCGGCGTTTATCAGTACGTACTGGAAGGAATTCGGAATGTCGCAGGCGGTGATGATGTTACTGGAATTGGTGGTACAGGCGCTGATCGCGGTCGAGAGCCCGAAGTAACTGCGGAAATTCAACAAGTCGGCCAGGTACACGTCGGTCTGGCCTACGACCGCCAGCGTCTGTCCGGTGCCGTTAAAGCCCGCAGTGTAGAGCGGGAGGATGTCATAAATGGTCGCTATGTCGCCGGGGGCGACATAGAGGCTGCCGCTCGAAGTGGTGTAGTCCGGCTTTGTGTACTTCGGCTTCGCGTGGAGCGCCTGCGATATCGGGTGGAAATTGCTCAATCCGCGAATTCCGGCTACGACGCCAGAGAGCGCGGCGGGAATCGAGATCGGAGTGGTGTTGGCGAAGTGCTTTTCTCCGTCGATGTTGAAGTTGTGAATCTCGGTCTGGAAGACGCTCTCGGCCTGGGCGGCGGTTCCGCTGAAAACGATAAAGTTACGCCCGCGCGCCACCCTGACGATGGCAAACCCCTGCGACTGGAGCCAGGTGCTGAGCTTCTGAATGTCATTGGGGCTGAGGCCGAAGCGGTCGGCGTACTGCTCGGGCGTGAGCCACTTGTGGTACTGCGGCGAGTGCGGATCCTGCTGGTCCGCCAGGAGCTTATTCAAAGCCCTCTGCTGGCTGGCCGAGGGCACCGTGAGCAGCGTCATGTAGCCGAGCCTCAGTGACGGATCGACTCGGCCCTGATCGTACTGCGGCTGAGCCTTCAGAGGAACGCCCGCCGAAAGCTTGATGAGCTGACCAGAGACGATGGGGCTGGTAATGCGGTCAGGCGCGGCGGCGAAGCTGAGAATGGAGGAGATCAGGATGCAGAGGATGAGTGCCGAAAATTTGGACAAGGAAAGATTGGACAAGAAAAGCAGGGCCGAACGCGAACTTCGCATGAACGCTCCATGGCGCAGAATCAATTTTGAGGGGCTGCACAAGCATTCTATTATGCTTTCTACTTATCTGATCAAGTCCTGCCGCGCGGGGTTGTATGTCGGGTTCCAGGTTTCAAAGTTTCAAGGAAGCACGGGGCCACGAGCTTTTACTTTGGAACCTCGAAACTTTGAACCCTGAAACCCTCACACCTCGGCGAGTTCTTCTTCCAGCAACTGCTTGTTATAGAGATCGGTGTAATAACCGTTGCGCGCGATGAGTTCCTCGTGGGTACCGAGTTCCACGATACGTCCCTGGTGCAGGACGGCAATGGCGTCGGCGTTGCGGACGGTGGAAACGCGATGGGAGATGAAGATGGTGGTGCGTCCGCGCATGATTTCGCGGAGATGGTTGAGGATTTTGTCCTCGGTGTGGGTGTCGACGCTGGAAAGCGCGTCGTCGAGGATGAGGATGCGCGGGCTGCGCAGCAGGGCGCGGGCGATGGCGGTGCGCTGCTTCTGCCCTCCGGAGAGAGTGATGCCGCGTTCGCCGACGGTCGTGTTGTAGCCTTCGGGGAAGGTTTCGATGTCGTGGGCGATGGTGGCGGCTTCGGCGGCGGCTTTGATATCGTCGAGTGCGGCGTCGCCATCTGCGTGCGATATGCCGAAGGCAATGTTTTCGCGGATGGTGTCGCTGAAGAGAAATGTTTCCTGAGGAACGAAGCCGATGTGGCGGCGCAGGGAGTCAAGAGGGAATTGGCGCACGGGGCGGCCGTCGATGAGAACCGCGCCGGGCGCGGCGTCGTAAATGCGTGGGATAAGGTTGACGAGCGTAGTTTTACCGGAGCCAGTGGGGCCCACGATGGCGAGGCTCGATCCGGCGGGGATGCGCAGGTTGATGTCTTTAAGAACCGAGGTGCCGTTGTAGGCGAAGTTGAGATTGCAGAACTCGACCTCGCCGAAAATTTCGCCAGTGGAGAGCCGGGCGTCTCCGCCCGGCGGGACGGGCGAGACGCCCGTCGCTCCATTAATTTCGTCGGCGATCTCGGGCTGCTCGGAAAGAATTTCGTCGATACGCCCCATGGAAGCGGTTCCGCGCTGGAAGATGTTGATGACCCACCCGAGAGCGATCACCGGCCAGGTCAGTTGCACCATGTAGGTATTGAAGGTGACGAATTTGCCGACCGTGATCCTTCCCAGCAGGACTTCTCGTCCTCCGAGCCACAGCACGATGACGACAGCCGCGCCCAGCATCAGTTCCAGCGTGGGCCAGAGCATCCCCATCAGGCGGACCAGGCCGAGGCTGCGCCGGATGTATTCCTGGTTGGCGCCTTCGAACGAGGCGATTTCAGCCTGTTCCTGGACATAGGCGCGGATGACGCGCGCGCCCGAGAAATTCTCCTGGGCGCGGGCCGAGATGTCGGAGAACATGGCCTGAATGCGTTCGAAGCGCTCGTGAATGCGGCGCCCGAAATACTGGATCACAACGCTGGCGATGGGCAGTGGCAGAAAGGCGTAGAGGGTGAGCTTGGGGCTGATGGCCAGCATGAAGCCCAGCGCGCCGGCGGTGAAGACGATGGTATTGGCTGAGTACATGATGGCGGGGCCGAGCAGCATCCGAACCGCGTTGAGGTCGTTGGTGGCACGCGCCATAATGTCGCCCGTGCGGTTGCGCTGGTAATAGGAGTAGGAGAGGCGTTCGAGGTGCGCGAACAGGTCGTTGCGCAGATCGAACTCGATGTCGCGGGAGATGCCGATGACCACCCAGCGCGTCAGAAACTGGAAGATGCCCTTGGCCAGCGCGATGGCGATGATGAGCAGCGAATAGGTGAGAAGCTTCTGGCGCGTTACGCCGTGACGCAGTGCGTCCACCGCACGGCCGATCACCTGCGGAAAGAGAATCCAGATTCCGTTATTGAATAAGACGCAGAACCCGCCCCAGACGAGACCGCTGCGGTAGCGCTTCAGATAGGGAACCAGGGGATGTAGGCTCTTCGGCAGCATCACGTCTTGTAGATGAGATTGTAGCAGCGCTGGGTGCGGATTTTCGGAGCGAGGGTGCGAGCGCAACTAAGGTGGCAGTGAGCAGCAGGACAGTCCAGACGGACAGCATGCCGGCGGCTAACATCAATCCCGAGTAGAGCAGGTCGGCGCGTTCCATTCGGTTTCTCCACTTCGAAGAGCTGGTGAAAAAGGCCGGGCGAGGACGGAGGTTGGAGGTTCCGTTCCTCACCCGGTTGGAGAGAGACCAGGAGAAAAATCAGTCCGCGGGCGGCGGCGCGTGCTTGCTCATCCGTGCCTCGCGATTGGCCTCGATCTGAGCCAGTTTGGCTTTCTGATCGGCGGTCAGAATTTGCATGATTTCCGACTTGATGCGCGCGTGCTCGACCTGGAGTTCGACCATGGTCTCGGAGTTTTGTGTGGCGAGGGCGCGCGTCTTGGCTTCGTCGAATGGACCGGCGGCCTCAAGAGCTTTCTCGGCATTGCGGTTTTGGCGCATCTGCTGCATCAGCGGCTGCAGGGTTGGCTTCTCTTTTGCAAAGATCGCCTTGACCTGGCTCTGTTGATCGCTGGTCAGATCAAGCTGCTTGAGCATGCGATGGAAGTCGCCGCCGGGGCCGCCAAAACCGTGCGGACCTTGCGCAATCACGGCTGTTGCCGCCAGCAGCACACCCGCGCTGATGGCGAGAACGCGAACACGAATCGATTTCATTGGAACTCCTTTTGACTTACTTCTAATCTCATTAAGTTTCTTGGGGTCCGGGGGCAACCCGAACATCTATGCAAATAAGAACACTATTCTCGAAAAAATGGGGTAAAGAGTCGGTCAAGCGCGGTAAAGTTTTGTAAAGCAATCGGGTGATCGGGCCATCGGGTGATCGAAAGACCAGACCCCAGCAGCGCGCGATTTCGCTTTTCAATCACCCGATGACCCGATATCTCTACAAATCTTTACCCCATAAAGACCGGCGGAGTGTGATGATGAAGAAAATGGATCACGTACTGGTGGTGGATGACGATGTCGAATTGTGCGGTCTGGTGCAGGAGTACCTGACGGCCGAGGGGTTCAGCCTGAAAGCGGTCCATGACGGCGAACAGGGCCTGCAACAGGCGCTGACCAACGAGTACGCGCTGGTGGTGCTGGATGTAATGCTGCCGGGGATCAACGGCTTCGAAGTGCTGCGGCGGATTCGCAGCGTGTCGAAGATTCCAGTGCTGCTGTTGACCGCGCGCGGCGAGGACGTGGACCGCATCGTGGGATTGGAAATCGGAGCGGACGATTATCTTCCGAAGCCGTTTAACCCGCGGGAACTGGTGGCGCGAATCCGTGCCATCCTGCGGCGCACCAAGCCGGCCAGGGCGGCGGACGCCGTACCGGAAATGCTCAGTGTGGGCGACGTGGAACTGGATCCGGCAACGCGCAGTGTGCAGCGAGCGGGGCAGCCGGTCGACCTTACTTCGGTGGAATTCAATCTGCTGGAAGTTCTGCTGCGCGAGGCCGGGCGAGTGGTGACGCGCGAGCGCCTGGTGAATGCCGTGCTCAGCCGGAAGTTCATGCCGTTCGATCGCAGCATTGACATGCATGTCAGCAAGGTGCGGCGGAAGCTGGGCGACTCCGAAGAGGACGGAGACCACATCAAGACGATTCGAGGAGTGGGGTATATGTTTGCGCGGCCGGCAGCGAAGGGGAAGAAATTGAATCATTAAGACATTGAGGTATTGAATCATTGAGGAATTGATTGCAATGATTCAAGGACCCAATGATTCAGCGCATCAATGATTCAAGGTTTCAATAACCAATGTTTCAATAACCAATGTTTCAATAACCAATGAAGAGCCTTTTCCTCAAGATTTTCCTGTCCTTCTGGGCCGCCCAGGCGCTGTTCCTGGTGCTGGCGATCCTGGTGACGATTGCCTTGCGTCCGGCCCGGCATGGTATCGAGAGCGAGGGTCCGCAGATTTTGGCGGAAGCGGTGAATGCCTATCAGAGCGGCGGAGAGCGCAGCGCCCACGATTACGAGGAAGAACTGTCGCACACGCGGCATGTGCGGGCATTCGTCTTTGACCCCACGGGCCATGAACTCGCCGGACGGCGAGTGCTGCCGTGGATCGAAGATGTCAGGCAAGGCGCGCCACCTCGGGAAAGCCCGATGCACCGTCGGGGGTGGATCGACAAGCTGCTGCCTGACCCGTTTGTGCGGCAGGCGCTGACGCTCGATGGAAAGCGCTACACGCTGGTGTTGGAACTGCCTCCCGGACCGAGAGTATTCTTCGGACCGCATGATATCCCCGGGCTGGGGATCGCGATTGCGGTCATCACGTCGGGGCTGATGTGCTACCTGCTGGCGTGGTCGATGACCAGTCCGGTGACGCGTTTGCGCAAAGCAGCGCAGGGCTTGGCGTCGGGCGACTTGAGCGCGCGCGCGGGCGCTCCCGCGGGTGGCCGGCGCGACGAACTGACCGAGTTGATGCGCGATTTTGATCGTATGGCCGAACGCATCGAAGGGCTGGTGGAATCGCAATCGCGGCTGCTGAAGGATGTTTCGCACGAACTGCGCTCTCCGCTAGCCCGGCTCAGTGTGGCACTGGGGTTGGCGCGGCAGCGGGCAGCGTCCGGGGTTGGGCCGGAAACCGCGCCGGAACTGGAACTTGCGCTGAACCGAATCGAACTGGAGGCCGACCGGCTGAATCAGCTGATCCAGCGCCTGCTGACCATTTCGCGGCTGGAGTCGGGCACCGACGGCCTGCACAAGGCCACATTCTCACTGCGGGAATTGGTGGAGCAGGTCGCGCACGATGCCGAGTACGAAACTCCGGGGCGAGGCTGCCGCGTGACCATCCCGGGCAATACGCCAGCCGATGCCGCGGACGTTTTTCTGGTGGAAGGCGACCCGGACCTGCTCCGGAGCGCGATGGAGAACGTGGTGAGGAACGCCACGCGCTATACTGCGGAAGGTACGACGGTGGAGGTGCGACTGGAGCGGCAGCAGGCCGCAAAGGGCGAAGAAGAAGAAATTATTGTCCGCGTGCTTGATTCCGGTCCCGGCGTTCCAGACGAAGCGCTGGCCAAGATATTTGAGCCCTTTTATCGGCTCGACCATGCCCGCAACCAGCAGACTGGGGGAGCGGGTCTGGGCCTGTCGATCGCGGACCGGGCCATCAGGCTGCATGGCGGGCAACTTCGTGCATCCAACCGCAAAGAGGGTGGGTTAGAGGTTGAAATCCGGATTCCGGCTGCTCCCCGGGTTGCTCTTTAAGATTTGCTCTTCCCGCCAGTTCCTGATAAAAAAATTATTTCAGCCACAAGCTTCAGTCTCCGTGACGGCCGGCAGGGCATCGCCGCCGGACGGGAAGCGGCTGGGAGAACAGATGTCGAAGAAAATAAGCTTTGTCGCTGCGCTCGCGGGCATATGCGTCCTGAGTCTGTTTCTGCTCAATTGTGGCAGTACCTCTTCCCGGCCCTCGGGACTCTTGTATGTCGTGACCCAGGGGACTAACAGCCAGGGGGTTGTTACCGGTCTGGGGAACAACGTGAGTTCCTTTTCCGTCGATGAGAATAGCGGGAACCTGTCACTGATCAATTCCAATGCCAGTACGTGCCCTACGCCGGCGACTGACAGCAATTCCGAACCGTGCGGAATTCCCCTGCAGATCCTGCTCGACCCGACGGGCAAGGTGGCGTTCGTTCTGGACCAGGGCCTTGCTTCCGTCAGTCCGCCCGTGGCGCCGGCCATCTACTCCTTTAACGTGACCTCCGATGGGAGTCTCGGATCGCCGACACTCGCCGCCACGCTGACCACTCTGGATACACCCGTTGCCATGACGCGCGATGCGGCGGGACAGTTCCTGTTCGTGATCGATAAGGGATCCGATCCTTCGGCCACGAACTGCCAATATCTCCCGCCTGCTTACCCGACGATACAGTGTGGCTCAATCTCCGTTTTTGCCATGCAGCTCGGCTCCACCAGTTTGTCGGAGGCACCCGGAAGCCCGTTTCCGGTAGGCCGAATTCCGAGCGCGCTTTCGGCTCTTTCATTCACTCCCACCACCCCCGCCGGCGCTCCGGCACAGGAGTTTCTCTACGTAACCTCCAACTTGGATCCTGCCCTGCACCTTGACAGTACTCTCAATGCATACAGTGTGGATTCATCTGGCGGCCTGACGGATCTAACACCGGATTCGCCTTATATCACCGCCACCGATCCCATCTCGGTGCTGGCGGTTGACACCTTCCTGCCGGGGGAGGCTACTAACGGCGTGTTTGTGTATGTTGGCAGTCAGGCGAATGAGTCCGGCTCGCTGACTGTGTTCCAGGTATGCACCGTGCAAAATGCGGTTTGCAGCACCGTGAATCTGAACGAGTTGGTTCCGGTGGGATCGTCAGTTTCGCTGGGGCAGAACCCGGTTGCAATGCTGGTGGATCCGACCAATAGTTTCCTCTACGTTACGTGCTACGTATCGAATCAGATTTATGGATATCGCATCAATCCCACCGCAGGGACGTTGAGCGCTCAGAGCCCGGCATATCAGCCGACGGGATCGGGGCCGGTTTCGATGGCGATGCACCCGAGCATAAGCGATACCGGACAGTTTATCTACACGTCAAACACTGCGTCGAGTAACATTACAGGCTTTGCGGTGAGTACGACGACCGGGGCAATGAGCAATCCAATCACGGTGATCGCCCCGGCGGCGCCCAGCGGCATGGCGGCGGACTAGTGTGAACCATTGAGTCATTGAATCATTGAACCATTGAGTCATTGAAAACCGCTGGGAACGTGGGTTTTCAATGACTCAATGGTTCAATGATTCAATGGTTTCACGTTGGCATCCGGAGAATTAGATAGCCTCCGATGAAACCGAAGACCAGGTCTGGCGACCAGGCAGCGACCGCGGGCGGAAGCTGACTTAAGTTGCCCATCGCCTCGAACAGGCCCGAGATCGTCCAATAGACAACGCCGATGCCGATGGCGGTGGCCACCCCCGCGACCGCGGAACGCTTGCCGGCGGAGAGCGCGAAGGGAATGGCGAGCACGGCCATCACCAGCGTGATCAGCGGGTAGGCAATTTTCTTTTGCAACTGCACGCGCAGGCGCACCACATCAAAGCCACTCTCCTCGAGATCGTAAATGTAGCGGCGGAGTTCGTCGTAGTTCATCTCCGACGATTGTTTGATTTCCTTCTTGAAGTAAGCGGGTGCTTCGGCCAGTTCGGGGAAGGTGGCGGCATCGAACTTGCGGTAGTTCTCGATCGCGGAGCCGCTCAGGTTTCGCTCCCATCCCTCTTCGTAAACCCACCGGTCCATGGATTCCGACCAGTGCGCGCGGTCGGCGGAAATGCGGTGCGTGATCTGGAAGGTGTGCGGATCGAACTGGAATATGGAGACGCCGCCGAAAACATCGCGGTCGGGATCGAAGAATTGATAGTAATAAATGTCGGAGTTCTGGCCGAAGATCCACTTGCGGTCGGGACGCAGGTAGGTTTGAGCCGGTTTGCCCTTGATCTCGTTGCGCAGCGCGTCCTGACGCTTGTTGGTGTAGGGGAGATAGAGCTGGTCAGACAGAAAGAGCACGCCCGCGACCAGCATGGAGGCGATCAGCACCGGAACGACGACGCGGTAGACACTGATGCCGGTGGCCTTGATGGCAGTGATTTCGTTCGACCGCTGCAGCAGGCCGAAGGTGATCAGTACCGCCAGCAGCATGCTGAGCGGCGTGGTGTTGTAAAGAAAATAGGGGGTTACGTTCAGCAGGTATTCGCCCACGGTCAGCGGCGAGACCTGATTGCGCATGATGTCGCCCAACAACTCGAACAGGGTGAACACCAGCAGCAGCATCAGGAAAGCGGCGACGATCAGGGCGAGGTAGAGCGTAAAGTCGCGCAGCACATAATCGTCGAGGATGGTCGGGAAACGAAGATTGAACCAGCGCCGGCGCATGGGCAGACGGGGAATCATGTTTCCACCAAGGGCCGGGCGCGACTCACCGTTCCGTGGCAGCCCTGGCAGGCCGGGCGTTGAAGAGGGAAGACTCGAAGCCTTAAACCATGAAGCCTTAAACCAGGAAGCACTAAACCAGGAACCTCTAAACCAGGAGCGCAGCGCCGTGAGTTCAATCGGGCGGCGTTCCGATTGCCAGAGCAGGAAAGCTCCTCCCACAAGAAAGACGAAGTCGGCGAGCCAAACCCCGGCCGCCGGAGAAAGGTGTCCCTGTTTCGCGAAGGACACTCCGATCAAAGAAATCGAATAGTACAGAAAGACCAGCAGAATGGTCAGGACAAATCCGCTGGACTTCCCACCTTTCTTGGAAGACAGGCCGAGCGGAATCCCGACCAGGGCGAGGACGATGCAAGCCGTCGGCAGCGCCAGGCGGCGATGATATTCAATCAGGTCCCAGCGGCGGGTGACCGGGTCGGCACTCTGTGCCATACGGAGGAGGTCGGCAACGTTGATCTCACTGAGCGATGTGGGTTCGTGCTCCTGATTGCTTTGGGTCGCGGGGATCTGGATGGGGATGTCAGTGGTCTGAAAGGTGGAGATCTGGTACTGGTCCGGATTCTTGGGATCGCTCTCGTGAGTGGAACCATTGATGAGGTGCAAGTCCAGAGTATCGGCCCCCTGGCTGACGAGCAGGCCTTCGCGCGCTAGGCTGATGCGTGGTGCAGAGGGGTCCGTCAAATCGGCAAGAAACACGCCTTTCCAGACGGCTCCGCCGGACATGGCCTTGACGTCCTGCACGTAGAGAATGATCTTCGGAAACCCTTCGTAAAACACGCGGGGCTGGACTTCGAAAGAAGCCTGCGAAGACTTGAGGGCGTCCTGGAGCTGTCCCAGGGCGGCGAGCGAGCGGGGCGCGAGATAGACGCTGTTGCCGAGAGCAAGCAGCCACGCCACCACCACGAAGATTGAGATCACCCGGAGGAACGTCCACACGCCCAGGCCACTGGCGCGCATGGCCGTGATCTCGCTGTCCGCAGCCAGACGGCTGAGTCCGATGAGGATGCCGACCAGCACGCCCATGGGAATGGTGTAGGTGAGCGCGACCGGGACGGTGAAGAAAAAGACTTCGGCAATGCTGGGCAGCGGGGCGCTGTTGCGGACCACCAGTTCGAGGATGCGTCCGAGGTCGCGAGTGAAGAGAACGAAAGTGAAAACGCCCGCGCCGATCAAGGCGTGGGAGACGACTTCTCCCAGAATATAGCGGGTGAGGATGCGCATCCGCAAGGTTGGTCAACTCAATTGCGAGTCTAGCATGAGAGCGGGAGCGCGGGTGCGCTGGGTTGGGAACCAGCTCTGTATAGGTATCGGAATAGGTATAGGAGTGCGCGTCCGCTATACTCCGAAAACGCCTTCTTCCTGGAGGGCCTTCCGCACTGTGACAACTTCCGGGTCGTTGACGACCAACAGCGAAATCGTGACTCGGCCAATCTGAGTCAGCGCTTTCAATTCGGGCCCATCCCACATAAAGTGCTCCGTCCAGGCATCGCGCCGGGGATCGAATAGGCGAACGATTTCGCCGCTATCGGGATCAACGCCGGCAATGTTCGGACCCTTGAACCGATTGCAATGGATGCACGCCAGGGCGAGGTTATCAACAGCGTCTGTTCCACCGTGCTGCCGCGCAATGATGTGATCAATCTGGAACGGCGCCGGGTGAAATGCCGATGGCAACTGGCAATATTCACAGCGTGCTCGCGCTCGTTGCCAAACCTGGCGGATGAGATCTGCGTTCAATTTCCCTGATTACTGAGCCATACGCTGCAAGGCGCGCCGCCCCTTGGACTGCATGACGGCGAGAAGGTTCCCGACGTGGAGGTAGCTGTCGAGTTCGGCTTGGTCTTCGCTGGTCAGCTTGCCCTGACGGGCCAACTCCGACAGCTCGTTCATGCGAGCGGTGTCGCGATCGCCGAAGCGAATCGACAGAAGGTATTCAGCCGCACCGCGCGGCAACTCCTCCTGCCCGATCTGGATAAGACGGGCTAGGATCGCCGCTTCAGTATTGGGGCTAGTGACATGGGAGCTCATCTATTTCCACCCACTTAATTGTGCCATGACACCGCAACGATGTCATCAGGGCGGTCAGGTAGTGCCGAGCCAGCAATGTGGGAGCGTGGTACGCTGACGGCAAGCTTTCCGCCTACACTTTTTTCAGAAACAGCGCTCCCAGTGGTGGCAATGTCAGTCGCAGCGAATAGGGACGGCCATGGGTCTCTACGGGCAGAGCCTCGACTCCTCCCGCGTTGCCCATATTACTGCCGCCATATTCGGCGCCGTCGCTGTTGAGCAGCTCTTTCCAGTAGCCGCCCGTCGGCACTCCCACCATGTATCCCACTCTGGGCACGGGCGTGAAATTGCACGCGATGAGTATAGGGTTCTCGCCGTCCTTGCCTTTGCGCAGCAGCGAAATGACGCTCATTGGCGCGTCGTTGCAGTCCACCCATTCAAAACCCTTGGGATCGTTATCGAACCAGTGCAGCGAAGGTTCGCTGCGATAGACGCGGTTGAGCTGCTCAACCCAGTTCATGAGCCCGTGATGCACTGGATATACCAGCACGTCCCAATCGAGGCTGCGATCATGCGACCACTCGCTGACCTGGCCGAACTCGCAACCCATAAAAATCAGTTTCTTGGCGGGTTGGGCGAACATGTAAGCGAAGAGCAGCCGCAGGTTGGCAAATCTCTGCCACTCGTCGCCGGGCATCTTGCCGATCAGGGAACCTTTTCCGTGCACCACCTCGTCGTGGCTCAGCGGCAGGACAAAATTTTCGTGGAACGCATAGAGCATCCGAAAAGTCAGTTTGTTGTGGTGATACTGGCGATGAATCGGATCCTGGCTGAAGTACTGGAGCGTGTCGTGCATCCAGCCCATATCCCACTTCAAGCCGAACCCCAAACCGCCGAGATAAATTGGCCGCGAAACCATGGCATAGGAGGTGGACTCCTCGGCATAGGTTTGAATGTCGGGATGCTCTTTGTAGGCTTCGAGGTTGAAGTGGCGCAGGAAGTCGATGGCTTCCAGGTTCTCACGCCCGCCGTATTTGTTGGGAATCCATTCGCCTTCCTTGCGCGAGTAGTCGAGATAAAGCATGGAAGCAACGGCGTCAACCCGCAGGCCGTCGATGTGATATTTGTCCAGCCAGAACATGGCGCTCGACATCAGGAAGCTGCGCACCTCGCTGCGGCCGTAGTTGAAGATGAACGTCTTCCAATCGGGATGGAAGCCCTGCCGTGAGTCGGAGTGCTCGAAGAGGTGCGTGCCGTCGAAGAAGGCGAGGCCGTGGCCGTCGGAAGGGAAGTGCGATGGGACCCAATCGAGGATGATCGCGATGCCGTGCTGGTGCAGGTAGTCCACGAAGTACATGAAATCCTGCGGCGTGCCGTAACGCGCCGTGGGCGAGAAGTAGCCAGTCGTCTGATATCCCCAGGAACCGTAGAAGGGATGCTCCATGATGGGAAGCAGTTCGACGTGGGTGAATCCCAGCTTAGTTACATGGTCGGCGAGGCGGGGCGCGATCTCGCGATAGGTGAGCGGACGGTTGTCCTCTTCCGGGACGCGCATCCAGGACCCAAGGTGAACCTCGTAGATGGACATGGGCGCATGCAACGAGTTGACGGCAGCGCGTCTTTCAAGAAACTCAGCGTCCTTCCAGGTGTAGTCAAGATCCCAGACCAACGAAGCCGTGAGCGGCGGTTTTTCGGCGAAAAGTCCCACCGGGTCGGTCTTTTCAATCTGGTAACCGAGTTGGGTGGAGTCGATATGGAACTTGTACAACGCGCCCTTGTCGATTCCGGCGATAAAGCCTTCCCAGACTCCCGACTGTCCGTGCGGCTGAAGTTGGTGGGATTGCGGGTTCCATCCATTGAAGTCGCCCACCACAGACACGCGGCGGGCGTTGGGTGCCCAGACGCTGAATAGAGTGCCCTTGGTTCCATTCGATTCCATTACGTGTGCGCCCATCTTCTCGTAAATGCGATAGTGGGTGCCTTCGTTGAATAAGTAAAAATCTTCGGCGGTCAGCAGCGAAATCCCGTAGCGGACCGGATAGACTTCCGGAGTTGTAGTTGTCTGTGTCATGGCTTCACTTCGGGTCTAGTGTAGTCCAATTTCGTTGTTAGTCGTTGGTCGTTGGCGGTCGAATCCGGAGAAGCTGGAGTGAAGCCGCAGCAGCACATGTGTGGCCAACAAGCTGCGAACGACTAACGACTAGCGACTAATGACTAGCGACTAATGACGTTTTTCGCGCTTCGCCCGCGCCCAGCCCTCTTTCACACTTTGCCGCGCCCGTCCAAGCGCCAGCGCATCCGCCGGCACGTCTTCCGTGATGCAGCTTGCCGCCGCAACGTAAGCGCCGCGGCCAATCTTTACCGGCGCCACCAGCGTCGAGTTGCTGCCGATGAACGTGCCATCTTCGATGAGCGTCTTGTGCTTGTTCACGCCGTCGTAATTGCAGGTGATGGTACCCGCGCCAACGTTCACGCCTTCACCGATTTCCGCGTCGCCCAGATAGCTGAGGTGATTCGCCTTCGATCCCTTGCCCAGCTTGATTTTCTTGGTCTCGACGAAGTTCCCCACGTGAGCGCCTTCGCCCACATCGCTTCCAGGGCGCAGATGAGAGTACGGTCCAAGCACAGCATCCGCGCCGGCGCGCGAGTCTTCCATGAGCGTCCCCGGCCTCACCGTCACCCGGTCGCCCAGGACCGAATTCGCGATCACGCTGTAGGAGCGGATGCGGCAATCCTCGCCAATTTTCGTATGACCCAGCAATTGCACGAAGGGCTCAATCACGGTGTCGGCGCCCACTTCCACGTCGCTGTCAATCACGCAGGTGTGCGGATAGAAAATCGTAACGCCTTGCTCCAGCAGTTCGCGGCACTTCGCCAGCCGCAGCCGCGCATCCAGCATCATCATCTCCCCGCGCGTGTTGCTGCCGAGGATTTCGCCCGCGTCTTCAGTTTTGATCGCAACCACCTTCTTGCGCGCCCGATGAAACACTTGCGCCATGTCGGTGAGGTAATACTCGCGGTGCGGGTTCGCAGTGGAGAGGCGGTCGATATACTCGTACAAAGCGGGCGCATTAAAGGCGTACGAGCCGGAGTTGATCTCGCGGATTTGCCTTTGCGGCAGGGTCGCGGATTTTTCTTCGACAATCGCCTGCACCTCGACTCCTCTTCCTTTGCGGAGAATGCGTCCGTATCCGTAGGGATTGTCCAAGTCCGCGCTGAGCACGGTCATGGCCGCTTTCTGCGCGCTGTGGAAGTCGCTGAGCTTCCGGATAGTTTCGGCAGTAATCAGCGGTGCGTCTCCGTAGAGCACGATGACCTGGTCATAGCTCTCGAGCGCATCGCGCGCCACCATGAGCGCGTGTCCGGTGCCGCGCTGTTCGGCTTGCAGCACGAAGTTCACGCCCGTGCCGGCAAACGCCTCGCGCACGCGCTCCGCCTCATGGCCGATGATCACGAAGATGTCTTCGGCGGGCACAACTTGTTTCGCCGTGACAATCACATGTGCCAGGATCGGCTTACCGCCGATTTCGTGCAGAACCTTGGGGTGTTTCGATTTCAGCCGCGTGCCTTTGCCCGCCGCCATAATCGCGATGGCGATGCGCGGATGCTGCCGATTGGGTGGGGAAGATTTCGATTTGGTCTTCGAGGCTTTTACCATGCTCAGCCAATATATCCGATCCCGCCGATGGAGAGCCCCGCCCGGCCGCAGAGCAGTCAACCGGACGGGCGAGACACCCGCCGCTCCACTATTCCTTAACTCCGAATCCTTAACTCCGAATCGACTGCCGATCCGGCGCTTGCGCCATCAGCGCCATCAGATCGTGCGCGATGCGGTCGGTCGCGTGCCGCGCCACCGCGCCCTCATCCAGATAATCCCCCAGTACCGGGCACACGCCCAACGTCTCGATCGCCTCCAGATCCACCGCGATCTGTGAAGCTCCCTCCAGAGCGTACTTCGCCTTCATCTCCGGCGACGCCGTCTTGCGATTGATCAGGGCGTAGTCGAACAACTGGACGCCAGCGTGTGCATTGAGTGCGCGGATGTGATCCGCCGCCGTTAAACCAAGACTTTCATTCGCCTGGGTCATCAGATTGCAAACGAATACCTTAATGGCAGGAGATCCGAGAATTGCTTCCGCGATTCCGTGCACCAGTAAGTTCGGAATCAGGCTGGTGAAGAGCGACCCCGGTCCGATCGTGATCAAATCGGCGCTGGCGATTGCCGCGAGCGTCTGCGGCAGCGGCTCAACATCGTGAGGCACCAGGCACAGCTCTCGAATCTTGCCCTTGCTCGCCGTGATCCGGGTCTCGCCTCGCACCCGCGTCCCGTCTTCCATTAGCGCTTCCAGTTCCACGCTCGACATGGTGGCCGGATAGATGTGTCCGCGCGTGAGCAGGATTTCCGAAGACAGCCGCACCGCTTCCGCAAAGTCTCCAGTGATCGAAGTCAGCGCCGCCAGAAAAAGATTTCCGAAGCTGTGGCCTTCCAATCCGGATCCTTTTTGAAAGCGGTGCTGGAACAATCTCGAGAGCAGAGCTTCGTCTTCAGAGAGAGCAACGATGCAATTGCGCACATCGCCCGGCGGAAGCATATTGAACTCTTTGCGCAGGCGGCCGCTCGATCCGCCGTCGTCGCTGACCGTGACCACGCCGCACAATTCGCGAATGATGGGCTGGCCGGAGGGCGCCAATGCCGGCGTCATGACGTAACGCTTCAGCCCCTTCAGCAGTGTGGAGAGGCCGGTGCCCCCGCCGATTGCGACCACGCGCAGTTCGGGGCCAGCCTTGCCGGTGTCGGATGAGTTCGTGCGCAACTGGGGAAGCATACCGCCTTAATATTGATTCATTGAATCATTTAGTCATTGCATCATTGGGAATCATTTCGTCATTTTGAATCATTGGGTAAACCGCCGGGAGCTTAGGTTTTCAATGATTCAATACCTCAATGATTCAATGACTCAATCGAAGTCAAGCTGGCAGCTAACGGGGGCCCTAATACGCGCTCGCTTCTTCTTCCTGCGGCTCAGATTCTTCGCTGCCCGGATCCGGATACAACAGTTCGGTGAAGCGCGGATCTTCCGCCAGATTCTGGAAGTCGGTGTCGTTCCGCGCCTGGAAGCGCAGCGAAGGTTTCGCCTGAATCGCCTCGTCGAGCGTCTTGAGCGATTCTTCGACGTGGCCGGTCAGGCAATGCAACGCGGCCAGCCCGTACAGAACGAATTCTGCCTTCGGATTCTGCTTCAAGAGCTGGTCGAGTTGCTCGCGTGCCGTCACGTAGTCACCCGAGTTGATCAGCGACACCGCGTAATCGTAATGCTCTTCCGCTGTTTTGAACTGCAACGTGGGCGCTGCCAGATGTTTCTCGCAGGTGAGGATATGTACCTGCGCCCGGTCGACCAGCGACTTGTTCGGCCCCGTCAGCACTTTCTGCAGGTGGCCTTTGGCCTTCTCGAACTTGTGCTCCTGCAAGGCGCGCAGCCCGGACTCGTAGTTCTGCACTGCTTGTGTGTGTCGTGGATCTTCGACCACTGGTTTCTTGGGGGTTACCTTCAGTGCCATCAAACCGCCTCTAGTTCGGAATTTAGTTCAGAATTGAAATCGAAAAACTTGAAACCGCCATTTCGAAATTGCGACCGCGCCCTCAATTAATGCTGGCCGCTGTCAACAGATCGACCGACTTCCACTCGCCCTTGATGATTCCTGCGCGAATCTCCCGCGCCGTCTTGTGCTGCTTGTACATCGTGTAAGTGTAGTAAAGCTCTTTCAGGCAGGTTCCGCACTCTGCGCCGTGCGTGCCAGAAAAGCAACTGTGCAGACTGTTGTGTCCCATGCCGCGGTCGCAGTAGCAATAGCACGGCTGCTGGTAAATTACCTTCGGAATCTTCGCGGCCAGTTCATAGGCATGCGTTTGATATGGGAACTGCGCGTTCTCGCCCCAAAGCTGATCCTTGGTCAGGATCGGTGGCAACGCGGTGCCGGCCGCCGGAGGAGCCGCGTTGAAATGCGGAACTCCCTGATCGGCTTCAGATTGAAGCCAGGGCGCCGACACCATCGTGACCATCAAAAACAGCACCGCCGACGCGAGAACCCGTGTACGCATGCCGATCGACCTCAATCCTATATTTTACCTGAAGGCGCGGGATTGGGGATTACCGGGTGGATTCAGCCCGGCGACGCATCGGTTCCCGTAGAGACGCGGCTTGCCGCGTCTCCCGGGGCGGGGCAATAGGCACTGGCGAGCGAGACGGGGCAAGCCCCGTCTCTACAGGTATGACTCTTCTTTACCCCAGCTTCTCAAAGAGCAAGCAGATCGTCTCAATCCCGCGATAAAAATTCGGGATGTGAAACTTCTCGTTCGGAGCATGCAGGTTGTCGTCGGGCAGCCCAAAGCCCATCATCACCGATGGAATCTTCAGCACGTCCTGGAAATCGGTCACGATCGGAATCGAACCGCCGGAGCGGATAAACACCGTCTCTTTCTTGAACGTGTCATGCAGCGCCTCAGTCGCTGCCTTGATGAAGCGGTTGTCGGTGCCCACCACGCCCGCGGCGCCCTTGCTCCAAACTTTGATCTTGATGTCGATTCCCTTGGGCGTGAGCTTCTTGACGAACGCGGTGTAGCGCTTCAGGATGTCGTCCGGATCCTGGTTCGGCACAAGGCGCATGGAAACCTTTGCTGACGCTTTCGCGGGAATCACCGTCTTCGCGCCCTGCGTCACAAACCCACCCGGGATGCCGTGCACTTCGAGCGTCGGACGCGCCCACGTCCGGTAGAGCACCGAATATCCCGGCTCGCCCGTCAGCACCTTGGAGCCGACTTCGGTCTTGCGATAATGCTCTTCATTGAAGGGCAGCCGCTTCCACGCCTTCAGCTCATCTTTGCTGGGCACTTTCACGTCCTTGTAAAAGCCCGGGATCAGTATCTTCCCCTTCGCATCTTTCAGCTTGCCGATGATCTCAATCAGCGCAAACAGCGGATTCGGCGCCGCGCCGCCATACACGCCGGAGTGCAGGTCGGTCTTGGCTCCAACCGCTTCAATCTCCGTGTACACCAGGCCACGCAGGCCGACGCACAGCGTCGGAAGGTCGGGCGCGAACAGTTCCGTATCGCAGACCAGCGCGAAATCCGCCTTCAACTTCGTCTTTTGTTTGCGGACGTACTCGGCAATCGATTCGCCGCCCACTTCTTCCTCGCCTTCAAAAATAACCTTGACGTTGATCGGCAGCTTGCCCCCATGCGCCTGCATCAGAGATTCGAGCGCCTTCACTTCCATCCAGAGCTGGCCTTTGTCGTCGACCGCGCCGCGCGCGTAAATGTTGTTGTTGCGCTCGGTCGGCTCAAACGGAGGCGTCTTCCATTCGTCCAGAGGATCGGGGGGCTGCACATCATAGTGCGCATACATCAGGGCAGTCGGCTTGCCCGGCGCGTGCAGCCAGTCGGCGTAGATCAGGGGATGTCCTTTGGTGGGGATGACCTCGACATTGTCCAACCCGATGCGGCGCAACTCAGCGGCCACAAATTCTGCTGCCTTCTGCACGTCGCCTTTATGTTCATCGAGCGTGGAGACGCTGGGGATACGGAGAAGAGCCTTGAGCTCGTCGAGAAAACGGGGTTGATTATTGCGGGCAAAATCGACTGCCGGGGAAGCCATAGCCTGTTGCCTTTCTGGCGCGCGGGGCGCGCGTTCTGAAATGATCGCGAAAACGAATCAGTATATACCTGCCAGGCTTGCGCTGTAGATAGGGACGCGGCTCGCTGCGTCTGCGCCAGACACCAGATGCCAGGCGGTGTGAACGCATGTCGGCCTATCTATCTTATTGGCATGAACGCAGCTCGTCAGCGCGAGAATCTCCCGGCGGAAAAAGCGCCTAAGTCCCAGTCGGGAGTTCGTCCGGAGATCACCCGGCCCATGACCTTCGCGGTCACCGGCGCCAGCAGAATTCCATCCCGAAAATGCCCGGTCGCTACAAAATATCCCGGCGTCGGCGTCGCGCCCAGAATCGGCAGCCCGTCGGGTGTTCCCGGACGCAGACCTGCCCATGCTGACAGAAAGCGCGCGTCGGCCAGTTTAGGAACCAGATCAAGTGCCGCCAGCCGCAACTTCTGGATCGTCTCCGGCACGGTCTGCTTGTCGAATCCCGCTTCTTCAGCAGTTGCCCCGATCAGCATCCGTCCGTCGCTGCGCGGAATCAGATAAATCTCGGGCGCCCGCACCACATGGCTCACCATTTCTTTCTGGGGCATGATCACGCACAGCATCTGCCCTTTGACTGGCCGCGTCGGAAATGGGTGCGGTCCAATCTGCCCCGCCCACGCTCCGGCGCAATTCACCACCATACCCGCGGCAAATTGGGTCTTGTTAGTGCGGACGCCGCACGCTTTGCCGTTCGCCACTTCCACGGCCAGAACGTGGTTGCCGGAGGAAAATCCAACGCCGCGATGTCGCGCAGCTGCGATGGCGGAGCCTGCCAAATGGCGAGGATCAACGCAGCGTTCCTTTAGATAAAGGCCCACCGATCCCTTCGCCCTCAGGTTCGGCGCCTTCAGGCTTGGTTCAAGTTCGCGCCAACGCGCCAGCCACCCATGAGCATCGAGTGATTGTGGTTCCGGGGGATCGTTAACAAACAGCACCGTCCCCACCGACCGCAAGTCAATCTTCATCCCCGAGTCATCCTCAAGTTCACGCACGAACTCGGGATACATCCGGGCGCTCGCCGTCGCCAGTTCCCGAAGCCCGGGCGGCGTTTCGGCAGGAAAGTCGACCAGCATACCGCCCGCCGCCCAGGATGCTTCGCGCCCCGGTTCGCCTTTCTCCACCACCAGCACCCGCAACCCTTGCTTGTTCAGTTCAATCGCGAGCGAGAGCCCGATGATGCCTGCCCCAACCACGATCGTGTCCCAACTCTTCATGCCTTTATTCTAGCCGCAAGGTACGCTCGGCCAAGAACCTGAAACGCAATTGACAGCAACCCATATCTCACAAACAATAAGTTGTACAGTAAACTTTAACCGGAGATGCCCAATGTCTGAAGGCGAGCAACCGACCGTTTACCACCCCGAACCGCAGAGCAACATCGGCAAATGGATTCTTATCGCGTTGGCCGTTGCCTATGTCGGCGCATCGGCGTTTTTTATTTACGACCAGCACGGCAAACTCGAAAAGGTCACGCAAGATCAAGCCGCCAGCCAAAAGCAAATCGGCGATCTGACCAAGCGCATGCAGTCCGCCGAGGCGGATTCCGAGACTCTGGCCCAGAACCTGGGCATGACCAAGAAAGAATTGGCGACGCGTGCTAACGAGTTGCAGCGTGAGCAACAAGCCGCATCGGCGGCCGCAGCGGCGCGCATTGCGGCCCAGGCGGCGGAAGAGAAAAAAGATGTGAATGCCGTTGCCGGAGAAGTTGGAAACGTGAAGACCGACGTCGGCGGTGTGAAGACCGACGTGGCCGCCACCAAAGCGTCGCTCGAGGCGACCATCGCGAAACTGCAGGGTACCATCGGCGATCTTGGCGTGCAGAGCGGACTGATCGCCAACACCCGCAGCGATCTGGAAGCCCTCAAACACAAGGGCGACCGCCAATACTACGAGTTCACCTTATTGAAGGGCGCCAAGCCGCAGGCCTACTCGACTGTGGCCTTGCAGCTCAAGAAGACCGATCCCAAAAAGGGCAAGTACACGCTGGACGTCACTGCCGACGACAAAACCATCGAGAAAAAAGACCGTAACCAGAGCGAGCCGGTGCAGTTCTACACTGGACGCGATCACATGCTCTATGAACTCGTGGTTTGGACGGTGGACAAGAACAAGATCGCCGGCTACCTGAGCACGCCGAAGAACGCGCCCGTGCCGATCACCGCAACGCCAAAGTAGCGGCCGCGGTGGTAATGAGGTCAGAGGTTAGAGGTCAGATTGCAAAGGTTGAAAGCCATCGCACAAGCGGCGGTTGGGGCGATCTCGTGATTTCACTTCTGCAATCTGACCTCTAACTTCTGACCTTCCTATGCTGCCTGCGAACGCGCGCACGCTCCTTGAAAATCGCACTCCGCACCGGAGTCATCTACTGCCTCGTGCTCATCGGAATTCGCATCAGCGGCAAGCGCGAAGTCGGCCAGATGACGCCGTTCGATCTCACGCTTCTCCTGCTGATTTCTAACTCCGTGCAAAATGCCATGACCGGCCCCGACACCTCGCTGGCCGGAGGCGCCGTCGCCGCTACTACGCTGCTCATCCTGAACTATCTTGTGGCCGAGGTTTCCGGCGCGAATCGCCGCTTCCGAAAATACATTCAGGGACAACCCAGTCTGCTGGTGCACGACGGCGAGGTCATCGAATCGCACATGGCCAAAGAGCATGTCAGCATGGATGAACTGGAGCGCTCTCTCCGTGAGCACGGCGTCGGCACATATAAACAGGCGGCGCTAGCGGTGCTGGAAGTGGACGGCTCCATCAGTGTGTTGAAATACGACGACATCGAACCGACCGCCTCGACTCACCTGAACCGCCGCCGATTTCTGAAGAAGAACTGAGCTGTTCCACACGCTACGGATGCGTCATCTTCTCCGGCTTAACCAGCGAATCGAATTCCTCACCCGTCAGATGTTTCAGCTTCACCGCCGCCTCGCGCAGGCTCGAGTGCTCAACGTGCGCCGTGTGCGCAATCTGCGCCGCCTTGTCGTATCCCACCTTCGGAGCCAGCGCCGTGACCAGCATCAGCGAGTTCTTCACGTACCAGTCCACCTTCGCGCGATCGACTTCAATGCCCTTGATCATGTACTCCACATAGCCGTGGCAGGCGTCAGTGACCAGCGTGACCGAGTGCAGGAAGTTGTAAATGATCACCGGCTTGTACACGTTGAGCTCAAAGTTGCCCTGCGATCCCGCGAATCCCACTGCCGCCGTCGCTCCGTGAACCTGCACGCAGACCATCGTCATCGCTTCGCATTGCGTGGGATTGACCTTGCCCGGCATGATCGACGATCCCGGCTCATTCTCCGGAATCACCAGCTCGCCAAGGCCGCAGCGCGGACCGGAAGCCAGCCAGCGAATATCGTTTGAGATCTTCATCAGCGACGCGGCCAAAGTTTCCATCGCGCCCTGCGCAAACACGATCTCATCGTGCGCCGAAAGCGCGGCAAACTTGTTGGGATGCGAGCGGAAGGGAAGTCCCGTCAGTTCGGCAATCTTCTTGGCGGCGCGCTCGGCAAATTCCGGGTGCGTATTCAGACCCGTGCCCACCGCCGTCCCGCCGATCGCCAGATCGTAAAGCCCGTCCAGCGCCTGTTCCAGCCGCTTGATATCGCGATCCAGCAGACTGGCCCAGCCGCCCATTTCCTGTCCAATCGTCAAAGGCACGGCATCCTGCAAGTGCGTGCGCCCAATCTTCACCACGTTTTCAAATTCCTTAGCCTTAGCGGCAATCGCATCGCGCACCGTCCTGATCGCCGGAATCAAAGCGTTCTTTACCCGCTCCGCCGACGCGATGTGCATCGCCGCAGGAAACGTATCGTTCGACGACTGCGACATGTTTACGTGATCGTTCGGATGCACCGGCTTCTTCGATCCCATTTCCCCACCGGCAATTTGAATTGCCCGATTCGAGATGACCTCATTCACGTTCATGTTGGTCTGCGTGCCGCTGCCGGTCTGCCAAATGCGCAGAGGGAACTGGTCATTCAGCTTGCCGGCAATGACTTCGTCGGCAGCCTGCACGATGAGCTTCGCAATGTCGGACGGAAGCTTGCCCAGATCCTGATTCACCAGCGCGCAACCCTTCTTAAGCGTGCCAAACGCCCGAATCAGCTCCGGAGGCATAACGTCGCGCCCAATATCGAAATGCAGCAGCGAGCGCTCGGTCTGCGCTCCCCAGTAAACATTCGCCGGCACTTCGATCTTTCCCAAACTGTCGGATTCAATGCGGGTCTTCCCTTGAGTCGGGACTTCGGTAAGAGTAGCCACGATGATCTCCTGTGCGTCGCGCGCTGGATTCGAGAGGAAAAGTGAAGCGCGTCGACTGATATGAGGAACCGATCATTATACGGCGACCGGCAGGTGGTCCCTCAAGCCCTGTGTTGGCTTGGGTGGGTGTGGGGCCTGTTACCTTGAAGTTACTCCCGGCCCATGTCCGGCGCCGTAGTATTCCGAAAGTGCCGTCTTCTCCTCGGCAGTCAGCTGTTTCGCGATACTACGCATCCTAACGTTAATATCGTTGGCCCGATTCCCATTGGAAAAATGCTCGAGCTGCTGTTCCAGATAGTTACCATTCTGAGTATCGAGTGGGGGAGCTCCTTTTACGTAACTCACTGGACCGTGGCACGATTGGCAGGGTGGTATGCCGCGCTGGCCATCTCCAAAAATAATGAGGCGGACGGCCATCGAAGCGCGAGACGGGTCCGGCATGGCCTGGGGAAATGCTCGCTGGTCTTGCGGATCGCTCGCGGTCGGCAGCATCGCGAAATACGCCGCCAAATCGGCCGCGTCGCGCGCGGAAAATCCCTCGGCAATACCCTGCATCACCGGGGAAGTACGCTTCCCGGATCGAAAATCCTGCATCTGTTTCCAGAACGACAAGCGGTCCTCGCCCGCCAGGTTGGGAAAGGCCGGAACGGAGCTGAATCCCTCTTCGCCATGACAATGATTGCAACGCCGGGCAAGGAGCAGTCCGCGAAAGGCGTCGCCACTGGCGATGATCGCAAGCGTTTCGTTTGTCCAGGCCACGTTCGAAGATATGCGAATCGGAGGTTCAGGATTCTTCGACTGCGCAAAACAATCCCTTCCCAGCAATAGGAGAGGAATCGCCAACGGAACCAGCAGTATGCTAAACCATCGTGGCCCTATTCGCAGGCGTGCAGCTTGACTAGCGCGGCTCACAATTCCGCCTTTCGCCGGGAAGCAAGGAGGCAAACTGATCTCGCGGGACAACCTCCAGCTGGCCTCTCATCGCATAATGGCCGGCTCCGCAGAACTCTTGGCAGGGGATCTTGAATTCGCCAGGCTTCGCAAAAGTAAAGGTTGCTTCGGTCACCACTCCAGGCACGGCTTTGAGGCCGTAGTTCGTTCCCAGGAAGCTAAGCTTGTGCACCGCATCGGCGCTGGTAATTCGAAACCTGATGGGAACACCCGCGGGGACTACGATGCACTGAGGCACGAAAACAAATTGCTGCGCAATCATGCGCACGGTAAGCGATCCGGCCGGGCCTTCCGCCGCGCCCAGATTGCTCTCCACAAATTCCCCGCGCAGGTGCAAGGTTGCAGGGTCGGGGCCTTTGCCGCCACCAAGAAAATGCCATATCGGCACATCCACCATGTAGAAGCGAGTGGACAAGAGCGCCAGGGCAACCAGCGTCATAGCCGCTATGAATCCGATCTTCTTCTTCATTGCATTGCAAGCAACTCGGCCTGCAAGTTAGATGACAGAGGGGCTGGATTGGCTACATCGAGTCCGCGCTCGGTGATGAGGACCCGGGCGGGTGCCCACTCCTTCCGTTAGCACCATTCACACAGTGGGTGGGGCTGGCCCACCTTTTCACCCATCTCAACCCCCGAGGGCGCCCCGTCCTTGTCGCGTTTTCTGCGACAGGGCGGGGATTTTGACTTTCCATCCCCAGTGCCGCTGGCCCACCGTAGCCCTTCGAAGCACGCTGCACCTCGTACGGGTGGAGGTGAAGAAATAACGCCACAGTCAGATTGACTTCACCGGAATGGCCATCACATCATCGACCATTCCGACTTCCTTCTGTACGAACGGTTCAGCGTAGGTGACGCCGCCCATCATCCCGTAAAAGCGTGCCATGGACTCGATGCGCGCCCGAATCTCTTTATGCGCGGGAAAGATTCCGCTGCCCACCTGCTGATCGGTGAACTGGGACTTGTAGGCCATCAGCGAAGCGAAGCGCGTTTCGAACTGGTCGGTAATGTCCACGACAAACGTCGGCCGCACATCCCGGTACAGGCTGGCGTAAATGATCTTGAAAGGACGATGAGGCGAAGCCGAATCGGTGGCGGGTTCACTGATAACTGACGACTGAGAACTGACAGCTGACGGCTGAGAGCTGACAGCCAGCTTCGCCAGTCCGGCCAGAAAGCTGGCTTCATATCCGAGCACCGACGCGGTGTAGTGATCGGGATGGCGACCCTCCCAGTAAGGGAGGATCAGTACCCGCGGACGCTGTTCGCGAATTACGCGCGCGACCTGCAAGCGATTCTCCCAGGTATTTTCGACACGGCCGTCGGGAATATCGAGCGCGTGGCGCCAGGAAACCTTCAGGATGCGCGCCGCCTCCTGCGCTTCGCGAGCGCGGTCTTCAGCCGAGCCGCGCGTCCCCATTTCACCTTGTGTGAGGTCGAGGATGCCGGTGCGGTATCCGCGCTCGGCCATCTTGAGCAGAGTGCCGCCGCAGGTTTGTTCTACATCATCGCGGTGCGCGGCTAGGGCAAGAATGTCGAGGGGCATAAATGCGTCGTTGGTCGCTCGTCGTTGGTCGTTGGTCGTTCGCGCGGCGCTGCCGCTTGCGGCTTCTCAGAATTCTAGACGGCCACCGACTAACGACCAACGACCAACGACTGTTGTTACGCTGCTGGCTTCGTCGTGCGCCGGTTTGCCAGTGCGAAGGCCAAGCCGAACATGAATAGCGCGAACAGCACCAGCGTCAATATCGAGGCGGCCAACGAGAATGCACTGGGTGCTTCGGGATACATCAGCGTGCGCAGCGCTTCGACTCCATAGGTCAGCGGATTGGCATACATGAGCCAGCGAATCCATCCTGACGCGCCGGAAAGAGGGAAGAGCGCTCCCGAAAGCAGCCACAGCGGAATCAGAAATAAATTGATGATGGCGTGAAAGGCCTGCGTCGAATCCATGGGCCACGCGATGGCAAAGCCGAGTGCGGTCAGGGCGAACGACACCAGGAATACGGTGAGCACGATCAGCCCGAACGAGGAGAGCGTAAAGTGCACGCCGACGAGCGGCGCGAAGACCAGGAAAATCAACCCCTGGGCGGTGGCAAGCGTGGTGCCGCCCAAAACTTTTCCCAGCACAATCGCCGCGCGCGGCACCGGCGCTACCAGCACCGAGAGCAGAAAGCCTTCGTTGCGGTCTTCAATCACCGACATCATGGTGAAAATCGCGGTGAAGAGCACGATCATCACCAGCGTGCCGGGATAGAAATAATTCAGATAGTGCTGCTGGCCGGCGGCCTGCCCGGAACGAAACGAGGTTCCGAAGCCGCTGCCAATCACGATCCAGAATAAGAGTGGAGAAGCGATGACGCCGACCACACGCGCGCGCTGGCGATAGAAGCGCACCACTTCGCGCCACCAGAGCGTGAAAGCGGGCAACAGGATTCCGGCGGATGACGGAGCGGTTGTTGGGAAGGTCGCGGTTTGGGTTGCCATTATTTTAGTCAGCGTTCGCGGTTCACTTCTTCTTAGTTTTCTTCTTGCCGGTCGCTGCGGCTGGTTCGGCATCTTCGTTCCAGAAGCGGTGGCCGGTGCGGTGAATGAAGACGTCCTCCAGCGTCGGCTTGCTTACACTTAACGACTGGATTTCTCCGGGGAAGGCTTCGACTACGTCGGGGACGAAACGATGTCCATTTTCAATTTCTATGCGGACACGGTTGTCCATGACGGTGGCGTCGACGTGAAACTTGGTATGGATGCGGTCGGCCAGGGATTGCGGGTCGCGTGCTTCGAACAGAATGACGTCGCCGCCGATCTCGCGGGTCAGGGCTTCGGGCGTGCCTAACGCCACCAGGTTGCCTTCGTTCAGAATAGCGAGGCGGTCGCAGCGTTCGGCTTCTTCCATCAGGTGAGTGGTGACGATGACAGAGACGCGCTCCTCATCGCGGAGGATCTGGAGATACTGCCAAAGGTCGCGCCGGGCGCCGGGGTCGAGGCCGGTGGTAGGCTCGTCGAGAAGCAGAACCTCGGGATGATGGAGCAGGCCTTTAGCGAGTTCGATGCGGCGCTGCATGCCTCCGGAAAAAGTTTCCACGCGATCGGCGGAGCGGTCGAGCAATCCGACGCGGGTGAGGATTTCGTTGATGCGCGTTTTCAGTTCGGGGCCGCGCAGGCCGTAGAGGTGCCCTTGATGCCAGAGGTTTTCGTAGGCGGTGAGTTTGAGATCGACGCTCTGCGCCTGGAAGACGACGCCGATGTGGCGGCGCAGCGCTCCGGGCTGGCGAACGGTGTCGAAGCCGGCGATGGTGGCGCTGCCGGAAGTGGGCATCATGAGCGTCGAGAGAATGCGAAAGAGAGTGGTTTTGCCGCTGCCATTCGGGCCGAGAAGGCCGAAGAGTTCGGCGGGGCGAACGTCGAAGGAGACGCCGTTGAGCGCGGTGCGGTCCTGATAGCGATGAACGAGGTCGCGAACGGTAATTATGGGTTGGCCTGCGAGTTCGGCAGGCTGAGCGAGGGGAGCGGCGTCGATGGCAGTTGAGTTCGGGGCCACAGTCTATTCTACGACGGGAACGCAGCGATTATCATCTCAGCGGCGAAGCGCTGTCCGCAAAGGGGCTCTGTTTTCCCGTAGAGACGCGGCTTACCGCGTCTCCCGCGTCTACCGAGAGGCCGCAAGCCCCGTCTCTACCGGCAGAGCAATTCTATTGCATCAGAAAATTCTCGGAAAATTAACCGCAGCGAAACCAATCAGGAGGGGATATCAAGGTAGTCTCTGAACAACGAGGTGGAACAGACCACCGGGAACTGGGCCGGCACCAAGACGGGGCGCCGATCAGGTTCCCGGTTTTTGCTGGGATCAGCGCACGATTAAACGATTCGGGCGAACGCCGATGAACCAACTCTATTCGGCAACGCTCACCGGAGTTCGCTGGCGGTGCAGTTCGGCGAGAAAGGCTTCTTCCTCCAACGCATTGCCGGTACGCAACAATTCCAGGAGCGGGTCGTCCGCGTCGGTTTCGGCGCTGCTGGTGGGGCTCAAGTCGACCGCGTTGGCGACGAGAGCACGAGGAGAGGTTTCCAGTTGCGGAGCGGAACAGGGTTGGCTCGTGAGGAACTCGATGAACTCGCCGACGCTCTTGCGTTGCTCTTCTGTACGGGCAGGAAATTCAATGCCCATGCCGTGTCCAGGATGCATGATCCGGACCAACCCTTCGGTGTGAATTTCCAGGGAGGCGGCGCGCAGGCACAGATCGACTGCCGAGGACTGCGGGAAGGGAGATGCGGTCTGCACATAGCAGCCGCCCAGGCTAAGGTCGGTGAGTTTACATTGGCTGACCGCGTCGGGTTCTTCGGGCAAAGCATCGTGCGAACGGGCAGCCAGCCACGCGCTCATCTCTTCGCGCATCTTGTCGTCCATCTCGAGGAAGCGCAGGCCGGTTTGACCGTTGGCGGCACTCCAGGCAACTTCGGCGTCCGCTTCAAGGCCGGCGCCGCCGTCGGGAAGTGCGAAGGAGACGCGAACCAGAGCCGTGGATGGAAGCGGCTTGGCCGCCAGCACATCCATGCCGCCGGTGCTCAGGTCGAGCAGGATGCCTTCCACGGTATTGCTATCGTCGATACGAATCGAAACCGCCGCCTGGACAGCAACCCGCATCGATTGCCGCCTTTCGCGCTTCAGCAGTGCCGTGGCAGCGCGCAAGGTGTTTTGCGCCTGCCCGGGGGCGATGGGCTTGGTGAGTATGAAATGAGCACCCGCGCCGAGGATGGAGCGGATCCCGGAGGCGTCGTGCAGCAAGGCAACGGTGACCGGCGGATTACGGTCGGGACCGTGGAGGCGGCGGCAAGCTTCGAGCAGGAGAGACGCGGCTTCGGGATCATCGAAGTCGACGATGACCTGATCGAAACGCTCCTCCACCAGTCGCGTCTCGGCGACATCGGCCGCGTTCGACCGAACCACCGCAACGCCGAGCTGCGCCAGGACCTGAATCAGCGTTTCCGCTGTCGGGTCGTCCTTTGACACCAGCAGTGCTTGCAATATCATGCGACCGAGCCTCCTGCCTCGCGCTTTGTCTTCACGGTCAGTCTTCTACGGCCAGCGCGGAGTTGCGCTGCGCCCTGGCTTGGACGGGGCAGGCGAGGATTGAGCGCTGGCCTTGGCAGCCATCGCACCGGAGTTTTCGTCCTCCACTTCCGCCAGCACTGCGCTGTCGTCCTCGGTGTCATTTTCGGCGAGCAAGGGCGCGACTTCGCGCAGCTTCTCGGCCGCCTGCTGCAGCATTTCGATCTGCTTGCCCAGTTGTGTGTACTGCGCTTGCTTGCGGCGCAAAACCTCATGGATATCTTTCATACAACCCCCTGCGCCTGACTCTAGGTATGAACCAAGGTAAGGTCAACGGCAAAGCCAGCGCTGGCCGTTACCGCAGTAACCGCGAAATAAGGACATAGGGCGCTTCAAAGTGCGGTTCGAGTCAGGCTAGACCAGAAGGACACGAGCTATTTGAGACGGCCCGGTATGGGCCTGGGGCGGCGGGGAATCGAGGCTCTTCCTGCAAAGACGATCAAACCAATCAAGTAGCTTGTGCTCACAATCAAAAGCCCCGCCTTGCGGCGGGGCCATGAGTTGAGTGTTCTGGGCGAACCAAAATTAGGTCAGGACCGGATCAGTTTGCGACGGAACATGCCAGCGATACCCACAAGCCCTGTTCCGAGAAGACCCAAAGTCCCAGGTTCCGGGACGGTTAGACTCGAGTACGACAAGTTAATGAACCCTTTGCCTGCGAGGAGTCCCCGGGTCGTAGTGCGGAAGTTCTGAGTCGTGGTTCCAGTCACGTCACGACCGTCGTAGAGCATGCCCACGATTTCGCCGGTGAGAGAGTAGGTCAGGTTTTGGCCTGACTTACCAGTCAGAGTCCAGGTAAGCGGACCGAAGAAGCTGCCGCTGAAGAGCGTTACACTCCCATGGGACCATCCCGGGAGTGATTTCGCCCAAATGCCATGGCCGATCACGTCAAATGTCGAACCCACGGCTGAAAACGTTCCACCAGCCGCAAGTGAGCCGCTGATCAGACCGCCGGTCGAGAAGTAAATCTCACCGAGAGATTGTCCCGGAGCAGCCGCGAAGGAGCCGAACGACAACAGTTCCGACCCCGTCGTAAAGACGCCTGCATTCGAAACCGAAATATTTCCGAACTGGTTAGTGAGACCAATATCGTCTGCCCAAGCGGCTATCGGCAACGTCAATGCCAGCAATGTCAACAACGCAAGAACTACCACTCGCCTCATGTTAATTCCCTCCCCTAGATTTTTTTTGTTTTCCCCAGTTTCACCTTGAAGCGTGCGCCCAAGGTATAGGTCGCCGGTCGTCCTTAGTGCACTTGTCGTTCCAAAACCACAAAAGCTAAATTGTTGTTGTTTATCAATAACTTACCAACATCTAACGTCAACGTTCCAAATCTCGAACTGCAATCTGCTGCACACTAGCAACAATCGCCTTCCTTCAGATCCCCCAGAGGCTCAATCCCGCAGGCGGTCAGACCGGCTGCGAAACGAAACAACTACAGGCCCGGAATCGGCGGGCGAAATCTCTCCACCAAGACGAAAGAAATTTGAGTGACCCGCTCGCGGAACCTGGCGCGACCGTCAGTAGCCAATCGCAAGGTGACGGATATTACCATGGTCATGGTATTTTGCAAGTGGCTCCTTGGTGCCATCCAACTCCCCCAAGAGTGGGATTCCTCTCTCGGGCCAGTTTTTATATCTTGGGGGTGAGCGGTTCTGGGGGAGGGCTGTTCGGGCGTCCCGTGATTCTATGGATCCGGGGCGCTTCTTATTTGCGGTGAAGTTTCCGAGCGAGCCCCAGTCACACACCGTTGCGGTCGCCTTTAGGATTTACCTGCCACGGCGTCAGCGTGGCCTCGGTCAAAGTCAAGGTCTAAGGCGTTTCACCGCAGAGTTCGCGGAGATCGCAGAGTTTTTTGGGAGAAAAACAAGCCCGAATTTCTCTGCGTACTCGGCCTACTCTGCGGTAAGATCGCTCTCATGCTGGACTCTCTCTTATCGACCGACCAGAAGGCCGTCTGAGAAGATCGGTACTTCTTCACTTTTTCCCGAGGACAGGCTGCGGTAGGCAGCGTCCAGAATGCGCTGGTTCTGCCAGCCTTCCTGACCAGGGACTGGAAACACTTCCGAACCTTCAACCGCGGCAGCGAAACTGTCTACCTGCCTGGCGTAGGTAAGCTGGTTGGAAACGGTTTCTTCGGCGATGCGCTGCCCATCGCGCCACAGTTCCAGCTTAATCGGTCGCTCGACATTCAGCGCGTCATCGGCGCGGAGGGCGCCGGCGTCACCGACAATTTCCAACGGTGTGCGATATTGGGCGCGAACTGAAAGCAGCACCGTGGCCAGCGTGCCGCGCTGAAACTCCAAGGTCAGGACGGCCGCGGCTTCTACGTCGCCCGATCGCTCGTCTCGACGGCCGAGAGCGCTCACGCGCCGCGGTTCATCCTGCAGGATGTAGCGCAAGGCGTCGATGCAGTGGACGCCCACGTCGGCGATGGGGCCACCTCCCGCGATCTTGCGATTGTAGAGCCAGGTGCGGGCATGGCCTAGACCGGGATAGGAGAATTCCGCCCGCGCCAAAATCGGGCGACCGATGTCACCCGCTGCGACGCGTTCGCGAAACCTTGCCGTGCTTTCTTCAAAGCGAAAGCACTGGGCGACGCCGAGGAGCACTCCGGCGTGGCCCGCCGCTTCGACCATCTGGCGGCATTCGTCCGCATCCGTGCCCATCGGTTTCTCGCAGAGCACCGGCTTGCCGGCAGCAACCGCGGTGAGCACGTCCTGCAGGTGGCAGGCATTGGGAGTGGTGACCAGCACGGCGTCGACTTCGGGGCAACGGCAGAGTTCCTCAGTGGAAGTGAAGACATGCGGAATGCCATACTGCGCGGCGGCGGCGCGTGCTTTCTGTGCGTCCCGGCGCGATAGGGCGACAACTTTGCAATTCTGAGCCAGAGCGAAACCCGGCATCAGCCGCCGCACCGCGTGCAACCCGAAACCTGCGATACCAAAGCGAATCATGTGAATTTCCCCAGCTTTCGAAACCGCCTGCTCTAACGGCTACGTGTAAGGATAAAAGACGAAAAACAGCAGGGACAAGGCGGTCAGCGCCCAGAGCGCCGGGCGAACCTCCCGCACGCGCCCCGAAACCAGCTTGCAAAAAGGATACAAAATGAAGCCCGCGGTCATGCCAATTCCCACGTTGTAAGTGAAGGCCATCAGGATGATGACGCCGAAGGCTGGAACCAGTTCGGTGAGATCGTCGAAGGGAATCCGGGTGATCGGAGTCAGCATCAGCAATCCAACGAAGATAAGCGCCGGCCCGTAAGCCTGTGGCGGGATGGCGGAGATGAATGGCGCAAAGAATAAAGTCCCGACGAAACACAGCGCGGTGATGACCGCGGTCAGTCCGGTGCGGCCGCCAGCCTCGACTCCGGTGGCGGACTCAATATAGGCGCCGGAGGTGGTGGTTCCAATCAGGGCGGCGAAGGTTGTGGCCAGCGCGTCGGCCATCATCGGGCGCTCGATCTGTGGCAGGTTGCCGTCTTTGTCGAGAAAACCGGCGCGCGCCGACACACCGATGAGCGTGCCCATGGTGTCTACAAATGCCATGACAAAGATCGTCAGGACGACAGGGAAAAATCCCCAGGTGAACAGACTGTGCAGATCAAGCTGAAAAAAGACGGGCGCGAGGCTTGGTGGACGGCTGACCCAACCGGCCGGCGCGGGCGCGACCCGGGTCACAAAACTGAGAACAGCGGTAACGAGAACTCCGCTAAGAATCGCAGCCGGGAAGCGGCGAATGGTGAGCACCGTCATCAACAGAAAACCGAAGACGGAAAGCAGAACTGATAGCGACGTGAGATGGCCCGGCCGAACCGGCGCTCCGGGCGAGCCCATGGTGACGATGCCGGTTTGATTCAGTCCGATGAAGGTGAGGAATAATCCGATGCCGACGGCGTAGCTGTAACGGAGAGTGGCGGGAATGGCGTCTACCATCCACTGGCGGAGGCGGAGCAGAGTCATCAGAATAAAAAGGACTCCCGCCAGGAACACGGCGCCCAGCGCGCTTTGCCACGTGTAGCCGAGGACATGAACCACGGTGAACGCTACGAAAGCGTTTTCACCCATGTACGGGGCGATGGCAAAAGGGCGATTAGCATAGAAGCCCATCAGCAGCGTTCCGAAAATGGCGGTGAGGATGGTGGCCGTGAGCGAAGCGCCAGCGGGCATGCCGGCAGTTTTGAGGATGGCAGGGTTGACGGCCACGATGTAGGCCATCGTGAAGAAGGTGGTGAGCCCGGCGCCAACTTCGCGGCGGACGGTTGTCCGGTGGTGAGCGAGCGCAAAGAAGTGATCGAGCCTACGTTTCACGATTCAGAGCTCCGCTATAGGTCGGAAATTGAAGAAGTCAGAAGTAAGATTGCAGAAGCGTAATCCCGGCCACCGTACGACTCTGGTTTTACTTCTGCAAATTGACTTCTCACTTCTGACTTTTCCGCAACTCGGCGAGCAGCGCCGGATCGATATTACCGCCGCTGATCACGGCCACGTTGATCTTGGTGTTGGGCAACTCGTGGGCGTGGAAGAGAAATGCGGCAACGGCCACGGCGCCACTCGGTTCGGCCAGCGTTTTCGCGTTGGCGCTGAGAGCGCGCATGGCCTCGCGAATCTCGTCTTCCGTCACGCTGACGATGTCGTCGACATAGGCGCGGATGTGTTCGAAATTGATTGCGCCGATACTCTGGGTGCGAAGACCGTCGGCCAAGGTCTGCGAGACTTGCTCTGCCGGGAAAGAGACGATGCGGCCGGCGCGCAGGCTGGCTTGCGCATCGCCGGCCAGTTCGGGCTCAACCCCAATCACTTTAACCTTCGGTTGACCTAGCTCGGAATTACTGAGCTTGATGGCGGCCGAGACGCCGCTGATCAATCCACCTCCGCCAACGGGGACCAGCACGGTTTCAACGTTGGGCAGATTTTCATTGCGAAAGTCTTCGAGAATTTCGAGGCCGACGGTTCCCTGGCCGGCGATGATCTTTTCGTCATTGTAAGGAGGCACGATCGCGTAGCCGTGCTCGGCGGCGAGTTGCTCGGCGCGCAGGCGGCGCTCTTCGCTGCCGGGACCGACGATGACGATCTCCGCTCCCAGGGCGGCTGTGGCTGCGAGCTTGTTCTTCGGTGCGTTGCTCGGCATGACGATGATAGCCCTCACGCCCAGCGCCCGCGCCGCGCAGGCCACGCCCTGCGCGTGATTGCCGCTGGAATAGGAAATGACTCCACGGCGTCGTTCTGCGTCGCTAAGCGATGCGACTTTGTTGTAAGCGCCGCGCAGTTTGAAGGCGCCGATGGGCTGCAAGTTTTCGAGCTTGAGGAAAAGCTTGCGTTGCTCCGCCGCACCCGTCCACTCCAACAGGGGAGTGCGGACGGCGACGCCTTGGAGGAGCGCTTTGGCTGCGCGAATATCGTCTAGGGAGACCACCGTTGCTGTTCCTCATTTGAGCGTGCCCCGTCGTCGCAATTTTTGCAAGTGGATCCAGTGCTTGCGTATCTGTAATCTATAAGTTACAATTATTAAAGGATGGAACTTCGCCGTTATCTCACCGCATCCGGCAGAGATGTTTTCGGCGAATGGTTGTCAGAACTCAGAGACGTTCGAGCCAGGGCAAAGATCGTGGCCCGGATTGATCGCCTCTCCGTAGGCAACTTCGGCGATTGCAAGGCGCTGCGCGGCGGTTTATTTGAACTGCGCATCGACTGGGGTGCTGGCTATCTGGTTTATTACGCGCTGGTCGGCAAGGCTTGCGTCTTACTGCTTTGTGGCGGGGATAAACGCAAGCAGTCATTCGATATCAAGCGCGCGCTCGAATATCTCAAAGATTACAGGGAGAGAACACAATGAAACGCAAGGCCAGCATATCCCACGACGAAGCCACGGTTCGAGAACTGCGCGAAAATCCGGAGTTTGCAGCCGAGTACCTCCGCGCTGCCTTGGAGGATGAGGATGAGCCTAGCGTGCTGCTGCTCGCCCTGCGACGCATCGCCGAAGCGCGCGGCGGCATTGCCAAGGTCGCCAAAGCCGCTGGTGTTGAGCGTGAGAGCCTGTATCGCGCTTTATCGGCCCGCGGAAATCCTCGGCTCTCCACCCTGGTTGCCGTGACCAAGGCAGTCGGGCTGAAGCTCACAGTAGAAACCGCGCAGTAACTCAAATCTCCAGTATTACCGGCATGATCAGCGGGCGGCGTTGCGTCTGGCGCGAGATGTAGCGCTTCAGGTCGGTGCGGATTTTTTCTTTGATCACGCCGTAGTCGGCTTTCTCTTCGGCGCTGGAGGCTTCGAGGGTCTCCATGACGATTTCGCGGGCGCGTTCGATCAGGCCGTTTTCGCCGGGGGCGAATCCGCGCGTCACAATTTCGGGCGCGGTTTCGACGCGGCCGGTGAGCTTGTTGATGGCGATGATTGGCATCACGAAGCCGTCTTCGCTGAGGTGACGGCGGTCTTTCATTACTAGATCTTCCACTACATCTGTGCGCGAGCCGGAATCGATGCAGACGCGGCCTATGTTGATGCGTCCGGCCTTGCGAGCGCCGAGCTCATCGATTTCGAGAACGTCTCCACTCTCGATCAGCATGACGCTGCCGACCGAGCCGTGCATGGATGCGGCCAGATCGGCATGCAACTTGAGCTGCCGGAATTCGCCGTGGATGGGAACGAAATACTTGGGTCGCACCAGGTTGATGATGAGCTTCAATTCTTCCTGGCTGGCGTGTCCGCTGACGTGGATCGGCGGGTAAGAGCCGTCGTCATAGATGACAAACGCTTCGCGACGGAAGAGGTGATCGACCATGCGGAAAATGGCTTTTTCGTTGCCCGGGATAATGCGCGACGATAGGACGACGGTATCGCCTTTTTCGATTTTGGCGTGCTTATGGTTATCCACTGCCGCCCGCGAGAGCGCCGACATGGGTTCGCCCTGCGTGCCGCTGATGAGCACGCAAACCTTCTCGGGCGGATAGTTTTTCATTTCGCCGGGATGGATCAGCATGCCCTCGGGGATCTCGACGTAGCCCAGGTCCTCGGCAATTTCGGAGGAATTCTCCATGGAGCGGCCGATGAAACAGATTTTGCGGCCGTGGTCGTGCGCCATATCGACCGTCAGCTTGATGCGGTGAATAGACGACGAGAAGCAGGAGATGAACAAACGCCGCTGCGTGCGGGCAAACACCTCTTCGAACTTGCGGCGAACGGCGCGCTCGCTCGGCGTGTAGCCTTTGCGCTCGACGTTGGTGGAATCCTGCAAGAGCGCCAGCACTCCCTCTTTGCCGTACTCGGCGAAACCGTGCAGGTCGAAGAGGCGGTTGTCGGTGGGCGTCGGGTCAACCTTGAAGTCGCCGGTATGCAGCACGACTCCGAGCGGCGTGTGGATGGCGAGCGCCACACAATCCACCAGGCTGTGCGTGACCTGCAGCGGATGAATAGTGAAGGGCCCCACCTTGAAGCGCTCTCCGGGACGAATTTCGCGCAGGTCGGCGTCGTCGAGGAGCTGGTGTTCGTCGAGCTTATCTTCGACGTAGGCCAGCGTGAACTCGGTGCCCCAGACGGGAACATTCAATTCGCTGAGAATCCAGGGCAGGGCGCCGATGTGGTCTTCGTGGCCGTGGGTAAGCACGATGCCATGCACATGCTTGCGATTTTCGAGCAGGTAAGAAATGTCGGGGACGACGATGTCGACGCCCAGGAGCTCGGCTTCGGGGAACATCAGGCCGGCGTCAACCACGATGATGTCATCGCCGAAGCGGATGGCCATGCAGTTCATCCCGAACTCGCCCAGGCCGCCTAGCGGAACAATATGCAGTTTTCCTTTTGACATTTGACAAATTGATGCTAGCACACGTGTAGAGACAGGGCGTGCCCCGCCTCGGTTGGACGCGGCGGGAGACGCGGCAAGCCGAGTCTCTACGGTAACTCGGAGGCGGCGCTAGCTGGCTGATAAACTCATCTTTGAAGATGCCCGACGAGAAAAAGTCGTGGACGCGGCGGCGCGTCGAAGGCGCGATCCGCGGAGGCCTGACTCGCGCTTACGCCACGGTCAAGGTTGATCCGGGGCGCTTTCTGATGCAGCTGCGCGTGGCGCACGGATTACCGCTGGCCAGCTTTCACGGCGTTTATACGCTGGAGGTGGAATGCCTTGACGATGTAGCGGAGTCGGTGATCCGAGGCGGCATGAAGCTGGCGGCGCTGGAGGGCGCCGGACTTGGCTTGGGCGGAATTCTCACCATTGTGCCGGACCTCGGCATTCTTTCCGCCATTACCATGCGCACCATCCAGAAGCTCAGCCTGATTTATGGGTTCGAGTTGAACACCGACGACGAAATCGCCGAGCTTTGGATCGCAGCGGCCAGCGCTGCCGGCGTCGACATCAGCCGCGAGTTGCTGGAAAAAGAAGTGATCAACCGCTTTGTGCCGAAGGTGATTCAGCGAATCGCAGTCCAGGCCGGAGCCGATGTGGTGGAGAAGTGGGCGGGACGCCTGATTCCGATTGCGAGCTCGGCCATCGGATGCGCGCTGAATTATTATTTCGTGCGGGCATGGGGCGAGCGCGCGCGGGCGCACTTCCGCGAGAAGCATCTCGAAGCGCGGCGGCGGTTCGCGGAGGAGCAGATGCGACTTCCGGGCGCGCCTTCGGCGATGTTGCCGTCGTGAGCCCAATGAGCCCAACGAGCGGGCGATTAAACGCGACATTCACAGTAGCTCGTCCAGAACCAGCGTTTGAAAGCCTTCCACGCGTTCAAAGATGGCATCGTTTGTGATCAGACCGGTAGCCTGCGAATGTGCGGCGGTCGCGGCTTGTAGAGCGTCGGGAGTTTGCAAGTGATGGAGAGCGCGAATCCGGGCCGCAAGCTCCGCGATCTCCAGGTTTGGTGCAATCCAATCCAGGTTGGGATAGGTGGAAAGCAAGCCATAGAAGTCATTTGCCCGTCGTTCGTCGACGTCGCGATACGGCAGCACGAGAAGTTCCGTCATCGTTATTGTGGATGTGATCGCCTTGGATCCGGACCGCTCCAGCCAGGAAAAAACAGGGTCGGTGTATGCGAGATATTTTGAGTTGGCTTCTAGCTGATAAATGAAGATGCTCGTGTCCAAAGCGATTCGCTGGTGACGCCGGAGAAAGGCGCGGAGCCGCTCTACTCCCAACTCTGGCGTTCCTTTTGCAGATAATCTTTTGGATATTTACCGCGAGCTAACCCACGGATCGCGGCATGATAAGACTTCGGTTTCTGCAGGACGAGGACTTTCCCGCTTTTCACGACCACGAGAATTTTGTCACCCGGTTTCAGGCCCAAAGCTTCGCGCGCCTCTCGGGGAATGACGATCTGGTTTTTCGAAGATAAAGTTGCTTCCGCCATCGCTTTACATTGTAGCATAAGGTAAAGCGAGCGACCAGAAAGACCGCAGTTTCGTGCGGCGACGCTACCGCAGCCACTCTTCCAGCTCGATCCCGCGTTCGGTTTTCTCGTCGCGATACTTCACAATCACCGGCGTGTAGAGCGACAGTTTCCACTCGTCAGATTTGCCCTTGCCTTTTTTCACGGCGCGCGAGCCGGGAACCACTACGGCGTCTTCCGGAACTTCCAGCGGATGGTCCGCTGTTGCGCGGTAGATTTCGCCGCGCACCAGATCATAGAGCGGCGTGGATCGGGTCAGAATCGTTCCCGCTCCCAAAACCGCGCGGGCGCGGACCAGCGTGCCTTCGTACACTCCGCAATTGCCGCCAACCAGCACATCGTCTTCAATGATTACAGGAGCGGCGTTGATGGGTTCGAGCACGCCTCCGATCTGCGCGGCGGCGCTCAAGTGCACGCGCTTGCCGATCTGCGCGCACGAACCGACCAGGGCATGGGAGTCGATCATCGTGCCTTCATCCACATAGGCGCCGACGTTGATAAACATGGGAGGCATGCAGACAACCGACGGTCCTATGTAGGACCCTTCGCGGATGGAAGATCCACCGGGCACCAGGCGAACCCGATCGGTGATCGCCAGGCGGCGGGCGGGGAAGGTGTCCTTGTCGACAAAAGAAAGCACGTCGCCATCCGACATGGCTTGCAACTCGCCGAGACGGAAGCCGAGCAGGATGCCTTGCTTCACCCAGGCGTTGACGACCCAGCGTCCCTGGACTTTCTCGGCGGCGCGAACGTCGCCCCGCGTCAGAGCGGCGCGGAAGTCGAAAAAAATGGGACGGGCATCATCCGGGTTGACGATGGTTGCGCTCGCCGATAGGCGCTCAATGGCCGACTTCAGAGTGGATAGCGAATCTGGCATAGAGTAGCTAGTGTAGCGCGCGGCGGCTTGGCTCAAGGTAGGGGTCCTTCGACTCCGCATGCTTTTCACTTCGTGAAAGGTATGCTCCGCTCAGATGTAATGAAAACAAGAAAAGGCGTGCCTCCAAGGGTAGAGTACGTGCTCGAAGCACAAGCCCTGA
>JBEKIB010000034.1:0-44088 GCA_050011975.1 Terriglobales bacterium | reverse complement strand
CTGGGATGCGATGGCCCGGCGTGAGGTGCCCCGCTGGTATAACTCGATTGCTTGCCGATAACGTTCGAGGCGCCTCTGCCTCCGCTCGCGACTAAGTTGTTGCGACCGTGTCAAGGCTGGATTCGAAGGAGTAGCCGGAGCGACTGGAGGAGGAGTAACTGGGACAGGACACTGTCGCCGAAAGGCCTCGACGATGGTTGGTTCATGACGAGCCAGGACATGCTCCAAGGCTTCGCGCAGATTGCGCAACAGATGGAAACGGTCGGCGACCTGCACCGCATTGGGCGCGCCTTGGCGGGCAGCTTCGGCGTAAGCACCCGCTCGGTCACGACTGATCACCTCCGGTGGGGCGTGGTCGCGCAACCACTCGGCAACCGTGTTGGCCTGGCGATCGGGGAGAAGATCCACCACGCAGTGCCGCTCCAGATCGCAAAGAATGGTGCCGTAGCGCTGTCCCTTGCACCACGCCCAATCGTCGATACCCAACACGCGAGGCGAAACTGGAACGGGCTTCTGCGCCACCGACATGCGTCGTAGATGACGCAGCAACGTGTCGCCGCTCACCACTAGCCCCAGTCTTTGTGCGGTGCGCGCCCCGGCTTCGCCGCCCAGCGCCAGACCCAGCCAGCGCAGAGCTTGCTCCATGCGCAGCGTGCGCCGGGCATAGGTTGCCGTCGTCTCTGGCAGCCGCTCCGTGAAAATGCGCTGGGCGCAAGCGTCCGTGTCACAGAAAAAGCGGCGCGTCCGCAAACGAATCTCTACCGGAATTCCGTTCCACGGCAGGTCGGCCAATCGCCGCTCGTAATAACTATGGATACGATCGGAGGAGCTGGTACAAGCCGGACAAGGAGCCACCGGTCGAACCACGCACACAACTAAGGTGATGTGGTCGGCTTCAGCAATCAGCCGCTCCACCTGGACTTCCGCGGGGCACGGCGACAGCGACCGGCTCATAGGTGAACCGGAAAATCACCTCAGCTACCCAGCTTACTCGAATCCTGCAGTACTTCCGCATCGCCCGGCTAACGCTGCTGGTGCCCCCGCCTACTCTTTCGTCTTCGCCCTTCACCAAATGTGCGGAAGAACCACAAATGTTCCCACCGGAAACATTTCCGTTCATGTTTACACTTCCGTTGCAGGACGTATTGGAATGGCCCGGCCACGAGAAGGTTAGGGTCTTATGGGTCGTTGTCCATTGATAGCCGAGCACGGTAAGACGGAATGTGTTTTCCTGCGCCCCCAGGGCCGGGCCGCAGAGCATCGCAGCAAGAACCAGGATGGCATTTTTCATACGCCATTAAGGTACGCCGGACGGCGGCGGTTTGACAACAATCCGCTGACAATCCGCTGTCAAAGCCCCAAACTTTGGTAGTCCCCCGCTCAAAATCAGCGACCAACGACCGCTTTTGGCTTCGCCTGCAACGGCCCCATTCCGCCCGGCTTGGTAGAATCAAAGGGCAATGCTTTTGCCGTTCGTCCGCGAACTTTTCGCGGAGGTGGAACAATTACCTGCCTTCACGCGTGCCGCCTCCCATCTGCGGGAGAGCGCGGGAGGGATGAGTGTCGGACGGATTAGTGTCACTGGACTGTCCCCCGCGGCCAAGGCGCTGGTCGTTGTTTTATTGCGCCGCACGGTCGAGCGTCCGTTCGTGCTGGTGGTGGCCGACAACCGCGCTGCCGAAGAGTTGCTGCCGGTGCTGCGCGCGTTTTGTGAACTGACCGGAGCGGCGGATCCAGACTCGGTAGTGAGCCTTCCGGCGCGCGATGTACTTCCTTTCCAGAATTTGTCGCCGCATCCGGAGATTCAGGAAGAACGCGCTACGGCATTGTGGAAGATCGCGACGGGCCGCGCCGCGATCGTAATTTCTCCGGTGACCGCGACCACCATCCTTCTTCGCTCTCCCGAGTACTACGCCGACCTGGCGCGAGTTTTGCGTCGCGGCGAGATTTTCGACCTGGAGAAACTGCTCGAGCACCTGAACACGGTCGGTTACAGCGCAACCGATGTGGTGGAGATGCCGGGCCAGTACGCGGCTCGCGGCGGCATTCTCGATGTGTACTCGCCGGAAGCGGACCGGCCGGTGCGCGTTGAATTTTTTGGGGATGAAGTCGAGTCCATGCGCAAGTTCGATCCGGCGAGTCAGCGGTCTTCAAACCCAGTCGATGAAGTGCTGCTCTTACCCCTGACGGAAACGCCGGTCACGGAAGAACTGCTCGGTTCGATCAACGCGCGGCTCTCGGGAAAACGCATTACCGGATCGCCGGAGATTGTGGAGCAAGCTATGCGCGACTCGGGCGCCGGCGTCTTTCCGGGCTGGGAGTTCTACGCTCCGGTGGCAGGCGCTGACCGCAGCATTTTCGGGCTGCTTCCGGAAGCGCGTGTGCTGCTCGACGAACCCGAAGCGTTGATCCAGGAGCTCGATAAATTTTGGGCCCGCATTGAAGAAGCGCACGAGCGCAGCGGGGTGGGGAATTTGGTTCGCCCCGCCGATCTTTATCTGACGCCAGAAAGCTGGTGGGAAAAAACCGCAGTTCTCCCCGGAGCGGATTTCGAATATCTGGCGATGGCGCGCGAGGGGAAAACCGACGCTGCGTTTCTTTCGCAGCCCGCCACCCGCTTCCACGGCGCTGTTCCAGCCATGATCGAGCAGGTTCAGAAGTTGGTCGGCGGCGGCACACAGGTGATTCTCGCCGTACCCAACACGGGAGAAGTCGAGCGCCTCGCCGATATGTTCACCGAGTACAACGCCTCGTATCGTCTCGGAAGCCGCACCCGCAGCGGCGAAAGCTATGCCGACGAAACTTCCTATTTTGCCGGCGACGTTCTCACTACGACGCTGCTGAAGGCTTACCTTCCCGACGGTTTCGTTTTGCCGGAAGCGCATCTTGCGATTTTTGGGGCGCGTGATCTGTTCGACGAATCGGACCTGGTCGCGGCGCGGCCGCAACGGCAGAAATCGAAAGTCTCGGCCTTCCTCTCTGACTTCCGCGATTTGCAGGTCGGCGACTACGTTGTGCACGTCGAGCACGGCATCGGGCAGTATCAAGGTCTCAAGGAAATCAATCAGGGCGACGGCGCGGCGGAATTCATGCTGCTCGAGTACGCCGAAGCCGCCCGGCTCTATGTTCCCTTGACTCGCCTCGATCTGGTCCAGAAATATCGTTCGTCGGAGGGCGCGAAGCCCGTTCTGAATCACCTGGGCACGCAGGCATGGGGCAAGACCAAGGCTCGTGTGCGCAAGGCGATGAAGGATATGACCGATGAGTTGCTCAAGCTCTATGCGCAGCGTCAGGCCGCGCGCGGTCACATCTTTCCAGCCGACACCGAGTGGATGAAGGAGTTCGAAGCTTCATTCGAATACAACGAGACCGAAGACCAGGCACAGGCGATCGCCGACGTGAAGCGCGACATGGAATCGCAACTCCCCATGGATCGCCTGCTGTGCGGCGACGTCGGTTACGGCAAGACTGAAGTGGCTATGCGCGCCGCCTTCAAGGCCCTGAGCGACAACAAGCAAGTCGCCGTGCTCGCGCCCACCACCGTTCTTGCCTTTCAGCACTACGAAACCTTCAAGCAACGATTCGCACCGTTCCCGCTCACGGTCGAAATGATAAGCCGCTTCCGGACGCCCAAGCAGGTCAAAGAGATTTTGCAACGAGTGGAAGCCGGCAAAGTGGACATCCTGATCGGCACGCACCGTCTGCTCTCCAAGGATGTGAAGTTCGCCGACCTCGGCCTGCTGGTGGTGGACGAGGAACAGCGCTTCGGCGTCCGCCACAAGGAACGCATCAAGCAGATGCGCACCGAAGTGGACGTGCTTACCATGTCGGCGACGCCGATCCCGCGCACCCTGCATATGTCGCTGGTGGGCCTGCGCGACATGAGCGTGATCGAAACGCCGCCCAAAGACCGCATGGCAATCCAGACGGTGGTCGCGCACTGGGACGAAAAGCTCATCCAGTCGGCGATCGAACAGGAACTCGATCGCGGCGGCCAGGTTTATTTCGTCCACAACCGCATCGAAACGATCTGGGAGATTGCTGCCAAGATTCAAGCCATGGTTCCGAACGCTCGCATCACCGTGGGCCACGGGCAGATGGGCGAGGGCGAGTTGGAAAAAGTGATGCTGAAATTCATGCATCACGAAGCAGACATCCTGGTTTCGACCACGATCATCGAGAACGGGCTCGACATCCCGCTCTGCAACACGATTGTCATCAATCGCGCCGACCGGCTGGGTTTGTCCGAGCTTTATCAGCTTCGCGGACGCGTGGGCCGTTCGAACCGGCGCGCCTACGCGTACCTGCTTCTGCCCGCGGAAATCGAGTTGACCCCCATCGCGCGCCGCCGTCTGGCCGCGCTCAAGGAATTCTCCGATCTCGGCGCCGGGTTCAAGATCGCTGCGCTTGATCTCGAACTGCGGGGCGCGGGAAACCTTCTTGGCGGAGAGCAGAGCGGCCACATCGAAGCGGTAGGATTCGAACTTTATACGCAGATGCTGGAACGCGCCGTACGCGAAATGAAGGGCGAGGCGGGCGTTGAAGTCACGGAAATTCAGCTCAATCTCGGTCTCAACATCCGCATTCCGTCCGACTACATTAAGGAAGAGAACCAGCGGCTGCGGATGTACAAGCGCGTCGCCGGAGTCGAGACGGAGTCGCAACTGCACGACGTGCGCTCGGAGTTGATCGATCGCTATGGCGAAACGCCGCGCGCGGTTCGCAATCTGCTTGAGTATGCCGCGCTCAAATTGCAGGCGATGAGGGTTGGCGCCAACGCTATTGAACGCAAGCGCGAATTCGTGAACATTAAGTTCAGCCAGACGGCGGCGATCGATCCGGGGAAGTTGGCGCGCTTTGTGGCATCGCAGCGTGGCACAAAATTCACCCCAGACGGGACGCTGAAGTTCTCGATAAAAATCAACAGCGCCGAAGGGATACTGCAAACGCTGCGCGATTTGCTGGAGGAGTTGGAAGCGCGCGAAGAAGCAGTGCGCCAGGTATAAACGCCAGCAGTTACAATGATCCCGCGAGAAACCTATGCAAGAACGACGAACAGAGGGCGACCGCCGCAAGGTCCGGAGAGTTCGCAAAGCGATTTTCCCCGCTGCCGGATTGGGCACGCGCTTCCTCCCTGCCACCAAAGCTCAGCCGAAAGAGATGCTGCCGCTGGTCGATAAGCCCATCATTCAATATGGGGTGGAAGAGGCAGTGGCGGCCGGATGCGACCAGATCATCATTATCACTGGACGCGGCAAGAGCGCGATCGAAGATCATTTCGACGTCAGCTATGAACTGGAGAAGATGCTGGAAGAAAAAGGCAAGTACGACTTGCTCAAGATCGTACGCCAGATTTCGGACATGATCTACGTAGCCTACGTGCGTCAGAAAGAGGCGCTGGGCTTGGGACACGCCGTGCTCACCGCGCGCGAATTGATTGGCGAAGAACCGTTTGCCGCTCTGCTCGCCGATGACGTCATCGACGCAAAAGTGCCGGTGCTCAAGCAGTTGATGAATGTATTCGACGAGAAGCACTGTTCCGTGATCGCAACGCAGATCGTCGACGGGCCGGCGATTTCTTTTTACGGCGTGCTCAAGGCGAAAGAGGTCGCGGGCTCGGGCGGCAAACTATACGAAGTTCTCGACCTGGTGGAAAAACCGAAGTTCGAGGATGCGCCTTCGAATCTGGCTGTGATCGGACGCTACATCCTGACCCCGACGGTCTTCGAAACGCTTTCAGACATCAAGCCGGGTTCGGGCGGCGAGTTGCAACTCACCGACGGACTGCGCGGGCTGCTGCAGCGCGAAAAGCTCTACGCCTACGTCTACGAGGGCCGCCGCTTCGATACTGGCGATAAACTCGGTTTCCTGAAAGCGACGGTCGAGTTTGCGTTGAAACGCGAAGACTTGGGCGGGGAGTTCCGGGAATATCTGAAACGCTTGAAGCTGTGAGTGATTCGCGGGTGGCGAATAATTTCGCTCACTCGTCCATCGTCGCTTTCATCTTCTTCGACTTCTCTTCCACACCGCGCGCCAGTTTCTCCTTGTGAGTTACGAGTTTCTGCGCGATCGCAGCATCCGCGATGCCGAGTATTTGCGCGGCTAGGATTCCTGCATTCGTCGCGCCGGGTTTGCCAATGGCGACTGTCGCTACCGGAATGCCTGCCGGCATTTGCACGGTCGCGAGCAGAGAATCCATGCCCTGCAGGGAAGTCGAAGGAATCGGGACGCCGATGACCGGCAAAGTTGTGTGCGCCGCGATTACGCCTGCCAGATGCGCCGCTCCGCCCGCGCCCGCGATAATCACGCGAATGCCGCGTTCAGTGGCCTTGCGAGCATAATCTGCTGTGCGATCGGGCGAGCGATGTGCTGAAGTGACATCGATCTCATATGCGATCCCGAATTCAGCGAGAGCCTTCCCGGCTTCGCGCATGATCTCCAGATCGGAGTCACTGCCCATCACGATTGAAACGAGTGGCTTGGCCATGATTGGTTTGCTTCCATCCTCGTTGAAGTCAGCTCTTTTTCAATGCACGTGCCGCAATATCTTTGCGATAGTGCGCGCCCTCAAACCCGATCTTCGCGCACGCCTCATAGGCGCGCTGCACAGCTGTCTCTAACTCCGCGGCTCGTGCCGTTACCCCGAGCACGCGTCCGCCTGAAGTATAGAAAACGTCGTCTCGTTTCGAGGTGCCGGCATGAAAGATCTTTACGCCGTCCAACTTCGCCGCATCTTCCAAGCCGGTGATTTTCTTGCCCACCTCGTAGGCTCCGGGATAACCGCCCGAAGCCATCACCACACACACCGCCGCATCGTTCGACCACTTGAAATCGCCGTCGCTGGTGCGGCCGTCGATCGACGCCTCCATCGCCTCGACTAGGTCGCTCTCGAGGCGCATCAAAATGGGCTGCGTCTCCGGATCGCCAAAGCGGCAGTTGAATTCGAGCACCATGGGGCCGCGCGCGGTCATCATCAGGCCGCAATAGAGAACGCCCTTATATTCCGCGCCTTCGGCTTTCATGCCAGCGACGACCGGTCGCGCAATGTGGGCGACTAGCCAGTCGCGCATCTTGTCATCGACAATGGTCGGGGTGGTGTAGGCGCCCATGCCACCTGTGTTCGGGCCATTGTCGCCGTCGCCCACGCGCTTGTGATCTTGTGCAGCTACCAGCGGCGCCACGCGCTCGCCGTCACTCACCACCAGAAACGAGAGTTCGTCGCCTTCGAGAAACTCCTCCAGCACCACCCGCGATCCGGCTTCGCCGAGCATCCTGCCGCTCAGCATTTCGTTCGCTACCGTCGAGGCCTCGTCCTTGGTCCTGGCGATGACCACGCCCTTGCCGGCAGCCAGTCCATCGGCCTTCACCACGATCGGAGCATGGAAGTGTGGCAGCGCATCGCGCACTTGTTCCGAAGAATCGCAGATCGCATAATGCGCCGTGGGAATGTGGTGGCGCTGCAGAAACTCCTTGGCGAAGCTCTTGCTCGTTTCAAGCTGCGAGGCGGCCTGGGTGGGGCCGAATGTGCGCCAACCGCGCCGCGTGAATTCGTCCACCAAGCCGAGCATCAGCGGCAATTCCGGCCCTACGACCGTGAGGTCGGGCTGGAGTTGGTTCGCGAGCGCGACCATGGAGTCGAGGCTCTTGACGTCGACCGCGATGCACTCCGCTTCGTCCGCGATCCCGCCGTTCCCAGGCGCGCAGTAGATTTTCGTGACTCGCGGCGACTGCCGGAGCTTCCACACCAGGGCGTGTTCCCGTCCGCCGCTGCCAATGACGAGGACTTTCATAACTGAACATTCAAGGGTAGGGGCGGGAGGAGATGATGTCAAACGCGAACAGATTGCAGAAGTCAGATCACAGAGGTCAACCCCTCAAGGTGAGAGGGACCTTTAACGAGAGCGGAGCCAATGCCGTTTGCTTTGACCTCTGCAATCTGACCTCTGACCTTTGCAATCTTCCGGTTAACTGCGCTTAACGGTTCAACGTATAATACAGTTCACGTGATCACAGTTTCCAAAGAGGACTACCTCAAGGCGATTCTCGAGGCCGAGAGCGAAGGGGAAGCCGTTATTTCGGCGACGCTCGCGCACTGGCTCAAAGTTTCGCCTCCGGCGGTAACCATGGCGGTGCGCCGGCTGAAGAAGGACGGCTTGGTGCGGGTGAATGCCGACGGACGCGTTCGCCTGACCGCTGCCGGAAAAAAGATTGCCCGCAAACTGACGGTTCGTCACCACCTGATCGAACGCATGCTCGCCGAAATTTTCGGCATGGAATGGTACAAGGTACACGACGAAGCGGAACGCTTGGAACACGCTGTCTCGCCCGATTTCGAGGCCAGGCTGCTCGCTAAACTCGGGCGTGGAGTCGCGTGTCCGCACGGCAATCTCACTGAATTGGAGAGTCCCGCCAGTCGCCGCCGCCGCGGCCTGCTGCTGCTGGCGCACGCCGAACCAGGGGAGAACTTTGAAGTGAGTGGTATCTACGAACGCGATCGCCGCCTGCTGGAGTTTCTGGAGCAGCGCGGCATTCGGCCTGGGGCCAAAATTCATGTTGCGCATCGCAATTACGACCAGACGCTGACCCTGACCACCGGCGCCGGCCGGGTTTCGCTCGGTGTATCCGCGGCTGAAAAGGTCTGGGTTAAAGCGGCGAACGGGAAAGCCGTGTCCAAGGGCTAAGAGCTCGTCCGCTCCGCTGATCCAGAAATTGCCGCCTCGGCATTCGGAAATTCAATACTCCAGAGTCACAAAAGTAATTAACCGTAGTTTATGTCGTGATGTATACTTACGCTAATTAGCCAGCGAGTGACGGGACCCGTCGTTCCTTTCGTACTGCATCGATGGAATGAGTGAACCAAAGACAGCGTCGGAGCCGCGAGGGTTAACCGTGACCCGATCGAACGTCGTCATCACGCATGAGGACATCGATCGGGCGCATGACCGCGAACGGGTTTCGGAGACGCGGTCGCGGCGCGGGTTCCGCCCACGGTTGCGCTTGTTCTGGTTGCTCATTGGCCCCGGCATCCTGGTGATGCTCGGCGAAAATGATGGTCCCAGCATGCTGTCGTATGCGGCGACCGGGGCGCGTTTCGGCATCGGTTTCTTCCTGCCGTTCGTTGTGCTCACATTCCTCATGGCTTGCGTGGTGCAGGAAATGACCGTGCGTCTAGGCGCGGCCACTCATCGCGGACATGCGGAGTTGATCTTCGATCGCTTTGGGCCGTTCTGGGGCTGGTTTTCCATGATCGACCTCATGGTTGGCAACTTTCTGACGCTGGTCACAGAGTTTATCGCCATCCGCGCCGGGTTGGGATTCTTCGGAGTGCGGCCTGCGGTTGCGGTCTGTAGCGCGCTGTTAGTGCTCTCGATCGCGCTCATGACGCACCGGTACTGGACGTGGGAGCGGATTATCTTAGGCGCAGCCATGTTCAACCTGGTGTTTGTCCCGGTCGCACTGCTGACCCATCCGCACTGGGGGGCGGTAGGCAGCTCATTGGTGACGTGGAGACCGCTGCCCAGCGGGCCCATCCAGGAGACGGTTCTGATCCTGCTCGCCGATATCGGTGCGACCGTCACTCCATGGATGCTGTTCTTTCAGCAAAGCGCGATTGCGGATAAAGGTCTCACCACGCAAGACATCCGCTTCGGGCGCGTGGACACGGTGCTGGGAGCCGCTTTGGCGACGGTCGCCGCGCTGGCGACCATGCTGGCGACCGCCCCGCTGTTCATGCATCACATGTCGACAACAAATTTCGAAGCCGCCGAATTCGCCCAGGCACTGCAGCCCTTTATTGGACATTGGGGAGCGGCACTTTTCGCACTCGGCATTTTCGAGGCAGGGATGGTTGCGGCGATTACCATTTCAACTTCATCCGCGTATGCTTTCGGAGAAGTCGCGCGGCGCCCCCACAGTTTGAATCTCCCCTTCCGGCAGGGGAAGGCTTTCTATCTCGTTCTGCTGGTCGAAGCGGCTGCCGCAGCGGGACTGGTTCTGATCCCGGGAATTCCACTCGTGTACATCGTGCTGCTGGTGAACGTGATCGCCGTGCTGGCCATGCCTCCGGCGCTTCTTTTCCTGTACATGCTGGTGAACGACCGTGAAATCATGGGAGCGCTGGTCAGTCCGATATGGGCGAATGTGCTGGCACTGGGGGTCGTGATCGTGCTGATCGGCGCCGGCCTGTTGTTTGGGGTCAGTGTGATTGCGCCCAATGCGCTGGCGATTATTGGAGGCAGGTGAATGGAAAGACAATTTGATTCTGCGCCAGCACCTGACGTGAGTCGCGAGGAGTTGACTGCGGTGATGACATCGCTGGAACCTGACCAGCTTATCTCCACGAAGGAGCATCATCATTGTCCGCGACGGCGGCTCACTCGTACCGAGATGCTGCTGTTCTGGGCGCTCAGGATTTACCTGGTCTTCATGGTTGGTGTGGTTGTCTATCAGATTTGGACAAGCGTGCGGTAGGATTTTGCAATTTTGTAACCTGGAACTTTAGTAATTTGAAACCCGCCATCGCCGCCGTTTTCCAGAAGAGTCGCACGTTCTGATTTCAAATTACCGAATTCCAAAATTGCCAATTTACAAAATTATTCTTCGAAACGAATTACACTATTAACTCCAAGTCCGCATTGCCCGCGCTCCTGTCGGGAGCTTGAAGGAAGGCCATCATGTCATCGAATAGTTTTGGCGCCCATGCAACTTTCAAAGTCGGCAACAAAGAATACGAACTCTACCGGCTCGACGCTCTCGACAAGCAGGGAATCTCCACCCGGCACTTACCGTTCTCGCTGCGCATTCTGCTGGAGAACCTGCTGCGCACCGAAGACGGGCGCAACGTGACGCAGCAAGAAATTCGCGCGGTCGCGGCGTGGAACAAGCATTCGAAGCCGGAAAAAGAAATCGCCTTCACGCCCAGCCGCGTTCTCCTGCAGGATTTCACCGGGGTCCCCGCGGTGGTCGATCTCGCCGCCATGCGCGATGCCATGAAGCGCCTGGGCGGCGACCCGAAGCTCATCAATCCGCTGCAACCCGCCGAACTGGTCATTGACCACTCGGTGCAGGTCGATGAATTCGGGTCATCCAAAGCGTTTGATGTGAACGCGCTGCTTGAATTCCAGCGGAACAAAGAACGCTACGCGTTTCTGCGCTGGGGACAGACCGGCTTCCGCAATCTTGCCATCGTGCCGCCGGACACAGGCATCGTCCACCAGGTCAACCTTGAATATCTGGCGCGCGTGGTTTTTGTGCACGAAGCAGGAGGCAAGCGCACTGCGTATCCCGACACGTTAGTTGGCACCGACTCGCACACCACCATGGTCAACGGACTCGGCGTGCTGGGCTGGGGCGTGGGCGGCATTGAAGCCGAGGCCGCCATGCTCGGACAGCCCGTCTCCATGCTGATTCCGCTCGTCGTCGGCGTAAAGCTCACCGGACGCCTTCCCGAAGGCGCCACGGCAACCGACCTTGTTCTTACCATCACCGAGATGCTGCGCAAGCACGGCGTTGTCGGCAAGTTTGTCGAGTATTTCGGCCCTGGCTTGCAAGACTTGCCACTCGCCGATCGCGCCACCATCGCCAACATGGCCCCCGAATATGGCGCTACCTGCGGCATCTTCCCGATCGATAAAGAGAGCGTGCGCTACCTGAAACTCACCGGGCGCAGTGACGAGCAGATCGCGCTGGTCGAAGCATACGCCCGCGAGCAGGGACTTTTTCACGACGCCAACACGCCCGAAGCCGAATACTCCGAACTGCTGAGTCTTGATCTTGCGACCGTTGAATCGAGTCTCGCCGGACCGAAGCGCCCGCAGGATCGAGTCGTGCTGTCGCAAGCGGGAGCATCGTTCGAGAAAGCTTTGCCGAGTTTGATCAAGCCGAGGGCGAAGGCCACCGCTGCGGCTCCGACCGACGTCGCCCGCAAACAGGTCAACAGTTGGGAACAGGAGGGCGGAAATCCGACCGCTGTTGGTGTCGAGGACCCCAACGTCCACGAACACATTCCGTCGAACGGGAAGGCGCTGCATCATGGCAGCGTGGTGATTGCGGCGATCACCAGTTGCACGAACACGTCGAACCCATCCGTGATGCTGGCCGCCGGGCTGCTGGCAAAGAAGGCCGTGGAGCGCGGGCTCGAAGTTCCCGCGACCGTCAAAACTTCCCTCGCTCCCGGATCGAAAGTCGTGCTCGACTATCTCGAAAAGGCCGGCCTGATGCCGTATCTGGAGAAGCTGAAGTTCCACATCGTGGGCTACGGCTGCACCACCTGCATCGGAAACTCCGGTCCGCTGCCGGTTGAAGTTGCGAAAGAAATCGACGAGAAAAATCTGGTCGTTGCCTCGGTGCTCTCCGGCAATCGCAACTTTGAGGGCCGCATCAACTCTGAAGTCCGCGCCAACTACCTGATGTCGCCGCCGCTGGTGGTCGCTTTCGCTCTCGCGGGCCGCATCGACATCGATCTGCGGAAATTCGATCTGCGCAAGGACCCCGCGGGAAAAGGCAAAGACGGCAAGCCCGTCTTCCTCGCCGATATCTGGCCCTCGCAGCAGGAAGTCGAACAGGCGATGGCGAGCGCGATTACGTCCGAGATGTTTCGCAAAAGCTATGCCGAGGTGTACTCGGGAGACGAGCGTTGGCGCGGGTTGCCTGTTCCGAAGGGCGAAACTTACGCGTGGGAAAAAGACTCCACCTATATTCGCCAGGCGCCGTACTTCGATGACATGAAGCTCAAGCCGTCCGCGGTCGAGGACATCAAGGGCGCGCGAGTGCTGGCCGTGCTCGGCGACAGCGTCACCACCGACCACATCTCGCCCGCGGGCTCGATTAAGAAAGACGGCCCGGCAGGCAAATATCTGATTGCCCACGGCGTGCAACCGGCGGATTTCAATTCTTACGGATCCCGTCGCGGCAATCACGAAGTCATGGTGCGCGGCACGTTCGCCAACGTCCGCCTGCGCAATAAAATGGTAAACACCGAAGGCGGATTCGCCCGCCACCTGCCCGACGGCGCCGAGATGTCGATCTTCGATGCGTCCGAAAAGTACCATGCCGAGAAGGTTCCACTCGTGATTCTCGCGGGTAAGGAATACGGCTCCGGAAGTTCGCGCGACTGGGCGGCCAAGGGTCCGCGTCTGCTCGGTGTTCGAGCCGTGATTGCGGAAAGCTACGAACGCATTCACCGCTCCAACCTCGTCGGCATGGGCATTCTGCCACTGCAGTTTCTGCCGGGAGAAAATGCCGAGACGCTGAAGTTAACCGGCGAAGAAGTCTTCGAGATCGCAGGTATTCGCGATGTGGTTGAGAAATTTTCTTCCGGCCGCAAAATTGCGGTGCACGTGAAGGGCGGGGAGATGGCGGAATTTCAAGCCGCCGAATTTCAAGCCATCGTTCGCATCGACACTCCGCAGGAAGCTCTCTACTATGCCAACGGAGGCATCCTCCAGTACGTGCTACGGCAATTGCTGGCGGGGAAAGCCCAACCGGAAGCGGTTACGGTTTAGCTGCGAGCTGCGCTCGGCTGGAGCGGCGCTTTCGTTGACTGTGTGGTGGCGGGGCTTTGCCCCGCCAGGACGGGGCAGAGCCCCGTCACCACATGAGTTCGCTGCGTGCTAATCTCAAATCCCAATGTCCGTCGCGGCCCAATACATTCCTGCTGCTTATAGCTTGACCGCAGTCGGCGCATGGGGCGCGAGTGATTTTCTGGGTGGAGTGGGCGCGCGCCGCGCGAACGCGTTTCTGTTTACGGCCATCGTTCACCTCGCTGGCGTGGTTTTGGTCGGCACTCTGGCGCTGATGACCAACGCGCCATTTCCGGAAAACTCGAGCCTCGCTTGGTCGCTGATCGCCGGATCGGTCGGGGGCATAGCTCTGGCCCTGTTCTATCGTGCATTGGCCAGCGGAAATATGGGACTGGTTGCACCGGTGGCGGCCGTTCTGGGCGCGGGTATTCCAACCATCGTGACCGCTTTCGCGGAGGGCTTTCCGGGCTATCGGCACGTGCTCGGCTTTATTCTCGCCGGAATCGGTGTCTGGCTCATCTCACGGACCGAAGCCGGCGTTGGCCGCCCCGAAGGCTTAGGCATGGCCGTGCTCGCCGGAATTGGCTTCGCTAGCTTTTACCTTTGTGTTCATCAGGCGGCGACCCACAACGCCTCGGCATTGTGGATCGCCGCCTCCTCGCGGTTCGCTTCTTTGTTGGTCACGGGAGCTATCGTTCTGTTCGGAAGACACCTCCGCGCGGTAGCCGCGCCGGTACTGAGCATTGCTATGGCTGCCGGAATCCTCGATATCTCCGGCACCATCGTCTTCATCCGCGCCAGTCAAATTGGACGTCTGGACGACGCAGTCGTGCTCAGCTCGCTCTATCCCGCTATTACCGTTCTGCTCGCTCGCATCTTTCTCCACGAGCACTTCAGCCGCACCCGTACCATCGGCATGATCGCCGCGCTCGCGGCTGTGCCGATGATTGCGGGTTAAGAGAAGGGGGAGAGCTTTAGATGGAACGAAACTCGGGTCCCTGGCGTATAAAATCCTTTGAGGACCGATTATGGAAACTCTGAAAATCTCTTTGATTGCGAGTCTGATTGCGACCGCGGCCGGTTTTTCGGCGTGGGAGTTCGGTTTGGCGAGGAGGATTTGGCCCGCCCATCCTCAGATGGCCGACTTTCTATTTGTACTCATCACCGCCGTCGCGGTTCAAATTGCTTGGCCGCGGCTGCATAGCGGACAAGGCAACCAAGGCTGACACGCTCTTCATTCGCTGATACTCTCTCCCCGTGCCCTTGCTTGAAGTCCGCAACCTGACCAAGGTTTTCGGTCTTGACGAATCGCCGTTCGGCGGCCGCCGTTCGGGCGAAGTGCGCGCCGTGGACGATGTTTCCCTCGACATTCACGAAGGCGAAACGCTGGGCTTGGTGGGCGAATCCGGCTCCGGCAAAAGCACGCTTGGAAGGCTGATCCTCCGTCTGATCGAGCCGACTTCCGGCGCCATCGTTTTCGATGGCATCGATTTGCTGAAAGCGAACGGTCCCGAAATGCGCCGTGTTCGCCGTCACATGCAGATCATTTTCCAGGATCCATTCGGTTCGCTCGATCCGCGCTTCCGGGTAGAGGATGTGATCGCCGAGCCGCTCATTCTTCATCAGAGGACGGTCGGCGAAAGCCTCAGCCGCGAGGGCCGCCGCCAGAGTGTGCAAGAGCTCCTGCATGCCGTGGGCATGGACGAATCCGCCATGCCGCGTTACCCGCACGAGTTTTCCGGGGGGCAACGCCAGCGCATCGGCATTGCCCGCGCTCTCGCCCTGCGCCCGAAGTTCATCGTTGCCGACGAACCGGTTTCGGCTCTCGATGTCAGCGTCGGCGCGCAGATCGTGAATCTTCTGCAGCAACTGCAGCGCGATTTCCGCCTCACCTATTTGTTCATCTCGCACGCCATGCCGGTCGTTCGCTACCTCTCAACCCGCATCGCGGTGATGTATCAGGGCAAGATTGTCGAGATCGGAACTACGGAGCAGATTACCGCCCAACCTCAGCACGCGTACACGCGCAAACTGCTAGTGGCAACGCCGGAGATGGCGGCGTCGTAACCTTCCGTAGCTTCCTGTTGTTCTTCCGCTGGGAGGAAATTACAATCTCCTCCTGTTCAAGGAGGACCTATGGCGACCAACCCTTCCGCGCCATCGCAGCCAACTCAGCCGCCTCAGCTATTGCAGGGACCAGCGCCGTTGTCAGAACTGCAGCGCCTGGTCGATACTTTCATTGCGCCCAGCAAGACCTTCACCGACCTCCGCCGAAGCGCTAACTGGTGGGCGCCATACCTGATCATTGCGATCGTTGGGCTGTTGTTTGTATCCGTGGTCGATCAAAAGGTCGGCTTTCGCAAGGTGTCGGAGAATCTGATCCAGCTGCAACCCAAGCAGGCCGACCGCATTGACCGCTTACCGGCCGACCAGCGCGAAAAAATCATGCAGCAGCAGGCCACGGTTACCAAAATGATTTCTTACGCTGTTCCCGTTATTGCGCTCGGAGTGTATGCAGTCTTCGCCGCCATTTTACTTGCGACCATCAAGTTTGGTGCGAACACCGAGGTGAAATACAAAACCCTGTTTGCGCTGGTCGTCTATAGCAGGCTGCCGGAGGTGCTGATGTCGCTGCTGGCAACCCTGTCGCTCTTGGCGGGAGTCAGTGGCGACGCATTTAACATTCAGAACCCTGTGGCTACCAATCCCGGATATTTCATCGGCCCGGATGGCTCTCCGGTGCTCCGCGCCCTGCTGACGCCGTTGGATGTGCTCACCATCTGGACATTGGTCCTGACCGCCATCGGTATCACTTGCATCAGCAAGGTCAAGCGCGGCACTGCATTCACCATAGTGTTCGGATGGTTTGCCTTCGTGGTGCTGGTCAGGGTTGCCCTGGCCGCGGCAACTTCCTGAAGCCCGTCACAGAAACGAACCATGGTCATGCGCACCGCAGACATGCACACCGCGGACGTCGTTCTCATCGGCGGAGGGATTGTCGGCTCCAGCATCGCCTACCACCTGGTCGCGGCCGGCTGCAAGAACGTCCTCGTGCTTGAACGCGAGACCGCGCAGGGCAAGGGATCCACGGGCAAAAGCATGGGCGGCGTGCGCGCGCAGTTTTCGACGCCGGTCAACATCCAGATGTCGCTGTACTCGATCCCCTTCTATGCGAGCTTCGAGGAACGCCTTGGCTACCCGTGCGACTACCGGCCGCAGGGATATCTTTTCTGCGCGACCAGCGAAAAGCACATGGCCTACCTGCGCGCCAACTACGAAAAGCAGGTCGCCATGGGATTGAAGAATGTCCGCCTCGTCGCCGGCGACGAAATCCGCTGCCAGTTCCCGCAGCTCCGCGCCGATGACATTGTCGGCGGCACCTTCTGCTCCACCGACGGCTTTGTCGATCCCAACAGCGCCATGGTCGGATTCATGACCTGGGCAAGCGATCGCGGCGCCACCCTTTGGAAGAATGCCGACGTCACGGGAATCACTCTCAACAATGGAGGCTTCGAAGTCGCGACTACGCGCGGCACGGTATGTACGCGGACGGTCGTCAACTGCGCCGGAGCATGGGCGGCTTCGATTGCGAAGATGGCCGGCATCGATCTTCCTGTAGAACCTTTGCGCCGTATGCTGGTTCCGACCGAACCGTTTGACCGATTTCCGCACACTGCGCCCATGATCATCGATATGTCCACCGGCTTCCACTTCCGCCCCGAGAGCCGCGGATTCCTGCTGGCGTGGAACGATCCGGAAGAAACGCCCGGCTACAAAACTGATTTCGACGCGTTCTTCATCGAGAAAATCCTGACTCGAGCTGCGGATCGCGTGCCCGTCTTCGAAAATGTCGAGGTCAATCCCAAGCGCGCCTGGGCCGGCCTCTATGAAATGACGCCTGATCATCACCCAATTCTCGGCGAATCTTCCGAAGTCCCCGGCTTCTTCTTTGCGAACGGCTTCAGCGGGCACGGCGTGATGCACGCGCCCGCAACCGGAAAAATTCTGAGCGATTTGATTCTGACCGGGAAAACGGATTTGATCGATGCGTCGCTGCTGAACTTCTCGCGCTTTGCTGAGGGACGGATGATTCACGAAACAGCGGTGCTGTAGATTGGACGAGAATCAAGAAATCGCATGCCGCAGGAACTCAACTACTGGCTCACCACCGTTCAGATGCCCGCATCCCCGGCGCAACCATTGCCGGAGAGCGCTGACGTTGCCATCATCGGCGCCGGATTCACCGGACTCTCCGCCGCGCTCGCGCTGGCCAAACGCGGGGCGAAAGTCGTGGTGCTTGAATCGGAGACCATCGGCTGGGGCGCGAGTTCGCGCAACGGCGGCATGGTGCTCACCGGACTGAAGCTCGGCGTAAACAAACTCATCTCGAGGTATGGACGAGAGCTTACGCGCCGCATGTACGCCGCCTCGCTTGCGACCATCGACGCGGTCGAGCGCATCGTGAAAGCGGAAAATATCGCCTGCGATTTCATTCGCACCGGGCACCTCGAGGTCGCCTGCAAACAGGCGCATTTCGACGACTACGCCCGCCAGGCTGAAGTGATCGCCCGCGAATTCAACCACCAGTTGCGCGTCGTGCCGCGCGACCAACTCCGCGATGAGATCGGTTCCGGCATTTATTACGGCGGTATGGTCGACGAAATCTCCGCCGGCCTCAATCCCGCGCGCTACGTGGCCGGACTCGCCGTTGCCGCCATGCGCGCCGGCACCCAGATCTGCGAGCGCACACGACTGCAGAACATCCTGCGCCAATCGCGCGAAGGCGCGCCCGGTTTCAGGCTTAACAGCTCGCGCGGCGCGATTTGGGCGCGCAATGTGCTGGTCGGAACCAGTGGCTACACCGGCGCGCCGACTCCCGCGCTGCGGAAGAAAATCATCCCCATCGGGTCGTTTATTATTACAACCCAAGTGCTTTCTGAAGCCCTGGCCCGCGCACTGATCCCGCGCAACCGTCAGATCTACGATTCGAAAAACTATCTTTACTACTACCGCCTCACCCCCGACCACCGCATGTTATTCGGGGGCCGCGCCGCCTTCTTCCCGGAGACCGATCAGACCATCCGCAAGAGCGCCGAAATTCTGCGCCTCGGCATGATCGACGTCTATCCGCAACTGCGCGACACCAAAGTCGAATACGTCTGGGGCGGTACGCTCGATTTTTGTTTCGACATCATGCCGCACGCCGGCCAAATCGACGGCATCTATTTCGCCGTCGGATATGCGGGACACGGCGTCGCCATGGCCACGTATCAAGGCCAGAAGATGGCGGAATGGATCGCGGACGGAAAGACCGATAATCCGTTCACGGAGATCCCATTCCCCGGCGCGCCGCTCGGGCTGTACAACGGCAAGCCGTGGTTTCTGCCCTTCGCGGGGGCGTACTACAAAATTTTGGACTGGGTTTCGTGAACACGAATCTATTGAGTCAATCATTCAATGTCTCAATGGCCTGACTGGAGAAATTTTATGGCACTGTTTGGTCTTATCGAATACGCCGACGCCAGCCCCGAAGTGCGCGCCATTTATGACGACCTCATGACTACGCGCAAAACCGACTGGATCAACAATTTCTGGAAGGCCATTGCCCACGATCCCGTCTTGCTCAAACGGACTTGGCAAGACATCAAGCAGATCATGGCTCCAGGAGCGCTCGATCCGCTCACCAAAGAAATGATCTATGTTGCTGTCTCGGTCACGAACCAGTGCGAATACTGCATCGCTTCGCATACCGCCTCGGCGATCAACAAAGGCATGACCGACGCGCAGTTCAAAGAGTTGATGTCCGTGGTCGGGATGGCGAACGAAACCAACCGCCTGGTCGCGGGCTACCAGGTGGAAGTCGACGACCGCTTCAAACCGCAAACCGGCAAGTGACGTGCAGGCGACAGGTGGCTTCCTGCGCCTGTTGATAACGCGCTCCTCACGAAGTTCTATAATCGTTGGACTTGGACTAGGGCGCGAATCGGGGCGCGAATCCTCGGGGCGAAATCAAGAATCGAATTATCCAGGCTCGAATCACGAGCGCGATCGAAAGAGGTAAGGCATGGCCGAGATGATGGTGGCTCCAGTTACAACCCACGGCTTTTTTCTGGACGGGAAGTGGCTGGAAGAGGGTGACATTGTCGACGTGCGCGCGCCTTACGACGGCGCCCTCGTCGCGCATGTCCACCAGGGACGCCGCGAACACGCGGAAGCCGCCATTGCCGCCGCGGTCAAGGCCTTCGGAACCACGCGCCGGCTGCCCGCCTTCGAACGCCAACGAGTTCTGCGCCAGATCGCGGTTGGCATTCACGATCGCAAAGAAGAATTTTCCCGCACGATTGCGCTGGAAGCGGGCAAGCCCATCAAGAGCGCTCGCACCGAGGTGGACCGCGCTGTCTTTACCTTCAACATCGCCGCGGAAGAGACGGTTCGCGGTTACGGCGAATATTTGCCGCTGGATTGGCAGCAGTCGACCGCCGGGCGTTGGGGCATCGTCAAACGTTTTCCTCTCGGCCCCATCGCCGGTATCACGCCCTTCAATTTTCCCTTGAACCTGGTTGCGCACAAAGTCGCCCCGGCCATTGCCGCCGGCTGTTCCATGGTGCTCAAGCCCGCGCCCGAGACGCCGCTTACCGCGCTGCTGCTGGCTGAAGTTATCCAGCAGGCGGGATGGCCCGATGGCGGATTCAACGCGGTTTTGCTCGCCAACGGAGATTCAAGTCTGCTGGTCACTGATGAACGCATCAAGCTCATCAGCTTCACCGGCAGCGCCGCCGTCGGTTGGGCCATCAAGAACAACGCGGGAAAGAAAAAAGTAGTTCTCGAACTGGGAGGGAATTCGGGCGTCATCGTCCACAGCGATGCCGATCTCGCTTACGCCGCCGACCGCTGCGTCACCGGAGGCTTTGCTTACGCCGGGCAGTCCTGCATTTCCGTGCAGCGCATTCTGGTCGAGCACTCCGTCTACGGGAAATTCACCGAGCTGTTTATGGCGGGAGTCCGCAAACTGAAAGCCGGAGATCCGCTCGACGAGTCCAGCGACCTCGGCCCGCTCATCCGCGAAAGCGATGCCATTCGCGCTGCCGAGTGGGTGCAGGAGGCGGTCCGCGGTGGTGCGCGCCTGCTCTGCGGCGGCAACCGCAAGGGCTCCCTGTTCGAGCCCACCGTGCTCACCGGCACCAAGCCCAACATGAAAGTGAATTGTCAGGAAATTTTTGCGCCGGTTGTGACCGTCGAGCCCTACAACGATTTTGCCTCTGCGCTGAAGCAGATCAACAGTTCCGCCTACGGCTTGCAGGCCGGACTTTTCACCCGCGACGCCAAACTCATCTTTCAGGCTTACGACGAACTCGAGGTCGGAGGCTTGATCGCTGGAGACGTTCCCACGTTCCGCATCGACCACATGCCTTATGGCGGCGTCAAAGATTCCGGACTTGGCCGCGAGGGCTTGCGCGACGCGATTCAGGAAATGACGGAACCCAAACTGCTCGTCATGCACTTGCGCTGAGATTCCGTTGCGCCGTGCCCAGAAATGCTTTCAGATTTTCTCAAGATCCAATTTCTCAAATTGAAATTGCAAAATGACACAAAAGAAGTGAAACAAAAAAACTGCGCAACCATCTTCCATTTTGCCCTTCAACTGTTATACTTTCCTGTTTCAGTATCCTGTGTCACAGCAATACGTGATGTAAGTCATACGAACGCGGTCAGCCGGGAGCGGTGTAAGCCAATCTCGCAATACTAAAAACTTCACAATCAATGCAGATCTTTCCACGCAGCATTAATGCGATTGCCCGGGCCTCCATGGTCCTAACGGTTGTTGCCGTGGCCGGGCTATTTTGGGTCACGGTGCAGGTGGAGCGGTCTCCGTACATCACCTATGCCGGGGTCAGGAAGTCGCAGCCCGTCCCCTTTAGCCACCAGCACCACGTGACCGGCCTCGGCATCGACTGCCGCTACTGTCACACCTCGGTCGAACAATCGAGCTTCGCCGGCATCCCACCCACCAAGACCTGCATCAACTGCCACGCGCAGATCTGGACCAACGCGGCTTATCTGGAGCCCGTCCGCGAAAGTTACCGCACGGGCCGCTCGCTCGAATGGACGCGCGTCAACCAGTTGCCCAACTACGTATATTTCAATCACAGCATCCACGTGAATAAGGGTGTGGGCTGCAACACTTGCCACGGTCCTGTCGACCGGATGCCGCTGATGTATCAGTATGCATCGCTCCAGATGGAGTTCTGCCTGGACTGCCACCGTGCTCCGGAAAAATATCTGCGCCCGCGTGAACAAGTCTTCAACATGCGTTACGAAGAGCCTTCCACGGGCGAGCCCGTCATGGTGAACGGAAAGGCATACTCCGATCAGGAAGCGCTCGGGAACGCTTTGAAGGAGCAATACAAGGTACGGTCGGTCAACGACATCACCAGTTGCAATACCTGCCATCGCTAAGGGCCGGGGCTTTACTGAGAACTGAGAACCGAGAACTGAACATCGAAAGTGAGCATGGACGATTACAAAAAAAGACCGGCAGCCAACAGCGGCCCTGACGTCTGCCCGAGCAAGCGCAAACAGCTTGACCTCGAGACTGTCAAGGTGCAGTTCGAAAAGACGATCGAGCAGACGACCGGCCCCGAGTACTGGCGCAGCCTCGAAGAACTGGCCGGCAGCGCCGAGTTTCAGGAGATGCTCCACCGCGAGTTCCCCAAGGGAGCTTCGGAGTGGCTCGACGACTTCTCGCGCCGCGGTTTTCTCAAGACCATGGGCGCGTCGCTGGCGCTCGCCGGCTTGACCGGATGCACGCGGATGCCGATCACCGAAATCGTGCCCTACGTGAGGCAGCCGGAAAACGTCGTTCCCGGCCGGCCCATGTTCTACGCGACCGCGTTCACGCTCAGCGGTTATGCCTCGCCCATTCTGGTCGAGAGTCATCTTTTTCGTCCGACGAAAGTCGAAGGCAATCCGCAGCACCCCGCCAGCCTCGGCGGCACTGACGTTTACGCGCAGGCTTCCCTTCTCGATCTCTACGATCCCGACCGCGCGAAGGACATCACTTACCTGGGGGACGTGCGTTCGTGGAACGCCTTCATGGAAGCAGTTCGCGGCCCCATGAGTGTGCAGAAGAGCATAGCGGGCAGCGGCGTCCGCATCCTGACGCAGACCGTGTCGTCGCCCACGCTGGCGGCGCAGATTCGCAGTTATTTGGAAGCGAATCCGCAGGCGAAGTGGCACGTTTGGGAGCCGGTCAACCGCGACAACGTTTATGAAGGCGCGAAGCTGGCTTTCGGTGAGGTGGTCGAGACGCGCTACGACTTGTCAAAAGCCGATGTAGTTGTTTCGTTAGACGCCGATTTCCTCTACGCCGGATCCCCCGGCTCGGCGCGCTACATCCGCGATTTCGCTGCGCGGCGCAATCCCGATGCAAACATGAACCGGTTGTATGTGATCGAGAGCACGCCGAGTTCAACGGGGATGAAGGCGGACCATCGGTTCCCGGTGCAATCTGGTTTTGTTGCGGAGATTGCGGGGGGACTTGCGGCGGGAGTCGGAGCGAATCCGGGTGGTCGCGTGCCGCTATCAATGGATTACGCCACGGATGTGACGGCAGATCTCGTGGCGCATCGAGGCTCCAGTTTGGTAATTGCTGGAGATCATCAGCCCCCTGTCGTCCATGCTCTCGCTCACGCAATGAATCAGGCGCTGGGCAATGTCGGCAGTACGGTTTTCTATACCGATCCCGTCGATGCAAGTCCAGTAAGCCGCAACGAGTCTCTGCACGCGCTGGTCGAGGACATCCGCGCGGGCAAAGTTGACTTGCTGCTGATTCTCGGTGGCAACCCGGCCTATGACGCACCCGCTGAACTTGAATTCGCTTCGGCCCTGAAGTCGAATGCTGTCGCTCTGAAAGTTTTTCTCGGCACGCATCGCAACGAGACTGCCGAACTCTGCCATTGGCATGTGCCCGAAGCGCACTATCTCGAATCTTGGGGCGATGCCCGTGCCTACGATGGAACGGTCAGCATCGTTCAGCCGCTCATTGAGCCGCTCTACGGCGGGAAGAGCGCACATGAAATCATTACCATTCTCGCGGGGCAGTCGGGACTTAGTGGACACGATTTGGTCCAGTCCTACTGGCAGAAGCAGCACACTGGTGCTGACTTCGATGCCTTCTGGCGCAAGTCTTTGCACGACGGCTGGGTCGCAGGCACAACCTATGCGCCGAAGACGGTCGCGCTGAAAGCCTCCGGCTTTCCAGCGCCGCAATCCGTGACCGGCCCTCATGAGCTCAACTTCCGCCGCGATCCCTCGATCTATGATGGCCGCTTCTCGAACAATGGCTGGCTACAGGAACTTCCGAAACCACTTACTAAATTGACCTGGGACAATCCCATCATGATCGGCCCCGCGATGGCCGAGCGTTTGAAGCTGAATTTCAAAGACGTCGCCGAACTGGAATTTCAGGGAAAGAAAGTGAAAGGCGCAGTCTGGATTCAGGCTGGTCATCCCGACAACTCCATCACCGTCTTCCTCGGTTACGGACGCACCCGCGCCGGCCGCGTCGGCAGCGGCGCCGGCTTCGACGTCTACCCGCTGCGCACCAGCCAGGCTCCGTGGTTTGCGGACGGTGCGAAACTCACCCGTACCGGCGACACCTACCAGCTCGCCAGCACGCAGGGATACCAGTCGATGGAAACGCCTGACGGCAGCGAGCGTCCGCTGGTGCAGGAGCGCAGCCTCGAGGAGTACAAGAAAGAGCCGAACTTCGCGAAGGAAGGCGAGCCGCCGGTTGAGCTCACGCTCTACAAGCCCTTCGATTATTCGAAAGAGACTTACTCCTGGGGCATGGCGATCGACCTGAATGCCTGTGTCGGATGCAATAACTGCATCGTCGCCTGCCAGTCGGAAAACAACATCGCCGTAGTCGGCAAAGAACAAACCCTCAAAGGCCGCCACATGCACTGGCTCCGCGTAGACGCTTACTACAACGGCCCCCGCGAAAATCCGAAGGGCTTCTTCCAGCCCGTGCCCTGCATGCAATGCGAGGATGCGCCCTGCGAACTGGTTTGTCCGGTGCAGGCGACCGTACACAGCAGTGAAGGCCTGAACGACATGGTCTATAACCGCTGCGTCGGCACTCGTTACTGCTCCAATAACTGCCCCTATAAAGTGCGGCGGTTCAATTTCCTGCTTTTCCAGGACTGGGAGACTCCGCAGTTCAAGCTCATGCGCAATCCTGATGTGACGGTGCGCAGCCGCGGCGTCATGGAAAAATGCACTTACTGTGTGCAGCGCATCAGCGAGCGCCGCATTGACGCCGAGCGCGCCGACTCCACCATTAAAGAAGGCGATCTGCAGACGGCGTGCCAGCAGTCGTGTCCGGCCAACGCGATTGTCTTCGGCAACCTGAACGATCCGAACAGCCAAGTCAATAAGTGGAAAAAACAGCCGAGAAACTATTCGCTGCTGGGTGAATTGAATACGCGGCCGCGCACGACATATCTGGCTGAAGTCCGCAATCCTAATCCCGAGTTAGAAGCAAAGTTAGAAACTAAGTCAGAAGCAAAGCTGGAAACTAAGTTAGACGCCGAGTTAAACCAATAGCGGAGCGCACGTAAGGCATGGCTACCAACACCCAAATACCCGTGGCAGACAGGCGAGTGCCGGTGATCGCACCGGGCCACACCTTCTCCACCATCACCGAGAAGATCAGCAATATCGTGCTGAGCCGTCCCGTCTCACTGGGATGGATCTTCGGCTTCCTGATCGTTTTCTCGATGATGAACATGCTGATGATGGCCCTGGGGTATCTGTTCATTAAGGGCACGGGGATCTGGGGCATCAACATTCCCATCGGTTGGGGATTCGCCATCGTCAACTTTGTCTGGTGGATCGGTATCGGCCACGCCGGCACGCTGATTTCGGCGATTCTGTGCCTGCTTCGCCAGACTTGGCGTAACTCGATCAACCGCTTCGCCGAGGCCATGACGCTGTTTGCCGTGGCCTGCGCCGGTATCTTCCCGCTCGCTCACACCGGACGCCCCTGGCTCGCGTACTGGCTCTTTCCGTATCCGAATACCATGCAGTACTGGCCGAACTTCCGCAGCCCGCTGGTGTGGGATGTGTTCGCGGTTTCGACTTACTTCACCATTTCGCTGGTGTTCTGGTTTGTGGGATTGATTCCCGATCTCGCCACCTTGCGCGATCGCACCGAAAATATCTGGGTTCAGCGCATTTACGGACTGCTCGCCATGGGATGGCGCGGCTCCGCCCGCCACTGGCACCGTTACGAAACGGCCTACTTACTTCTCGCCGGGCTCGCGACACCGCTGGTGCTCTCGGTTCACACGGTTGTCAGCTTCGATTTCGCCGTCGGCATCGTCCCGGGCTGGCACACCACGATCTTCCCACCGTACTTTGTCGCGGGCGCCATCTATTCCGGCTTCGCTATGGTGCTTTGTCTTGCGATTCCAATCCGCGCGATTTACGGGCTGCAGGACTTCATCACCATACGGCATCTCGAGAACGCGGCCAAGGTCATGCTGGCTACCGGCCTCATCGTCGCCTACGGCTATGGCATGGAAGCGTTCATGGGCTGGTACAGCGGCAGCCAGTTTGATTCGTTCCTGCTCTGGAACCGGCTGCACGGCCCGTACCGGTTGGCGTACGCCGCGTTGCTCGCCTGCAACATTTTCATCCCGCAGGTTCTTTGGCTGAAGAAATTTCGCGTCTCCACCGGTTGGCTCTGGCTTATCTCGTTCGTAGTGCTCGTCGGCATGTGGCTGGAGCGCTTCATTATCGTAGTAGTTAGTTTGAGCCGCGACTTCCTTACTTCTTCGTGGGGCCAATACTATCCGACTAAGTGGGATTGGATGACTTTTGCCGGCACCATTGGCATGTTCCTGACTGCCATGTGGCTGTTCGTTCGCATCCTCCCGATGATCTCCATCTTCGAATTGCGCACCTTGCTGCCGGAGTCGCATGTGCACGAAGGAGCGGAGGTGAAACAGTGAGCGATTTTTCAGGTAATGGTCCAATTTATGGATTGATGGCCGAATTCGACTCGGCCCAGGAACTCGTAGACGCCGCTCACAAGACGTACGAGGCGGGCTACCAGAAGATCGACGCCTACAGCCCGTTCCCTATCGAGGGCCTTGCCGAAGCCATCGGCTTTCACAAGAACGCCGTGCCCCTCGTCGTCCTCATCGGCGGACTCATCGGCGGGATCTCAGCGTACGCGCTCCAGTATTGGGTGGCGGTGATCACCTATCCGGTCAATGTCGCCGGACGCCCGTATCACTCCTGGCCTTCGTTCATCATCGTGACCTTCGAGCTGACGATTCTTTTCGCCGGACTTTCCTCGGCCATCGGCATGATTGTCCTGAACGGCCTTCCCATGCCATATCATCCGGTGTTCAACGTGCCGGAGTTCGCCAAGGCTTCGGAAAATAAATTCTTCCTGGTCGTGTTTTCGAGTGACCCGAAATATGATGCGGCTAGCACCCGCTCGTTTCTCACGGAACTCGCGCCACGAATGATCGCGGAGGTGCCAAGCTAGCCATGGGGGCCGCGTGCAACCTCCGAAGAGTTTTGCCCCCGCTGCTGGCGCTGATCGCCATCACCGCGGGATGTCGCATCGACATGCACATACAGCCGTATTACCGGACCATGGCGAAGAGCGATTTCTTCGCTGACGATCGCTCCGCCCGCTTGCCGGTCGAGGGCACGGTCGCACGCGGCGATCTCCGCGCAGACACTTACTTCTACACCGGAAAAATCGGTAACGCTCCCGGCGACTATCTGCCGTTCCCTGTGACCGCCGAAGTTCTTGCGCGCGGACGCGAGCGTTTCAACATCAACTGCACGCCTTGTCACGGACGCGTCGGCGATGGCAATGGCTTCATCCCCACACGCGGATTCCGGCGTCCGCCGTCGTATCACATCGAGCGTCTGCGCAAAGTGCCGATCGGCTACTTCTTCGACGTCATGACCAACGGCTTCGGCGTGATGCCCGAATATGGCACGCAGGTTGCGCCGCGCGATCGCTGGTGCATTGCGGCCTACATCCGCGCCCTGCAACTGAGCCAGAATGCAACTTCGAGCGACGTTCCTACGGGACAGAAAGTTCCGTCACCTCCGCCGCAGTTCCGCGATATCGGCAACGGAGCCACGCTGCCAGAAGTAGCGCCCACGCCGCCCGCAACCGAGGGGGAGCCCAAATGACCACGGCCGCAGTGAAGATGAATAAGTCGGACCTGATGGCCCCGCCCGTGGCCCAGACCATGCAGCAGCGGTCGCTCGTCATTGGCGTGATCGCTGCCATTGTTTCCGTCGCCGGGGCTTTCCTTGCTCCCGGCAGTTTTTATTCCGCCTACCTCATCGGCTTCATGTTCTGGCTCGGTCTTTCGCTCGGGTGCATGGCCATCCTGATGCTTTACCACCTGGTCGGCGGCGCGTGGGGCACGGTGATTCGCCGCATCCTCGAGTCGGGCATGATGACGCTGCCCCTCATGTTCGTGCTCTTCATCCCAATTCTGCTGAATCTGCCGAAGCTTTATTTCTGGGCCCGGCCGGGAGTGCTGGCCGATCCGAAGACCGATCCGAAGATCGCGGAAATCGCGCACAGCTATCTCAACTTCAACGGCATCCTCGTGCGCTACATCGTTTACTTCGTCATCTGGTTTGGGATGGCTTACTTCCTGAATCGCTGGTCGACCGAACAGGACTCGATCGAGGGCCAGAGCACGCTGCGTTTTCGCGCGATGAGTTCGATTGGACTTGTCATCTACTCGCTTACTATTTCTTTCGCTGTGATCGATTGGGTGATGTCGCTGCAGGCGCGCTGGATCTCAACCATCTACGGGCTGCTCTTCATTGCGGGCGAAGCGCTCTCCGCCTTCTGCTTCTGCGTGGTAATCGAGAGCATCCTCGGCAAGCGCAAGCCGATGTCCGAGTACCTCACCGATACCGAAGTTCACGACCACGGCAAGTTCATGCTCGCCTTCGTCATGGTGTGGGCTTACTTCAATTTCTCGCAGTGGCTCATCATCTGGTCTGGCAACCTGCCCGAGGAGATTCCGTGGTATGTGCGGCGCATGAATGGCGGATGGGAGTATGTCGGCTTGTTCCTCGTGTTGTTCCACTTCGCCGTGCCTTTCGCGCTCTTGCTCTCGCGCCAGTTGAAGCGCAAGAATCGCACTCTGGTGTGGCTCGCGTCGTGGCTGATCTTCATGCGTGTCGTCGATATCTTCTGGCATATCGAACCGGCGTCGCGTCCTGCCTTTCACGTAAGCTGGGTGCATTTCACAATCGTCGCCGGTATCGGCGGTCTTTGGATGGCCTACTTCTTCCATAACCTGAGATCGCGTCCGCTGCTCGCCGTCAACGCGCCGCAGACCCTTAGACTTCTGGAGCCGTCGCATGAGTAACGAGATATGAGTGACGAAATGACGAACCACGGCCACTCCGGCCACGAAACCGAGTACGAACACGAAGACTTGGGTACGCGCAGCGCCTTCGCCTTTATGATCGGCCTCGCGATCGTCGGCGTGGTCATTTATTTCATCATCGTCGGCATGTACTCGTTCCTCGATAAATACGAGCGGTCGCAGATGGCCACCGCCAGTCCGCTGGTTACTTCGAAGGGTGCGATATCGCGTGTGGTCACGCAGGCGGACATGGATAAAGCGTTCAATGACAATGGCGCCCCCATGCTCGAAACCGATGAGCGCGGCCAGTTTCGCGACTTCCTGATCAATCAGGAGAACCAGCTCAACAGCTACGGCTGGGTCGACGAAAAAGATGGCGTGGCGCACATTCCAATCGAGCGCGCCATGCAGTTAACCGTGCAGCGCGGATTGCCGGTCTATCCGCAGGGCAGCGCGGATGCAAGTACAACGGCGGCAAGCAAAGGGCCAGCAGCAAGGTAGAGACGCGGCTTGCCGCGTCTTCGAGACGGGCGAGCCCCGTCTCTACACGAAGCAACCCGCTCCAGCCGGACAGCTGGAAAAGGAAAAAGCAGTGCGCAGCAATAGCAGGTTCGCCAATTCGATCGCCGTAGCAACTTTTCTGCTGATGCTCTCGGCCGTCCCGCTCTTTGCGCAGGTCCCGCGCGGTCCGATCATGGGCGGCGGCATCATGAGTCCGCCCGTGAATCAGCGTCCCCCAGGGCTTGAATTCGTCGGCATCGAGCAACATCTCAACGCCGAAGTGCCCGTCGATCTGGAATTTCGCGACGAACTTGGCAACCCCGTGAAACTCGCCGACTACTTCGGCCACGGACGCCCCGTCATCCTCAACCTGGGTTACTACCAGTGCCCCATGCTCTGCAGCGAACTTCTGCAAGGCCTGGTCGGTTCGATGAAGGCATTGACCTTCAATATCGGCCAGGATTTTGACATCGTCACCGTGAGCTTCGACCCGCGCGAAACCACGGAAATGGCCGCCGAAAAAAAGCGGGACATGATGAAACGCTACGGGCGCCCCAATGCCGATAAAGGCTGGCACTTCCTCACCGGCAAGGCTGACCAGATCAATGCGTTAACCAAATCGGTGGGCTTCCAATATCAGTTCGATCCGAAAACCGGGCAGTACGCCCACGCCGCCGCCATTGTTATGCTGACGCCCGACCACCACATTTCTGGATATTTTTATGGAGTCGAGTTCTCTCCCAAGGATCTGCGCCTCGGACTGGTGCAGGCCTCGCAAAACAAGATCGGCAATATCGGCGACCAGGTGCTGCTCTATTGCTATCACTACGATCCCAGGACCGGGAAATACGGCGCCGTCGTCGCCAATATTTTGAAGCTGGCGGCGCTCGGCACCATGCTCATCCTGGGAACATTTATGTTCGTCATGTTCCGCGCCGATAGCAAGGCGGCGCACGGCGAACCGGGGCGAGTTAGGTAATTATGTCGAAATATCTACCTTTGTGGCCCGATCAGGCCTCGACCATGGCAGGCCAGGTGGATGCGCTCTACATCTACCTGCTGTTGGTTGCCGGCGTCATGACCGCTCTCATCTTTGTCGCCGTTATCGGGCTGGCGATCAAGTATCGCCGCTCACGCAGCCGCATAGCCCAGCAAATCGATGGCTCCCTCATTCTAGAAATCACCTGGTCGGCCACCCCGCTGTTTGTGATGCTGACCTTCTTCATCTGGGGTGCAGTCCTCTATTTTCAGGAGCGCACGCCTCCCGCCGATGCCACCGAAGTGTACGTCGTGGCCAAGCAATGGATGTGGAAGATCGAGCACATAGAGGGGCAGCGGGAGATCAACGAACTGCACGTCCCCACCGGCCAGAACATCAAGCTGATCATGACCTCACAGGACGTGATTCACAGCTTCTTCGTCCCCGCATTCCGCCTCAAGCAGGACGTGTTGCCCGGCCGCTATACTACGCTCTGGTTTAAAGCTACCCGCCCCGGGCACTATCATTTGTTCTGCGCCGAATACTGTGGCACGATGCATTCCGGCATGGGCGGCGATATCGTGGTCATGGAGCCGCAGGATTACGCGCAGTGGATGGCGAGCAGTGCAACCGCGCCGCTGCAGCATACCGGCAAGGAATTATTCGCTTCGCTCGGATGCGCGACCTGCCATCGCTTCGATGTGCAGGGTCGCGGTCCCGACCTCACGGGTGTCTACAACAAGCCGGTTCTGCTCGAAGACGGACGCACCGTGATTGCGGACGAGAACTATCTTCGGGAGTCGATCGTCAATCCCACCGCAAAGATCGTGAATGGTTTCAAGCCGGTGATGCCCACCTTTCAGGGCATCGTCAGCGACGAGCAGTTAAATGCGCTGGTGGCCTACGTAAAATCGCTAAGCCAGCCATCCCCGGGAACGGCAGGGCTCGAAAGCCGGCCCGTCCCTTCCGGCGAACAACCCCAGAAAATGCAGGTGCAATAGTCATGGCGACCACAGCAATCCCGGCGAATCAGGCTCCGAAATTGAACTATCTCAACAACGGGCACAGCCTCAAGTCGTGGCTTTTAACCACCGACCACAAGCGGATCGCGATCCTCTACCTGATTTCGGTGACGGTCTTCTTCTTTCTCGGCGGCTTCTTTGCCATGCTCATCCGGCTCGAGTTGCTGACGCCACAGGGCGACCTGATGCAGGCCGACACCTATAACAAGGTGTTTACCATGCACGGATTGATCATGGTGTTCTTCTTTCTCATCCCGGTTGTGCCTGCTGTGCTGGGCAACTTCCTGGTGCCCCTCATGATCGGCGCCAAGGATCTAGCCTTTCCGCGCATCAACCTGCTGAGCTGGTATCTCTACATTACGGGCGGTCTCCTGATTTCACACGTCATGTTGACCGGCGGCGTCGACACGGGCTGGACTTTCTACAGCCCATTCAGCACGGAGTACACCAACACCAAGATTGTCGAGGCCGGACTCGCGGCTTTCATTGCCGGGTTCTCGTCGATTTTCACCGGACTGAATTTCATCGTCACCATTCACCGCATGCGCGCTCCCGGCCTTACCTGGAGCCGGCTGCCGCTGTTCATCTGGGCCAACTACGCCACCAGCATCATCATGATCCTGGGGACGCCCGTCATCGCCATCACCATTGTGCTCGTGGCCGTCGAGCGCCTCTTCCATCTCGGCATCTTCGACCCCAGGCTCGGCGGAGACCCGCTCCTGTTTCAGCACCTGTTCTGGTTCTACTCGCATCCCGCCGTCTACATCATGATCCTGCCTTCCATGGGCGTGGTCAGCGAACTCATCACCTGCTTCTCGCGCAAGCGCATCTTTGGATACAAATTCATCGCTCTCTCCAGCATCGCCATTGCCGTCTTGGGATTCCTGGTCTGGGCCCACCACATGTTCGTCGCAGGCATCTCGCTCTACGCTGCCCTGATCTTTTCTTTCCTGACTTTCTTCATCGGCGTGCCCTCAGCGGTCAAAGTGTTCAACTGGACTGCCACTCTCTACAAGGGTTCAATCTCGTACGCCACGCCCATGCTCTACGCCTTCGGCTTCATCGGACTTTTCACCATTGGGGGCTTGACCGGGCTCTTCCTCGCCACTCTGGGCATCGACGTTCACGTTACTGACACTTACTTTGTTGTCGCCCACTTCCACTACGTCATGGTCGGCGGCGTGCTCATGGGATATCTTGGAGGCCTGCATTTCTGGTGGCCGAAGATGACCGGCCGCATGTATCCGGAAGCCTGGGCCAAGTTGTCGGCGCTGCTCGTTTTTGTCGGCTTCAACCTGACGTTTTTCCCCCAATTCATTCTCGGCTACGTCGGCATGCCGCGCCGCTACTGGCAATATCCGCCGGAGTTCCAGGCGCTGAACGTGCTTTCGACTGCGGGCGCCAGCGTCCTCGCCGCCGGCTATCTGCTGCCCATGATCTACTTCGTCTGGTCGCTGCGCTACGGGGCCATCGCCGACGCGAATCCTTGGGCCGCCGCCGGCCTGGAGTGGAAGACCACGTCGCCGCCGCCCACCTTTAATTTTGACGAGACGCCCGTGGTGACCTGGGAAGCCTATAACTACGACGAGATCCCACCCTGGGAACGGAGGGCTCCCGTTGCACAATAGCCAAGCGACCACCGGTCCAGTGACCACGATGGAACACGAAGCTCACAATCCGGCGCTGCTCCACCACTTTGCCGACGCTCAGCAACAGAAGAACGCTGCCTCGCTCGGCATGTGGCTTTTCCTGGTGACGGAAATCATGTTCTTCGGCGGCATGTTCTGCGCTTACCTCATCTATCGCCTCGCCCACTTCAACGCCTTCGCGGCCGGAAGCCAGCAGCTCAGCATCAAGCTCGGTGCATTGAATACCGCAGTCCTGATCGTCAGTTCGGTTACGGTTGTATTGGCGGTGAAGGCGGCGGAGGCGGGCAAGCGCAAGGTGCTGGTCGGCTATCTCGTCGTTACCGTATTGCTCGGTATGACCTTCCTCATGGTCAAAGGTTTCGAGTACGCCGAAAAGTTCGAAAAGCATCATGTCCCTGGTCCGACATTTAACTTCACCGACAAGTTCGATGACAACGGAAAGCAAATCCCGGTCAACCCGAATGAAGCCGAACTGTTTTTCTCGCTCTATTTCGCGATGACCGGCATGCATGCCCTGCACATGATCATTGGCTGCGGACTTTTTAGCGTGCTGGCTGTCCTCGCATGGAGGGGACACTACACGCCCGGCTACTTCACGCCCGTCGAGAACGCAGGTCTGTACTGGCACTTGGTGGATATCATCTGGATTTACCTGTTCCCATTGTTGTATCTGATCAGCCGGCATTCGTGATGACGGAAGCCGCGGTCGTGGGTTAGGAGATTTGATGGCCTCTAGGATTTGCGAACCGAGAACTTTTGAGGGGTGCCATGATAGAAGACGAACATAAGGTCGAAGACAACTTAACCGTCGAACACGAACACACAACGCACTCGAACGGATTTTACTTAGGCATTGGCATCGTGCTGCTCGTCCTGACCGCGACAACGGTTGGCGCAGCCTTCGTGAACCTCGGTCCTTTCAACCCTGTCATTGCTCTCCTCATCGCTACCATCAAAGCGACACTCGTTGTGCTTTTCTTCATGCACGTCAAGGGCGCGAGCGAAAAGCTTACCGGCGCTGTAGTCGTTTCCGGCTTCTTCTTTCTTGCGATTCTGATATCGCTATCGTTGGCCGACTATCTAACTCGATCCTGGCGGTAGTACGCTGCAGAGCGAACTCGGCCTTCCCTCCGAGACTTGAATTTCAAGAAGGAATCATGAAAGAGTCTCGAAGCTGAATGGTTTCATCTATGGCTATCGTCAGATTGAAGATTGACGTTTCTGGCACCGTGGGCGATGAAGCCTGGCGCGAACTGAAGCAGTTTGACCAGATCCAGAGTGCGAATTTCGGTCCCCAGTTCGGCAGCGGTGGGCGTTGCAATCATTCGCTTAACCAGCCCCACCCCAAAGGGGAATGGATCGGCGCTGAGATCCGGCTCCAGACGCCGCTTCTAGCGCAATACGCCGTCTCCCACTATCTGGAGCAGGACCGCGTGCTCGATGCCGATGTGGTGGAGTAACGCCCACTGCCGACGTTTCCGGCCCAGAGACCTGAAACCCGCTTTCTGTTATATTGCCGTGATCGCATGCCCGTTCTCCCCGACGCAACTCCGCCAACCTCGTCTGCTGCAAGCAACGCTCCCAGTCGTCCACCCCAGCCCCGTCGTCGCATGTCCACGGGCAACCGGCTGCTGTTCTTCCTGACCGCGTGGCTGATTGTCCTCATGCCGGTCCTGTTCTGGTGGAACACCTGGTTCGGCCGCCAGCTTTCCGACCAACAACTGGCCGAGTATCTGCAAGACGAGAAGCATCCCCGGCACATTCAGCACGCGTTGGTACAGATCGGCGAGCGCATGAGCCGCCACGACGCGAGTGTCACCCGCTGGTATCCCGATGCTATCCGCCTGGCCTCAGATCCGGTGGAAGAGGTGCGCAACACCGATGCTTGGGTGATGGGTCAGGACACATCCGGCGCCGGGCTGCATGAAGCTCTGCTGAAAATGCTCGCCGACCCTTCTCTCACGGTGCGGGGCAACGCCGCGCTCTCCCTGGTCCGCTTCGGAGACGCGACTGGAAGGTCCCAGATCGTTGAACTGCTGCAACCCGCCAAGGTGATTGCGCCCGATGCCGGACAGATAACGGACACCAGCACGATCGGTACCAACATCCACCAGGGTGGAGTTGTCGCTAAGCTCCAAGTTAGCTGGAACGTCGACGCGATACACACGACTGAAATCCGTTCCCCAATCACCGGTCGTCTGCGGACACTCTCGGCTCAGGTTGGCCAGCAAGTCAAGCAGGGAGACCTCATCGCGACCATCGACCCGTCCACCGAGCAGGCCTGGGAAGCGTTGCGCGCACTCTACTTCGTCGGCCAGCCGGATGACATTGCCTCAGTTCTTCCCTATGAACGAGAGTTGCCCGACATCCCCGATCACGTGCGGCAACAGGCGCTGGAAACAGAGACAGCGATACGTCAGAGGGTGAAATAAGGAGTTGGTTAGCGATGAGCAAGTAGCCAGCGAAGTCGTGCTTGCCGAGAGCCAAGCTAAGAATCCTGGCCGTCCTCAAATCGGCATAGCGCCGACTTCTTTTTCCACTTCGATCGTGTCTACCATCACGATCGCGTCCCACGGACAGCCGTCGAGGAAACATCCGTCTGGGCCCTTGCTGAGGCACTTCTTGCAGCCGATGCATAGGATCGGGTCGATCTGGATCCGGCCAAACGGGGTGCTGTCTTCGTCCGGAACCCAGAACATGCAGTCTTCCACCGGGCAATATTCCACGCAGGCCGGCGAGCCCGCGCAGCCCGTGCAGCACTCAGTAATAACCGCCAACTCCTTCGGCTTCTTCTTTCGTGGAGTCAAGATGCCCTTGGATTTGGGTTCGAACTTGAGCTCGTCGGGCACTAACCCAGCGGGTTTCGCGTCGGCCGCTTCAGCAGACATGCCGGTGAGTATACCGTACCTTTCGGATCTTCATCCACGCCAAAGATCCGGTAACGTCCCGATTGCCTTTCTTACCACGGAGTCACGGAGACACGGAGAAAACCTTGAACCCGCAAAAAACCGGCGGCGAAGCTTTTGCCAAGCAGTTGGTTTTCTCCGTGACTCCGTGGTGGAAAAACTGATCTAGGACAGCACCAAAGACCCCGCGGAGTCTTTGCGTTCTTTTGCAGTCAAAGGCTTGGTCGCTTTTGATATATTGGGTGTCGCAAATGGACGCACGGGGTCGGGTAATCATTGCTGGCGGGGGATTGCCGGGCGGAGGCATGCCATGTCCGATGATAAGCGTGACATTCTGGAAACTCTTAAGTTCGAACTTGCATTCCTGGAGCAGGGAGGCTATGGACGTTCGGTGCGTACTCCCCAGACGCCCACCATGAGCTTCCAGGATTCTCTCACCTGCCTCAATTTCTCCGAGCCGACGATGCCGCATCCATGTAACGAATGCTTCCTCACCGACTTCGTTCCCAAGAACGCCCAGGGCGAAGGCGTGCCGTGTCACCATATTCCCCTGAATCCAGAGGGGGAAACCGTGGACATGCTGCGCGACCATCAGCTAGAGTTGGAGGCGGCCTTAGGGAATTGGTTGCGCGCGACCATCCGCCGCCTCGAGCGGGAGCGCGCGGCCGCAAAGCAGGAGCATGCCTAAGTTCAAGCATAAAATCGAGGGAAGCGTACTCCTGGAGGAAGCCCTCGGAACAGCCGGCAAGATACCGGCGCCACAAAGGAGAGTGCAAGCCTAATGATGCTGATGCTTTCCGTCGTACTTGGGATCGTCCCCCTGCTGGGAGTAGTGTGGATCGTACTGCGTGGGAATATCGGCACTGTCGACGGCCTCTTCATGACCCTGATTCTTCTGCCGCTTTCCGGCATTCTATTCCTGAATGCCTATCTGGATCTTCGGGGGCGCTTGAAAGCAAAGACCGCAACAAGTCCTTTGGCGGCTGGCAAAATTACCACTCCCGGCACGCAGACTCCTTCGCAGCTTCCCCATCACAAGGTCAAGATTAAGAAGGCCGGGCAGCGCGCCTGCAACGAGAAAAACGAGAAGGGCAAGTTTTGCGGCGGCCATTTGAAGCGCTGGTTTTATAGCGTCGATTTGATCGAGCAAGATTGCGGGGATGCGGAAAAGGCCTGGGGACTGGATGCTGAGGTCTACCGCTGCGAGCATTGCAAGACTTTGTATTTGCCGCACCCCGGGGAATCCGTAGTGAATGTGGCAGGGCAGGGGCAGATTTCGGTGTTTGGTCTGACTGTACCGCCGAAGGAGAGCTAACCAGCTCTGCTTCGTTTTTTTACTCTTACCTGCGGAGCTCGGAACGACCGGAAGCTCTATCGGTTGCTCCAAGCGAGAACTTCAGGTCTTCCGGGCGACAATCATCCCAAGAACTATAGATAGATCACAGAGGCATGCAAAACGCGGCTGGCGCGCGAACGACTTTCCGAGTGGTTAGCTTCGTTTGCCTGCTCTAAGGACACACGCGGCCGGGAAATTGATCTCCCCAGTCCGGCGCGTCAGTGCGACTCCGCCTTGAAAGTGAAGTTGACATCTTTGGTTTCGTTGCCGGTAATGGTGACGTCGGCAGTCTGCGTGCCGTAGTCCTCATGCCAGGCGGTGATCGTGTACTTGCCGGGAGGCAGGTTGGGCAGCTTGAACTCCCCTCCACCCTTGCTTACGTCGTAGTGCGACGTCTTGAGGACCGCGAAGTAACCGTGCATCCAGGGATGGACGTTACACTTCACCGAGATAAATTCTTCTCTAGCGAATTTCTCGACAATTGGCGCGGCCCCGGGCGCCTGGGATTTATTCCACTCACGGTTCACTTTGGCCAGCGGGTGAATGTTATGCGTAGCTTGGTCGTCGTTGGTGACCTTGAGTTCCTGGTTGGTGTGCAGGACCAGAATGTGCGGCACATACTGGCAGCCTTTCTGCTCGAAGGTGACCGCCTGCGCCGGAACCTGACCATCATCGGGGGCCCCCGACGAAACGTACACCACCACGTTTTCCAATGCATTCTTGGGCCCGGTCACGACCGTTTCGAAAGTCACGGGTTTGGCATGCTGTTTGACGCAGTACGGTTCTTTGCCCATATCGATGGGTTTTTGTCTTTCGGGCGTGCCCGTGTAGGTCACCTTACCGCTAACCGTTCCCGCGAACATGAGTGACGAACAGACGAACAGCGTCAAGAGAGCTAGCAGCATTCGCTGAGTGCGCATTCCAGTACTTCCTCCTCGGGGTTTGGTATTCATTAGTGGCCTCCGCCGGGCTACCTATTATAGCCGCGGCTGCGCCGGGTTACTGCCTTGTTGTCCACGTACCGGCGAATCATTCCATGAACAGCCATTAGAACTTGCAAAATCCTGCGCTTTACTGCGAACCACCGGTGCCAGTTGTTCGGTGCGGCTCCGATGAACTGGCGCCTTGCTTGACGCTGTGCGCCGGCTGCGTCGAGGCTTGCGGGCGACCCATACCCCCGACCACCCGCCTCTGTTCCTCGGGCGTGAGCTGGAACATGTAATCCACCAGCAGCTTGGTGTGGTCCTTATCGTAGCCTTGGAACGATGGCGGAGTGGGACCGGCGAACACCCAACGATTATTCTCGCGTCGGAACAGGTCCGAAGGCATGGACGTGCCCGGGCTAATCGCTTGCGGATCGATGATCCAGCGCTCCACCCAATCAGGCTTCAGTCGCCCTCGCACCAGGAGAAGATTGGGAGCGACAGCGCTCTTGTCGTGCTGCGGATCGCCGGTGGCGTGACACTTCAGGCAGGGGGCTGCCGAACTGCTGAAGAGGCTGCGTGCCATGTCGGTTTCCTTCGCCGTCAGCACGGGAATCTGCTCCGGTATGTACGGAAACGGCTGCCGCGAAAGCGCCTGGAAGAAACGCACCAGCTTGCCCAGTTCATTTTCGGAAAAGGAGAAAGTGGGCATGTGCACTTGCAGGTAGCTCCGTACCCCGTTGCGATTCGTGTCCTTGTCGCTCAGCGCAGGGTTCGTGAGGAAGCGCAGCAGCCACTCGGGTTCGACCCTGGCCCCTTCGGTCAGCAGCTTGGGAGGCAGTAGTTCCTGGGCATCCTGGTAGCGTTTCATCCCCATCAGCACAGTCTGCTGGCCGGGAATGAACTGATGGCAACCCATGCAGTTGTACTTCCTGACAACCCACCAGCCTTCCTGGATGTCGCGCCGATAATCGAGCGGCCGGTACTGATAATCGGCGGGCAGAGCACTCTCCTGGCTGCCCATCAGGAAGGTTGTGAGGGCTCGCACCTGCTCCTTGGTCAAGTGCAGGTTGGGCATCCTCAGCTTTTCTTCTTCGCTCTTGATCTTGCCTTGATCGAAGACATTTGGCTCAGACAGTTTGTGCTCGAAGAAGCCCTTGTGGTCGTACCAGGGACCTTGCGCGGGACCGTCAGGCAATCGTGCCAGGTCTTCCGCATTGGTAATCGGTTCTGCATTCTTACCGCCACGCTGCGCGGTCTCGGTGAAGAGCGCGAAGTCGAGACGCTCAAGCGGCTTGCTGCCCTCGAAAGTCAACTCGGTTCCGACGCGGCCTTCTTCCTCCAAGCCGGCGATCTCATGGCAACCCATGCAGCCGAAGTGACGAATCCACTTCTTGCCTTGATCCTTCAGGCTGGGGTCGTCCATAAAGGACGCGTCCGGGTAAGAGCTGGGTTCCTGTCTCTTCTGCGCTACCAAATACGTCGCGATGTCTTGCGCGTCCTCGATGCTCAGGCGCAGGCTTGGCATCACCGTCATGTTTTGCACCTGCAGTTCGTGGCCATCGTTCGGGCATTTGCTGTGTTGCAGGTCGAAGACAAAAGGCAGCCCCTTCTTCGCGTAATCTTCAGGGCCAATGTCTTTCTTTTCGTATGGACAATAAGGACGGGTGCGCTCGCGCGCGTTATGCACCCAGCGCACGAGATAGTCATAGTTCGCTTTCTCCCCCACCCGCGTAAGATTGGCGGCGAACGTTCCACCCTGCGTCTGATCGCCCTCGCCGATGGAATGGCAGGCCAGACAGCCGCGCGTCTCAAAGAGTTCCTTGCCGTGCGCCGCGTCGCCCGGTTTATGCTTGGGCTGCTGGTCGGTCAGCGCCGACTGCCACAGATAGGCTGAAATGGCCTTGATCTGGCCGTCATTGAGGCGGAAGTTCGGCATCCGCGTGGTGGGTCGGAAGTCGGTCGGCTTCTTCAGCCAGACAGGAATCCAGTTCTTGTTGAGCTTGAGCCGGACGTCCTTCAGATTGGGCCCCACCTTCTTGACGTCCTGCAGCAGGCTTTTCGTCTGCCGGTCGAGTTGCGCGATGCGGCCGTCTGCCTTGCTGTTGGCCACCTTCAGTGCCACGGCTCTGTCGTTCAGCCGTACCGCTTCTTCATTCGTTTCTGCCGCATCGGCCTGCTTCATCAAGTAACCTGCCTGCTTGATGTTCTGCGTCTTCTCTTGCTCCAGTTGCTTGATCTCCTGGTTGACCGAGTTCAGCTCCTCCGGTTCTTTGTCGTACCCCTCATAGCGATGGCAGCCGACACAGCCCCGCTGGCGAAACAAGTCCTTGCCCGCGCTGATCGTCGAGCCCACGTCATTGCTTGCCAACAGCATGTCCGCGGCGTGGCACGTCTGACAACCAGCCTCTGCGTTTTCGTTGGGGAACAGCGGCCACAACCAATGCTCGTAATTTCCGTGAGCCTTCTCCACGCCGGTGGTGGCCCGGCCATTGCCCTGGTGGCAGGGAGAGCAGCCGAACTTGTCCGGGTCGTGCGTCTTCAGTAAACCGGGTTCCGGATGGCTGACGAAAGCGCGCGCATACTCGTCGGGCTTCTTGCCCGGCGGAGCCATGGCAGCCGCCGTCAGCGTGAGCGGCTCGCGGATTCCCATGTGGCAGGATTCGCAGCGGTCCACGATGTTGGCCTCCGCCACGTTAATCTGCACGATCTTTGGGCTCCACTCCGCGGTCTTCCTCTTCAGACCGTCGATTTGTGCCGGGGTGAGATCAACCATCTGCTGGTTAATGTATGCTGACACCTTGGTGCTCGCTTCGGTCACCGGCTTGAGCACTTCGCCCAGCTCCGCGCTTACCTTGGTGCGTTCGTCTCTCAGCTCGTTGTATTTTTCTACCAGTTGGGGGAAATCATATTTCTCCTCGTGACCGTCGGGATATTCGACAGACCAGGTTTCCTTTTTGTAGTCTTCGAGTTTCTTGCGTTTGCTTTCCTTGCCCGACTCACTCGTCTCGGTCTCGATCTGGTAGGTGAGAGCATTCACATAAGCGCGTTTGTCGACGAACACGTGCTGAACCGCCAGAATTTTTGCGTTCAGATCAAGAATCTGTTTCTGGAGCTCATCTCGGTGAGGTTTGGCAGCTTGATAAGTCTGTTCGTAAGTCTGCTCGACCTGCTGGTACTCGGGGGTTTGTTCGACGTCCTTTTCGGACTGCACAGACTTTGACTCGGCTGTCTTCAGGAAGGCGCTGTAGCGCTGCTTCCACTCTTGTTGAAAGGCTTTCCAGGGACGTTGGCCGTAGTCTTCGTCCCACAGCGCCCAAAAGAGCGTGGCCATGAGGATGACCATGGACACGACGTAATACAGCGCGAAGGACTTGGTGACAATCGGATCATCCCCGCGGATTGGTTGCTCGGGCACCACAGCCTCCATTAGTCGGCAGTCGTTGGTCGTTAGTCGTTAGCAAAGTCGTTTTTCTGCGAACTGAGGCAACTGGCGAACGACCAATGACGAACGACGAACGACCTTCATGACCATCTACACGTTAAACCGCTCACACGTTAAACCAGGGCGTGATCCACACGTACTTGATGTTGAATGCGAGCCGCAGCATCATCTTCAGCGGCAGGGCCACCATGGTGAGCAGGAAGAACACCATAATGGAGTACTGCAACAGGCTCATGCGTTGATAATCCTTCGGGTTGTAACGCCGGAACAGAGCATGAACGATGAACCCGCCGGCCAGGTAATAACCTCCGACAACCATCGCTCCGAAAATATTCTTGGCTAAATTGGAGGTGATCCCGAAAAGATCGGGGAGATCGCGGTTCACCTCATAAACCAGCCGGCTGTGGTCCCAGGTTTGTCCCGGCCAGAACCACTGCCACCCCGGACCACGTATAAAGGTGCCGATAATGATCATCGCGACCCAGAGAACGATGAAGCCAAACAGAAACGAGCCGATGGCAAACTTGCGCTGCTTCCAGGTGTAATAGCCATTTCCCAGCGGATTGGTGTCGATGTAGGGAATCACCATCAGGCCAACAATGACGAGCGTCGGCATCACTACGCCGGCAATCCAGGGGTCAAAGTACACCAGCATTTCCTGCAAACCGAGGAAGTACCAGGGTGCCTTCGCCGGATTCATGGTCAGGTTCGGATTCGATGGTTCCTCTAGCGGTGCGTTCAAACTGACCGACCAGATCATCAGGACGATGGTGACGATGATGGCAGCGAGGAATTCAATGCGCAGCAGGAACGGCCACACATGTACTTCCTTCTGCCACCCCGGCTCGAATGGCCAAGTCTTGCGATAACGCGTCTTCGCCATCGCGGGATTGGTTTCCAGTTCCGCAATCAGGTCGTCGTTGGCCTTCGCCTGCTTCCATGCCAGATAGCAATAAAAGGCCAGAAGCGGAATCAGAGCCACGATGGGTACGTTGTCGGGCGCGGAACAGATTTCCCAAAGTTGTCGCCAATCCATAAGTGCTCCAGACCACGCCTTCAGGCGTGCCTTGCGCCACGCTGCACTTTATCCTCCGACTTGAGCACTACCGACGCCGGGCCGGAGATGCCGCCATCCTTCCGCACCCGCCAGAAGTGAACGATCATCAGTACGGAAGCCACGATCGGAATCCCGATGCAGTGCCAGATGTAGGAACGCAGCAAAGCATTCGCATCTACGATGGAGCCCCCCAGCAGGCCAAAGCGCACGTCATTGTAGGGCGTCATCCCCAGCATTTTGCCGAATGGCCCTTCGTGTCCGAGCAGCGGCGTGGCCCGAGCCATGTTGGTGCCAACTGTGACCGCCCAGAACCCAAGCTGATCGTCCGGAAGCAGGTAACCGGTGAAAGAAAGCAGTAACGTTAGCACCAGCAGCAGCACCCCGATGTTCCAATTGAACTGACGCGGCTGTTTATAAGAGCCGGTCAGGAACACGCGAAACATGTGCAACCACACCGTTATCACCATGAGGTGGGCAGCCCAGCGGTGCATGTTGCGCAGGATCTTGCCGAAGGGCACGTCGTGCTCCAGATAGAGCACGTCGCGAAACGCCTGAAGTTTCGTCGGATGGTAATAAAACATCAGCAGCACGCCCGTCAAGGTGAGCACAATGAACAGATAAAACGTGATTCCACCCATGCCCCAGGTGTAGCTGTAGCGCACGGCGTCGCGATTGATCTTCGCCGGATGGAGATGCAGGAAGACGTTGGACAGCACGCCCAGAGCCCGGTTGCGCGGCGTGTCGTCGTGTTTGTGGCGGAAGATCGAAGTGTAGACCTCGGTCTTGGTCGGTTTTTTGAGCCCCTCGATCTGTTCCTTGGCTTTGGCCGGCAGATCCGTCCTTAAGGATTGAACGTCTTCTTGCAGGCCGGACTTCAATCGTTCGATTAGGCCAACTTCTTTGCCGTTCTTTCCGTTCCCATTCTCTTCAGGCATCATTCCCTCTGATCAGGACTCACAGCGCTCCAATTACAAGGCCAAGTAAGATCCATCATCATTGAACTGACTGGGCTGCCCCTTCGGCCACTGGTAGAGTCGCGACACATCTACCAGGATCTGACCGTCCGGAGATTTTTCGACCCGGGCCCGGTCCATGGGACGCGGCGCCGGACCCTCAAAGTTGATCCCTTCGCTATCGTAGCCACTGCCGTGGCACGGGCATTTAAATTTGTTCTCGCTCGATTTCCAGTCGGGCGTACAGCCCAGATGCGTGCAACGCGCGTAAATCACGAACAAGCGATCGGGTGTGCGGTCCACCCAGATGCGGTACTTCTGCTGAAACTTGGTGTCCACTCCCAGGCCGTAATCCTCGGGATAGCC
>JBEKIB010000033.1:0-44398 GCA_050011975.1 Terriglobales bacterium | reverse complement strand
CCCACCGCGACACTCTGCTCGTTGTAAGCGCGCCCAGCCTCGCTCACGTCGCTGAAGTAGAAATCAAAAATCACCCGGCAATGGTCCACATCAATCGGAATCACTAAATTCGTATCCAGATACCCCTCGTAGCAGTTGAACATGAAATTCGGATACAGCCAGAAATACCAGGCCCGATCACCCCGTCGTGTCGTGCCCATCGCCGCGTCCTCGTCCGAACTCACCATCGGGCTCGACTGCAGGCAATACCTGCCCTCATTCTCAATCTTGTACTGTTTGTAATCTAAAACCGAGTTGAGTCCCTTATGCAAGTGCGGCACGTGATACCCGCCATCCAAATAGTTATCGACAAACACCTTCCAGTTACAGTGGATGTCGTAACTTCTACTCGTAAAGTAGTGCAGCTTAGTCAATCCGAGCGGAGCCACGCGCTTAATAATTCCACCAAGAAACTCCGCCAGCGAAGCCGCTTCCGCATCCAGATTCACGAACACAAATTTCTCCCACGTCTGCACCTTCACCGGGGTAAGTCCATTATCCTTGCGTTCGAAGTTCTTCACCCCATCGAACTCCGGCATGCCCTTGAGCGTCCCATCCAGGCCGTAATTCCATCCGTGATAAGGACAATGCAAAATCGACGCCTGCCCACACGACTCCGTCACCACCGCCGCCGCATGATGCCGGCACACGTTATAAAATGCCCGCAACACGCCATCATTCCCGCGCACCGCGACCAGCGGCTCTCCCGCCACTGTCGCCGTCACAAATTGTCCCGGCTTTTCCACCTGGTCCACTCGGCCCATCACCTGCCAGGTCCGCGAGAAAACCGTCTGCCGCTCCAGGTCCGCAATCCGCGTATCCACATACCATGGCGCCGGAATCGTCGACGCCTCCGCCAGCGGCGCCGTCTCGTCATAACTCGCAACAATCTGCTCCACGCTCATCCCATCCTTCATGTTTTCTTCCCTGTAACTTGCGCTTTCTCCGATCCAATTGCCCGCCGCAACAATTCCACAAACTGCTCAATGCGCGCTTCTTTCTCTTCCGGAACCGGGCCCGACTTGCGAAACAATCCTGGATCTAACTCCTCGGTCAGCAGCGCATCCTGAAACCGGTCCATCGTCCACTCCAGGATCGATCCGGTCATGTCCACATCCAGATCCGTCCGCAACTCTCCGCGCTTGACTCCGAAGGCCACAAATTCACGCCATCCGTAAGGATCCTCCGCCACCAAAAACCGGTTAATCTCCCGCCGCAGCGCGAGGTCCGTTCCATAGTTACCAACCAGATAAATCCGGTACGATGACCAGTTATCCCGCACCATGTTCTCAGTACGTCCCAACCAATACCGCAGTACTTCAAAAAATCCCCGCTCGTGCACCGTCGCCGGAGCCTGCATATATTTCGGAAACGACCGCACTGCCTTCTTGTACGCCTCGAAGAACAATCCGTCCTTGCTCTTGAAGTGCTGGAAAACCGATCCCTTGGCAATCCCCAACTGTGCCGCAATATCTTCAACCCGCGCTGCGCTATACCCGCGCTCGGCAAAATGCCGGATCGCAACCTCCACAATCCGCGCCCGTTTCGCTTCCGAGCGCGGGCGCGGCTTCCCGTCCCGCCTCATCTGCGTCGGTTTCGCCAGACTGCTGGTAATTCCTTCCATGGCCCAACTCCTCCCAGGTTCTTTGACCTTCGGTCAAGGAAAGATACAGCACTGATAAACCATTTTTCAATGGCTTTTTTCACGGGCTTTCGTTAGTTTCTTCAACCGGGGTCTTTTCTTGTTTTGACCAGTGGTCAGCCGCATGTCTCGCCGTCCAAATTTGGTTTATGACGCCGTCGTCATCGGCGGTGGCCACAACGGCCTCACCGCTGCCGCTTATCTTGCCCGCGCCGGATACTCCACCGTTGTGCTCGAACGCCGCGACATCGTCGGCGGATGCTGCGTCACCGAAGAAATCGCTCCTGGTTGCCGTGCTTCCACCACTTCCTACATAGCGAGCATGCTCCGCCCCGAAGTGATCCGCGACCTCCATCTCGCCGATCACGGACTCCGCATGGCGCCCTGCGATCCCGCACTCCAGGTCCCTTTTCCCGACGGCCATCTCGTCTCCTGGTGGTCGAATCGCGATCAAGTCGTCGAGGAACTCCGCAAGATCTCTCGTAAAGACGCCGAAACTTTCGTCCGCGTCGACGATCGTCTGAAAAAATTAGCTCGCTATCTCCAACCATTTTTTCTTGAACCTCCGCCCGAACCGGGGACGCAATCTTTCGAGGGATGGTCCGAACTGTTCCGCGCCAGCAAGCGCTTCCGCGGAATTTCCACCGCCGAAATCTCGCAGCTCGTCTCGTTTCTCACGGGCAGCCTCGGCGACTTTCTCGACCGCAACTACGAATCCGAAAAAATAAAAACGCTGTTTCTTGCCAACAACGTCTACGGCAAGCACGGGGGCCCTTACCAACCCGGCACAGCGCTCGGCCTGCTCTTCCACTTACTCAGCGGCGGCGACCACGACCAGCAAGGCTTCTATGGACACGTTATGGGCGGTATGGGTTCCATCACCAACGCCATGGCCAAATCGGCGCGGGCTTTCGGAGCCGAAATCCGCACCAGCAGCCCTGTCCAGCAGATCGATTCGCGCGATGGCAGAGTGCGCGCCGTAGTCCTCGAAGACGGTACCGAGATCCGCGCTCGCGTAGTGCTCTCGAACGCCGATCCCAAACACACTTTCCTCGGACTGGTCCCGGCGTCCGATCTCCCCGCCGATTTCGTCCACGCTATTCGAGGCATCAAAATGGATGGCCCTTGCGCCAAGGTCAACATGGTTCTCGCCGAAGAGCCCCGCTTCACCGGTACGCCTGCGAGCTACGACCCACAACAGCGGTCGCTTTTCACTCTAGTCCCCTCGCTTGAATTCGCCGAGCGTTGTTACGACATCGCCAAGTTTGGAGAAATTCCCGAACAGCTCTGGGTGGATTGCGTCATCGCTTCGAACGCCGACCCCTCTCTCGCGCCCGCCGGGAAGCACGTCATGACCTGCTTTGTGCAGTATGTTCCCTACAAACTTCGTCAGGGCACGTGGAACGAAAATCGCGAATTGCTGGGCGATCGCGTAGTGAACAAAATCGCCGAATATGCGCCTAATGTTCCGAGCGCAATCGTTGCCCGCCAGGTCCTAACCCCGCTGGATCTGGAACGCACTTACGGCCTCACTGAAGGCAACATCTTCCACGGCGACCTAAATCTCGAACAATTATTTTTCAACCGGCCCGTGGCTGGATGGTCGCAGTACCGCACTCCCATCTGCGGCCTATATCTCTGCGGCGCTGGCGCCCACCCCGGCGGCGGCGTCACCGGGGCCCCGGGCCACAACTCCGCGCATCAAGTTCTGCGCGATTTGAAAAAAGGCAAGTTCAAGGAGGCCGTCGCATGAACGCGGACAGCATCCCCAGGACTGCCGACTTCATCATCCTCGGCGCCGGCGTCATGGGTGCTTCTATCGCGTTCCACCTTGCTCGCCGCCACGCCGGATACATCGTGGTCATCGACAAAGACCACGCCGGAAGCGGCGGAAGCGGACGCTCATCCGCCTTGATCCGCATGCATTACAGCTTTCCACCCGAAGTTCAACTCGCTCTCATCAGCCTCAAGATCTTCCAGCACTGGCAGGATATCGTCGGCGAGCCCGGCGAATTTCGTAAAACAGGATTCGTCCGCATCGTTCACCCCGGCGAGTCCGAAGCGCTGAGACAAAATGTAGCCATGCAAAGGAATCTCGGAGCAAATGTTGAGCTCATCGATCGCCATCAACTCAAAGAACTCGAACCTGACTGGCAGGTAGACGACGTAGAGTTAGCCGCCTATGAACCTGACTCCGGTTATGGCGACGGTAACATCGTTGCCAATGACTTTCTAAGCCGCGCCCGCGACTTAGGCGCGACCTATCTGTCCAAGACGCGAAGCGACAGTTTCCTGATCGAAGCCGGGCGCATCCGCGGCGTGCAAACCGATCACGGTGAAATCCACGCTCCCATAGTGATCGTCGCCACCGGCCCCTGGACGCGTCCTCTCTTCCAGTCGACCGGCTTCGATCCGCCGATAGAAACCGAATTCCACCAGGTCGCCATCCTCAAGAACGCGCCTACCATGAAGCCGGGCGCGGCCTGCATCGACTCCGTCACAGCAACTTACTTTCGGTCCGATGGAAGTGATAAATTCCTGGTCGGTGATTTTTACGGTAAATGCCCGATCGACCCCGATAACTTCTCCCAGCGCCCCTCTGACATCGACTTAGAAGAAATCATCGACCGAGCCGCGCGCCGCCTGCCCAAACTAGCAGGCGCCGAAGTGATGCGCGGCGTCACCGGCGTGTACGATGTGACTCCCGACTCGCGTCCGCTCTTCGGCCCAGTCCCCGGAATAGAAGGCTTACATCTATGCGCCGGCTTCTCCGGCATGGGCTTTAAAATTTCCCCAGCCATTGGCTTGGTAATGTCCGAACTGATTATCGACGGCAAAGCGAGGACGGTGGACATAACTCCATTCCGCCCCAACCGCTTCCAGGAGGGCCAACCCATCAAAGCAGATTTCGAGTACAAAGATGATTAGCATGGCACGGCAGCGCTTTAGCAATGTCGAAGAACTTCGAAATAGGGCGCCCATTTAGCGCTGAGCAATATAAGGAGATTCCAAATGTCAGAAACCCCGCAACAATACACGCAACGCATCCTGGCCAACGCCCAGGGACAAGACCCGATCAAAGTCCAATCCGCCACCCCGAAAAAACTAACTCGCCTCATCAAAGGCGTGTCCACCGCCAAGCTCCGTAAGCGCCCAGCGCCTGACAAATGGTCTGTCGCTGAAATCCTGGCCCACCTCGCCGACGTCGAGATCGTAATCGGCTGGCGCGTGCGCTCCATTCTCGGGTCCCCCGGAACGCCCGTCCAAGCCTATGATCAGAACGCCTGGGTCACCACCGGGCACTACGACAAACGCGATCCCCACAAGTCCATTGAACTGCACCGCGTCGTCCGTGAAGCAAATCTCGCGCTCCTCAAATCGCTTTCTGCCGATCAGTGGAAGCACTACGGACAGCACGCCGAGCGCGGCCAGGAATCCATTGAGCACATTGTCCGCATGGTGGCTGGACACGATATCAATCATATCCGCCAAATCGAGCGCATCCTAACTCCAAACAAGTAACTGTATCTCACATAGGAGCATTTATGCCCAAGCAAGGTATTCTGGAACGCCTGAAGCACGGCCCCGTCCTGGGCGACGGCGGCTACTTACTCGAACTGGAGAAACGCGGATGGGTTCGCCCTGGTCCCTTCACTCCCGAAGTTGCCATCGTCTATCCCGACGCGCTCCGCGAGCTTCACATCGAATTCCGCGAAGCCGGCGCCGAAGTCCTCCAGGCCCTCACCTTCTACGCCAGCCGCGACAAGCTTGCCACTGTCGGCCTCGAAGACCGCGTCGAGGATATCAACCGCTCCGCCGTCCGCGTCGCCAAAGAAGTCGCTGGCGATCAATGCTTAGTCGCCGGCAATCTAAGCCTGACCTGGATGTACGAGCCGAACAGCCCCGCCTCCGCCGACCGCGTCCGTCAAACTTTCGACGAACAACTCAAGGTACAGTGCGAAGAAGGAGTCGACTTCATCATCGGAGAAACTTTTTCATGGTTGGGCGAAGCGCTCCTCTGCGTCGAGCGCGCCAAGAAAACCGGACTCCCCGTCATGGTCACCATCTGCTTCGAAAACAAAGATGAAACCGCCGAAGGAACAAACGCCGCCTCCGCCGCCAAGACCCTCTTGGACGCCGGCGCCGACATCGTAGGCATGAACTGCCTCCGCCCACCCGCGCACATACTCGGCCCCATGGAACAAATGCGGAAAGCCGTCGACGGCTATCTAGCCTGCCAACCTGTGGCCTATAACACGCCGAAAGACAAACCTGACTTCACCAGCCTCGCCGAGTTCCCCTATGCCCTCGACCCACTTCAGTTGACTCGCAAACAAATGGGGGACTATGCCCGGCAAGCCAAAGAAATCGGCATCAACTACATCGGCTCCTGCTGTGGATCGGTCGCCATGCACGTAAGAGAGATGGCCCGCGTGTTAGGCAAGCTTCCGGCCGAAAGTCGTATCTGGAAAAAAGGCGGCGCCAAACCAATGTCGGCCTATGAATATTATGACCATGACCATGTAACGACGAAATAGTAGCGAGGCGAGAGCGGGGTGGGGCGGTTGAACGTCAAATAACTTCGGCTGCTACTCTTCCGCCAGTTCTTGAAGTGGTTTCACCAGCGGCGACGGCGCGGGCTTCCTGGCGCGAGTGGTAGTGATCACCACGACGCTGACCAGCACCAGAAGCGTTCCCAGCAAGGTTCGCGGCCCGACCGTCTCGCCTCCGAGAAAATAGCCGACGATCACGGCCACGACTGGGTTGACGTAAGCGTAGGTGCCAACTTTGGTTGGCGATTCATGATGGATGAGCCAGACGTAGGCAGTAAAACCCACGATCGATCCAGCCACGATCAAATAGGCGAGCGCGAACCAGGCACCGCCAGAGACAGCCTGAATATGAAAACCGCGGAACTCGCCGAAAAATGCCGCCGTCACGGCAAGCAGGATTCCTCCAGCCAGCATCTGCGCCCCCGAACTCATGACCTTGGACGCGGGCAACGGGAGCTTGCGAGTGAGCGCCGAGGCAATCGACCAACTGAGCGCCGCGATCAACAGCGCCACGGCGCCCGCAGGATCGATCGGGACCTCGCCCAAACTAAGCGAGTGGCTCACGAGGACAGAAACCCCGCCGATTCCGACCAAAAGAGCCAGTCCAAGCCGGAACGTAAGCCGCTGCGTGCGCAAAAAAAGTATCTCCGAAAGCGTCATGAAAACCGGAATAGTGGCCAGCATGACGGCAGCAATTCCCGAAGGCACGCGCTGTTCGGCCCAGAACAACAGGCCATAATCGAGGACGAAGATACAGACCGCGAGAAGCGAAGCGGCCATCCACTCGCGGCGCGTCGGTGAGGGCGTACCCGTCAGGCGCATCCAGGCGAAGAGCACAACTCCGGCAACGGAGAAGCGCATGCTGGCAAGTAGAAGAGGCGGAACCTCACGCACGCCCACGCGGATGGCCAGGAAGGTCGAGCCCCAGACGAAATAAATGATGGCGAACGCCAGCACGGTCTTCCATGCTGGAGGACGAAGCGTAGCTTCCATAGCAGCGTAACCCCGCACGAATCCAGAACGCGGTCGCTTACAAAATAGATCGCCGACGAGGGCGCGAGGACGCAGACTTTTTCCTGCTGACCGAGTTCTTCAAATTACGAAATTGCCCAATTAGCAATTCCGTCACGAGCTCCCAATCCATATCCCCACGGCAAACACCAGCACTCCGCCGACCACCACCTGAAACGCCGCCGACAGCAGCGGAGTATCCATATAGCGATTGCGAATCCACGCAATTGTGGCCAGCTCTGCGGCCACGACAATCACGGCGGCGATAAACGCCACATGAAAATCTTTAATCAGGAACGGCAGCGTATGACCAATTCCGCCGGCGGCGGTCATCAATCCTGTTACCGCGCCGCGCAGCACCGGACGCCCACGCCCGGTCAACGATCCGTCATCCGACAGCGCCTCCGCAAACGCCATCGAGATTCCCGCCCCAATCGATGCCGCGAGGCCCACCAGAAACGCATCATTGCTGCTCCTGGTGGCAAACGCCGCCGCGAACACCGGAGCCAGCGTCGACACGGACCCATCCATCAGGCCTGCCAACCCGGGCTGCACGATCTGCAATACAAACAGGCGCCGCTGTGCTTCGTCCTCGGTCTTCTTAATCGTCTGCGGGATACTCTCTTGCATGGCCTCCGCCGCCACCTGGTGTTTGCGCTCGACCTCCTCCAAATCTCCCAGCAGCTTTCGGACCCCCGCGTCCGTCACCTGCCCCATTGCCTTCTGATAAAACTGACGCGTCTCCAGTTCCATGATCTCGGCTTGCTTGCGCACTTCGGCAATTTTCAAAGGACGCGTCAGCCAGAACGGTCTCCGGTGCACAAAGCCCTTCACATCCTGCCGCCGGATGAGCGGAATGTGTTCCCCGAAACGCGCTCGATAAGTTGCGATCAGCGACGAGCGGTGCCCCGACTCCTCCGCTCCCATGTCATCGAACAGCTTCGCGGTCGCCGGATAGGCCTCCCGCAAGCCATCGGCAAAATCGGAATACACTCGTCCGTCTTCTTCTTCCAGTGAAATCGCGAGCGCCAGAATTTCGCGTTCCGTCAGATCTTTGAAGTTTCGCGCCATGCCGACAAGTTTACTGTTTCCGGATGCGGTTTCAAGATTTTCGAGTGTAGACCGTCAGCCCCGGCAACTCTTGCCTCCATCAAGGCAGGCACGCTTTGCCTACCCGCGGCGCACTGGGTCATCTCGCCGAGTGCCACAGCCCGCAACCACCACAAACCACTGCAACATTCTTCCGCGTCCTCTCACTGGCTAATGGAATTGGGCGTGCTTCGACACCACCAGGTTCACTCGGGACTTTGCCAGCGGCGGGCATGATGTTTCGGTTTGCCGCCAATGAAGTCCGCGTCGGACGCTTGTTCAACTCTTACATCGAGGTACATCAATGTCCATTTCCGGGATTTTAAGCAGCAGCTTCGTTCAAAACCAACTCAGCGCCGTCAGCTCTCCTTACAAACAGGACATGCAAAAGCTCAGCCAGGATCTCCAGTCCGGAAATCTCTCGGCCGCGCAGTCCGATTTCGCCACCCTGCAGGCGGCGTTTTCGCCGCCCGCCAGCAGCACCGTTTCCACTCCCTCCACTTCTGGGGCCTCCACCTCCAACCCCGTCGCCCAAGCCTTCAACCAGCTCGGTACAGATCTGGAGTCCGGTAACCTTTCTGCCGCTCAAAAGGATCTCTCCACCGTGCAACAGGATCTCCACACCAGCCACTTCAGCCATCGCATCAATGGCGGAGGCGGAAACTCAGGCGGCCAGAATTCCCTGTTCCAGGACATCAACCCTGGTGGCCCGAACCTCACAGCCACCAACCTTGCCGCGCAACAAGCCTACGCTACCCTGGAGCAACAATTGCAACAGTCCGCGCTCGGCGGTGGAACCCTCTCCTCGACGCAGACGGACGCCCTGCTTGCGCAGCCGCTGGTCTCGCTCGAAGTCTGACGCTCCTGTGGCGCGGATGCTTTTGTCCGCAGTCTCTGACTCGGCAGCAACAAAAAAGGCGCGGGAAACAGCTCCGCGCCCATTTCTTACTCTATATCAGCCGTAGCCATCGGTAAGGGCTCCGCCTGATGTCTGACGGCCGAAAGCTGATAGCCGATCGCCTTAGTGCTCTGCCCGGATGGCCTCGATCGCTTCGTTCAGTTCGCGCTCTGCCTCATGCAGATGCCCCTCTGCCTTCGCGCCATGTCCCGCCATATCGTAATGGTTGGCGGCGCGGGCGTGGTCCAGTTCTCTGATCGCTTCTTGCACGTGTTTATGGACCGCGTCCAGGTCATGCCAGTCATGAACCTTATCGGCAACCGCGATCCCGGCAGCAAACGACAGACACACAGAAAGAACGGCAACTACCATCGCTTTTGTCATTAATTCTTCCTCTCCAAGTTGTATTTCAGTTTTCCTGACCCGGACGTTATTTTCCTCAACCGCAAACCTGATGTCAAAACGAAACAAACGCTTCCTAGTGTAAGAGCAGGTTCGTGGCGTAGCCACAGGTTGGGGTGGCGCGGGCGTGGTGGTCGCGGGTCAATGGTTGTGGGTCAATCGTCGTCGGTCAATCAATATCAATGGCCCACACAATTTATGAGGCCGGTTGCAGAAGCATCCGGTCCTCTCGGCGCTCTCTGGGTCTCTGCGGTGAAAAGCTCTTCCCTGGGCTAGTGTGGTGTCCCGGAGATACACGAATAAAATCGGACGTCGTTTTCGAGCCGAGGCAACGATTTACGCGGTGCAAACAAAATACACAGGTCCTTCGCTTCGCTCAGGATGACGGAGGCATTTACGCTACGAACCTACGAGGCAGAACAATAGCAGGCGCTTCGCGCATTTCCAGTTCAGGGGTCGAGCCGCGGTTTATTCAGCGCGATGAGAAACTCCCGCCCACAATGTGTGCACCTCGCCGTGGCAAAAAGGATCATTTCCCCTGGACAATGGTGCACCGTTTGCTTTTGGCAGTGCGGGCATTCGATCAGATGTCTATTGGAACGAAGATTGATAAGATCGCTTTCCGACATAACTACTCCAACCCCAATGCGGAGCAATTGTTCCGATCGGGACAAGGCCCTTTAGCAGCTGAGACTATTTCGCGCGACGGCAATGTGTCGGTACGATGATAGACTGCCAAATGTGCGCTGGCGAGCACAGTGACTACTCCGCTTCGCCCTGCCATTCCTCGATCTGCCGCCGCATGATTTGGTAGCAGTCACAGGCTGCTTCTTCCAGTTTTTGCCGGTTGGTAATCTTTACGTCCCCGCGGGTGTAAGTGATGAGTCCCGCTTTCTGCAACGTTCCGGCTGCCACGGTCACACTGGAACGGCGAGTACCCAGCATCTGGGCAATTAATTCTTGAGTCAATGGCACCGAATTCGATTCGATCCGGTCGGCGCTCATCAACAACCATCTCGCCAACCTCTCATTCACTTCATGCAGACGATTACAGGCGGCAATCTGCATGGTCTGCAACGCGATGATCTGCGCAAACCGCTGCAACTGGCGCTCCAGTTTGGGGCACTGCGGGAGAACTCCCCGCAGGGCATCGCCGTCGACTCGAAAGGCCGTGCCCCCAATCTGCGCAACGGCCCGCGTGGCCGCGGTACGAAAACCCACCACCAGCGGCAAACCAATAAAGCCTTCCAGTCCCACAAGACCGACTTCCACACTCTTTCCGTCCGAGAAGACGCTCAGAATGGACACCAAGCCGCTGTTGCAGAAAAAGCCAGACTTCAAGGTATCGCCCGGCTCATGCAGCACGAGGCGAGTCTTCAAACGCACAAACTCCAATTTCGGGAAAAGCAGTTCGCGTTCTCTCGGGGGCAGGCCGAGCAGGATCTCGTTGTGGATGTGGTTGCCGTCGACATTCGGGATTAGTGGCGGCGGAGAGAGCTTGGCGGACGGACGGGATTTATTGGCCATAACGGCTCCTTGCGCAGCGCAACGCTGTCTGATTTTCGCAAGGGACCGTCACCGTGCAGTACGGCGGAAGATGCTAGAAGAGACAATTCCAGTTTACTCCCTTTCGAAGGCAAGACTGTGCACTATAGCACAGTACCCAGCGTCGGCCGCCCGCACGACCGTCCCGCTCGTAGTGATCCAGATCACAGCCCGATGCTCGTCATTTCCGCTAAAGTATGATTAAGCATGGAGGATTTTTCTATTCTCACGAACCGGAGACGCGCCGTCGTGGCGCTGGTGCATTCCGTTGTGTTCCTGCTGATTGCTGTCCGGCAGATGTTTGCCGCTAACCCCGCCGCCGGTATCTGGGTAGCGTCCACGGTGTCGCGTGGCACGTGGATTCTCTGCGGAATCTTCGTTATCGTCTCCTCCATTCTTTTTTGGCTTTTGCTCATTTCCCGCGGATGGATGGAGAGATTCTATTTCGGATTCTGCACCATCAGCGCCACCTCGGGCCTATTACGAACGGCGGCTGGAGACCAGGCGTTTCACGTCGGCCTCTACATAAGGGTGATCATGCTGGTCAGCGCGGTTCTGGTGGGACTGCTGATCGTGCGCGTACACTCCCGCGCGTCCTCCCGTGCGCCGTCGGAGTACGCCGAAGAAGGCAGTTGAGTGGCAGTATCTCCCCAGCTTGCGTGAGGACGCCCGTCTCCGGCCGTCAAGTCGCCGCAAGCGGCTCACAAGCCACCACGTCATTCCTCGGGGGGCCTACATTGGCGAATCGGAATTGAATGTATCGGCGACGGCCTTCCAGCTTCCGTCGGCCTGCTTGGTATAGACCGTCAGATACTTTCCCTTGTCGGTGATGAGCTTCTTGGTCTTCGGGTTGGTCATGGTCATGGTGTAGGTGCCCTGCGAATAGACCATGTCACCACCCTTGGAGGCCATTGCCCGGGTGGACTGGAAAGTCAGCGAAAAATTGGGGTCGGCCAAAATCGGCACCATCGCCGCTTTGATGGCTGCCTTGCCATTCAGTATCCCGGCCCCGGGGTATAGCCCGCTGCCATCTTCCGCAAAGTAGCTGGCCCACTTGTCGGCATCCTTGGTAGCAGCATCTTTAACCCATGCCGCCTCGACGTCTTTGACCGCTTGCACATCGGCGGCGCGGGTGTCTGGAGGTGGGGGAGCGGGGGCATTTGCGCAAGCGATGGTCAGTACGACGAGCGCCAGGCCTAGAATCAGCGAAGTGTTACGCAGCATGTTCTGTCTCCTTTGGGAGTCAAGTCCGGCCCAGTATACGTCGAAATTTTCCTCTGGCAAATGGACTGCCGCACGCGCTCCCCCGTGCCGTGGGCGTTCCTACACCACAAAATACTTCGCCCCTGGATGATGCACTACTATCGCCGATGTGCTCTGCTCCGGTTCGAGCAAGAAGCCTGAGGTCAGGCGCACGCCTGCGTTTTCTTCCGGATGCAGCAGCGCGAACAACTTGGTCTGATCCTCCAGGTGCGGACACGCCGGATAGCCGAAGGAATAGCGCGAGCCGCGATACTTCTGATGGAAGAGATCGCGAATGTGCGGCGAGTCTTCGGCCGCGATGCCTAACTCTTCTCGCATCTTCTTATGATGGAATTCGGCTAGCGCCTCTGCGGTCTCCACGCTTAGGCCGTGGAGATAGAGATAGCGCGTATATTCTCCGCCTTCGAACAGGCGCTGGGTTTCGACCGACGCCTTTGGACCGATCGTGACCAACGACAGCCCTAGGACGTCCATCTTGCCCGATGACGGAGCGGCGAAGAAATCCGAGATGCACAGGCGGCGGCCTTCTTTCTGGCGCGGGAAGGTGAAGCGCAGGATTTCTCCGGGTGCCGGTTGCTGCCGAGCTTCGCTCGGCTTGGACAGCCGGGGGCGGCTGTCCCTACACGAGCTTGGGTCGTAGACTACTACGTCGTTGCCGTCGCCTTGCGCCGGGAAATATCCGTAGACTACTTTCGGCTCGAACCAGCCCGCCGCTATCACATCCTCTTCCAGCTTCTTTTTGATCGGACGGTACTTCTCTTCCACCAGGCGCGCGTAATCTTCCTGCGACGCCGTCTTGAGCTGCCATTGATTCTTGAACAAGGCGGTATCGTTGATGTAATTGAAAATTTCGCGCAGGTCGTAATCTTTTACTACGCGCACTCCCCAGAATGGAGGCTCGGGAATATTCGGCGCATCGGTTACTACTGCGCTGCGCTCGGAAAATACGGGGCCGATCTCTTCATCCACCGCCGCCGCTTTCGCATATTCTTTTACGGTTCGGCCGTCTTTTAGACGCGCTTCGCGCTTGCCGTCGTCCGCGGCCAGGTCTTCCATCACGTGCAGGCCGGCGAATGCGTCTTCTCCATAGAAGACGGCATTTGAATATTCGCGCCGCAGATCGTCTTCTACATACTTGCGAGTTAGGGCCGCACCTCCGCAGATTACCGGATACTGCAGCTTCTGGCGTTCCAGTTCCTGGATCACGTACTTCATCTCCAGCGTGGACTTCACCAGCAGGCCGCTCAGGCCGATCGCATCGGCGCTGTGCTCCTGCGCGGAGCGGATGATCACATCGCCCGCCTGCTTGATTCCGAGGTTCACAACTTTGTATCCATTGTTGGATAAGATGATGTCGACCAGATTCTTTCCGATGTCGTGAACGTCACCTTTCACCGTGGCTAGCACGATCGTGCCCTTTTGTTGCGCGCCGGTTTTCTTTTCCATTTTCGGCTCCAGATAGGCTACCGCTGCCTTCATTACTCCGGCGGAATCTAACACCGATGGTAACTGCATCTTACGGGCGCCGAATAAGTCGCCTACCGTCTTCATGCCATCGAGTAACACGGTGTTAATCAGGTCTAGCGGCTTGTACTCGACTAGCGCATCTTCCAGTAACTCTTCTAAGCTGCGCTTGGTTTTGCCCTCACCCACCGATTTCTCGCCGTTGATGATGGCGTACTTCAGCTTGTCTTCGATCGAGAGGGTTTCGACGTGCGCCGTGGTCTGCGCCTGTGCCTTGCCTTTCACGCCCGCGAAGTGCTGCATGTACACCTGGAGCGGATCGCCATTCGAGCGGTCCTGATAAATCAGCTTGCGCGCCAGTTCCACTTCTTCCGCGGGAATTTTGTAGAGCGGATAAATTTTCGTGTAGTTGACGATGGCAACGTCGAGGCCGTTTTCTACCGCTTCGTGCAGAAACACCGAGTTCAGAACGCGCCGCGGATAGGCGTCCAGTCCGAAGCTGATGTTGCTGACGCCTAGCACGGTTTTCACTTCCGGCAGTTCGTCGTGGATGCGCTTCACCGCCTTCAATGTCTCGATGCCCGCTGAACGGTATTCTTCCTGCCCGGTGGAAATCGGGAGGGTCAGCGTGTCGAAGAGCAAGTCCACGGGGCGAATGCCGTACTTTTGTGTCGCCAGATCGAAGATGCGATGGGCGATTGCGACTTTTTTGTCCGCGGTCAGCGCCATGCCCTCTTCGTCGATGGTCAGCGCGATGACGCCCGCGCCATAACGTTTCGCCATTGGCAAGACTTTCGAGGTGCGCTTCTCGCCATCTTCGAGGTTGATGGAGTTGATGATGGCTTTGCCGGGGATGCGCTTCAGCGCCTCTTCGACTACGTCGGCTTCGGTGCTGTCAATCAGGATCGGCGCGGGCACGCGGGTCGCGATTTTTTCCAGGACGGCGGAAATGTAGCCCTTCTCGTCTTCGCCCACGATGGCGCAACACAGGTCGAGCATGTGCGAGCCTTCGTTGGCCAGTTTTTTCGCCAGCGTCAGAATGTCGTCGTACTTTTTCGCCTGCACCAGCTTGCGGAAATGATCGACGCGCGTGGTCGTGTTCATCTCCTCCGCTACGATCAGTGGCTTTGGTTCGAGATCGAGCGGGACTGAGGTGTAAGCGCTTGACGCCGCGCCTACGGGCTTGACGTCGCGCTTCGCGGGCTCCACGCCGGTTACGGCATCGACTACGGCTTTCAGATGTTCGGGAGTCGTGCCGCAACATCCGCCTACGATTCTTACGCCGTAATCCTCGACGAAGTGTTTGTGATAGTCGGCCAAGTCTTTCGGCGTGAGCTTGTACTCCGCGTGGCCGCCTACGTTCTGCGGCAGGCCTGCATTCGGCAGAACCGAAATGTATTTGGTGGAGTTCAGTCCGAGATATCTGACCGATTCATTCATCTCTGCCGGACCGGTCGCGCAGTTCAAGCCGATTACGTCGATGTCGTAAGGCTCAAGCGTCGTGAGCGCGGCACCGATTTCGGTCCCTAGCAGCATGGTTCCGGATTCCTGCAGCGTGACCTGCACCGTCACCGGCAAGCGCTTGCCAGCTTTGCGCATTGCTTCCAGCACGGCGACGGTGGCAATCTTTGCCTGCAACAAGTCCTGGCATGTTTCGATCAGCAGCACATCCACGCCGCCTTCGATCAACGCCAGCGCCTGCTCTTCGTAGGAGGCCAGCATCGCGTCCCAACCGATGTGTCCTAGCGAAGGCAACTTTGTTGTCGGACCCATCGAGCCGGCCACGAAGCGCGGTTTGTCCTTGGTCGAGAATTGCTGCGCTACTTCTCTGGCGAGTTGCGCCGCCTTGACGTTGATCTCGCGAACCTTGTCGCGCAGATCGAACTCGCCGAGAACGAGCCCGGTCCCGCCGAATGTGTTCGTCTCTACGATGTCGCAGCCCACTTGGAAAAAATCCGCGTGAATGTCGCGGATGATATCGGGACGGCTCAGCACCAGGACTTCACTGCAGTTTTCCTTGCTCCAGTAATCGTCCAGGGTAGGATTGCGCTTCTGGATGTTCGTACCCATGGCACCGTCGTAGATCACGACGCGTTCTTTTACGGTTTGGAGAAAGTTTGGCATTAGTCGTTAGTTGTTGGTCGTTAGTCGTTGGTCGTTGGTCGTTCGCTATTCGTCGTCGGTCAGCGACTGTTCGTTAGCGGCCATTCGCCAAAGCGCGAACGACCACGACTAGCGACTAGCAACCAACGTCTGCCTTCCCATACAACAACGCCGGTCCCTGCGGGACCGGCGTTTGGTAGAAAATCTCGAAATTCGCTAACCCTCCGCCACGCCCGCATCCGTTTCCGACTGCGCAAACACCTGATTGGCTCCCATGTGCGCCGGAGCCGGCGCCAGCATCTGTTCTTTTCGATAAATCAAATTGCTGGCATTGAAACTGGCCAGCTCAAATCCATGGCCATGGGTAATCGCATCGGTCGGGCAAGCCTCGACACAATACCCGCAAAATATACATCGATTATAGTCGATGTTGTAGACGCGGGCGTAGCGTTCGGCGCCTGAGACTCTGGTTTCAGCGGTGTTTTCCGCGGCTTCTATGTATATACAGTTCGCGGGACAAGCGGCGGCGCAGAGGAAACAGGCTACACATTTTTCCAGGCCATTTTCGTCGCGCTGCAGGACGTGCATGCCGCGAAAGCGTTCCTGAAACTTTGCGCCTTTCAAGGGGCCGGGACCGTCGGGATAATTTTCAACGATGGACGGCTGAAACATCTCCTTCAGGGTGATGGTCATGCCCTGAGCTATGGCTCCGATGTTTTTGATGACGGACATGGATTATTAGTATAGCGGATGTTGGGCGGAGGGGCAGCTGTCGGTTGTCAGCTGTCGGTTCTCAGTTGTCATTCTTTGGCTGTCGCCCTTCAAGAGACTGGCTACCAAGGATGGGGGAACTTTCGAGGACGTGGAAATCTTTGTCTGATGGTTGAAACTCTAGATATGCGCTGCGTCGCGCCGGCGCAAGATAGCGTTTCATTATCATGGCCAGCGGTGGTGTGCGTTCTCTCCGTTTTATCTTCTTCGTTAACTTCCTCACGGCTTTTGGTTTTCTTCTTGGCTTAATTTTCAACGTTGTTTTTTCCACCCGCGCTTTCGGACAGGAGGCGGAGAGGAAAGCAACCTACTCGTCTTCTCCCAAGAACGGGGCTAGCAGAGACGGGGCAAGCCGCGTCTCTACGAGCAGGTTGTCGGGACTAAAGAGCGCGAGTGGTCAAGGCAGCAGCCCCGAGAGCGGCGGGGATCGTCCTTACCTGCGGGATCGAGTGGGCTGGAACTGGAACCAGCGGGGGCGGGGTGTGCCGCCTGGGGAATCGGCGGCGAGGCTGCGGTTTCGGGCCTACCAGCAGAAGATGGCGATGAGGGCGCGGCGCGCGGCTGCAACACCCCCACCCAAGCAGAGCTTGGATGGGGCACCCACAATATCCCCACCCGCTTCATGGATAGCGCTGGGACCGGCTCCGCTGGCTTCCGATGCAACCGGGGATGGCGGGCAGGATTACAACTGGGTTTCGGGGCGTTCCACTTCGGTGCTGATCGATCCGGCGGACACTAGCGGAAACACGGTGCTGCTCGGCGGAGCCTATGGCGGACTGTGGAAGTCGACGAACGCGGGCAGTCAGAGCTCCAGTCCGGCTTCGGTTCTCTGGCAGGCTTTGATTGACGATCAGCCTACGCTGGCGGTGGGGGCGATTGCTTTGCAGCCGGGCAACAGCAGCGTCATTCTGGTTGGGACTGGGGAGACGAACGGTTCCAGCGATTCTTATTACGGGCTGGGAATTCTTCGTTCCGCGGATGGGGGTTCCACGTGGGCCGAGATCCAGAGCGCGGCCACGGGACAGTCTTTTCTCGGGATCGGTTTCAGCAAGATCGCCTTCAGCACGGCGACTCCCAGCCTGGTGGTGGCGGCAACGGCGGGAGACAACGGCTTGTGCCTGGGCGAGGAAACGGCGGGGGCGGGAAACACCGGCCCGTGCCTGAACCCGCAAGAGGATGGAAATTCACCCGCGCGTGGACTTTATTACTCGCAGAATGCGGGACTGACGTGGAGCCTCGCAACCCTTACGGACGGTGCGGTTCCGGCTTCGGCTACGGCGGTGATTTATAACCCGCTCCAGGGAACGAGCGGGACCTTCTACGCTTTCATCCGGCGTCACGGTTTGTACTCATCGACCGATGGGCAGCATTTTACGCCGCTGACTACGCAACCGGGCGCGGGTCTCGGATCGGCGAACTGCCCGGCTAGTTCGAACGCCACGACTTGCCTGATCTATCGCGGCGAGTTCGCGGTGGTGCCGGGGCGCAACGAGATGTATGTGTGGATCGTCGATGTGCAACCGGACGCCAATGGAAACCCGGTGCCTGCCGACGAGGGCATCTGGAGGACCACGAACGGAGGAGCGATTTGGACACAGATTCCGGACAACGGTATCACGAACTGCGGCGACGACGCATTTGGGCCAAACAGCGGCTGCGGGGTGGAGCAGGGCTGGTTCAATCTGGAGTTGGCCGCGATACCCGATGCAACGGGAACGGATGTTTACGCTGGCGCGATCAATGTTTACAAGTGCACGTTAACGGGGGGCACGACCTGCTCGCAGGGGGACTGGATCAATTTGACTCACGTCTATGGGTGCAGCCCGCTCGGGGCGCCGGCGCATGTGCATCCGGATCAGCACGGAATCGCGTTCATGGTGGTGGGTGACACAGCGCCCGGCTACTTCGCACATGACGGGGGAATCAGCCGGACGCTGGATGGTTATTCCGGACTGAACGACGGGAGTTGCTCGGGGACGAATCAGTTTGACAGCCTGAGCCAGACCCTGGGCTCGATGACGGAATTCGTTTCCGTCTCGGTGGACCCGACTGACGCGGATATTTTGTTGGGGGGAACGCAGGGCAACGGCTCTCCTAAGACCAGCAGCGCGACCGAGAATAGTACGTGGCAGAACGCGCTGGGCGGGGATGGCGGGTTCAATGCCATCAACCCTACGAATCCCAATGAGTGGTTTGCGGCGAATCCCTACGTCACGATTTTGAAGTGTGAGTCGGGAACGGGTTGTAACGACTCTTCATTTTTTCAGGTCGTCGGATCCAACGATCTGGGTGGCGATCAGGGAGCTTTCAATACACCGTACATTCTGGATCCGCAGAATAGCAGTGAAATGCTGGTGGGAACCTGCCGGGTGTGGCAGATCAGCACCAGCGGAACGGGTCCGGTGCAACTCAGCAATGACTTCGACACGCTAGGGACGGGGCTGTGCACGGGCGATGAGGTCAACCTGGTGGATGCGCTGGCTGCGGGCGGCCGGGCACCGGACGGTTATTCGACGGTGGTGTATGCGGTGACGAATGGATATGGGCCGCTGAGCGGATCGCCCGGGGGAGAGGTGTGGGTTACGACCCAGGCGGGCATCTCGTTGATGACGAATGTGACGCAGAATGTGAATCCGAGCGGGTATGCGATTTCGACGGTTGCAATGGATTCGTCGGATGCGACTGGCAACACGGCTTATGTCGGGATCATGGGATTCAGTACGCCGTCGTACCCCGCGTCGCACGTGTGGCAGACGGTGAGTGCGGGCGCGAGTTGGACGGACTGGACCGGCACGGGTTTGCCGGATGCACCAGTAAACGTTCTGCTGGTGGACTCGCAGGCGGGGCAGGTCTACGCGGGAACCGACGTCGGCGTTTTTTCCAGTCCGACTTCGACGGCGAACTGGACAGAAGTTGGCCCTGCGCCGGGGCCGGGTGCGTCGGGATTTCTGCCGAACGCTCCGGTCACGGCGTTGCAGATTTTCGATTACGAGGGCGAGAAAACGCTGGTGGCATCGACGTATGGGCGGGGCATTTGGAGCTACGCGCTAGCGCCGGACTACATCAATGTGATTTCGAATTCGCCGCAGACGGTGTTTCCGACGCAGACGGCCACGTTCGACGGCACGCTAACGGCGGAGGACGGATACGGGAGCGCGGTGAACTTGAGTTGCACGGGCGCGGCGCCTCCGACCTGCACGTTGACGCCAACGCAGATCACGCCAACGGCGACCTACACGTTGACGGCGGGCGGGGGTGTGGGCGATTACAGTTTCAATGCGCACGCGGTGGGAACGGACCCACACAGCATTACGCACGATACAACGGTAACGCTGCATGTGGTGGACTTTGATTTGACGGCGCCGAGTCCGAATGCGGTGAGCGTGGGGCAGGGCGAAACGTCGGCGGCGAGCACGTTCCAGGTAACGGCCTCGGGAAGTTTTGCGGGGACGGTGACGCTGAGTTGCCCGGCGGGACTGCCGACGGGAGCGGCTTGCGTGTTCTCGCCATCGAGTTCGGTGAGTCCGACATCTTCGGCGCCAGTGACGGTTACGCTGACGGTGAAGACGGCGGCGGGGACTCCGGTGGGTGGTCCGACCTTGGTGACGATCTCGGCGATGACAACGGGAGCGCCGGCGGCCAAGACGCAGTCGTTCAGCTTGACGGTGACGAAGGAGGTTCCGGACTTTACGATTGCGGTGACGGCAACTCCGAATACGACGGTGGTGAATGAGAACGTAACGTGGACCGGAACGCTGACGGCGGAGGACGGATACGACGGGAGCGTGGCGCTGACGTGCACGGCGGGAGCTCCGGGGACGTGCTTGATAACGCCGGCGGCGGTAACGCCGACTGCGGGGGGCGCTGAGTTTACGGTGACGCTGGGGAGCACCACGGCAGGGACGTTTAACTTCACTATCCAAGGAACGGACGGGACGCTGACCCACGCAACACCGACGGAGACGCTCACGGTGACGGGTATGGTGTCCGACTTTACCTGGACGGACACAGGCAGCGCTACGGCAACAGTGATGGCGGGACAGACGGCCAGCTTTACATTTTCGGCGGCGCCGGTGGGAGGCGGGACGTTTGGCTCGACGGTAAGCTTTGCCTGCTCGGATTTGCCGGAATTGACCAATGGACTTCCCGGCGCCAGTTGTGTGTTTAATCCGCCGTCGATCACAGCAGGGGCGGTAACGACGACGGTTACGCTGACGATTTTGACTACGGGGCCGAACTTCGGGCCGGAGGACGTGCGGCGCAAGGTTGGGCCCGCTCGAACGCGCTCGGGGGTTCGGCTAAGCGGGCGGGCTCGCATGGGCGACCGTCCTTACGCTTTGCCGTTCTTCACACTCGCATGGGTGGTGGTGGCGGGGATGGCGCGGATTGGGCGACAGCGACGCGGCAAGCCGCGTCTCTATGGAGGGATCGCAGTTGTTTGCCTGGGACTTGGCTTGATGGCGCTGATTTCGTGCGGCGGGGTCACCGGCAGTGGTAATATCTCGCCGGAACAGGTGACGGTCACGGTGAATCCGGGAGTGGCAACTCTGTTTGCAGATGAAACGGGTAACTCGTGGCCGGCGGGAGTTACTCAGCAACAATTCACGGCGACAGTTAATAACTCGACTAACCAGACTGTAACCTGGGCGGTCACGGGCGGGAGCGGGAGCGGGAGCGCAAACGGCACGGTGGACGGAACTGGGTTGTATACGGCTCCGGCGGTGGTGCCGATGCAGGCTACGGTGACGGTGACGGCGACGTCGGCGGCTGCGACCGCTCCGGGATCAGCTTTTGTGACTGTGGCGCCGCCGACAGAGCTGGGAGCGTGGCACATTACGGTCACGGCTACGGCCGCGGGTGGGGCGTCGCATGGCGATATCGTGACGATGACGGTGCAGTAAATCTGCCGCCGAGTTGCGGAGAACGCCGAGAAAAACTGACTGTTTGGGACGGGCGCGGACAATTGTGTCGCGCCTTTTTCTTGCGTCACATCTTCTTGTTCTTGCGTCACGGCGATAAAACTCGGCCGTGAGGTAGGATCATCTTCGGTGAGGCTGCCGTGCTGCGCACGGCTTGGACGGGCGAGGGCGCCCTTCCCCACACGAGCAACCCCACACGAAACATACAAACTATGACTTATGACATTGCGGTGATTGGCGGGGGGATTGTTGGGCTTTCATTTGCCATGCAAGCAACCGAGAAGTTCCCTGGTTTGCGGCTTGTAGTGCTGGAAAAAGAGGCGGGGGTGGCCCGGCATCAGACGGGACACAATAGCGGGGTAATCCACAGCGGCGTTTATTACAAGGCGGGATCTCTGAAGGCGCGGCTGTGTGTGGCAGGGGCGCGGGAGATGGTGGAGTTCTGCTCGCGACATGGGATTCCGCATGAGGTGTGCGGGAAACTGATTGTGGCCACTGACTCGGAGGAAGCGGCGCGATTGGATGAGTTGATGGCGCGGGGCGTGGCGAATGGGCTGGAGGGTTTGCGGTTGCTCTCGCGCGAAGCGATGCTGGAGATCGAACCGCATGTGGGCGGAGTGCGAGCGCTCAAAGTGCCCTCGACGGGGATCACGGATTATGCGGCGGTGACGGCGAAGTATGCGGAGATCGCGGCGGGACGCGGGGCAGAGGTGAAGACGGGCGCCGGAGTGGTGGGATTCGATCAGTTGGGAGACGAGGTGGTGGTGCGGACGCGCGCGGGAGATTTTCCGGCGCGGTATGTGGTCAATTGCGCGGGGCTGTATAGCGACCGGGTGGCGCGCATGGCGGGGGATGATCCGGGGATGATGCTGATTCCGTTTCGCGGGGAGTATTACGATCTGGCAGCGGCGCGGCAGGAGTTGGTGCGGGGGCTGATTTATCCGGTGCCGGATCCGCGATATCCATTTCTTGGGGTGCACTTCACGCGGCGGATTCAGGGGAATGTGGATGCGGGTCCGAATGCGGTGCTGGCGTTCGGGCGGGAGGGATACCGGTGGCGGGATATCGATTTGGGCGAGGCTATGGAAGTGCTCATGGATGCGGGATTTCGGGCGATGGCGCGGCAGCATTGGAAAAACGGGCTGAAGGAGTTTCGGCGGTCGCTGCGGAAGCGGGAGTTTGTGCAGTCCTGCCAGCGGTTGGTGCCGGCGGTGCGAATGGAAGATATGACGCCGGGCGGATCGGGAGTGCGGGCGCAGGCGGTGGCGGCGGATGGCGCGCTGGTGGATGATTTCCGGTTTGCGGGGCGCGGACGTTTTTTGCATGTGCTGAATGTACCGTCTCCGGCGGCGACGGCTTCGTTGCCGATTGGGCGGGAGATATTGAAGATGGTGCCGGCGGAGATTGCGCGGTAGGGGGGAACGCAGCCTCGATTTCAGTGGCTGGTGTAGTCTTCCCGTAGAGATGAGGCTCGCCTCGTCTCAGACTCTAGACGCGGCAAGCTGCGTCTCTACATGGAATTTTCTGCTTGGGAGAATTGGCATGGCACAGAGTTTGAGTTCGAAAAAGAAAGTTGCGGTTTTGGGTGTGGGAAAGATCGGCTCGATTTTGCTGCAATCTTTCTTGCGGGATGGATTGCTTTCGCCGGGGCAGACATGGGCAACGGTAGCGCATCCGGAGCGGGCGCGGATGCTGAAGGAGAAGTTGAAGGTGCACGCGGGGACCGACAACCTGGAGGCGGTGAAGAACGCGGACATTATTTTTCTTTGCGTGAAGCCGCAGGTGGTAGCGGATGTGGCGCGGGAGATTCGAGCGCACGTCCATGCGAAGCAGTTGGTGATTTCGGTGGCGGCGTCGGTTCCTACGGAAATGATTGAGCGGGCGCTGGAGAAAGAAGTGGCGGTGGTGCGGGCGATGCCGAATACTCCATGCGTGCTGGGAGCGGGAATGACGGCGCTGTGCAAGGGGAAGTTCGCGACCAAGCAGCATCTGGAAACAGCGACGAAGTTTTTCGATGCGGTGGGGCGGACGGTGGTGGTGGACGAGAAGCATATGGACGCAGTCACGGGGCTGTCGGCGAGCGGACCGGCGTATATCTACATTATTTTGGAATCGCTGGCGGAGGCGGGCGTGAAGGTGGGATTGCCGCGCGATGTGGCGACACTGCTGGCGGCGCAAACTACCATGGGCGCGGCGCGGGTGGTACTTGAGACCGGGGATCATCCGGCCCTGCTGAAGGATGCGGTGACGACTCCGGCGGGATGCACGATTGACGGCATCATGGAACTGGAAGAGGGCAAGCTGCGCGTGACGTTGATCAAGGCGGTGGTGAAGGCGGTGCAGCGGGCCAAGGAGTTGGCGTTTTCGTAAACCTCGTTTCGTAGACGCCGTTTCGTAGACACCGCGCTAAATGCGCTTGAACGCCTTCTGAATATCCTGCATGGAATAGCGCAGCACTACCGGCCTGCCGTGCGGGCAGGTCATGGGATGCTCGGTTTTCGCCAGCTCCGCCAGCAGCCATTCCATTTTGTTTTGTTCGAGCGGCATATTGACTTTGATCGCGGCGTGGCACGCAATTGACGCCGCGATGCGCGTCCGCACCGCTTCCAGATTGATGGCTTGGTCTTCGCGCGTGAGCTGCTCGAGGATTTCGTTCAGCATGTGCTCGATCTGCGCCGCATCCACACCTGCCGGCGCAATCTTGACGGCTACGCTGCGCGCGCCGAAGGGTTCCGCTTCAAAACCATTGCGCGCCAGTTCTTCGGCAATGTCGCTGAAGATGGCTTGCTGGGCCGGAGTCAATTCAATGACCAGGGGCATGAGCAAACGCTGGCTCTCGACCTGCTGCGCCGAGCGTTGCCGCAGGACTTTCTCGAACAGCACGCGCTCGTGGGCGACATGCTGATCGATGATCCAGAGGCCGTCTTCGTTGACTGCAAGGATAAATGAATTTCGAATCTGGCCTAACGGGCGCAGGGTTCGCAACGACTCTAGAGTCGGCGCAGCTTGGGGCGCTTGCGGAATTGGCGGGGCGCAGCCATGATCGGGAATCGTTTGCTGAGCGTCCGTTTGAGGAACGCCTGTTGCCCCCGGCGCGCGTTCTAGCGATACCGCCGCGTTGGCCTCGATCGCAATTCCGCCTTCGAATTCGAGGCGCGCCGTCGTTGCCGGAACTGCCGGCGCCCGCAGCGCGAAGCCGCCTGCTGCCGCGGGCTCGTACAAGTCGCGCCACGGGGCTCGTTCGAAACCACCGCTGCTGTTCGCGCCGTGGCTGGTCGGAGGATTCGTGAGGCGGGGACTGGTCAGGCCAGGGCTTGCCGACGGCTGCGCGCCTATCTCCGTCAAGAACTGCGGCACTGGTCGCGCCTTCATCAGCGCCGCGCGTACCGACTCGCGCACGAAATCGTGAATTACCGTTTGCTGGCGGAAACGCACCTCGGTCTTCGAGGGGTGCACATTCACATCCACTTCGGCGGTCGGCATCTCAATAAAAAGCAGGACCACGGGATACACCGTCGGCGGCAAAATATTTCGATACGCCTCGGTGATCGCATGTTGGACGAGACGGTCGCGAATCAGCCGCCCGTTCACGAAAATAAAAATCGAATTGCGATTCAGTTTTTGAATTTCAGGCTTCGAAACAAACCCGTGCAGCCGCACTTCGCCGAAATCGGGCGCGGGTTCCCCCGTCTGCGAAACGTCACCTTCCGCTTTAGCGGACTCGCGGACAACAGTTTCCGCAGCACGCCGCCACGGCGGAGGCTGCGGCAGGCCGATACGCTCCAGGGGCTGCAGCGCCGCCAGCGGAATTAACTGGTCCAGGGTCTCGCGTCCAAAAACCTGGTACACACGCTCGCGATGACCGGCCACGGGCGGCGCCACCAGCAAGGCATTGGCCGCCGAGTGCAATTCGAAATGTTTTTCCGGATGCGCCAGCGCATAGTGGGTTACGAGCGATGCGATGTGCGATAGCTCGGTCGATTCCGATCGCAAAAACTTCTTGCGCGCTGGCGTATTGAAGAAGAGATCGCGAATCGTGATCGAAGTTCCCAGCGGCAGCCCCGCCTCTTCGACGCGGATGATCTTGCCGCCGTTGATTTCGAGGACGGTCCCGGCACCTTCCTCTTCGGCGCGGGTTTCCAGACGCAGCCGGGCAACTGAGGCAATGGAGGGCAGCGCCTCGCCGCGAAATCCCAGCGTCGAAATGTTCAGCAGGTCGCCGGTGTCTTTGATTTTCGAGGTGGCGTGGCGCTCGAAGGCGAGCATGGCATCGTCGCGCACCATGCCGCAGCCGTTGTCGGTGATCTGGATCAGCTTCTTCCCGCCCGCCTCGACTTGAATGCGAATACGCGTGGAACCGGCGTCCAGAGCGTTCTCCAGCAGCTCCTTTACCACCGACGCGGGACGCTCGACCACCTCGCCGGCAGCGATCTGGTTGGCAACTCTCTCGGGAAGAATGTGAATCTTGCCCATGGAACCCAGTAGCCAGTGGTCGGTGGCCAGTGGCCAGTGTGACAGATTCATGAGCGTAGCGTAAAGGCGGGTTGCGGTTGCCTCGGCTTGGTTGTGACTGCGCTCGAGACCAACGTGTCGTATAGTTTTCCTGGGAGTGTTGCCATGAAACATGCAATTTTGGGGGTAGGGGCAATTGGAGGGTTGGCCGGGACGGCGCTGGCATCGCTCGGCGAAGACGTCACAGTCGTGGTTCGACCGGAGAAGTTGCCAAGCTATCCTCAGAGCTTGGTGCTGGGACGTCCGTGGGGCTCTCTTACTGCTCCGGCGAAGGCCGTCGCTACGCTGACGGAGCCGGTTGACGTGCTGTGGATCGCGACCAAGACGTATCAACTGCAAACTGCGCTGGAGGCGGTACGGGTGTCACCGGGCTGCATCGTTCCGTTGCTGAACGGAGTGGACCACGTCGCGGTGCTCCGGGCGCGATTTGGACAGGAACATGTGATCCCGGGAACGATCGCAGTGGAAGCGGAGCGGATTGCTCCTGGACGATTCATCCAGCGCTCTCCGTTTGTTCGTCTCAACCTCGCTGGCAGCGCCGAGCGACTGTTGGGAGCAATCGTCGCACAGTTGGGGCACCTTGGATTCACCTGCCAGTTTATTCCGAACGAGCAGACTCTGCTGTGGGGCAAGGTCTGCTTCCTCGCCCCTTTGGCGCTGGTGACGTCGGCATCCGGCCTGAATCATGGAGAGATCATGGCGGACGCGGCTTGGAAACAAAAGCTGAGCTCTGTGCTCGCCGAAACATGCGCGGTGGCGACTGCGAGCGGCGCACAGGTTGACGCGCGGCAGATTCAGGGATTCTTCGACAGCGCGCCGGCGGGCATGCGCAGCTCCATGCAGAAGGATCTTGTGGCTGGGCGGCAGCTTGAATTGGATGCCATTGGCGGTCCGATTGTGCGTGGCGGGGAACGATATGGCATCGGTGTCTCCACCACGGTGAAGCTGATGGCGGATATTCGAGCGAAGGCTGCCGCGTGACGACGATAGCCAGCCCCTGAAGGGGCGTCTGATTTCGATGTTGACGGTATCGCTGAAGCGATACCCTGATACAACTCCCTAGTTCTCCCACAGCCTGCCATGATCACTTTGCTGATTTCGGGTCGGGGCTGGAGTTTCCCATGTCGACGACGACCTTCCACTGGCCGTCCTTCTGCTTTTTCCAGATCGAGGTGTACTTGCCGTAATTGGCGACGAGCTTGCCCTCTTTATTTTTGGCAGTGTAGATGTAATTGCCGTAGGTGTAGCCGAGATCGCCGGAAGCGGACATCTCGGCTTTGATGGGCGTCCAGGTGAGGGTCGTGCCATCGGGCCACGGGGGTTGCTTGCGCATGACGTCTTTGGTGTCGATGCCGCCGCCGTCCACAAGTTCGACGCCATCTTCGGCGAAGTAGGTGAGAAAGGCGGCGTGGCCTTGCTTCGCGACATCCGCAACGAAATCGGCTTCGAGTTGACGCAGGAGGTCGGCGCCTTTGGGCGATTTTTGTTTGGCGGCGACGGAAGTGGCGGCGAAACAAAGTAGGAGCAGAAGTGCTACGGTGATTCGGTTCATCGAATTTCTCGGGCCGCAAGCGGCGGCGGATTGTTGGACTACGTTCGGCGATAAAGTTACCACGCGGGGAGTTCGGGCGTCGCTAGGGCGAATCGGGTTGGTCCTCTACTCCCTGTATTTTTAGTTGCCGCCGACACGCGGACAAGAGTGTCCGCGCCACACGAATGGGTTGTTTGCTACACTCTTTCTCCAATGAAAAATCTAAGACTGCTCTTGAACGTGGTGCTGCTTGCTGGGTTGCTGGCGGGGCGCTGGGCTTGTGCTCAGGCGGCGTCCCAACCGGTTGCGGCCGATTTGGCTACGCCCGAAGAAAAACATCTGCGGAATGTGCGGCAGCTTACTTTTGGCGGGTCGAACGCGGAGGCTTATTTTTCGGCAGATGGCAAGCGGTTGATTTTTCAATCGACGCGCGACAATTTGCAGTGCGATCAGATCTTCACCATGAATGTGGACGGGACGGAGCAGAAGATGGTCTCGACCGGCAAGGGGCGCACGACTTGCAGCTACATTTTCCCGCATCAGGACAAGATTTTGTATTCCTCGACGCATCTGGCGGATGCGGCTTGCCCGCCGCGTCCGGACTATTCGAAGGGCTATGTGTGGGCAGTGTATCCCGGGTTTGATATTTTCACGGCGAAGCTGGATGGATCGGACTTGAAGCAGCTTACGACGACTCCTGGTTATGATGCCGAGGCGACGATTTCGGAAGATGGGAAGAAGATTGTTTTTACATCGATGCGCAATGGCGATCTCGATATTTATTCGATGGACGCGAACGGCAAGCATGTGAAGCAGCTTACGCATGAGCTGGGATATGATGGCGGCCCGTTTTTTTCGAAGGATCGGAAGTGGATTGTTTATCGTGCTTACCATCCGAAGACGGAGCAGGAGATTGCGGAATATAAGGAACTGCTGAAGCAGAATACGATTCGTCCGACCACGCTCGAGATCTGGATCATGAAGGCCGATGGGAGCGGGAAGCGGCAGCTTACGAATTTGAACGCGGCGAGTTTTGCGCCATCGTTTTTTCCGGATGGGAAACGGGTAATTTTCGCGACGAACCTGGGCTCCACGGGCGGGATGGGAAACTTCGAACTGTACGCGATCAATGTGGACGGGACGGGGCTGGAGCGGATCACGTTTAGCGACGGGTTTGATGGGTTCCCGATGTTTAGTCCGGATGGAAAGCATCTGGTTTGGATTTCGCATCGCAACGGCAAGGCGCAGCGGGAGACGAATGTGTTTATTGCGGATTGGGCGCCGTGATTTGAGTGCGCGATGAGCTCTGCCGAGCTGCGCTCGGCTGGATCGCCGGGGGCGGCTGTCCCTACACGACCTTATTCTCGCGTAGGAGTTGGTCTTTGATTTCGGCGGGGAGACGCGAACTTGCGAGTACCTCTTGCAACCGCGGCGCGGGGATTTCCTGGCTGAATTCCAGGGCACGGGCTAGTGAGAGATGCTCGGTTCGCAGCAGGGCGGCGCGAACTTCCCTGCGGACTGACCACTTCTCGTGCTGCGCGACCGCATGCACCAGAGCCGCGCTGGCGGCGGGACGAAGCACGGAGTTGATGACGAGGGCTTCGGCGAGGCGCGGGTTTTCGAGTGCGGTATGCATGACTCGATTCTCGCGAGCAACGGTTTCGGCACCGATCGTTTTGCCGTCGCCGATTTTGCCACTCATGATTTTGCCACCCATGATTCTGCCATCCATCTTTTCTACATCCAGCAGGAGCGCAGCGGCTACTCTGCCCGAGGCGCGGCGGGCCAGCGTCAGACGTTCGCCAAGGGTGACAGTTTTGAGACGCGAGATGAGGACATCGTCGGCGGCAACCTTCACGTCGGCGGGGACGCCCGGCAAGAGCGCAACTTTCATCAGATCGAAAGTATAGAACTGGCGCGCCAGCGGCACGGACACATGGCGCGGCGTGTGCGGATGGCCGGCCAGCGCGATCTTCACCTTGCGACTCTTGAGTGCCATGGAGTTCTTGGCGAGTTGTTCGAGGACTTCAGGAGGCAAGTCGGCGCGCTTGAGGAGGGCTAGGGCCAAGTCCTCGGTGAGGTCGGGATCGGCGGCGGTGCGAAGCAGATCGGCGGGCGCGAGTGCCGTCGGCGTTGCCGATGCCGTTGAGGACGGCGCGGTTTCGTCTTCGAGAATTTTGTCTTCGGACATTTCTTTCTAGTTCACTACTACGTTCAACCTGGGCCAGACGGGGCCAGCCCCGTCTCTACACACGCATCGCGCGTGCTCTGGCTAATGCGCCTTCGACGGGATCGGCTAGATCTTGATGCACGTCGATGCCGGGAAAACTTGTCTGCAGGGTGTTGTAGAAAACCTGGCGCACTTCTGAAGACTGACGAAAGACGCTGCCCGCCATCGCTATTGGTAGCATGGCCGCTGGAGTATGGGGGGCGAGACGACGGACTACGATGGCCGCGAGAGCAGCTAACCCAGCGCCGGCGTCGGCCAGGAGGTAGCGGGCGACGGAATCGGCCTCGGCGGCGGCGCGAAGGACAATGGGAAACAGGCGCGGGAACTCGGGGGGTGGAGTTGAGTTGGCTTGTTGCACCAACTCGTCGATGGTGTTGAGTTTCCACGCTTGGAGAACCATGGCGGTGAGCGCGGTTTCGAGGCCTTGATCGCGGGCGCTCAGGATGGCAGAGATGGCGCGGCGCCCGATCCAGTGGCCGGAGCCTTCGTCGGAGACGGCAAACCCCCAGCCTCCAGCACGCGCGGTGTGACCGGCAGCGTCGCGGCCGTAGACGATGGAGCCGGTGCCGGCGATTGCGATGACGCCGGGACCCGTGCCGAAAGCGGCTTCGAGGGCGATTACGGTGTCGCCGAGAACTTCGACGTTGGTGAGAGAAATTTTGGAAGCTAATTCAGCGAGGATGCTGCGAATCTTCGCGGCAATTTCGGGCCGAGCAGCGCCGGCGGCTCCGATACAGACGGCACGAATCTGATCGGGTGAAATCCTGGCGGTGGCGCAGACCTGGTGGATGGCTGCGTGTAGAGCTTCCCTTACCTGCGTCTCGCCGAGGCGAACGATGTTGCTGCCGCCGGTCATTGATTTAGCGAGCACGGTGGTTCCGTCGGCGAGAACGCAGCGGGTTTTGGTGCCGCCACCGTCGATTCCGAGATAGTAGGGCATCGAGCTAGTTCTAACACATGTTCTGCGTAATCCGAGCGGCGGCGGGTTCGGACCCCGAACATACCTGTACAATCCGTTGTTCGCCGTGGAGACGCGGCGAGCCGCGTCTCTACTTAGAGGAATCGCTTGGGATTGAATCGGATCGACCTGCTGATTATTGCGGTGTACCTGGCGGGGATTACGCTGTTCGGGCTGCGGTTTCGCAAGCGGCAGCGGACGATGCGAGACTATTTTCTCGCCGACCGCAACATTCCGTGGTGGGCGATTGCTCTGTCGATTGTAGCGGCGGAGACCAGCACGCTCACCATCATCAGCATTCCCGGCCTCGCCTACGACTCGAACCTCACTTTTCTGCAAGTGGTGATGGGGTATGTGGTGGGGCGCGTCATCATTAGTTTTGTGCTGCTGCCGCAGTACTTTCGCGGCGAGCTGTATACGGCTTATCAACTGATTGAGCGGCGGTTCGGTTCGGAGCTGCGCACGGTGACGGCGGGCCTGTTTCTGTTGACGAGGGCGGCGGCGGAGGGAGTGCGCGTATATGCGGTGTCGATTGTGGTATCGATTGCGTTGGGCACGGGCGAGGTCACTTCGATTGCGATCATCACGCTGCTGACTTTGATCTACACCTTTGAGGGCGGACTGGCGGCGGTGATTTGGACGGATGTGGTGCAGACCTTTATTTATGTAGGCGGAACGCTGGTGGGACTCGTGACAATTCTGCATCTCGTGCCGGGAGGATGGGCGTCGGTGCACGCGGTTGCGAGTGGGCTGCACAAGTTCCAGGTGTTCGATCTTCACATGTCAGATCCAGCGATCTCGGCACACTGGCCGTATTTGAATTTTGCGAAGCCTTACACGCTGTGGGCGGGAATTATCGGTGGCGCCTTCTTGACGACGGCCAGCCATGGCACCGACCAACTCATCGTGCAGAGATTGCTGGCGGCACGTAATCAACGGCAGTCGATGCTGGCGTTGCTGTCGAGTGGAGTGGCGGTCTTTTTTCAATTTGGGTTGTTTCTTTTTGTGGGCGTGATGCTGTTTGCCTACTACCGGGTTCCGTCAACGGTGTTTGGGCGGGCAGACAGAGTTTATCCGACGTTTATCGTGAGCCGGATGCCGCACGGGATCGCGGGCCTCTTGATCGCGGCTATCCTGGCGGCGGCAATGTCGAACTTGAGCGCGGCGCTGAACTCGCTGGCGTCGAGTTCGATCATGGATTTCTATTTGCGCTTTCGTGCGGGCAATCGTTCCGGCTCTGACCGGGCGGTGAGCGAAGCGGGGCGGCTGCGGCTGGCGCGACTGGCGACGGTCGGGTGGGCGCTTGTACTGTTCGGGCTGGCGGTACTGGCGCTCGATCGAGTGGGACGCGTGGTAGAAGTCGGGTTGCAAATCGCTTCGGTTGCTTATGGCGCTCTGCTCGGAGTGTTCCTGCTGGGAGTACTGACCAAGCGCGCGAATCAGCGTGGGGCAATGGTTGGCATGATTTTTGGGCTCGCTATGGAACTGTACTTGTGGGGGTGGTCGCAGATCGCTTTCACCTGGTGGGTCGCGATTGGAACTTCGGTGACGTTTGGGGTGGGATATTCGGCTAGCTTGTTTTTTCGTCATCGTCAGAACCTTGAACCACAGGGAACACAGAGGATCACAGGGGAAACCTTGCATCGAGGCAGCTAAAGGAATATGGATACTCCCTCAAAGAACAGTCACGTGCGCACGGAACTGGCACGCGACCTGGGGTTGTCGCATGCGGGCGCGGTGGTGGTTGGGACGATTATCGGGAGCGGAATTTTTCTGGTTCCGACCGAGATGATGCAGGCGGTAGGGTCGGCGCGACTGGTTTATCTCGCCTGGATGGTCGGGGGGCTGCTTTCTTTTTTCGGCGCCCTTACTTACTCCGAACTGGGCGCTATGAAGCCGCAGGCGGGCGGCGAGTATGTCTATGTTCGCGACGCCTACGGGCCGCTGGCGGGATTTCTTTATTCATGGACATGGTTTCTAATCGCTAAGCCGGCTTCGATTGCGACTGTAACCACTGGCCTGGTGCGGATCCTCGAGACTTTCCCAGTCTTCTCTTTTTTCGCTCACGACTGCTTCTCGTATGCATGGTTCGCGCATACTTCGATTTCGCATCCCTTCACCATCACCTACGGGCAACTGGTGGCGATTGCCGCCACACTGCTGATTTCGTGGCTGAACTACATTGGGGTGCGCCGGGCGGGAGAATTTCAGTTTCTGTTCACGCTGCTGAAGGTTGCGATCATCCTCGGAATTGTAGCGGTGGGCTTCTCCTATCGCGGAGGAACGTGGGCGAATTTCGCGACCGAGTTCACTGGGGCGAAAGGCGGTGTGGCTGGGTTCTTTGCGGCGCTGGTGGCCGCTCTGTGGGCTTACGACGGCTGGAACGATCTGAACATGGTGGCGGGAGAGATACGGAATCCGCAGCGCAACATTCCGCTGGCCCTGATTTGGGGCGTGGCGACGGTGGGCGCACTCTACATTCTGGTGAACGCGGCGGTGCAGTATGTGCTGCCAGCGGCGGCGATCGCGGACTCGGAGCGTCCTGCGTCGGATGCGGTGGCGCTGGTGCTGGGGGGCGCCGGCGCCAGCCTGGTGTCGGCGGGCATGGCGATTTCGATGCTGGTGACTTTGAATGGCACCATCATGAGCGGAGCGCGCGTGCCGTTTGCGGCGGCGCGCGATGGATATTTTTTCAAGGCGATTGCGGAGGTTCATCCGCGCTTCCACACGCCGTCGGTGGCCATTGTTGTGCAGTGCGGGCTGGCGATTGTTCTGCTGCTGCTGGGAGGCAGTTTCCGGCAATTCTTTTCGCTGGCGATTTTCGCGGAGTGGATGTTCTATATGATCGCAGGCAGCACGGTGTTCATTTTTCGCCGCCGGGATCCGCACGCTGAGCGGCCGTATCGCGTGTGGGGATATCCGGTGGTTCCGGCGGTGTTTGTGCTGGTTTCCGCGGCCCTTCTCTACTACACATTCACCGACAATCTGAAAAGTTCGGCGGGTGGATGCGTGGCGATTCTGGCGGGGGTTCCAGTGTTCTACTTTTTTGCGCGGCGCCGGGCGGAGAGACCAAAGTAATCGGCCATTGGGCTGAATACTTTAAGGGTGGTTACCAAAGGACACGCGCAAGGGACACGTTTACCCCCCGCCCAATCTCCCATAAGGTGAAGACTCCAACCCCGAGCGCTCTCCCCAGCTTCGGGCCCCCTTTTTGGAGTCATGGGATGCCTACGTACGATCGCGGTTTTCAACTCGGCCTGCTGCCCGAAAGGAAGTGGAACTGGCGGACATTCGTAGCCAGCTACGGGATTGTCACCGGCCTGGTTCTCTTTCTGATTGTATTCGGGATCATCACGCCCGATACGCTGCAAATCACCGCGAACTATCACGTCACGGAGCTGATACCACGGCCAGCGCTGCGACCGGAGCCGCTGCCCAAGCCGAAGCCGCTGCCCCTGCATGCGAAGTTGCTGCCGCCTCCAGTGATGGAGACGCCGAAGCTGATCGTGCCGCATGAAATCCGCGCGCCCAAACCACAGCCGCAGGAAATTGAACCGCCTAAGGTGGTAATGAATAACTTCGCGCCGGCGGTGTTGAAGCCGACGAGCGGAGCGCGCCCGGTGCTGGTTCATACCGGGGACTTCCAAGGAAGTTCGGTGACGCCGACGGTGAATGCTCCGATTTCGAAGGTGCAGACGGGCGGGTTCGGCGATCCCAATGGGCTGAAGCCGAGTGAAAACAGCAAGCCGAACGGCAAGCTGATCGCATCCGCGGCGGGTTCGTTCGACATGCCGGTAGGGCCGGGGCAAGGCAACGGGTCGGGCGGCGCGAAAGGGATTAAGGGAACGGTTGCGAGTGCTGATTTTGGCACTGGGGTGGCAACTGCGGGACAAGGAGATGGGCGCAGGAGTGGCCGCGGCAGTGCGGGAGTGCAGACCTCAGGCTTTGGCGCGCAGGAGCTCGCGCAGAACACGCCGCATATTCAGCGCGTGGATAGCGCGTCGACTACGCCGGTTGAGATCACTTACAAGCCGAACCCGGTTTATACGAACGAAGCAAGAACTCTGAAACTGGAAGGCGAAGTCCTGCTCGAAGTGGAGTTCGCGGCGAGCGGGCAGTTACATGTGAATCGCGTGGTCCGGGGTCTGGGCCATGGACTTGATGAGGCCGCCGTAGCCGCGGCCAACAAGATGCGGTTTAAGCCGGCCTTGCAAAACGGGCAGGCAATGGATTCGACAGCAATTGTGCACGTGGTATTTCAACTGGCGTACTGATCACATTGGAGATGCGAGTTATGCGGAAACTTATGCGCAATATGAACTGGATGATTTTGGCTCTGCTAGCGTTGACGATGACGGCGGTGGCCCAGCAGTCGGCGTCCGCGCCGCAGAACGCACAGCCGGTTGCGGCGACGCAGCAGGGACAGACGCAATCAAATCTGGCGCCGCCGACCACGATGGATCAGGTGGTAGACCGCGTGATCCTGCGCGAGAAAGACCTAACCAAGTTTTTGTCCCCCCGTACTCCGATTGTGGAAACCTATCTGCAGAATCTGACGCAAGATCCGCAACTGGGGCCGATACCGCAGGACGATCATTACTTTCTGGGGCGCATGGACTTGAGCGAATCAATCGACCGGAGCGACTTCCTTGAGGGCAAGGGTAAGGGCAGAGACAAAAACAAAGACGACGGCATGGAGAAGCATCTTCTGGGCGACATCACGAAGAAGTTCAAGTTCCAGTACCAACCGTTGGGCTTTTCGTGGATGATCTTCGTCGACCGCAACGACTTTGACCGGCAGCACTACGATTTCCACTACGTGCGGCGCGAGTTTATAGGGGACGTGCGCTGCCTGGTGTTTGACCTGACGCCGAAAAAAGACGCTGGACGCGGGCGCTTTCTTGGCCGTATCTGGGTTGAAGATCAGGACTTCAACATCGTGCGCCTGAACGGTACTTATGCGCATCCCTCGCATAACAATTACTACTTCCACATGGACAGCTGGCGGTTGAATTTGATTCCGGGTTATTGGATACCAGCATACATCTACAGCGAGGAAGGCGACTTCACGGCGGGAGCCAAGAACAAGATCGCATTCAAAGCGCAGACTCGCATGTGGGGATATAACCTGAAGACAGGAGCGGTAAACGACGAACTTACTAACATCCGTGTGGATAGCGTCAAGGACGATACGCCGACCGCACAGGATGCTACTCCGCTGGCCGCCGAGCGCGAATGGCAACAGCAAGCGGAAGACAACGTGATCGAGCGACTGGAGCGCGCCGGTCTGCTGGCTCCGGAAGGCGACGTGGACAAGATTCTGCAAACGGTGGTGAACAACCTGGAGATCACCAACAATGTCGAACTGCCGCGGCCAGTCCGGACGCGGGTGCTGACGACGTCTCCGCTGGAGACTTTCAGCGTCGGTAACACGATTGTGGTGAGCCGCGGGCTGATCGATGTGCTTCCCGATGAGGGCAGCCTGGCCATGGTACTCTCGCACGAACTGGCGCACATTGTTCTGGGACATAACCTGGGCAGCCAGTATGCGTTCAATGACCGGATGTTGTTCTCTGACGAGGCGACTTACCAGAACCTCGGATTCAAACATATTCCCGAAGAGGAATCGGCCGCCGATAAAAAAGCTATCGAGATGCTGAAGGCCTCGCCGTACGCGCAGAAACTGGACTCGGCTGGGCTGTTCATCAAAGCTCTGCAGGCGCGGGCTCCACAATTGAGCGCTTTGCTGCAGGCGCACCTCGGCAACAACATTACGGAGAACGGCACGGTGACGCGCATGGCGCAGCTGAGCACCTCGGCTCCGGCGCTCGACTGGAACAAGCTGGACCAGATCGCCGCGTTGCCCCTGGGTGGACGCGTCAAGCTGAACCCATGGGATGACAAAGTGGAGATCGTGAAGGCGCAGCCGGTTGCGATCACTTCGGCGCGCGACAAGATGCCGTTCGAGGTGACGCCGTTCTTTCCGCGGCTTTCGCGGTACAGCACGGCGAGCACGCCTGCGGCTACCACCGCGACAGCACCAACAACAACGGCAGCTACCGCCAACGCCAGCCCCACGCCGACCAACTGAGGCGGTTTCAAGTTGATAGAAGCGCGGCCGGGACGGGAAGAAATTCCGCTGTTCCCGGCCTGCGTGTTTCACCCGATTCATCTCAGGTGGAGGTTTTCATGGGGCGTTCGTACGTGCGTCTGCTGACGCTAACGCTGGGGGCGAGTGGCCTGGCGCCGCTGATCACCATTCTTGCCAGCTGTTACCTGCGGGACGGGGTCCTGCCGTGGCTGCAGCTGCCGGTTTACGGCCTGATCGCGCTCGGCATGATTTCGCTAGCGCTGTTGTTTCGCTGGTGGCTGCAGCGGATCGAAGGCCGCGGGGACGATGCCGCCGCCGAGCAGGCCGTTTACCTGCTGCGCGACGTGCCTGAGAAGTGGATCAATGCTGCGATTCTCGCCTCCGCGCTACTCAGCCTGTTTCTGGAACTGGCTATCATCCGCTGGCAGGCGACGGTTTTTCCTTTTTTCTCGTTCTACAAGAATCTGTCTTTACTTTCCTGCTTTGCCGGCCTGGGCCTAGGCTATGCCCTGGGACGCCGCGACCGCGTGCCCCTTTTCCTGACGCTTCCGCTGCTGTGCTGGCAGTTCCTGTTCATGGTCGGCATGCGTTACGGCATGAGCTACGAGCAGTTTCACAGCCTCTACGCTCTGCCTTTTCGGGAGCAGCTGAATATGGGGCTGCCCCACATGGGCCAATATTGGCAGGTTCTGCAAAGCTATTACGTGCTGTCGGTTGTCTTCCTCATGACGGCGCTGGCATTTGTTCCCATTGGACAGCTCTGCGGCTGTCTCATGCAGCGCCGCGAAAAACTGACCGCCTACGGTCTGAATCTGCTGGGCAGCCTCGCAGGCGTCCTGTTGATGTTCTTGGTGAGTGCCTACTGGACGCCTCCGGCGGTCTGGTTCCTGATCGCATTCGCCTTGCTGCTCGTCTTCCATGTCCGGAAAGGGGCTGCGCTGAGGGTGACCGTGGCCGCGGGGATCCTAGCTCTGCTGATTCTGGAATGGCCGGTCAGCCCTACCTGGCAAAGGATTTATTCTCCCTACCAACTGCTTGAGGTCGGGCGCAACGAGCACGGGTTCATGGAAATCCGGGCGGCGGGCCACTACTACCAGAAGGTGTATGATTTCATCAATTCCGGCGACAAATGGCCAACCGACTCCGACGTCCGCATCGCCCGTAACTACTACGAACTGCCCTACCAGATCAAGCAGCAGCCCAAGGATGTAGCCATCGTGGGAGCGGGATCGGGCAACGATGTTGCCGCCGCCCTGCGCAGCGGAGCCGGGCACGTGGATGCCATCGAGATTGATCCCGCCATTCTTATGCTGGGGCGCGACGGCCATCCGGAACATCCTTATGCCGACCCCCGGGTGCGCGCGGTCAATACCGATGCCCGCTCCTTCCTGCGCACCACCAACCAGAAGTATGACCTGATCGTATTCGGACTGCTCGACTCCCATACCCTGCTGAGCCAAGCGTCGAGTGTGCGGCTGGATTCTTTCGTGTACACGGTGCAAGCCATGCGGGAAGCGCGAGCGCGTCTGAAGCCCCACGGGATGATCTCGCTCACCTTTACCGTGCTCAACGATCAACTGGGCCGCAAGATTTATCTGATGCTCAAAGAGGCTTTCGACGGGCGCGCGCCGCTTTGCTACATGATCGGATACGACGCCGGAGTCATCTTTCTGGAGTCGGACGATGCGCTGACCCTGGCGCCGGATCTCATCGCCAAGAAAGGGTTCTGGGACAAGACGGGGACGTACGCCAATCCGAATATCCGCGCCGACGTCTCTACGGACGACTGGCCGTTCTTCTACATGCCGGCACGAATCTATCCCGTCTCATACCTGGGGATGGTAGTCCTGGTGCTGGTTCTGTCTCTGTTCCTGATCTCCAACTTCCTGCCGGAGCGGCCCCAGAGCGGCAGTTTCCACTTTTTCCTGCTGGGGGCGGGCTTCATGCTGATTGAAACCAAAGGCATCACGGAACTGGGGCTCACCTTCGGCAATTCGTGGCAAGTGATCGGGGTGGTAATTGCCGCCATCATGGTGATGGCCTTCCTGGCCAACTGGGTGGTGCAGCAACTCAAGATCAAGCGTCCGGTTCTCCCGTATGCATTGCTGCTGGCCTCGCTGGCTGTGGGCTGGTGGGTCGCGAAAAACGGCGGACTGCCCTCGACCTGGAACGGTCGCATCGGAACCGCCGTGCTGCTGACTCTCCCGATGTTTTTCTCGGGTATCGTGTTTTCTACGCTGCTGAAATCCGGCGGCGACATTTCCGGAGTCATGTCGGTGAATTTGTTCGGCGCGATGTGCGGCGGCTTGCTGGAGTACAACTCGATGTATTTCGGCTTCCAGTTTCTCTACCTGATCGCCGCCGGCTTATATCTGCTCGCTTTCGGCTGGGAATTCGTCGCGTCTAAATGGCAACGGACGGCAGTTGTTCCAGTGAAGGCGATAGGAGCAGCCGCGGGAAGATAGCCTGAAGTTCGTTCTCCGTTCTCGGTTCTTACTTCGGCACAACCCGAACGGCGGACAGGGCCGACCAACTGAGGCGGCTTTCAAGTTGATAGAAGCGCGGGCCGGGACCGGAAGAAATTCCGGGCTCCCGGCCTGTGTCTATTGGGGCTAAGACGGTCTCGGGACTAGACGCAGTCGAAGGTCGAAGAGTCGCTCGGGACGTTGGCTTTCATTTTTTCTCCAATCGCGCGCCGACTTTTGCTACTATGAAAACCCCGCGTTTCTCGCCACGCTCTCAGGAGGGTCGCAAATGATGAGTGGCTTAACTCTAGGGAAAAGTTCTGCGCTGGCTGCGTGTGGCAGCCTTCAAGAAAGGTCGTGCATCTTGTCCAAGAAGTTTGTTCTCGCAGCAGTCGTTCTGGTCGCCGTGACTGGCGCCGCGCTGGCACAAACACTGACAGCGCTCCGGCATCAACCGCCGGACGGCGTGATTATCTCTTACCAGTTAACCGACGGCACGGTGATGGTGCAAGGGAGCAACTATTCCGATTGGTGGAAGCTCACGCCTGACATTACCGGAAGCTACATCAATGGAACCTGGACGCAACTCGCCAGTCTTCCTTCCGGATACGCGCCCTACGCCAATGCTTCCGCGGTGTTGGCCGACGGACGCCTGATCATTGAGGGCGGTGAATACAACTTCGGTAACTTTGTCCTCACTAACATGGGTGCAATCTACGACCCCGTAGCTAATACCTGGACCACGGTGACGCCTCCGAAAGGCTGGGACTATATCGGGGATTCGCCGTCGGTAGTGCTGCCGAATGGCAACTATTTGATAGGGAACAAGCTCACAAAACAAATGAGAGAGCTCGATCCAAAGACTATGAAGTGGACTACGGTGAGTTCGAAGGGTAAGAAGGATTTCAACGCCGAGGAGGGCTGGACTCTGTTGGCGGACGGCTCGATTCTGACGGCGGATGTGAAAGACGCTCCCAACTCGGAGATCTATACACCGTCAGCAAAAGAGTGGGTGACTGCGGGTAGCACGATCGTCGATTTGCATTCGCCATCACCCGATGGCTGCCTCCATTATGGCCCGGGCGGGACGCTTTGTTACTACCCACCTGGAGAAATTGGCCCCCAGATCCTCCGTCCGGATGGCACGGTATTCGTCACAGGGTCGTATACGAAGGACGACGGCCCCGGGAACACAGCCATTTACGATAGCCTCACGGGCAAATGGGCAGTCGGTCCGGACTTCCCGAATGACGACAACGCGGGCGATTCGTTTGCAGTTTTGCTGACGAATGGCAACGTGCTGGTAGAAGGCGACTCGGGGACTTCATATGTGTTCGATGGGACGACCTTTACTGCCGGACCGTTTACCCCTGGAAGTCTGATGGTATTGCCTAACGGCGAGGTGCTGGTCGGAGGCGGAACAACGGAGGTTTACACCTCTGCGGGCACCTACCAGACCTCGTGGCAGCCGACGATTTCGACTTATCCGTCAACGATAACTCGTGGATCCACTTACTCAATCTCGGGCACGCAGTTCAATGGACTGTCGCAAGCAGCTGCTTTCGGAGACGAGCTCCAAACAGCGACGAATTATCCTCTCGTGAAAATTACGAACAGCAGTACCCACCACGTGTTTTACGCCAGAACCCACGACCACAGCACCATGGGCGTGGCGACCGGCACGACGACGGTTTCTACAAATTTCGATGTGCCGTCGACGATGGAAACGGGGGCGAGTACGTTGGTCGTCGTGGCGAACGGCATTCCTTCCGCGGCCGTTAGTGTTACGGTTAAATAAGCAATACGTTTCTAATTAATCTAACTGCCCAGCATCTCAGCCGATGTTTGAGACACAAGGGCAGTTGTTTGTTTCAGGGTGAGCGTAGACTGCCCAGGCTGCTTAAAAATGTTTTCTGAGATCGCCGAAATGATCTACCACCAGCAACCGCTGTGGCGCTGGGGCGGTCGTGACTTCCTCATGCTCGAGAATCCAGGTGTTGTCGTGGGGTATGAAGACGGCGTGCAACCCGGCGGCGAGGGCGGGGTTGATATCAGACTTGGGGCTGTTGCCGACCATCCAGGTGGTGTCGGCTGGGAGGGCGTACTTGGCGACGGCGGAGCGGTAGGTGGATTCGTCCTTCTCGGCTACGATCTCGACTGCCGAAAAATATTCTTTCAATCCTGAGCGCTCGACTTTTCCAGATTGCTCGGCAGGATTTCCTTTGGTCATCATGATGAGGTGGTGCCGCTCGCCGAGATACTGCAGCGTCTCGGGCACGCCGGGAAGAACTTCGATGGGATGCTCGGCGATCTGGTGGGCAAAGCTGCGAATACGTTCGTGTAAATCGGGCGTGACCGGGTCGACGGAAAGCTTCTCAAAGGTTTCGACGAGCGAATGGGCAAAGCTGTGCAGGCCGTAGCCGTGCTTCACGATGGACTCTCGTTCCACGTCGTTCAGCACCAGGCGAACCATCTCCGGCGAGTATTCGCGGTGGTTGAGGAACGAAATGAACTTTGCGATCGCCCGTTCGAAATAGATGTTATTTTCCCAGAGCGTGTCATCGGCATCGATAAGCAGAGTCTGGGCATCATTCTCTCCCCGCATGGATTCATGATAAAGGCTTGGGGCGGATCACGGTTTTGATAGACTTGTACTTATATGAAGAACGGCTGTATTAAAAGCTTTTTAGCGTACTGTTTCCTGCACTATGGGCCGGTTTTGGTTTTGATTTTCCTGATGTCAACTTCCGGCGCCGCACAACAGAAAAGAAAGGTGATGAGGGGTTCGGCGGCGAAGCGCGGCGCCCCGGCGGATTTGAAGGTCGCGGCTGACCTGGAGCAACGAGTAGCCAGGTTCCGGCGGGTCCCCATGCCCTTCCGGACAGAAGGTCTGAGCGCTCGCGAGCAGCAACTCGTTCACAAACTGGTGGAGGCCAGCGGGTACCTGGAAAGCATCTACTGGCGGCAGAGCGATCCAGGAGCGCTGACGCTATACCAGTCGCTGGCCTCGAGCGGGAATCGGCGCGACATGCAACTGCGACGCTACTTGTGGATTAACGCTTCGCGCTTCGATCTGATTGACGATAATAAACCGTTTGTCGGAACGGAGACCATGCCGCCGGGGCAAGGATTCTATCCTGCGAACCTGACGCGCGATCAGGTGGAGCAATACGTTAAGGAGCATCCAGAGCAGAAGGCGGCGATCTACGATCAATTTACGATCGTACGGTGGCAGCGGGACAAACTGGAGGCGGTTCCGTACCGGATTGCGTTCCGCGCTTTTCTGGAGCCGGCGGCAAAAGCTTTGCGGGCAGCGGCCAAGCTCAGTGACGATGCGGCTTTTGCGAAGTTCTTGCGACTGCGGGCCGATGCGCTGCTCAGCGACGATTATTTCGCGAGCGACCTGGCATGGTTGGAATTGAAGAATCCGAAATTCGACATCATCTTTGCGCCCTATGAAACTTATTTGGATGGACTGCTGGGGGTCAAGGGTTCGTATGGCGCGGCGGTGATGGTGCGCAACCAGCGCGAGAGCAAGAAGCTCGAGCTGTTCCAAAAATACGTGCCGGAGATTCAGGACGCGTTGCCGCTCGAAGCGGAAGATCGGCCGTCGAAGCATGGATTGGAGACGCCGATGGAAGTAATGGACACTCCGTTTCGAGCGGGAGACATGACTCACGGGTACCAGGCGGTGGCCGACAATCTGCCGAACGATCCGCGGGTGCATGAGCAAAAGGGCAGCAAGAAACTTTTTTTCAAGAATTTCATGGACGCGCGGGTAGACTATATCATTTTGCCGCTGGCGCGCAAGCTGATGGAGCCGGACCAAGCTGCTAAAGTTTCGGCCGAGGGTTATCTGCTGGGCACGATCACGCATGAGATCTGTCACGGACTCGGCCCGGCGTTTGCGCGAACGTCATCGGGTGGGCTGGCCGGCAAAGTCGATATCCGGGAGGCGATCGGTCCGGGCTATAGCGGCCTGGAAGAAGCGAAAGCCGATGTGACCGGGATGTTCGCTCTGAAATGGCTGGTGGATCACGACGCGCTTCCGAAAGAAAAGCTGGAGGAAGCTTACGCGTCATATGTGGGCGATCTGTTTCGCACGGTCCGCTTCGGGACGGCAGAGGCGCACGGTCAAGCGGAAATGATGGAGTTCAACTATCTCTCGGAGCGCGGCGCGATCCGGCGGAATGCTGACGGGCGTTACGCCATTGACTACGAGAGGATGCCGGGCGCCTTGGCTGATCTAACGAAGGAGTTGCTGGAAATTGAAGCCACGGGAGATCGCGCGCGCGCGAAAAACTGGTTCACGAAGTACGACAGGATGCCTGAGGAATTGAAAACGTCGCTGCAAGCGGTGTCGGATGTTCCGGTGGATATTGATCCGGTGTTTTCGTTTGCGGAGAGGGTGAGATAAGGCGCTACGAGCTTCGGGCTGCGAGCGAACAACTGCAGATCCCTCGCTTCGCTCGGGATGACAGTTCCTCAAAAGTATTTACACCGCAGACGGTGAACAGCTCGCTCGAAGCTCGCGGCGCGTGGCTCGCAGCCCTCTTACACCCACTCCACTTTCGGCGTCTGCGGAATAATGCCTGCCTTGTGGCCCATGTCGAGCAGGCGCTTCACGGCTTCGCGGCCGTCGTCGCCGTAGTCGAGGGTGCGCTCGTTGACGTACATGCCGACGAATTTATCGGCGAGTTGAGCATCGAGATCGCGGGCAAACTGCATGGCGTAGGCGAGCGCTTCTTCCCGATGATCGATGGCGTACTGGATGCTCTCACGCAGCGCCTGGGTGACGCTGGTCATGGTTCCGCGGCCGAGCGAGCGCCGAATGGCGTTTCCACCGAGAGGCAGCGGCAGTCCGGTGACTTTCTGCCACCATCTGCCGAGATCGACGACGCGGTGCAGTCCG
>JBEKIB010000032.1:0-45520 GCA_050011975.1 Terriglobales bacterium | reverse complement strand
AACCACTGGCCCGGATGCGGTCGCCCAGCGCTTTCGCGCCGAAACCAGCAAAGACCACCGAGTGAATGGCGCCAATGCGGACCGTGGCCAGCATCAGGATGATGGCTTCGGGGCAGGTCGGCATGTAGACCGTGAGGCGATCGCCCTTCTCGATGCCCAAGCCGCGCAGTGCCGCCGCCACCCTTTCCACTTCGTAAAGCAGCTGGGCGTAAGTGAAGACGCGCCGCTCCCCCCGCTCATTGAAATAGATGAGCGCCGCATGCCCTCCCCAACCGCGCTTGACGTGATAGTCAAGGGCGTTGTAGGCCAGGTTGGTCTGTGCACCCACGAACCAGTTGAAGGTCGGCGGCGTCCAATCCAACACTCGGTCCCACTTGCGAAACCACGGTAGCTGGTCCGCCGCGCGTCCCCAGAAAGCTTCCGGGTCTTGCTTGCCTTCATCGATCCACTTTTGCACTATCGGATTGACCAGACTCATCGTCGTCTCCACGAGCTGCGAATTGGGATTTGGATATTTACTCTGTTTCTGGAACGGAGGTCAGTGACGCAAGTCACAAATTGTTCTTTAGCGACAGACAAAAACAGGCAGAACCTAGTGAGGCAACAAAATCACGATGATGCGTGACCGCCGTCACAGCGTCATTCTTGAAAACGAAGTAGCGTTTCGCCCCTGTTGAAAAATGCGTTTCAAAATGTTGCAAAAGGTCGAAACCGGTGTACAATCGCTCCCATTTTGGAGGCCGATAAGAAATCTCGACTAAATTTCCAAAGGGCGATCGCAGGTGGGAACCCGAAGCAAGCTAGGCTCATTCGGCAAGAGGCTGTCGCGCTTGCCTATTTCAATGAAAGGCTCCCGGTTAAAGGAGAACTTAGTCTATGAACTTGAAGAGATGGCTTTGTAGTTCGCTACTAGCGGCCGTGCTGGTCGCACCGCTCTTGGCCCGAACGAATGATGGCGCGGAAACCAAAAGTAGTCCCGCTGCCAACACCGCCAATGCAACGAACGCCGCCGAACCGGCGGCCACGCCCGCAAGCCCGAACCCAACACCGAGCCCATCCCCGAACCCTTCCCCTAGCCTGTCCCCGACTCCAGCTCTTGCGGGAAACGCAAACATTACCGCATTGCTGGGCGTACTGGTAACCAAGGGAGTTATCGCGCCCGCGGAGGCGAACGCAATTCGGAACGCAGCCCCGGAAGCCGAATTTCAGCTCCTGGTCGAAGCGCTCAGTCGCAAGGGATTGTTGACCGCAGCGGATCTGGCTGCGGCCGCGAACCCAGCGGCGCAACCCGCCACCTCCGTAGCGGCTTCGGTTGCCGATTCGGAAGGCAGCGCCATATCCCTCGGTCCGGACCCCGCGGCCGAGCCGCAAGCTGGCCATCCGACGCCTGCAATACAGGGAACGCAGCCGCCCCCGCCACCGTCGGTGGTCCCGGCGATCGCTCCCGTGCGCGTGATTGCCGCCGACCCGCCCAAGAAAGATGGTCTGGCTGCAGCGTTCAAGATGGGCCCGGTCAAGATGACGCCCTACGGCTTCATCAAAGCCACGGCGGCACATGATTCCAGCTCACCCGACGGGGATGACTTTCCGTTCATAGGTTTGTTTCTGAACTCAACCAATGCTACGAGCACCGGCCCTACGAAAGATCCGGAATTTCACATCAAGGCGCGTTCCACTCGTATTGGCGCAAACCTCGAATGGCCGGACTCTTCCCCGAAGCTGACTCTCACGGGTCGCATCGAAGCCGATTATGAAGGCATGTTCAGCACCGTGGATAACCGCGACATCACGTCTATTCGAAACCCCAGTATGCAATTGCGGCTGGCGTATGTGCGGATGGATTACGCCCCCAGCGAAAACACGGACTTCTTCTTCGAAGGCGGACAGGATTGGTCAATCTTCGGATCGACCGCCCTGCCCAACCTCCTAGAAACCACCTTCCTGGGCGCTTTCTATGGCGACATCTATACGCGTTCTCCACAGTTTATGTTGGGCGCGGTCCAGAGGCTCAGCGGTTCGGTCAAGTTGCTGCCCACGGTTGCCATCATGATGCCGAGCAGCGGCGAAATCGATAAGCTTTGCAACAATGGCGCCTCTGGCGGCAACGCTACATGCCTGGCCGGCTACGAAAATCAGCTGGGACAGGGCGAGCGCCAGGGCGCCGACGCCGATCGTCCCGAGTACGAAGCCAGACTGGCCTTGCAGTTCCAGCTCGACAAAGCCCCAGGCGTGGCTCCGGCTCAGATCTTCTGGAGCGGCTTCCACTCCCGGCGCACATCGATCGTTCCGAACGGTGCCTACCCTATAACTGATGGGGTTTGCACCGGGACACCGCTGCAGTGCTCCGAAATTTCCGCCTTCCCGAATGGCTTTCAAACTTCCAGCAAACAATATGGCAACCAACTTGGTATCCAATTGCCCACTCGCTGGTTCACCTTGGTGGCAAGTGGCTATCGCGGCGGCGATCTGCGCTTCTTCCTCGGCGGTCAAGTCAGTTCCTTCGTTAACAATGTGGGAGGGCTTACCGGGGTGACAAGTGGGTACACACCCCTCGACGGCGTGGTCAATGCTGCCGGTGCGCCATCTCTGGGCTGCAATGTACCGCTGGTCTTAAACGCCCAAGAGGCACTGGTTTGCCCCAGCAACGCGAATGCTGTGGTTGTTCCGCAAATGCCGGTGCGGGGGTTTGGCGGATTCATCAATCTCGGGTTACCGCTCTCCCGCTGGTTTAACGCCAATCCGAAAGGACACAACGCCGGCTGGCAGCTCTATCTGCACGTGGGCAAGGACCAGGCGGTGGAGAGGGACCTGAATAACCCCAACGGCGGTGTTGCTAATGGGGCTTTGCCGCTTCTGATGGGCAAGATGTTTGCCGCGACGTTGTACTACAAGCTCAACCCGTGGTGCACATTCGCCATCGAGCAGTCGAACTATGCGACCCGAATCTACGATCACGCTAACGCATACACGATTGCCGGAGTTGCGGGCAACGAATGGGAAGACAATCGGACCGAGTTCGGGCCGGTGTTTACGTTCTAGACCAAGGGCGATCCTACGGTGGAGGGGACAGGCGCTTCGCGATCCTGCCCTCAGCAAAGTCGAAGGGTCCAGCCGTGGCGGGGAGCCCGGCTCCCCGCCACGGGAGTACGGGGACAGATTTGTTCCGATGCGAAGACGACAGGGCAATTCTGTCCCCAGCTTCAAGTACTGGAAAGGCACAATGGGCGCGTGTCGTAACCTCCTTAGGCTGTGGTTGGCGTTGTTCTTACTCAACGGCGTGTTCGCGTATGCCGCATCCGAGGCTTACCCGCTCCGGATCAAGGTTTTAACTGCTGAAACTCACGCGATCAATGGGGGAACCCCGGTTCCGAAGGATTGCGATCTGCAGAATTTTTCGGCCTATTGCAACGAGAGCAAAAATCCCACCTCGCAGAGCATCATGCTGGTGCAGGATGATCAGGGAAAGTCCTATCGTATCGCCTGCACCACCGACTCACGGTGGTCCAAGTGCGAATCAATGCACGTGGGGGATACGCTTGAAGCACGAAAGGATAAACACGGGATCACGATTCTATACCGGGATTCAAAGGGCAAGGAACGGAAACAGCTCTATCAGGTGATTTCGTCTTCGCCAGCCGTTGCGTCTGCGCCAGCTGTTGCGTCTGCCCCGGTGGTTGCGGCTGCCCCCGCGCCCCAGTCCAGCGCGGCTGCAGGCCTCCAGCCGCAGGTTGCGGCGCCGCTGCAGAGTTCACCGGCCCCCGCGCCAGTTGCAGCGCCTGTCTCCGCGCAGGGGGTTGCTTCGAAGAAGGTAAAGTGTAATTTCAGTTCAACACCCCCCGGCGCAGAAATCACCGTCGACTGGAGATATGTGGGCAGCACGCCGTCTGAAATCAGCCTTAGTACCGGGACGCATATCGTGGTCATCTCCGCACCAGGGTTTGTCGAGTGGAAGCGGGAACTTACGGTAGCGGCGGATTCAGCAGTGAATGTAACAGCTAGCTTGCAAAAGGCGCAGCCCTGAGCCGGATTGCGGTTGCAGGACGGATTTGAGCTAGCGCCGGAGGTTGGACCGCCGTAGGCGGATCGCTGTAGGAAGTTACGAAAAAGTTGCGGTCTGGTTGTTGTGGTCCGTTTGATGAGGCAGTGCGCACGTGCCGTGCGGGAGTCGTGGTGGTTGTGGAGAAGGGCTCCCGGTTCTCATTTCATTTTTGTAAAGGAGAAGAACTGTGGCTAACGCAAACGTTGCATCCGACGCCGGTACCCTTGGCATAAGTCGTTGGTGGCGCGTGGTCGGCGGAGTATCCATGAACCTGGCGCTGGGCTCGCTGTATGCCTGGAGTGTGTTCGTGGCCCCGTTAGAAAAGGAGTTCCACTGGAAGCGAGCTGAAACCTCCAATGTGTTCATCATCGCGGTGGTGGTCTTCGCGCTGACGTTCATAGTAGCTGGCCGGCTGCAGGATAAGATTGGGCCTTTCAAGATTTCCCTGATTGGCGCCATTCTGGTGAGCCTGGGCTTTTTCCTCTGCTCTTCTGCCGACAGCCTAACCAAGTTTTTCATCTTTTTCGGCGTCCTCGGGGGATTGGGCAACGGTTTTGGCTACGCGACCCCGATTCCTGTCATGTCCAAGTGGTTCCCGGACAAGCGGGGCCTCGCGGTAGGACTGGCGGTGGGCGGATATGGCGGAGGGTCGGCTATCTTTGGGCCGCTGGCCGCCAGCTACCTGCTTCCGCACTTTGGCTGGCGCACCACTTTCCAAGTCCTGGGCGCGATCTTCTTTGTGATGACGGTGTTTGGCGCGTTCCTGCTGAAGAACCCACCCGTGGGCTACAAGCCCGCTGGCTGGACGCCTGCTCCGGCTTCCAAGGCTGCGGCTAGCACCTATGACTTCACCCCGGGCGAGGTGTTGCGCACGCCGACGTTCTACTTGATGTGGGTGGCGTATGCGTTTGGCTGCGCGGCCGGTCTCATGGTCATCAGCCAGTTGGTGCCCTTCGCCAAGAGCGTGGGTATACCCGGCACCACTCTGGCTGCCTTTGGCCTGGTGGTGGGCGCGACAGGAAATGCCATGGGCCGCATCTTGTCGGGTTGGATGTCGGACCACCTGGGCCGCATCAACGTCTTGCGCCTGATGATCGGCATTTCCATGGTTGCCATGCCCATTCTGTATTACGTGGGCGGCAACGTGGTGGCACTGTTCGTGATGCTGTTCATTGTCTATTGGTGCTACGGCACCCAGCTTTCGGTCAACGGATCGACGGCAGCCGACTTCTGGGGCACCAAGAACCTAGGCATCAACTATGGCATGCTATTCACTGCCTGGGGTTTGGCCGGCCTTCTCGGTGGCCGCATCGGCGGTTGGATGTTCGACAAGTACCACAATTACCGGTTGGCGTTCTACGCGGCAGCGGTCCTGGCGGCAGTTGCGCTAATCTGCGAACTGGCAGCCAAACGCCCGGCCGTGCCGGAAACAGCGCTAGCGGGAAGAAAGGCGCCGTCGGCGGCATAAGGTAAGGTTCCAGAATCCGCCCCCAGGCGCCGTGCCAGAGCCTGGGGGCGCAGTATCAGCGTTTTTTTTTGCGAGAGACATCACAAATTCAGAAAATCTTAAGGGGTAAACTGCTATGGCTGAAATTCATCCGAAACAAAATGTAGTCATCGCCACCACCGAGGCTCAGATCGCGGTCCATTGGCGCGAGGAGGAATATTACTATCCTCCCGCGAAATTTGTCGGCCAGGCGAATCTGAGCGATCCCAACATCATTGAGCGCTTCAGCGAGAAGAATTTCCCGGAGTGCTTCCGGGAGTACGCCGATCTGCTGAGCTGGGACCAGTACTGGCACACCACGCTTGACACCAGCGATCCGCCGTTCTGGAAGTGGTTCGTGGGCGGCAAGATCAACGCTTCGTACAACTGCGTGGATCGGCATCTCGACAAGTATAAGAACAAAGCGGCGCTGATCGTTGTGCCGGAGCCGGAATCCGAAGCGCCCGTTTCCGTCACTTATCGCGAACTCTATGTGAGAGTGAATGAATTCGCGGCGCTGCTGCGCGACTTCTGCGGTCTGAAGAGCGGAGACCGCGTCACCATTCATATGCCAATGCTTGCCGAGCTGCCCATTACCATGCTGGCGTGCGCCCGCCTGGGGGTGATTCACTCGGTGGTGTTTGGGGGCTTCAGCGGTGAGGCTTGCGGCCTGCGCGCCGCCGATTCCGCCAGCCACGTCCTGATCACGATGGATGGTTACTACCGCAACGGCAAGCTGCTCGACCACAAAGCGTCCGCTGACATCGCGCTGGACTTTGCCAAGAAGGAAGGCCATGTGGTGGACAAGGTCCTGGTCTGGCGTCGACACGCCGGCCAGAATGCGTCCGCTTCGCCGTTTGTGAAAGGGCGCGATTTCTGGGTTGACGAAGTGCTCCCCAATTACTCTGGCCAAATCGTGCCACCCGTCCCCATGGATGCGGAGGCGCCGCTGTTTCTTATGTACACCAGCGGCAGCACCGGAAAGCCGAAAGGCTGCCAACACCGCACTGGCGGCTACCTCTCGTATGTCGCCGGCACTTCCAAGTACATCCAGGACATTCATCCCACGGATGTTTACTGGTGCATGGCGGACATCGGCTGGATCACGGGCCACTCCTATATTGTCTATGGTCCGCTGGCGTTGGCCGCCACCAGCGTCCTCTACGAAGGTGTCCCTACCTTCCCCGACGCGGGCAGGGTATGGAGAATCGCCGAGCGCCTGGACGTCAACATCTTCCACACCTCGCCCACGGCGATTCGCATGTTGCGCAAATCCGGCCATGATGAGCCCACCAAATACAACTACCACTTCAAGCACATGACCACGGTGGGTGAACCGATCGAGCCCGAGGTTTGGCGATGGTATTACGAAACCGTCGGCAAGGGTGAGGCGGTGATTGTCGACACCTGGTGGCAAACCGAAAACGGAGGATTCCTGTGCAGCACCAAGCCGGCGCTCGATCCCATGAAGCCGGGTAGCGCGGGCCCAGGCATGCCTGGAATTTATCCGACGATTTATGACGAAAACAACCAGCCCCTGGTGGCTGGGTCGGGGAAGGCTGGAAACATCTGCATCCGGAATCCCTGGCCGGGAATTATGCAAACCATTTGGGGTGATCGCGACCGCTTCGTCAACCAGTACTACAGGAAATACTGCAAGAATCCCGACAGCAAGGACTGGCGCGACTGGCCGTATTTTGCGGCGGACGGAGCCGTCCTGGCCGTGGACGGTTATTTCCGGATCCTGGGACGCGTGGATGACGTCATCAATGTGGCCGGCCATCGCCTGGGCACAAAGGAAATCGAGTCTGCGTGCCTGACGGTTCCCGAGGTGGCGGAAGCGGCGGTGGTGCCGGTGGTGGACGAGATCAAAGGCCGCGTGCCCGAGGTCTATATCGTTCTGCAGCCGGGCATCGAGTCCAGCCCGGCGATTATCGAAAAGGTCAACAAGGTCATTGAAACGATGATTGGCAAGATCGCCCGGCCACGACGGATCCTGGTCGTTCCGGATATGCCAAAAACCCGATCCGGCAAGCTCATGCGTCGTGTTCTCGCCGCCGTCTCCAACAACATGAACACTGGAGATATCTCAACCTTGGCCAATCCTGACGCGGTGGAAAAGGTCCGGGAAATGGCCCAGGGCAAAGAGGTAGTGGCGCTCTCAGACGGACCGGAGGACCTGAAGAAATTCGGAACGGAGGATTAGAGGACGGAAGACTAAACGACAGAAGATTAAAGGCTTACCTCAGGGGCAAACCTCGGAAAGACTCGCAGGTTTGCCCCTGTCTTTTTGATCGATCCCGGTGCGGAACTCCAGTAGGCGCGCATCTTGCCAGCGTCGGCAATTGCGCTAATGAGGCAGTGGCAGTGTTTAGAGGGAACGCAAGAAGACAGCACCATGCTCCCGCTTCTCATGCCACGAGAGCTAAATTGGCAGCGTAAGCCCGCAGGAAATTCTCGCCCAGGATCTTTTGTATGTCCGAATCGGCAAATCCGCGCTTGATCAGCGTTTCGGTGAGCAGCGGCAACTGAGCAACGCTCTCCAGTCCGGCGGTGTACTGCATCACGGGCAGATTGTGGTTGTGCGCCCATTCATTCAGTTCGTCCATGTAGTAGTCCGCGTAATCGGGGCCGAGTCCGACGTAATCAATGCCAACGAGGTTTGCCACGTACGCAATATGATCCACCAATCGGTCAGGGGTTGTTTTCGCCGGATCAGAATCGACAAAGCGAGCGAGAAAATTCATGCCGACCACTCCCGACCGTCCTGCGATAGCTTTGATCTGGTTGTCTGTCAGATTGCGGACGTGGTCACAGAGGGAGCGAGCGTTGGAATGCGATGCAATAGGAGTGCCGGAAAAGACTTCTAGGGCGTCATAAAAAGTACGCTCGTTAGAGTGCGACAGATCCAAGATCATATGGAGACGATTGATTTCCCGAACAAGATCCCGTCCTAAATTGCTCAGGCCCCCGCAAGCCGACTCGCCGCAACCGTCGGCAAACCCGTTGCGCTCGTTGTGGGTAAGCATCAGGGATCGCACTCCTAACCGGTAATACGTGCGAAGCAACGAAAGGTCGGGGCTGACGGGCGCCGCCCCTTCCAACGCGAACATGACTCCAATAACTTGCGAGTTGCGAATCATATTCAAGTCCGACGCCGACTGGATCAGAAGCACATTTTCGGCACAGACTTTTATTTGTTCATGGGCGCAATCCAGAATAGCTAACGTCACAAAAGGAGAACGCAGGTCGAGATCCCCCAATTCGAAGTCTCCACCGATTGTGACCGTCTCGAGGCATATCCCTGCAGCTCGTAGCTTCGGCAGATGCTCGGTTTGAAACACACCCGGATGGCCCTGCCGCTTCTCAAGAAGCATATGCACCGGATAATCCGAATGAGCGTCTACTACGTTGCTGCTTTGGTGCAAGCGGTCGACTCTAGTCTTTGTATCCACCAGCTTCCTTCCGTTCTTTTGTCTTAATGATTGTAAGGGCGCGACCGACCTAAACAAAGGCGGCCGGGCACTGCGACCGCTGTCCGCTCACCTTCCCCTCTGCCGGAACTGAGAGACGAATTCGGGTTGCCCGCCTTATGCCCAGCTCAGGCAGCGGTGTGGACAATCATGCGGACAATCAGCCTCGCTCAACAGCCTATCCCGCTAACGAATTGAAGATATGGTGGGCAGTGCAGGACTCGAACCTGCGACCTCCTGCTTGTAAGGCAGAGGACAGAACATTATCCCAGATTCACCAATCTTAATAAACGTTTACAGATCAATATCTTACGCATATATTTGATCTGACGGTGATTAATCGAGATTCACTGGTTTTACTCGATTTTACCGCCAATCGTAAAACAGAGGTAAAACGACATGCGCAAAGAAACTGAGAAGATCAACTTCACAAAGAAGGTTCTCGACGCATTGCCCGTGCCGAAGGACAAGCGGGCGATCTATTACGACAGGCACACTAGCAGCCTCGGGCTTCTCGTGCAGCCCACAGGTCGCCGCTCATTTTTCTGGTTCAGGAAAGTGCGCGGTTATCCCATGTGGAAGACCATCGGCCCGTTTCCTGACCTCTCGATTGAGCAGGCACGGGAAAGCGCCGACGGGTTCAACAAATCAAATGCCGAATGGAAGCGAAAGGATTATGAGGGTCTGTCCCCCTTCAAGAGCCACAACGGTCTGACGCTCAGTGAGGTATTCGAAAGGTATGCGGACTACCGCAAGGGCACAGCGAAGAACGTTAGCCGCCTGAAAGAGGAGCGCGCACGTTTCGAGCACCACTTCAAACGATGGATGGACCGCAGCCTCGACTCTCTCCAGCGTGACGACGTACGTTCATTGCACGCCACAATCGGCAAAGACCACAGGACCGCCGCCAACCGCACCGTCCAACTCCTGCGGCGAGTTCTCAATTGGGCAGTCAAAGAGGACATGTGGAAAGGCGACAACGTCGCGAAAGGAATCACGCTTTTCCGCGAATCGAGCCGGGAGCGGTTCTTGCAGCCCGACGAACTGCCACGCTTATTCAAGGCCCTGAAGCATGAGACGAACCGCGACCTGGCTGATTTCATCTGGCTGTCTCTTTACACTGGCGCACGGCGCTCGAATGTTCTTGCCATGCGTTGGGCTGAGGTCAGCCAGACAGCCGACGGGCAGAAGCTGTGGACGATTCCTGTGACGAAAACCGGCAAGTCACATGCTGTCCCATTAGTTCGAGAAGCTCTTGTGGTCCTTCAGGAGCGCCGTCGCCGCATCAAAGAAGGACCGTGGATATTTCCGTCCAAAAGCAAGAGTGGCCACGTGCGGGACCTGAAACGTGGCTGGAAACGCTTCTGCGAGGCCGCTAAGCTGAACAATCTTCGTATCCATGACCTGCGGCGCACGCTCGGCTCGTGGGAAGCTGCCACCGGTGCAAGCCTGCCCGTCATTGGCAAGTCACTAGGTCATCGGAGCGTGGCAGCAACAGCGGTTTACTCACGGCTGCATCTGGACCCTGTGAGAGATGCAATCGAGACAGCTACACGCGCAATGGCCGTAGCCAGCCGGAAGCGCCCGAAGCTGCTAGAGGCCCACAATGGATAGGCGTCTAAGCAAGTTCGATCAGCGGCGCATTGCAGCGACGTTGCCGCTGCGCAAAGGCGTTGAGATTGATGGCGTACTCGCCGAAGTCGAAGCAGCTACACAGCGGTTCTGGCGGGACTACGAGCCTGAGGCGAGAATCCAAGGCGCGGAAGTTAAAGGTCGCACACTGAGACTGACGCTGAAACGCCACAGTTCGAAAGTGGGCGCAAGTGGTCGCGTGACGAGTGCAGGAGCGCCGCCCAAGAAAGCTTTGCGTGGTTACGTCGCCAGCCTTGTGGCGATTTATGAGCGAGCAACAGGCCGGCGAATCACTCGCGTCGTAGATGCCTATGCGGATGGCCACAGAGAGAAACGACATCCATTCCTCGCGGCCTGTATGAAAGCGGCTGGCAAGGGCTATCCTGCGGGTCTGGTCCGTCAGGTCCTAGATGAATTATGAATTGACGATGACTTTCAATCCGTCGTCGGTAAGTATCTTCCCGAACTGTTTCCTGATCAACATCTGCTCCATCTCCATATCGACGAACCCCTTGGGTACGTACAATTGGTTCTTGATGTAGTCAATCGAGTGATCATAACCCACGGCCGTTCCAAGCATTTGGTAAAGGTCAACGCGAAGATCCCACAAATGTGCATCCCAAAGTCTGCATTCGTCAGGATGTGTTTGCCAATCGGGTCGTATCGTGTTGGCGTGCTTGATCACCGCAGCCCAGGCGTCACGCACTGGCTTGTCGCGCTCCCTATCAAACACTGTATCGATGGAGTTCAAAGCACGAACCGAATCGGGATGAAGCCACGAGCCACGCAGGGTCATCGCCGTAAAGTACAGTTGAAGCCTGCGCTGCTTCTTCGCACGCATCCAGTCCAGCACTCGCTGTGCTAAGAGCGCGAACACGGGACCAACGAAGATGGCAGCTACAGTGATCCAGTCGAACCATGTCGGAGGGTGTGAAGTCATAGACTAGATCCCCGTCAACTTCGATATCACCGTCGCCAGATCCTCTTTCACTGCCCAGTGGTGAGTCTGATCGAACGTGATGAGAGTGCAGTTGCTATCTGAATCTGATGATTTAACCAAGCGGACTTGATCGGGGTTGACGTAGATATCCGCTCCCCCTTGGTTGGTAGTGAGTTTCACTAGATTTGTCATTGCAGTACTCCTCAGACAATTCTAAGGAGATCAAAGGCCGTGGTCCAACAGGTTTAAGCAAATGGAACAAAATAGTAAACGGGGGTGGTACGCCAACAAAAAACCCACAGTGGAGGACTGTGGGCAGGTAGGAACTATGCTGTCTTGTCGGCGGTCTTCTTCGTGGCTTCCCTGCTCTTGTGCTCAGCGATCAGCGCGGGCAGCTTGGCAAGGAACGGATCGTTTTTCTTCCACTGGTAGCGCTCTCCACCTGTGCCCTTGCCGAGACTGCGCAATACGACGCGCAGCAGGCGTGGCGTAACGTTGCAGAGTTTGGCGGCTTCGGCGGTGCCGAGCATGCCTTCCGGCAGTGGCGCGGCGATGGGTGGCTTCTTTGCGGCGGCTTTCTTTGCGGTGGCCATGGTTCTCTCCTTTGTCGATCGGCAAACTTGGGGATTTGTCGAGACGAGATCATTTTAAGATCTCGGCGGGAGATCGTCAGGCCAAAGTCACAAGCGATCTACTGCCTGGAAACCAGACACCGGATCACCGCAAGTCGCTGTATCCACATGACTTCAAAGTGAGAAGGTTGGAATCTTTTACGCGGGTTTTACCTGGCAGGTCCAAAATGGCCCTATAGCGATCTCAGGCTGGTCTATGTGTCGTACGGCGGTTGAGGCTCCGAAAGACCATCGTACGGCGTCGCGTGATTACTGTGGTGGCGTTGCGGCAGGACTTGGCAAGCCGTGCTCCGGAGTTTTAGCCCCCTCATGTTTCACTTTGCGCTTCTCGACGAGTAGTTTCTCCCGTTCAATGCGTGCCGCATCGACCTTGGCAGCGGCGCGGCGGGCTAGGGCGGTTGCCTCCTCAACTGTCATGTGGTTCTCTCCCTTCAAAAACAGAAATGGGGCAATGTTGCCGCTAGCGCGGGAGACCGGTGTCAGGATCGATATGGCTCCCTGATTCATCTTGCACCCTGATCAGCTCACCCTCAATCGCCTTTATCCGCCGCCTGATCTGGCGACACTTTTCAGCCGCCGATTTCCTCGTGGGCTCATCTTTCGCGTTGTCTGCGAGAGAGGCGTAGTGTGCAAGCTGCACAGTAAGCTCGTCTTTTTCTTTCTGCAAGGCTTCGATCCGCTCTCGATATTCCATCCCGCAAGCGTAGCGCCCGCGCATGACCGTGGTCAACGAAGTGCCGGGTAAACCTTGGGTTAAAGGGAATTGAAAGAGGGGAGCGTGGCATCTAAGCCGCCGCTCCCCGCTTTTCTGGTCTCCACCAGCGGCCAGCGGTTTTCAAACGGCGCACGCTGAAGGCGCCAGATGGTCTCACCTCGCTCAGTGTCGCGTGTCGAGGCCCCCCCACTTGAGCGAGCCCCACCATCCCGGGATGAGCCTACCGGGGGCAAACTCACAACTCGGGTTCGTGCGGCAATGCAAATTCGGCATCCACCCAAGGCCTACCGGACAACCGCTGAACCAATGTCGATTCGGCCTGCGCCAGTTTTCTCAACTTGGATTCCGCCGCCGTGCGGATCGCAATCAGCCGTCGCTCCTCTTCGAAACACGATTCCCAGGCGACTTGCGCCTCGTCCGCTGCTTTCACTAGGGCTACTCGCTTTGTCTCGTATTCACGGAGCGCCGCGCCTGTAGGCCACCGGCCTAACGAATCGCGCTGCGAATCCCAGGAACTAACTTGTGATTTGGCGTTCATCATTGCCGCGTGCTTTGCTCGCCTGACTTCGAGATACGCCGTCACCGCACGGTCTGCTTCCGCATAGATTGCTGCCTGCTGGCGGCATTGTTGCGCTAGTGCGATCTGTTCAGAGGAGAGACGCGCGATCCTTTGTTCGCGTCCGACCGTGAGCACATCACCAAACTTTTCGATGAGTGATAACAGTTCAGATTGCATGGCGTTGCGCTCCGGGCCGTCATCAACAAATTTTTCCAACTCTTGCAAAGCTGGGGCGAAAAGTTTCCTCGCGACCGCTCGCATGTCTCTTGTGGGTGGTGAGACTATGGGTACATCTTCCGCCGCTGCTTCTGCGGCTGCGGGCTCTGGCTTTTTGTTCGGCTCCGACTTCTCAGGTGTCCAGAACGGTTGCGAGTAACCGAGATCAAACAGAGGTTGCGGAGTAGGAGTAAGCCGCTCGATCAGTGAACGTTCGAACACTAGCCACCTCCCCTGAGTTTCGATTTCAGAATTGCAGCTTGTCTGGTTAACTCACCGGCTTGCGCGTCACTCGCGCGAATCTGATCCTCAGCCCGTTTCACTGCGGCAGTGATTATGCCGAGAGGACCGCCGCGCCGCTCAAGTTCGGCCCTCGATTGCTGCATGTGCTGACCCATGTGGAACCCGCAACTCTCTGACGCGCGTTCTCTCATCTCTGCGCCAGGATCGGGATCTGATCGCGGAATCTCGTGACCGTAGGCTCGCAATGTTCCGCCGTTAGAAAATCCAAACGCCCGTTTCTTTTGCTCGGTCATTTCTTCCCCCTATCGAAAGTGTTCTGCTCGAAATTCTGCTCACGCCAACCATTGAGCGGCGCGGGCTGCGTCGAGCCAGCACCTTCATTGACGGTGATGTCGTTGCTGTTTTCCCGTGTATCTTTCCGATAGGGAACGTACGCTTCCGGTTTGTTGCTGCTCATCGTATTTCCTCCAGTCTGACGAATCCGGCTCGAAAGAGCCGGTCTTTGATCTCTTCGATACGTTGGCGATTTTCGCCGTGCATCCCGAGACACCTTTGGTCCGGATCGCAATGGTCGCGTCCGCGCGGACAGCGCAATTCATCTAACCTCAAGCGCACCTCGAAGTCGCCGCGCCTGACCAATTCCATGCTCGCAGGAAAAAGTTCTTCCTTAATTTCACAAAGCCGCTGGCCGCTCATCTGCGCCCCCGGTCGCCAGCACAACTCCGCCGTTTCTGGCGGCGATTGTGCCAGTCAAGGATCACGTCCAGCGCTCTGTGACAAGCCGCCACATCGACCACAGCACCGCGCGGTTTCGCTTCACTAGAGTTGAAGAACTGATTCACGCTCCGCTTGAGCTGGTCTAAAGATTCACCTGTGACGCTCTCCAGTTCGGTCTGCTGACGGCCGTAGTCATTCATCGCTTTCCCTCCGTCGGCAAGATTTCCTCTTCAGTTCTTTGGGCACACTTCGGGCACAACGACCTCTACATACGTGGGAGATCTCGACTGGTGCGGTCTTTGAGTGAGTTTTTGAAGGCTGAGGATGTATAGTCCCGTGTACCCTCACACCAGAGTGCGACTTGCGACGGCCAACTCCGTCTCGTTCAGCGCGCAAAATCTCGTCGATGTGAATCAGTTTTCTCGCGCCGATCTGGACCGTTTTCAATTTGCCGCTTGCGATGAGCCGCTGGACAGTCTTTTTGCATCTGCCCCAGCGATCAGCCACAACTTTTGGCTGGAGCAACACCGGGAGGATTTTTCTGGCTGTCCTCGTTTGTCCCTGTTTGTCCATGTGCCTATTACGCGCGACTTGGGGCCGCAGCGTCAGGATGTTTGTTCTTCACGCTGGGGGGCAGCGAGTTTTGGCCCAATCTTAGGTCTGAAGTAAAACGTGGGTAAAAGCTAGAGGGTTCGTGCGGCATCGAATCTTGCGCAATCAGTGACTTGTGAAGCAACGCTGTCTGTTTGAACAGCAGACAACCGGCTAAACTTCACGCTGGCCGTCGCAGCCGTTTTTCCAGAAGGCGCGATTTTTTTCACTGATCTCTGCGAGCGGATTTGGAATCTGACGCCTCTCCAAGTTGAGCAATGAAGTTCTCGGTGAGCGATCTCCGGCCGGTTTGCAGAGCCACGTCTGGTCATACACGCCCAGCCCTAATGAATGGTTCTCATGCGCCTGCTGCTGTTGGGCGCGGCGCAACCGACATGGAACGCATCCACACAGTAAGGGTTCTTTTAGTTCTGGGGTTATCTTGATAGCTTGTGCTGCCCTGTCATCTCGTCCGTGTGTTGCCATACTTTCATTCCTCCTTGATCAGCGTGGCGTCCTCTGCGCATACGTCGTGCGCATACGCGCGAGAGGTACGTCACCCAACTTGTCCTCAACGACGACTCTGATTCGCGTTCCCTCGACCGCGATGAATCCATTCCTCTCCAAACGCATTAACGCCTCGTCGAAAACGCCATGCGGATACCGCTGTCCGTTCACGCCTCGGAACACATCTCTCCTCCGCAGCTTGCAGAACGTGAACGCCTTCGCGTGTGCGTTGAGCCAACTCCGAATCCTGCACGCGCAGAGTTCAGCGCGCAGCAGGAACTCAGCCTGCTCTGCCGAAGGAATCATTCCCGGCTCCCATCCGTCGTTGGAGATCATTTCATTCCTCACATCGCGTAATTCGGCAACTTGCCAAAGGGAGTACTTGCCAAGCCTGTGCCACCCTTTGGCAAGTACTTTGGCAAGTACTCTGTTCTAATTGGCAAGTTATTAATAATAAATAACTTGCCAGATAGAGGGTCTCGAGCAAAAAGGGTAGTACTTGCCAAAGTATTTAGGCTCGGTCTGGCAAGTGCTACCCACCTGGCAAGTAGTGCCCTCATGGCAGGCTCCAATACGCTCGGTTATTCTGCTTTTCATCCTTGCGCGTTTTGGCTACTGTGGTCCGCGCGCGAAAAATCGTCCTCTGGCTGAATCCTCTCTTTTTCCCGGACGTGAGCACTTCTGTGGCGGGAAGTTCTCCGTCATTTAGGAAGTCAGTCAGCCACTCGCAGCACTTATCGAACACCAGTTCTGCCGGATCATTTGTGGCAAATACCACCTCGGCATCTCGCTGTGATTCGCCTCCCCACATGACCTTGGAGGTTTTAACGATGATTCCGTTGCGCTTGGAGACTGCTCCAACGATCTGAAATTTTTGGCCGTTCTCTTTCGGATTCAGGTTGTGTTTGGTTTGATATAACTCGCCGTCGAGAACTCCTCCCTCCTCTTTCACTCTCGCCACAAGAAGCACTGATCGTGGAACCTGCACAACGGCCAATGCTCCTCCTACCTTCTCATTCGCTCTACCTGCTTGCCCTTTTTTGAAATGCGCAATGCAGATGATGACGATGCCGAATTTACGAGCGATCTTTTGTAGAGGCATGAAGACCTGCCTCACTTGCTTCGAGCTGTATTCGTTAATTCCTCCGGCACAATTCAGCCAGGGGTCAATGACTACAGTCGTGACTCCGGGGTGGGCAGCGAGCCACGCTTCGAGTTTTCCGATGTCTCTAAGAATTTCGAAAGCGTATTCCAACTTGTCTTTCTTCCACGCTGCCTCCTCCATGTGATGGACTCTTGATAGGTCTGCTCCCGCAGCATTCAGGCGGGGAACCAGGGTGTCTTCTGGATTGTCTTCATCAGCGATCAGCAAAACATCGCGTCCCTTTTTGGTCTGTTCTGCCACGATGCCGGACACGAGTGTCGTCTTGCCGATCCCCTCTTCCCCAGCGACGACCGTGACATATCCATAAGGGATCTTGTTTTTCCACAGCCATTTGACGTTCTTTTGAACGACGCCCTCAAGGGTATTTGTGAGCAGGCCAGTCTCTGTATCGTTCCCGTCGCAGACTTCGCCCACGTTGACTTTCATCATCAATGTGTTGGGGTCTAGGGTCCATTGGCCGGGCTTCTTCTTTTTCAGATCCTTCCACTCATCGAGCCACCGGCAGTGCTTGAGTATGTAGTTCTCAGATCGCGGGCCACCGCCAAAAATAATGTTGCTTTCCCAGACGAGATAGCCCATCGCGTGTTCCAGCGACAAGAATCCATCCTCTTTGTGCCAGTCTTTCAGGGTGTCGCGGAAGCGCTGGGGAAGTAATTCTTGCTCGCCTAACGGCTCGACGATGCAGTGTCCATTTGTTTTGTGGTGCCCATTGCCGTTCGTTTTCGGCAACTCCACTTTCGAGAAGTTGACTGTAATGATTCGATTTGGTTTGTGTGTGGGTGTTTCTTCGTCGTTTTCCATTTTCCCTCGAATGTGGCGTCGGGACTCTGGAGCCATTCGAGTAACCCCAGAATCCCTTCGCCGGAATGTGTCAGCAGCTTCGGGAAAGCCTTGACACTGTTATTACGCGACGGCGCAAGTCCTTTCTCAATGGTTTTGTTCTTCACGCTGGGCGTACGGCGATCTGCGCTGCCAGTACCGGTGGTACGGCCTGCGGGCAAGCACGAAGACCTGCCTACGCCCTGCGTCCTGGCGGTGCAACCCGCAGGATCAGCGAGTCCGCTTGTCCAGAAACTTCTCGATCTCGCTCTGGCGGTACCCGACTTTGCTTCCGATCTTGACGTAATTCAGACCATAGCGTTTCTTGCAGCGCCAAACCGCCAGCGTGCCCACGGCAACGCCAAGCTGGGCGGCCGCTTCGCGGGGCGTTAGATATTTCCGTGTGGATTGGATTTCGGTTGTCATGCTCAAAATCTAAGGCAGGCGAGAAACCATTAATAATGGATATAAATGCCGATTTCAGGGAGAATCCGGGCGTGAAAGGTAAAACAGTGGTAAAACCAAAGCGGCCCTTGAGAGGCCGCCCTGAGTGACTTGCTGTTTAACCACCGTATTTACTGCTTGAAATGGTGGGCAGTGCAGGACTCGAACCTGCGACCTCCTGCTTGTAAGGCAGGCGCTCTAACCAGCTGAGCTAACCGCCCGCTCGGCGCGGATGCGATCACGGCGGATTTCGTCGCCGCCGCTCGCGAAAACCTTCTGCACAACTTATGCTGAGAATACTGGACCCTTCCCTGCCGGTCAAACGCCGCATCCGGCAAGTGGTTGGGCCGCATGGTTGGCGTGAATGGACGGTGCGCCGTGCGAGCGAACTGCGCCCGAGATCAAAACCGCGGCGCGGCTGTTACACTTTCTGCGTGCGAAAGCTCATCGTCAACGCCGATGATTTAGGTCTGACCGCGGGAGTGAATCGGGCCATTCTGGAAACCCACAACGGTGGAGTCGTGTCGTCGACCACATTGATGGCCAACGGCCCCGCGTTTGAGGACGCAGTGACGGCGGCGCGCTCGGCGCCGAATCTCTCCGTGGGGTGCCACGTCGTCCTGGTGGATGGAACGCCGGTGTCGCCACCGGATACAGTGGATACGCTGGTAGCGATTCGTTCGGCGGAGCCGGACAAGTTCTACTCCAGCCTTTCAGCCTTCGCCGCGCGCGCCATGTTGGGAGGTTTTGATCGCGACCAACTGGTCACGGAAATCACGGCGCAAATACGAAAAATTCAATCCACCGGTATTCAGGTGTCTCACCTCGATACGCATAAACACGCCCATATCTTTCCTGAGATTCTTGTAGCCCTGCTGCGAGCCGCGCGGATTTGCGGCGTTCGCGCCATCCGCAATCCGTTCGTTCCCGTAAAAGCGATGCCGGCACGGCTCTTCAAAGGCAAGCGCAATCTCTGGAAGCGATATGGCCAGGTGCGCATGCTGCACACGTTCTCCGGGCAATTTCTGCACCGCACCAAGCGCGCCGGACTGCTTACGCCCGACGGCGTGATTGGAGTGATCGAGACCGGCTCGGCCGAGAGTTCCGGCTATAGTTCCCTGCTGCGCCAAGCGCTCGCCAGCCTGCCGGGGGGAACCTGGGAACTGGTCTGCCATCCCGGCTATAACGACGCCGACTTGCGCCGAGCCGGCACGCGCTTGCTCGATTCTCGCGAGGAGGAGCGGCGTCTGCTGACTTCGGCGGAACTGCGGCAGTTTCTGGAGGAGCAGAAGATCCGGGTCATCAGTTATCGAGATTTCGTGGAAAAGTCCGTGGAAAAGCTCGCGGAAAAGTCCGCAGAAAGCTCGCGGAAAACCGCCCCGGAATGACGATTCGCCGGTGCCGAAAGTGGTGCTCCGCTCGTTACTGCGCTGGCTAACTTTGTAATATCGCGGAGCGCCGCGGGGCGGTATCATCGCATCACAGATACGAGGACAAAGCATGCCTGAACATCAAAGCGAACCTCGCCTGAGTGTGGATCTGCCGGTGCGGATATGGGGAATGACTGCGGACGGACGCCCCTTTTCCCAACATGCTCGCGCACAGAACATCAGTTCGGAAGGGGCACTGATCTCGGGCGTCGAGAGCGAACTGAAGGTGGGTGACATGATCGGAGTGCAGTGCGAAGCAGCAAAAGCGCGCTGCACGGTGGTCTGGGTAATAAACACCGGTCCGGTCAAGAAGAATCAAGCGGGAGTGAAGTTGGTGGCGGATCAGGAGTGCCCGTGGAAAAACTATCTGTCACTTGACGGCGCGACGGTGAAGATTGACTCCTCCAACCGGCGGCGCTATCACCGGCATAAGATTTCGCTTCCCGTGGAACTTCGCGACGAGCGCGTCAACGCGCCGCTCCGCATCAATGCCACCGACGTGAGCGGCAATGGATGCTACGTCGAGAGCATGCTTCCTTTGCCGATCGCAACAGTGCTGCGCGTGGATTTCTGGCTGGACACGGAGCACGTCAATATCACGGCGGTGGTCCGGACGTGCGACCCTGGCGTAGGCAATGGCATCGAGTTTACCGGGATGACCGGCGAAATGAAGGAACACATGCAGTCCTACCTGGACGCGATTGACCCGCAGATGGGAATCTCGAAGCCGCAGCCAAAGGCGGAGTAGAATTCGCGGCGGACCCCTCACATTCCCCGTAGAGACGCGGCTTGCCGCGTCTCCGCTCGCACCGCCAGTCCGCTACCTGCCAGCGGGAGACGGGGCAAGCCCCGTCCCTACACGGATGTTTCCGCGTAGCGCGCGAGAACAATCGCGCGAATCAGCCCGCCCATCGTGAATTCGCGGGCCTCGATGGCGACCGGCATCTGCAATTCGCCGAGCGTCGCGGAAGTCACCGGGCCAATCGAAGCAAACTGAACGCCTTTGAGCAAGCCCTCGCCGCGTGAACCTGCCTTCTGCTGGCCGACCAGTTCTGCAAAATTCTTCACGGTGGAGGAACTGGTGAAGGTCACGATGTGCGGGCGGCGTTTAGCATTTTTCATCAGCGCACGCAGGCGCGCACGCGATTTCTCGGGCACCACGGTTTCATAAGCTTCGACCACATCGACTTCGGCTCCAGCCGCGCGCAGCTCTTCTGGAATCAAGTCGCGCGCGACCTTGGCTCGTATGAGCACGACGCGCTTACCGTTAACCTTATCGCGCAGGCCCTTCACCACAGACTCGGCGACGTACTCCTCGGGAACCATCTTCACCTTCAGGCCATGCTTCACGATCGCCTTCTTGGTAGCAGGCCCGATGGCGGCGATCTGGAGATGCTTGAGATTCCGGCGCGTGATGCGAAGTTTCCGGACGCGCTCCCACATCGCTTCGACGCCGTTGGCGCTGGTGAGAATGAGCCAGTCGTAATTGCGGATATTTTTCAGAGCATCGTCGAGGGGCCGGTACGATTGCGGCTTGCGGATCTCAATGAACGGGATTTCGATTACCGATGCGCCCAGGCTGCGCAGGCTGGCGGAAAGGCTGCCAGCCTGATGGCGGGCGCGTCCGACAAGAATCCGGGTTCCGGCGAGGGGGTGCTTTTCGTTAGGCTTGCGCATGGGGAAGGTGCCAGCTCTCAGCTCTCAGCTCTCAGCTCTCAGTTCTCAGTTGCCAGGCTCAGATTGTTCCTCAATGCTACGGCTCAAGCACTGCGCACAAACGACAGGTCCTTCGCTTCGCTCAGGATGACAAGACTCAAATACAGGATGACAGATTTTAAAGAGATGACTATTCGACGATCCTTCATGGTTGCTGCGGCAGAGCGAAGCCTTCGCCGTAGACTTCTTCGAGAATAACATCGCCGCCTCTGCGCAGAAGAGTCTCGCCGACTTCTTCGCCTAAGCGCACGGGATCATCGCCCTCGCGGGTTTCGCGCAGGACTTTGGTTCCATCGGGATGGGCGACGAGCCCGTTCAGACGAATGCGGCCGCGCATTGCTCCCGTGAAGATGGCTTCTGCGAAGGCTCCGATGGGAACCTGGCAGCCGCCGCCGAGTTTATTGAGCAACGCACGCTCGCAGGTAGTGGTGGCGCGGGCGGCGGCGTCATCAAGAAAGGCCAAGAGCGCCCGCGTCGCCGTGTCGCCGTTGCGAATTTCGATTCCCAGGGCGCCTTGTCCGGCGGCGGGAGTCATCACTTCCGCAGGGATCACTTGGCGAACCAGTTGCGTTTTACCCAGACGGTTCAGACCGGCGGCGGCCAGAATGATGGCATCGTAGTCGCCGGATTCAAGCTTGCGCAGGCGCGTATCCACATTGCCGCGGAGCGGGTGAATCTGAAGATCCGGACGCAGAGCCTTCAACTGGGCCTGGCGGCGCAGGCTGCTGGTGCCTATGTTTGCCTGCTGTGGCAGCGCTTCGATATTTGCGAACTTCACCGAACAGAAAACGTCGCGTGGATTTTCACGGGTGGTGATGGCGGCAATTTCGAAATCCGCGGCCAACTCCGTGGGCAGATCCTTCAAGCTATGCACAGCCAGGTCAACCCGGTTATCGACCAGGGCCTCTTCGATTTCCTTGGTGAACATGCCCTTGGTGCCAACTTTGGCGAGGGCCACGTCGGTGATTTTATCGCCCGTGGTCTTGATGATCTCGAGTTCCACGGTATGGCCCTGCGCGCGCAGCAGGTCGGAGATGTGATGGGCCTGCCAGAGAGCGAGTTGCGAGCCACGGGAACCGATGCGCAGGCGGGCCATTAGTCTTCCGCTCCCCGGTCGCGGACGGCCCTCGCGGTAGCAGTTTCCCTTTCTCCATCGTTATGCAGATCGTCGTGCAGATTAAAGAGGCGCCGCACCAGTTCGATGACGGTGGTGGATTCGGGATCGCGCGCCGCCGTTTTCAGAGTGCTGATGGGAGTGTGCATGATTTTGTTGACGATGCCACGAGTCAGCGCTTCGACGGCAAGTTCCTGGTCGTTGGTCATCGAACCGAGGCGGCCGCGAACCCGATCAATCTCGGCTTGGCGAATGGTTTCAAGGTGGTCCTGCAAGCTGACGATGGTGGGAACCACGTCGAGAGTCTGGAGGCGGGCGTGGAACTTATCGACCTCGCCATTAACGATCGCCTCCGCCTTTTCCGCTTCCTTCTTGCGATCGGCAACGTGCGAACTGACCGCTTGCTGCAGATCGTCGATGTCATAGACGAAAATGCCATCGATCTTGTTCATCTCCGGATCGACGTCGCGGGGAACGGCGATATCGATGAAGAACATGGGCTTGTTCTTGCGCAGCGCCATGAGCTTTTCGCCGTGTTCGGGGCGGAAGATGAAGTGGGGCGAGCCGGTCGAGGTGATCACGATGTCGGCGCGATCGCAGGTGTCATAAAGGCGGCTGAACTCGATCGCCTGTCCGTTGAATTTTTGCGCCATCCGGATGGCGCGGTCGTAGGTGCGGTTGGCGACAAACAGAGACGCGGCGCCGTGCGCGAGCAGATGCCGGGCCGCTAACTCGCTCATCTTCCCCGCACCCACCAGGTAGACGCTCTTGCCGTTCAGGTTCCCGAAGATTTTCTCCGCCAGTTCAACGGCCACCGAAGCAATCGACACCGACGAAGATCCGACGGCGGTTTCGGTACGGACGCGCTTGGCCACGGCAAACGCCCGGGTCAGCAACTGATCGAGCTGGGCGCGCACCGCTCCCACGGCGCGGGCGGTGGCGTAGGCTTCCTTTACTTGGCCTAGAATCTGGGGCTCGCCAACCACCATCGAGTCAAGGCTGGCGGCGACGCGAAAGATGTGGCGGATGGCGTCGTCTTCGCGAAATTCGTAGAGATACTCTTCAAACGGGCTGAGATCGGTAGCGAAATACTCGCGCAGGAATTCGCGCAGGTCGCCCGTGCCGTTCTTCATGTTGGCAATAAATTCCACCCGGTTGCAGGTGGAGACGATCATGCCCTCGGCTACGGACGGATGCTCGGACAGTCGCTTGCAGGCCTCCGGCAATCGCGATTCAGGAATGGCCAGGCGCTCCCGCACCTCGACCGGCGCGGTCTTGTGATTGACGCCGATGAGCTGGAATCTCATGAGGTGATAAACCTGTGCATTCCGCTAAAGTAGTTGGCGATCCAGGCCACGATGGCCGCGGCGAAAGCCACGCTGGCGAGCGTGGCGGCGCGGCGTCCACGCCACCCGGCGCTCAGCCGCATGAACACCATCAGCAGATACACGGCCCACATCAGGATGGAAAGCAGAATCTTGGGATCGAGAAAATCAATGCGGCCGTAAGTGGATTCGGCCACCACGGAGCCCGCGATCAGGCCCAGGGTCATGAAGGGAAATCCCAGCATAAGCGAGCGATAACCGATATCGTCAATGACCTGAAGAGAAGGCAGGCGCGAGAACATCCCACTCGAATTCTTGGACTTCAGAGCGCGTTCTTGCAAAAGGTACAGAATGCTGGCGCCAAAGCTGAGGAACAGCGCCGCGTATCCGGTGAAGATCATCAGGATATGAACGGCCAGCCAACCGTGCTTCACGGCAACCGAGGCGAAGACCAGCGGTTGCTGACCGGTGGCAGCTATGAAAGTCAACAGAAAAACCAGGGGGAAAACCACGATGCCCGGGGTAGTCGTCTTATACACCAGATAGGCGAGCATGAAGCCGACCATAATCAGGAAGGCCAGCAGCGATTCCGAGTTGTGAACCGACGCCGAAGCCAGTTGGCCGCTTTGCACCACGGCTTCCGTCAGCGAAACGAAATGAAACACCATGCCCAGGTAGGAGGCATGGAGCGCCACTTTACCGAGGATTTCAGAGGTGCGGGTAAGCGCGACCAGCGCATACAGTAATCCCGCAGCGTAAAAAACCAGCGCAACGCGCAGCCAAATCAGGGTCATCATTATTATTATTCTTGAATGCTTCCGCAGGCCGGTTTCGTACTCCCCCACCCCCCGCCTGGGTGATTATAGTGTGCCGGGCGGAAGTGGTGCGGGGAAACGTAGGCTGTCACGGGGGTTTGTGATGCACGTCACATCACGCGGCGTGTAGATGGAGCTGCGCGCGGGTGTGAGGCCCGAGGAATTGACCGCCTATCTAGTGCGTTGGATTTGGCTGCACAACGGTCAACTTAGACTTGGCTGCAATGCTGATGCCAGACCGCGGCGTCACTTTCACAATGACAACCGGGGGACTTGGAATATTCACGGGTGCAGTATAGAACCCGGTATCAGAAATGGTGCCGCAAGCCGATTCCGAGCAGCCGGGGCCCGAAACACTCCACGCTACGGACGCATTTGTAATCCCCTTGCCCGAAGCAGAAAATTGCAATGATGAGCCAGCGGTAACGCGTACGTCGACGCACGGTGAAATGCTGATGTCGGGCGAAAGGTTGTAATAGAAACTAAAACGTAACCGGAGGTTCTGGCCTGGGAATTCCCTGCGGAGCGCTGGGAGCGGATCCGAGCGAATAATACTCCCGCGGGCGGCCCGATCAAGCGTAACATCTCCCGAGAAAGTTTGAATCGTAATACCGTCTACGTCTATCTTCCCGTCTTTCAGGATGAGAAATTTAACTGAGACTTTACCCTGTTTCGAGACCGGTGTATCCACCAACCCCGGAATCAGGGCATACCAGTTCCGACGCACGACTGGCACGATCCGTGTCAGATATGGGCCGAAATCAACGCCCATCGTGTCGCTTAGGATTGCCGCCTGATCCGCCCCCTTTCCCGCGCTCCGGCACGGGTCCAAGGGCGTGGTCGCTGGCAACTGACTGTTAGTGACCTCGCTACTGCCGACACCGGGCGGTTTCGTCGTGGTGGTCTGAGCGAAAACGACAACGGAAGAGGCCAACACGACGATGCCAACCAATCTTTGCGCAATCGACATGGACGCCTCACGCGATCATAGGAAAGAACTGCGAACAGAAGCCGGAACGCTCGCGGCTACGCCGACCAGTTGCCAGCTTAACACGTCCTGCCCGAGCCACTTTCGTAAGCGGCTCTCTTACCATAATCAAGAAGGCCGTTAGCGCGGCGGCTGCGAATCTATTCCACCCCCAACGCCGCCAGCGATTCTTCCAGAGACTGCCAGTCGATCCGCAGTTGCCTCCCTTGCGCCTGCATTCCTTCCAGTTCGTCGAAGGCGCGGAACAGGCGCATCTTGACGGCGGCGTACTGCTCGGAATCGGCGAGCGGGCGTCCGTGGGATTCGGCCCAGGCGCCGACGACCAGGTGCGGCAGGAAAATACTGACCGAGTAGGTCAGCTTGCGGTCGGAGGTGACATCGAAGATGTACTCAATAGCGTCGGACTTATGCGCGTTGGACGCCGGAGCCGGACGCTTTCCGACGAAGTAGTACTGGTAAACGTAGCCTTGCGATCCCGTGTAGGTTTTGAGGCGGCGGATGGTCATGGGCGGTCGTTGGTCGATGGTCGTTAGCGTGATGCAAAAGCTGTCAGCTCTCAGCTGTCAGTAGAAGAGCGCGCTAACTGCGAGCTGAAAGCTAATAGCCTTCCCGAGCGACTAACGACCAACGACTACTCTTAGATCTTCGCCTCGCGCAGCCGTTTCACCGCCGTCTCCGACGTGACGGGAGAATAATAAATCTCTTTGAAGGTGTATGACCTGGCCTTGGACTCAAGAATCGGCAGAATCTCGATGTGCCAGTGGTAATCCTCATCGAGGGTTTTCCAATATCCCAAGGTTGACGAAGGATGCTGGCTGTTGGGCGAGGTGTGGAGCACGAGGTGAAAGTCTTCGGTGACGGTGCGGATGCGTTGCAGCGTGCGCCGCAGCAGCGCGGCGAGATCGGCCACGTTGCCCACGCGCGATGAACCGGTGCGCTCAAAGGAAGATTCATGGCTGCGGGGCGTGATCCAGGTTTCGTAGGGGACGCGCGGAGCAAAGGGGCAAAAGGCCACGTAGTCTCCGCGAATTTCGACGATGCGCTGGTTCTGACGCTCCTCCTGCGCCAGAATGTCGCAGAAAACGCAGCGCTCTTTGGTTTCGAAATAGTCGCGGCCGGCGCGCAGTTCGTAAAGCACGCGCCGCGGCACGAAAGTGGTTGCGGTCAGTTGCGAAGTGGGATGCTCGAATTCCTGTCCGGCTCCGTCCCCGTAATTCTTGAAAATGCTGATGTATTTGAACCGGCTGTCGCGCTTCAAATCCTGAATCCGCATCGCGGCCAGACGCAAGAACTGTTCGACTTCGAAGTCGCTCGCATTCCAGAGGTTGGCGTCGTGGCGCGGATTTTCGAGCAGAACTTCGTGAGCGCCGACCGATCCCATGCGGTCGTAGAGGCCGTCGCCGCGGCGCGCCGCCTCGCCTTCGACGTGGTAGAGCGCATGCGGATGCACGACGGAACGCGCCGACCAGGCGCTGCCATCCACGCCGGGCAGGGTGGCGATGACCTGGGCTGGCGGGGCCGACGGACCGCAAAACCGGCAGGCCTGAGAAGGTGGAGTGGGTTCGATGACATCGTCACCGGTAATCACCCAGGAACGGGTAATCGGATCTTTGCGGAGTTCCATGGCGTAAGGAGAACAAAAGAATTGATAATTTGCAATTGGTGATTGGTAATTTAAGGCTCTTGTCGTGATTCAGTGCCCCTGCTCCAGCGTCGAATTGCAAATTACAAGATTACAAATTACAAATTACCAATCACCTGTTCCCCCATGTCCGAGCCCTCCACACCGCTGATGCGGCAATATGCCGCCATCAAAAAGGAGCATCCCAACGCTCTGCTGTTTTTTCGGCTGGGGGATTTCTACGAACTTTTCTTCGACGACGCGGTATTGGCCGCACGCGAGTTACAGATCACGCTGACCTCGCGCAATAAAGAAAAGGGCGTGGCCATCCCCATGTGCGGAGTGCCTTACCACGCCGCCGAGGGCTACATCTCAAAACTGATCCGGCGCGGCTTCAAGGTCGCGGTCTGCGAGCAGGTGGAAGACCCGCGCCTGGCAAAGAAGTTGGTGCGCCGTGAGGTGACGCGCGTGGTCACGCCGGGCACCGCGGCAGATTCATCGCTGAACGCGGAGGAGAACAACTTTCTGGCGGCAGTGGCAACGGTCGGGGATCGCGTGGGTTTTGCGGCGCTCGATCTTTCGACTGGCGAGTTTCGAGCGACGGAGTTTGGGGGCGAATTGGCCGGGCGCCGCATTCAAGAAGAACTTGAACAATTACGGCCAAGAGAAATGCTCTATGGGTCTTCGGCTCCGCTATTTGAAAAGAACAATAGTGGAGCGACGGGCGTCTCTTCGGCAAACTCAGGGCAGGCTCTCGCCCGTCCCCACGCGGATACTCCCCCTGCGACAGGCACAGCGCCTGTCGCCCGGGTTTCCGGCGGCGGCTGGGCCGAGACTCCTTTGGACGACTGGATCTTTGCTCCCGACCACGCCATTCCGCTGCTGGAAAATCACTTCGGCGTGCTCTCGCTGGAGGGTTTCGGGCTGGCGGGCAAGCAGGCGGCGGCTTCGGCGGCGGGGGCCATCCTCTATTACATCCGGTCAACCCAGCGCGGCACTCTCGATCATGTCGACCGCATCGGCTTCTACGAGCGGCAGAATTGCCTGGTGCTCGATGCGGTGACGGTGCGCAACCTGGAGTTGATCGAGCCGCTGTTCGCGGGAACGGACGCTGGAGTGACTCTATTCCGCTGCCTGGACGCAACGGTGACGCCAATGGGCAAACGCTTGCTGCGTACCTGGCTGCTGCGCCCGTCTTTGGATCGCGCCGAGATTGAAGGCAGACTCGATTCCGTCGAGGTGCAGGTTAAAGACTCGGTGCGGCGCGAAGAATTGCGGCGGTCGCTCGAAGGAATTCTGGATCTGGAACGCCTGCTGAGCCGGGTCACGCTCGAAACGGCGAATCCACGCGACCTGCTGGCGCTGGCGGCGTCGCTAGCACGAATTCCCAAGGTGCGAACGGTGTTGGCTGGGTTATCTGAATTACGACCCTCTGCGACGCGGCTGGGCACACTGCATGGCGTGATCGACGAACTGGGCGATCTGCGGGAGAAGATCGATGGCACGCTGGTTCCAGAGCCGCCGCTCACATTAAGCGATGGCGGAGTGATCGCTCCAGGCGTCGACAAAGATCTGGACGAACTCCGCGACCTGAGCCGCAACTCGAAGCAGTACCTGGCGCGAGTGGAACAGCGCGAGCGCGAGCGCACCGGAATTGGTTCGCTCAAAGTAAAGTTCAATTCTATTTTTGGTTATTACATTGAGATTTCGAAGGCGAACCTGCAGCACGCGCCCACCGACTACGAACGCAAGCAGACGCTGGTGAATGCCGAGCGCTTCACGACTCCGGAGCTGAAGGAGTATGAATCGAAGATTCTCGATGCCCAGGAGAAGATTGTCGAAATCGAACGGCGGCTGTTTGCCGACTTGCGTTCTGCCATTGCCGCCGAGGCCAGGCGCATCCGGCAAACCGCGCTGGCATTGGCCGAAGTGGATGTACTCGGCTGCCTGGCGCACATAGCGGCACTGCGGAATTACTGCCGGCCGCATTTCGACGAAGCTGAGAAGAACGCGGACGTCCTTGATTTGGAAATTGTCGAAGGTCGTCATCCGGTAATCGAACTGCAGGAACTGACGGCGGGGAGCGATCGCTTCGTTCCGAACGATCTGTTTCTGGATGCCTCAACACACAACATCGTGGTGCTAACCGGCCCGAACATGGGAGGCAAGAGCACCTATCTGCGACAGGCGGCGCTGATCGTGATCATGGCGCAGATGGGCTCGTTTGTTCCGGCGCGTGCGGTGCGGCTGGGCACTGTCGACCGCGTCTTCACGCGCATTGGCGCGAGCGACAACCTGGCCCGCGGCCGCTCGACGTTTATGGTCGAGATGACGGAGACGGCGGCGATCCTGCACACGGCGACGGCACGCTCGTTGATCCTGCTGGATGAAGTAGGGCGCGGCACTTCCACCTATGACGGCCTGGCGATCGCATGGGCCGCCATCGAATATCTGCACGCGCGAGTGCATGCCAAAACTTTGTTCGCCACGCACTATTTCGAGCTCACCGAATTGGCCGAGCAATTGAGTGGCGTGAAGAACTATCACGTGTCCGTCAAAGAGGCGGGCGGAAGCGTTGTTTTTCTGCGCCGAGTCGAACCGGGCGCAGCCGACCGCAGCTACGGAATCGAAGTAGCCAAGCTGGCGGGCTTGCCAAACGAAGTCGTGGTGCGTGCACGCGAAGTGCTGGCCGAGCATGAATCGTCCGAGCGCCGGCTCTCAAGCCATCTGACGCCGGGAGCAGAGCCGGAGCGCCCGACGCAGCTAACCATCTTCACGCCGCTGTCGCAACCAGTGCTGGAGAAGTTGCGCGAGGTGGATTTAAACCGGATAACGCCGCTGGAGGCGCTAAACTTGCTGGCGGAGCTGAAGAAAGAAATCTAACCGCCGAGACGCGAAGTGCGCCGAGAAATGCAGGCGGGCACCATAAAGTGCAAGCAGCAGAAAACATCCCGTCTGTCCCCAAGCTCCCCCATGTGGATGGACTTTGTAACGTGACGTAAGGAGGGATACATCATGCTGATGAACTGCCAGAGGCGCTGGCCGCTCATTGTTCTGTGTGTCGTGCTCGCAACGATGTTTGTGATTGCCTTAGCGTTTGCTCAAGCATATCGCGCAAGGGTTGAGGCAGGGAGATATGTTGGAGTGATTACGCAGATGCGTATCGGCACAACCTACGATCTTGCAGTAAAACAGCTACACGATGCGAACATTCCCGTGGATCTACCTGGTGATTGTCATCATGAATGTTTACTCGAGCTGGTGTTTGTTAATAAATGGCAGTATAAGTTGCATCTTGCTCCACTGATGGCTCTTGCAGGAGATCTCCGCTTCAAGGATGACAAGCTCGTCCGCAAAACTACCCTCTTAGGGGGATCGAATCCCTACTTCGCGGGTGTGCGTGAAAGCACGTCAACTGTTTCGGCGGTTAGAGTTCACCAATACAATATTTCCGTCGATCTGTCACCTTCCGATTTCACCGAATATAGAAGGCTGGCATACAGCTTCAATTTGAAATGCCTCGGCTCCATGAGACAGTGCACCACAGATGAATTCTTGCCAACAGTGAATGAACTTGAACGCATTACGTCTAGAGATTAAGGGACGGACGGAACGTTGTCTTAAGTCAGTCAGAACGATGCGCGACTTAGAACTAAACATCGGCCAACTCCTCATCATCGGCTTCGACGGGACGAAGATGTCTCCGCGGCCCGCTTCCCTGCTTACGAAGATTCAGCCGGCGGGAGTGATTCTGTTTGCCCGCAACATCACCGGAGCTGAGCAGACGCATACTCTTCTGCGCGAATGCCAGAAGTGCGTGGCCACGCCGCTTTTCACTTGCGTCGACCTTGAAGGTGGCACCGTCGACCGTTTCCGCAACGTGATCGGTTCGGCCCCTTCCGCGGCGGAAGTCTTTGCCACGGGCAGCCGCACGCTCTTTCGCAAGCATGGACGCGTGATCGGCGAAAACTGTCGCGCCCTAGGCTTCAACGTGGATTTTGCCCCGGTGCTCGACTTGGCCTACGAGGCTTCGCGTCCGGTGCTGAGTTCGCGTGCGGTTTCGGACGATCCGAAGCAGGTGGTTGCCTACGCGCGCGAGTTCCTGCGCGGGTTGGGCGATGCCGGCGTGCTCGGCTGCGGCAAACATTTCCCCGGACTGGGCGAGGGCAAGCTCGACAGCCATCATGAGCTGCCCGTGATTGAGAAGGCGCTCAAAAAGATGTTGGTCGAAGATTTGTTTCCTTATCGGATGCTGCGTCGCCAGTTGCCATTTGTCATGGTTTCGCACGCGGCCTATCCAAAAGTAACAGGGGAACAAACGCCGGCATCGTTGTCGAAAAAATGGATCACCGACATCCTGCGGAAGAAAATCCGCTACAACGGACTTATCGTCTCGGACGACATGGAAATGGGAGCGGTCCTCGAATTCGCTCCCATCGAGCGGACGGCAGTGCAGCATATCCGGTCTGGCGGCGACTTGGCTCTGATTTGCCACCAAGAAGAGCTGATCGTGCGTGCCCATGAAGCTCTGATCCACGAAGCGGAGCGCGACGGCAGATTCGCCCGCCGCGTGCGCGAATCGGCGAGTCGCGTCTTAGCGTTTAAGAAGAAGTCGTTCATCAGGAAATCAGCGGCGAGTCGCCGCAGTCCCGCTCCCACCTCCGCACGAGTTGAGAAGCTGACGCGCCAGCTCTGGGAGTTCAGCGAAGAGATCCGGCTGGCTACGCTCGCTCGCGCGGAAAGTAAGAAGGAACGCGCATGAGCATGATTATTGCCGGCGTGATGAGCGGCACCTCGGCCGACGGAATCAATGTGGCGGTCGTGCGATTCGCCTCCTCCGACAAAGGACGGGCCAGAGGCGCGTCACCACACGAGCACACATACTCAGACTTCACGCTTCTTGCGCACGAGGAGTATCCGTTCCCTGCCCCGGTTCGGCGCGCAATTTTGGCCATGATGAACGCGGAATTGGCCCACGTTGCGGATCTGGCGCGGCTGAACTTTCTTCTCGGCGAACTGTACGCAGAAGCAGTCGCGAAAACGGCGCGCAAGCATCGTGTGAAGCTTAACCTGGTGGGCTGTCATGGACAGACGCTCTATCACCAGGGAGTGGCGGAGCGATTTCTCGGGCGGAAATTGGCGGTGACATGGCAAACAGGTGAAGGCGCGGTGATCGCGGCACGGCTGGGTGTGCCGGTGGTCTCCGATTTTCGTCCCGCGGATATTGCGGCCGGGGGGAAAGGCGCGCCGCTGGTGCCGTTCCTCGACTATCTCCTTTACCTCGATCGACGGGCGGGTCGTATCGCGCGTAATCGCATTGCGCAGAACATCGGCGGAATTGCGAATCTGACGGCGATTCCCGCGGGCGCGTCGCTAGGCCAGGTGCTTGCTTTTGACACCGGCCCCGGCAACATGGTGATGGATGCGGTGATGGAAGAGCTTTTCGGACGGCGCTACGACCGCGACGGCAAAGTCGCGGCCTCGGGACGCGTGCTGGATGGCGTGATTGCGCAGTTGGCGCGCGCGCACTTTTTCCGGCAGAAGCCCCCGCGGACGGCGGGCCGCGAGGAATTTGGCCGGGAATACGTAGGCCGATTTATTCAGATCTGCCACGGCGCCAGCAAGCCCGACGTAGTGGCCACGGCAGCGGCGCTGACGGCGCGGTCGATTGCGGATGCCGTCGAGCGCTTCGTGTTGCCGCGATTCGGCGCTCGGCGACGCGATCACGAAATGGAAATGATTGTCTCGGGCGGCGGCGCGAAGAATCCGACACTAATGGCCATGTTGCGCGATGAGATCGCAGCTCTGGGGATCGAACTGCATTTCTCGGATGAGTTCGGCATTCCGGCGGAAGCGAAGGAGGCCGTCGCTTTTGCCCTGCTCGCGCATGAGACGTGGCATCGGCGGCCCAGCAATGTGCCATCGGCGACGGGAGCGAAGCGGGCGGCGATCTTGGGAAAGATCTCGTATGCGTGAAGCGGGCATTCTGGACACGAGCGAGAAGCAGGTCCTTCGCTTTGCTCAGGATGACAATTCTTTTCAGGTGACGATTTTCCTGAGGATCACAATTCTGTTAGGGCTGCTCGGCGGATTCGTGCTGCCTCTCCTCTCCTGCTCACAAGCTCCCGATCCCAACACGCTGGTGATGATCATTGAAAGCAGTCCCACCAATCTCGATCCGCGAGTCGGGATTGATGCGCAATCGGAGCGCATTGGCGAACTCCTCTTCGACGCGCTGCTGACGCGCGACGAGCAACTAAATGTTCAGCCCGGGCTGGCCGAGCGTTGGGAGATTCCGGATCCGTTGACCTACGTCTTCCATCTGCATCGCGGCGTAACTTTTCACGATGGCCGGCCGCTTACTTCCCGCGACGTGAAGTGGACGTTCGACTCCCTGCTCGAGGGGAAGATTCGCAGTACGAAATCGGCGGCGTACCGCTTCGTCGATCACGTCCACGCGCCCGACGAGTTCACCGTGGTCTTTCATCTGAAAGAGCCCAACGCGACCCTGCTGTGGAATCTCTCGGAGGGCGCGAGTGGAATTGTGCCCTATGGGTCGCTCGAAGAGATCACGCGCCAGCCCATTGGCTCGGGGCCATTCCAGTTTGTCAGCGCGGAACAGGATAAAGAGGTCATCGTCGAGCGCAACGACAAATACTGGGGCGCGAAGGCGCGCCTGGCCCGGGTGCGCTTCACCGTCGTGCCTGACGCGACGACGCGGGCGCTCGAATTGCGCAAGGGAAGCGCCGACGCCGCGATCAATGCGCTGACTTCCGACACCATCGTGGCGCTGGAGCGCGAGCCGAATTTGCAGATCGAGCGAGCGCCGGGCACGGTGCTCTCCTATCTCGCGTTCAACCTGCGCGACCGGACTTTGCAGGATGTGCGAGTTCGCCAGGCGATCGCGTATGCTATCGACCGCGGTCCTCTTCTGCAATACATCTGGCGCGGCTTCGCCGAACCGGCTCTGAGTGTGCTCCCACCGCAAAGCTGGGCGTATGACCCGGACGTGGCGGCCTACCCGCACAATCCGGAGAAAGCGCGCCAGATGCTCGATACCGCCGGCTACCGGGCTCGCGACGGCGTCCGCTTTCACCTCACCATGAAGACGTCGACGGAGGAGTCCACGCGGCTGCTGGCGGCAGTGTTGCAGCAGCAATTGCGCGATGTGGGCATTGCGCTCGACATTCGCACTTTTGAGTTCGCTACATTTTTTGCCGACGTCACCAGCGGCGCATTCCAGCTTTATTCGTTGCGCTGGATCGGCGGGAACGAAGACCCGGATATTTTTGAGTATTCCTTTCACTCCAACCGATTTCCGCCCCAAGGCGCAAACCGCGGCTTCTACTCCAATCCGCGTGTCGATAGTCTGATCGACCAGGCGCGACGCGAGACCGATCAGAATGTCCGTAAGCGGCTCTACGCTAAAGTTCAGGAAACGCTGGCGCAGGAAGAGCCGTACATAAACCTTTGGTATTTCGACAACGTGCTCGTGCACACGCGGCGGGTGCGGAACGTGACCCTGAATCCGTCGGGCAACTACGATTTTCTGAAGACGGCGGAGATCAGTGGCCAGTAGCGAGTTGCCAGTTTTCAGCGTGATAACATCGAAAGTTGGGCGTGCGCTTGATCGTGAACAGCATTGTCTGAGAACTGAGTACCGAGAACTGAGAACTGGCCCCTGAGACCTGATCTTGAAAATTCTTTTTATCGGTGACATTTTTGGACGCCCCGGGCGGACCATCGTAAGAGAGCGCCTGCCCGAACTGCGCCAGCAGCACGCTGTGGATCTGGTCATCGCCAATTGCGAAAATGCGGCGGCTGGCTTCGGGATCACGCCTCCGCTGGCGGAAGAGCTTTTCGATCTGGGCATCGACGTGATGACCACCGGAAATCACGTGTGGGACAAACGCGAAATCATCGAATATTTCCAGATGGCGGACGGCAACCCTCACAGTCCGGCACGCCGCCTGTTGCGGCCGGCGAACTTTCCACAAGGCCTGCCCGGTTGGGGAGTCTACGAAGGCCAAAAGAACAACGTTAGTTATGCCGTCGTGAATCTTCAGGGGCGGGTTTTCATGGGGACGAGCGACGATCCCTTTCGCTGCGCCGATCGGCTTCTCGAACAGATCAAATCGAAGATGGTGTTTGTGGATTTCCATGCCGAGGCCACGTCGGAAAAAATCGCCTTCGGATGGTATCTCGACGGGCGCGTGACCGCCGTCGTGGGCACACACACGCACGTTCCCACCGCGGATGAGATCGTCCTGCCGAAAGGCACTGCTTACATCACCGACGTCGGCATGACCGGGCCTTACGACAGCGTCATTGGCGTGAAGAAAGAATTAGTGATCGAGAGGTTTCTCAGCGGGATGCCGGCGCGCTTCGAAGCGGCCAACGGCGACGTCCGCTTGTGCGCCGTGCTGGTCGAGTGCAATGACCACACGGGCCGCGCCACGCGCATGGAACGGCTGATGCTGCGGTGAACGCATTCTCCCGTAGAGACGCGGCTTGCCGCGTCTTAGCGCCGCCGGGGAGACGGGGCAAGCCCCGTCTTTACATACAGCAGCCCGTTACGACCGTAGTTCCCTTCCGAGTATTTCTCTTGCAAGACAGACGCCGCCGGGCATTCTATAGTAAGTAACATGCGATGGATGCCAGCAGGAGTCTGTTTGTTGCTTGTCGGAGTGTGTCTGGCCGCAGACACGCCCCCGGCCGTCGCGCCATCGCTCTGCTCTAATTCTGGGGGCGCAGCACCCTGCCACGGTCCGAAGAAAGACCTGAAGACCGCTCGCCTGGCTTTCGCGCGCGGCCTCAAACTCGAGAAAGCACAGAATCTGGACGAAGCTTTTTACGAATTTCAGGAAGCGTCCCGCCTGGTCCCGCAAAACGTCGAGTACCTGACCGCGCGCGAGATTACGCGACAGCATCTGGCCGGGATGCATCTGGAACGCGGAAACACTGACCTGCTCGCCGGTCAGCAAGTGGAGGCGCTGGCGGAATTCCGAACCGCGCTTGACCTCGATCCGCAGAACGAATTCGCCGAGCAGCGCATAAGCGACGCGCTGGGGCCGGCGCCCGTTCACACCGCGGGCCCGCCGCGCGTGGTCGCCAGCGCCGACTCGCTCACTCCCAAACCGATCGACGGGCGCCATGACATTCACTACCGCGGCGATTCGCGTGGTCTGCTCACTGCGGTCGCCTCGAGCTTTGGGCTGACCGTGGTCTTCGACGATAACTTCCCCACCCGCCACGTGCGCTTCGATATCGAGAACGCCGATTTCGCAACCGCCATGCAGGCAGCCTCCGCGGTTACGAAGAGCTTCAGCGTGGGGCTCGAAGATACAGTTCTTTTTGTTTGCCCCGACACCCCCGACAATCACAAGCTTTACGACCGCATGGGCATGCGCTCGTTTTACATTCCGGGCGGCAGCTCCGCGCAGGAGTTCAACGACCTGATGAACTCGCTGCGGACGCTGTTTGAGTTCAAGTTCGTGAGCCTCAACCTCGGGTCCAGCACCATCACGGTGCGCGGACCGCAGGCGGCATTGGCAGCCGCAACCCAGTTTCTCGGGCAACTCAATAGTCCCCGGCCAGAAGTGATGCTCGATCTGAAGGTTTTCCAGGTGAGCCACACCTACGCGCGGAGTATCGGGCTGCACATCCCGAACACTTTCAATCTGTACAACATTCCGGTGGCCGCACTCGCGGCTCTCGGCGGACAAAACATCCAGCAGCTGATCAACCAGCTGGTTTCCTCTGGAGGCATCAACCAGGCAGGCAACCAGACCATCTCCGCTCTTCTCGCACAATTGCAAAGCCAGCAGAATTCGATCTTCAGCCAGCCGCTCGCGACCTTCGGCGGCGGGCTCACATTTATGGGGCTGAGCCTCGATCACTTGGCCGCCGTGCTTTCCATGAATGAGAGTTCCGTCCAGGAGCTCGATCACGTCCAACTGCGCGCTTCCCAGGAGAAAGACGCCACTTTCAAGCTGGGAGAGCGCTATCCCATCCTCAACGCCAGCTTTGCGCCGATTTATAACAATTCGGCGATAGCGTCGGTCATCGGAAATCAGTCTTACGCAGCGCCTTTTCCTTCCGTCAATTATGAGGACATCGGACTCACGCTCAAGGCGAAACCGCTGGTTCACAACAATTCAGACGTAGCTCTCGAGCTGGAAATACAATTCCGCACTTTGGGAAGCATCAACACAAATGGCATTCCTGACATTCTGAATCGCGAGTACAAAGGCGGAATCCTGCTCAAGGATGGTGAACCGGCAGTGGTAGCGGGAATGCTCACCAAGTCCGATCAGAAGAGCCTGAGCGGGTTGCCTGTGCTCTCCTCGATCCCGGCCCTCGGCGTCCTCACATCGCAGACTACCAAGCAGGAAGAGGACGACGAACTTCTGATCCTGATCACGCCCCACGTCATCCGCAGCCCCGAGCGGAGCGAAGCTCCGGAAATCTGGATGGGAAAATAAATCGGACCATTGAGGCATTGAATCATTCAGTCATTGAAAGGCCCTGCCTTTGGTTTTCAATGATTCGATGCCTCAATGATTCAATGCCTCAATGACCCGATCGCCCGATCTACTTCTGGCTTGCCTCGAAATCCACAATCTTCTTCAACACATCGGCCGGCGCGGCGCCGGGAAGGTTGCGTCCATTGATGAACAGGGTCGGTGTGCTAGTCGCACCAACCGACTTTCCCAGCGCGATCGAGGCCTCGATTCTGGCTTTGGTATCCGGCTTGACAGCGCAGGCGGCGATCTCCTCGCCATTCGCGCCCGATGCGGTCGCGATGGCTTTCAGCTTTTCATCGGCGTTGGCCTCGGTGATATTGGCCTGCTCGTCAAACGTCTTCTGAATGAATTTCCAGACGGCATCATTCGAAGCGCGCCCCACGCACTCGACATAGCCGGCCGCTTTCTCCGCCCAGTTGTGCATGGGCAGCGGAAAATTCTGGAAAACAAAGCGGGCGTCGGGCTCCTGCGCCAGTAACTGTTCAATCGCGGGGACGGCCTTCGCACAGTGCGGGCACTGCATATCGCTGAACTCGACAATCATCACCGCAGCCTTCGCCGGTCCCCTGGCCGGGCCGTTCACGCCCTTTTCCAGTTTGGCGCGGGCATCGTCAAAGGGCTTCGCACCGAAGGGCATGATATCGCCTGTAATGGCATGCTTGCCGTCCGCGCTGACCAGCAACCGATTCGGGGTCGAGCCCTTCGGGCTGGTGAGAACAATTGAGACCTCGGCCAATCCCGGCATCTCGGAAGGACGAATCTCATTCACCTGCCACGTGATGGTGGCGTCGTAACCAAACATTTGAAACAGAAAGGCGTTGACCGTGTCTTCAGTCGGCAGACCCGTCGTGCCTTCGGCGGCGGCCGACGTCGCTGCCGGTTTGGCTGCTGGCCTTGTCTGCAGCACGGGTTTGGTTTGACCGAAGGCAATACCGGATAACAGAAGAGCAGCGAGCAGCGTGCGATGCATGCGTGTCATAGTTTGAGATTCGATTGGAACTCGATTGTTACAAAAACCGGCGAAGTTGTCATTTCTGAAGCTTCGCCAGTGGAGAACCGGGCGTCCCCGCCCGGCCGCCGAACCGCTGCACGGCGAGACGCCCTTCGCTCCACGAACAGCCTAGAACTCCGACTTGGCCGCGATCGGGAATCTCCGCCCATAGCCGAACGCCTTGGCGGAAATCTTGATTCCGGGCGCTGCTTGCTGCCGCTTGTACTCGCTGCGTTCCACCATCCGGATGACTCGCCGCACCAGATCCAGATCGAAATTGTGAGCGCGAGCAATCTGTTCAGCCGAGCACGACTCCTCCACGAAGTCCTCCAGGATCACATCGAGCACCTCGTAAGGCGGGAGTGAGTCCGAATCCCTCTGATCCGGACGCAATTCCGCGGACGGCGGCTTCTCGATCGTCGCTTCCGGAATTACTTTGCGCCGCGAATTCACGTAAGCGCTCAAGCGGTACACCAGCGCCTTCGGCACATCCGAGATCACCGCCAGTCCGCCCACCATATCGCCGTAAAGCGTGCAATAGCCGACGGCTAATTCGCTCTTGTTGCCGGTCGAGAGCACCAGCGCGCCGAACTTGTTCGACATGGACATCAGCAGCAATCCGCGGGCGCGAGACTGAATGTTTTCTTCGGTGACGTCTGGCGGTATCCCGGCAAACACGGGAGCAAGCGTCTGGCGCGTGGCCTCGTAGATTTCGTTGATCGACAGCAGTTCGAAGCGGATCTTCAGGTTATTGGCCAGTTCCCGCGCATCGTCAATCGATCCCCGCGACGAGTACGGCCCCGGCATGCCCACGCCGATTACGTTCTCGGGGCCGAGCGCATCGGCCGCAATCGATGCGGTGAGCGCGGAATCGATGCCTCCGCTGAGTCCGATGATCGCCCGCTCGAAGCCGCATTTGTGGACGTAGTCTCGTGTGCCCAGCACTAGCGCCTCAAACGCGCTCGCTTCTTCACCCGCGACCTGTGGGTGCATGTCTCCCTTGAGCTTCTGGGCGTCGAAAGAAGCATCGAAATAAATCAGGTCTTCCTCGAACGACTTCGCTTGCGCAATCACCTGCCCGTCGGGCGCAATCACCAGGCTCGACCCGTCGAAGACCAGGCTGTCGTTGCCCCCGACCTGGTTCACCATCGCAACCAAAACTTTCTGATTCCGCGCGATGGCCGCCAGCATGTCCCCGCGTAGCTCGCGCTTGCCCAGCCAAAACGGCGACGCGGAAATGTTGAGCACGAAGTTCCCGCCGGCGCGGACCAGTTCCTCGACCGGGTCGACGCCATACAACCGCCGGTTCCAGAAGCGCTTGTCATTCCAAGCATCCTCGCAGATGGTCAAAGCCATCTGCTTGCCGCAAAAGCTGAACAGTTGCTGGCTCTTGGCGGGAGCGAAGTTGCGCATCTCATCGAAGACGTCATAGGTGGGCAGCAGCATCTTCGACTGAATGAAATCGATGCGCCCCTCGCGCAGCAGCGCGGCGGAGTTCATCACTTTCTTGCCGGAGTCCGCTTCGGCCGCGGTTACCATCCCGCAAATCACGGCAATTCCCTGCGTCTCGGCGGCGATCCGCTCGGCAGCCGCGCGATTGCGCGCCACAAACGACGGCCGCTCGACCAGATCCAGAGGCGGGTAACCGCAGACGGCGAGTTCCGGAAACAGAATCAGGCCAGCGCCAGCACTCCGGGCCTGAAGCGCGAACTGGATGATCTTCGCGGCATTGCCAGAGAAATCCCCCACGGTGGGGTTGATCTGGCCCAAAGCAATCTTCACATTCATAGTTTAGAAGGACTAACGACTATTGAGTCATTGAATCATCGAGTCACTGAAAACCTGGAGACCGCGACCCTTTGAATTTCAATGTTTCAATGCCTCAATCGCCCAATGGCTCAATGATCTTAGCCCAGTTGGGGCCTGGATCTGAACCGGGGCCGCTCGGTGGCGGCAGCGCAACCGGTGGCGTATTGGAACGGTTTGCGGGATCGGTGTCCGGCATCTCTTCTCCGGGACGCCGCAACGTGGGCGCGTTCGCCGGGCGTTCCTCCTGCTTCTTGGCAACGGTTGGCGTGCCCACATCAACTTCCTTTTCAACGCGCACAATTTTCTGGCCATCCACCTTCATGGTTTCAACGCGAACGACTTCATCGCCAACGAAGCGCACAAAATCCACGTCCTCCGGTGGCGTGCCGTAGATCCATTCTTCGTACTCAACCTCGTTGGCAGTCTCGCGCACTTTCCTGGGCGGACGTCCCTTGGCATAAATCACCATGTCGCGGTTCATTCCGACCAGCACGTGATGATTCTTGATGGCATCTTTGATCTGGGGAGAAACCGTTTCCAGGTAGGCATCGAGCGCCGACTTGGCATCGAAATCAAACACCGGACGCAGCAACTCCTTCAGCTCTGGCCCGGTCATCTCCGGAACATATTTGTCGAAGTAGAGATCCACAAAAGAGCCGCGGGCGTTGGCGGACGAATCCGAGGGTGCAATTGGCCCACCCGCGTTCGCGCCTGAAATTTCGATGCGCTGGTACCACTTCTGCTTCTTGATGGGACCGCCGTTGATCTCAAAGCGGATGTGGTCTTCCTTGATGACGACGTCGCTGATACGGGCCCGGTCGCCGGGTTTCGCGGCTGGTCCCCAGAGCGCCATCAAGCGCTGCAGTTCCAGGCCGCTGGGGGTTACGGTTCCGTCCTTGAGTTTCAGTCCCGTCGTCCCCATCGGAAAATTCGTGTGGATGTAGACCAGCTCTGCATTGAAGGCGTGGATAATTTCTTCGCGGGTTTCCTTGGAAATCCTGGGGGGCGGTGTATTCCCGGCGAGCGTCAGCGAGGAGCAGACCAGAAGTATCGCCAAGAGCCGATGACAAACGGAGCAAATGTGGAAGGACCGCATGCAGCACCCCGGGCCGACTGGCTTAATTATAGACCAGCGCCAAAAGCAGGTCCCAGTCCTCAGCTCTCAGAATCTCGTCCCGGCGCTCCTCACTGAGAACTGGGAACTGAGAACCACCAGGTAGTCACCAGCGGCGTGAGTACTTCGGTAACGGTGAGCTGTACTTTAAGCACCTAAGGTCACCAGCGCAAACCAACTTAGAATGGAGGCAGGACGGACGAGCTCATCCCCGCGCTTGGGCCGACAGGACTGTCTTTTGCCGTTGAAGCTTCCCATTCCCGCGCGCATTCCGCTCCTCTACGTCATCCTCGGCGTGCTGTTGGCCATCAGTGTTCTCCCCATGTACTTCTACTCGGCGCAAATCGAGACCATGAACCGGGAGCGCCTCAAGACCAACGAAATGCTGCTGCAAAACACGGTCACGCGTTCGCTGGCCGATGACATTTCCCAGCACCAGGACGCGCTGCATATGATGCTGGCCAATTTGTCGTCGTCGATTCAGGTGATGATGCTGGCCAACCCGACCGGCAGCGACCTTAATGCGCAAAAACTTCTGACCCCAGAGTTGCGGGCTATGGTCGAGAATTTTGTTTCGTCTTCGAACGACATTGCCTATGCCACGCTGCTGAATGCCGATGCCAGGGGAATTTCCGCCGGGCGCATTGAGCCCGACGCTTTTCTGCAACGGGAGCTGGAGCGAGCCTATCAAGCCGCCCGCGAAGGACGCGTCTACAGCGGACAGCCGCTGATGGTGGGCAGCGGAAAATCCGCACGCACCGTCATGTTGGTCAGTTCGCCGATTATGTATGGCGGACGCTTTCTGGGGATGATCGGGTCGGTGGTCGATATGGACTACCTGATCCGCCGGTTGCAACAGGTCAGTCTGACTGGATTGATGCCGTACGTCGTGGACAGCCAGGGCAGGCTGGTGGCGGCGGCAACCGGGCAATATGCCACCGGGCAGGACATGAGCCACTTCGAGATCGTCCGCAGTTTTGTGGATGAAGGCTCGAAAGCCCAGTTGGCGGCCACCCGCGAATTCACCATCGCCGACGGCAAAGACACGACCGAGATGCTGGGAACGTACAGTCCGGTGACTTCGCTGGATTGGGCGGTCGTGGTGCAGAAGCCGCGCGAAGATGCATATCGCGGCATCTACGAGATGCAGCGCACCGGGCGCTTGCTGGCGTGGCTGGCGGTGTTTGTGAGTGTGGGTCTGAGTATTTTCTCGGCGCGGCGCATCACCAGCCCGCTGCAAGTGCTGGCACAGTCCAGCCGAGCCATTGCGCGTGGTGATTTCTCCCAGCGCGTGCATCTGAAAACGCGCACCGAAATCGGCGAACTGGCGACCACCTTCAACACCATGTCGGAAGAACTGGAACAGTTCGTCGAAGACCTGAGGCGCGCCGCCGATGAAAACAAGAACCTGTTCATGGGGTCGATCCAGATGCTGGCCGGCGCGGTCGACGAAAAAGACCCGTACACCCGCGGCCATTCTGACCGGGTTACGAAATACTCGATGATGATCGCGAAAGAGATGGGCCTCGATCCGGGATTTCTGGAGATCCTGCGAGTCTCGGCGCAACTGCACGATGTCGGCAAAATCGGCATCGAAGACCGCATCCTGAAAAAGCCGGGCGCTCTGACTCCGGAAGAATTCGAGATCATGAAGACGCACACCACCAAGGGCGCGAACATCCTGCGTCCGGTGCCGCAGTTGCGCGAGATGCTCCCCGGCATCGAATTGCATCATGAGGCGCTCAACGGGCGCGGATATCCTTACGGCCTGAAAGGCGACGATATTCCTCTGCTGCCGCGGGTGATTGCGGTCGCCGACACCTTCGACGCTCTGACCACGAACCGTCCCTACCAGCGGGCCCACGATCCGGTGGAAGCTCTGCGCATCATTCAGAATCTCTCGGGACAGCGCCTTGACCCCAAGGCCGTAGCCGCGCTGCTGGCGGTGTTTGAGCGCGGGGAAATTCGCATTCATCGGCAACTGACGCAAACCGTGCCGCTCGAAGTCCCCGCTCCGGCGCCGCTCCAATCTCCGCTCCAACCGAGCGACCCTCTCATCGTCGAAATCACCCGCACCTAACGATTGGGTAATTGGGGAATTTGTAATTTCAGACTCGAGGCCAATCGGTTTCAGATTACCAATTACAAATCACAAATTACCAATTCGTTTCGCCCGATTCTCCTATAATCATGGTTGGACACCTCATGATTCAAACCCTTTTTGGCAGTCTGGACGAAGAACAAAAACCAAGTTTTATTGAGCGCATGAAGGAGGCCGTCTCGCGTACGCGCGAGAACCTGGCCGAGCGCATCGAAGATGTCGTCTCCATCGGCAAAGAAATCGACCGCTCCACGCTGGACGATCTCGAAGCCACGCTGATCGGCGCCGACCTCGGCACCACGACCACCCATGAGGTGCTGCAGAAGCTGCGTGACAAAGCCGACCGGAAACAGATCAAGGATGTGAATGAACTCAAACGGCTGCTGAAAGAAGAACTGCTGGCGATCCTGACGTCGACCAGCGCACAGCCCGTGACCAAGGTGGACGGCACGCCGGAGGTGATCATCGTAGTGGGTGTGAACGGCACGGGCAAAACAACGACGATCGGAAAATTAGCGCAGGTGTTTCGCGCGCAAGGCAAGACGGTGCTGCTGTGCGCGGCAGATACGTTCCGTGCGGCGGCGATCGAGCAACTCGAAATCTGGGGACAGCGCACAGGAACCGAAGTGATCAAGACGAAAGCCGGAGGCGATCCCTCGGCGGTGCTGTTTGACGCGCTGCAATCGGCAACGGCGCGCAAAACCGATTACGTGATCGTCGATACTGCCGGGCGCCTGCACACCAAGCAGAACCTGATGCTCGAATTAGAAAAGATGAGGCGCACGGCGCAACGCATCGTGCCCGGTGCGCCGCACGAAACTCTGCTCGTAATGGATGCGACGACCGGTCAGAATGGATTGCAGCAGGCGCGCCAGTTCACGCAGTCCTCCGGAGTCACGGGAATTGTGCTGACCAAGCTCGACGGCACGGCCAAAGGCGGCGTCGTGGTCGCAATTTCGCGAGAGTTGGGGCTGCCGGTACGATATGTAGGAGTGGGCGAAAAGGTGGGGGATCTGCTGCCGTTTGATCCCAAGGAATTTGTGGAGTCGCTGTTTACTTAGCAGCACGTGGTGCAAGTACGATTCGTATCAGGGCACACCTTCAGGTGTGCCGAAAACGCTTTAGAATAAATCCGCCTTCAGGCGCTGGATCGACAGAAGACGCGAGGACCACAAGGAGGCAGACGATGCAACGGTTAAAGTTCAATTCGCTTTCTTACTTGCGAAGACTTCTGGCGCGACTAAAATTGCTGTTCCGCCCGAAGCCCGAACCGGAAGATCCTTATGCCTATCGCACCGCTCCCTTGCGTCATCCTCCACACGGGCGGAGCGGATCTGCGGTGGTAGAACTGGATGAAGAAGAATGAGGGAAGCGCCGTCGTCTGACGAACAACACATGCGCAGGGCGCACGACTTGGCGCGAGCTGGCGTTGGGCTGGTCTCGCCAAACCCGGCGGTGGGCGCCGTTGTAGTGGACGCCTCGGGCCGTGAAGTTGGAGCGGCCACGCACACCTATGACGGCGTGAAGCACGCGGAAGTTCTCGCGTTGGAGCAGGCGGGAAATGCGGCGCGCTGCGGAACTCTCTATCTGAACCTGGAACCATGCTCGCATCAGGGACGCACCGGCCCGTGTGCCGATGCCGTGGTCGCGGCTGGAATCAGCCGCGTGATCTGCTCCATGGAAGATCCAAATCCACGAGTCGCCGGGCAGGGATTTGCCAAACTCCGCGCGTCCGGGATCGCCGTGCAGCTCGGTCTATTGCAAGCGGAAGCCAGGAAGCTGAATGAAAGTT
>JBEKIB010000031.1:0-45528 GCA_050011975.1 Terriglobales bacterium | reverse complement strand
GTCTTGTCGTCCATGGCGCGCTTCAGGTCGTCGAGGTCAACCAGTCCATCCTTCTGCACCGGCATGTAGGTCACGCGAAAGCCGAGCTTCTCCAGATGCTTGCAGGTGTCGAGCACCGCCTTGTGTTCGGTGACCGCGGTGATGATGTGGTTGCCCTTTTCGCGATACATCTCGGCCACACCCTTGATGGCGAGGTTGTCGCTTTCAGTGGCGCCCGAGGTGAAGATGATTTCCTTCGCGCCCGCGCCGATCAGCTTGGCGACACGCTCGCGCGATAATTCGACCGCTTCTTCCGCCGCCCATCCAAACGGGTGATTGCGGCTGGCGGCGTTGCCGAACTTCTCCATGAAGTAGGGCAGCATTTCTTCGAGAACCCGCGGATCCATGGGCGTGGTCGCGTGATTATCCATGTAAATTGGCAGCTTGATCCCATTGGGAGCCGCATCGTGATTGATCGGGGTCGCCTTGTTGCCATTCGTGCTCATGATTGCTTTTCTCCTTAAAAAGCCTTAACTCGCGGGCCATGTGCCGCCGTTAAGTGACCTGGTTACAAAATCTGGTTACGAAATCGTTATCAACTCCGCCGGCTTCCCGGTCTCCAGTTTTTTGACCTGGATGACTTCCGGCTCTTCCTTCATCTGCGAAATCATGATGTTCTTCAGCACCTGCTCGATGCTTTCATTAACTTTTCGCAGCGGCTCGCGAATCGTGCAGCGATTGCTCTGGCCGCATTCGCCGCGAACTGTCACGCATGACGTAATGAACAGCGGGCCGTCAATGGCCTTGATCACTTCGAATGCGGAAATCATCTTCGGATCGCGCGTCAGCGTGTAACCGCCGTTCATGCCATGCTGGGAGCGTATCAACCCGACTTTCGCCAGCCGTTGCAGGATCTTCGCCAGCGCTTCCTGCGGGATGCCGTAAGCCTCGGCCACATCCTTGGCGCTGCATGCGCCCCGGTCAACATGCTCAGCCAGATGCTTCATGGCCATGAGCCCGTAGTCCGCTTTTTTGGTCAGTTTCAGCATGGGGTCGAATGCCGACCTTAATAGTCGGATTAAACTCCGACTGTTTCGGTCGCAATTTAATAATAACCGCAGGGGCTGATTCGCGCAAGTCCGATCAGGCGTTGGTCGGATTTCGTGATCGAACGGTAAGTTTTAGCAGGTAAACGGCTTAGGGGGTGAGGGCGTTCGCCGGGCTGCCGTACGGTTTGCAGGTAGTTTTCAGCGCTCCCTGATTTTGGCCGCGGGCCGTCGTTTCAGCCCCTGCAGCACCAGCGCGCAAATTTCGTCGGCGAAGCCTTCGTGGAGCTTGTCGTGGCGGATCAGAAAGCGCATGTAGATTGGCCCGTAGAGCGAGTCGAGGATGAGGTCCAGGTCGCTGTCGGCGGGTAGTTCGCCGCGATCGATGCCGCGCTGCAGAGTTTGATAGGCCTGCCTGCGTCTTGGCCACAGGAATCTTTCGCGAAAGGCCTCGATCAACTCCGGATCCGATTGCCCGCCGGCGAGCAGCGCGGCCACGACCTTGCCGCGCTTGGAGCGGAAGATGCGAATCACGCGCCTCATCTGCAGGCTCATGTCAGTTTGTACGGAGCCGGTATTCGGAAAGCGCAGTTCCTCGTCGGCGCTGGTGGAGAAAGCGTCGGCGACCAGGGCAGCCTTGGTCGGCCACCAACGGTAGACAGTTGTCTTGCCAACGTTGGCGTCGGCGGCGATGGCCTCGATGCTCAGTTCCGGGAATCCACCATCCTGCTTGAGCAGCTTCAGCGTGCTGCGCAGGATCGACTGCCGCGACTCCTCACTGCGCGGCCGGCCGGGCGGACGCGTCCCGTTGGCTCCGTTACCTCCGTTTCGGGCCTCGGCATTCCGGGTATGATTTTGCGCCATGACGAAAGTCTAATATAATTTAAATCCGAAACGTACTGTTTTGAATCTTATTTGCGAGTTCGCAGGCCAGTGTGGGGGTCGCGGCTTCGGCAGTATCGGTTCCCAGTAGCATCGGGTTTCAGCGTTACCGGTTTTCGCCAGTCTTATGTGGATAGTCGCATTAGCGCTTCGCCGCCCTTATACGTTTGTGGTGATGGCACTGCTTATCATCATCCTCACGCCCCTCACCATCCTGCGCACCCCGGTCGACATTTTCCCTGAGATCAACATTCCCGTGGTCAGCGTGGTATGGAACTTCGACGGCATGTCGCCGAATGAGATGGCGGACCGGATCGTGAGCAACTCCGAGCGCGGATTCACGGTCACGGTCAACGACATCGAACATCAGGAGTCGCAGTCGCTGAACGGAAAAGCCGTGATCAAAATCTTCTTCCGGCCGGGTGTCAACATTTCCATGGCGATGACACAAGTGACGGCGATGTGCCAGACCGTGCTGCGCGGATTGCCTCCGGGCACGACTCCGCCGCTGGTCGTCACTTATTCGGCATCCACGACGCCCGTCGTGCAACTCGGATTGAGCAGCAAGACGCTGCCGGAGCAGCAGGTGTTCGATCTGGGGCAGAATTTTCTGCGTACGCAGTTAACCACGATTCAGGGTGCGGCCACCCCCTATCCATACGGCGGCAAGATTCGCCAGGTGCAGGTGGATCTCGATTCCGCCAAGCTCCAGGCCTATGGTTTGGCGCCGGCCGACATCGTCAATGCCGTGTCCGCGCAGAACTTGATTCTACCCGCCGGAACGGCCAAGATCGGACCGACGGAGTACGAGGTCGAGATGAACGGCACGCCGGGAACCATCGCCGAATTGAACGATATTCCGGTGAAGACCACGAACTCGTCCACGCTTTACCTGCGCGATGTGGCCCACGTGCGTGATGGATTTTCGCCGCAAACCAACATCGTGCGGCACGACGGCGCGCGAGGCGTGCTGATGTCGATCTATAAGCTGGGCGGATCTTCCACCCTGGCCGTCGTCGACGGCATAAAGGCGATGGTGCCGCGGGCGGCACAATCGCTGCCGCGGGACCTTAACATCAAGGCTCTGTTCGATCAGTCGCTTTTCGTGCGCGCGTCGATTCAGGGAGTTCTACGCGAAGGCCTGACCGCCGCTTGTCTTACCGCCATCATGATCCTGGTCTTCCTGGGCGATTGGCGTCCGACTTTGATCATCGCGGTCTCTATTCCCTTGTCCATTTTCGTCTCTGTGATCCTGCTGAGCGCGCTCGGCGAGACCATCAACATCATGACCCTGGGAGGACTGGCGCTCGCGGTCGGAATCCTGGTCGATGATGCGACGGTGGAGATCGAAAACATCGAGCGCAATCTGGCCATGGGCAAGGAGATGAAGAAGGCCATCCTCGACGGCGCGCAACAGGTCGCCGTGCCTGCGTTCGTATCGACGCTGAGTATCTGCATTGTGTTTGTGCCGATGTTTTTTCTCACCGGAGTCGCGAAGTTTCTTTTCGTTCCGCTGGCCGAAGCCGTGTCCTTTGCCATGCTGGCGTCGTATCTGCTGTCGCGAACCCTGATTCCGACGCTGGTGATGTTTATCATGCGCGGGCATGAGCACCGCGTCGCCGAGCCAAGAAACTTCCTCGCAAAAGCCCAGCGCGGATTCGAGCGCTGGTTCGAAAGATTCCGCGACGGCTATCGGCAACTGCTGGAAACCACGCTCGAGCACCGGAAATTGTTCTCGTTCGGTTTTGCGGCTTTCTGTTTTCTGTCTCTGGGACTGGTGTTCTTTCTAGGGCGGGACTTTTTCCCGCAAGTGGATGCGGGCCTGATTCGTTTACACGTCCGCGCCCGGCCCGGCCTGCGCGTGGAAGAAACAGCTCGTCTGTGCGATGAAGTGGAGCGCGTGCTGCGCAGCGAGATTCCGAAAGAAGAGTTGCAGACGATGCTGGACAATGTCGGCATTCCGAACTCCGGCTTGAATCTTTCCTACAGCAGTTCGGGCGTGATTGGGACGGGCGATGCGGAGATTCTGATTTCGCTGAATGCGGAACACCATCATCCGACGGCTCAGTATGTGCGCCGCTTGCGCCGCGAACTCCCAGCGCGTTTTCCGGGCGTCGAGTTCTTCTTCCAGCCCGCCGATATCGTGTCGCAGATTCTCAATTTTGGCTTGCCCGCGCCGGTCGATATTCAGGTCGTGGGTGCCGATATGCGCGGAAACTACGACATCGCGCAGGGAATCGCAAATCGGCTGCGCCAGATTCCCGGCACCGCCGATGTCCATGTACAGCAGATGATGACCCTGCCCACTCTCTACCTCGACATGGACCGCACGCGCATCAATCAGGTCGGACTGACCGCGCAGGAAGTCGCCCAGAGCGTGCTGATCAGCTTGAGTGGAAGCTTCCAGACGGCTCCCAATTTCTGGCTGAATCGAAAGAACGGTGTGAGTTATAACATCGCCATCCAGACGCCGCAGTATCATATGACATCGGTGCAGGACTTGATGAACACGCCGGTGACGGGCGCGCAGACGACTCCGCAGGTGCTCGGCAATCTGGTTCAACTCACGCCGGTGGCGCGTCCCGCCGTGGTCAACCATTACAACGTGCAGCCGGTTATCGATGTGTATGCCAGCACGCAAGGGCGCGATCTGGGAGGGGTGGCGTCGGACATCATGAAGGCGCTCAAACCATTTCAGGACCATCTGCCGCGCGGAACGCAAATCGTGGTTCGCGGGCAGATTGAGACCATGCAGTCCTCGTTCTTCGGCCTGGGTGTTGGCCTTCTGGGCGCGATCGTGCTCGTCTATTTGCTGATCGTGGTCAACTTTCAGTCGTGGCTCGATCCCTTTATCATCATTACAGCGCTGCCGGGAGCGCTGGCGGGAATCTGCTGGTTCCTGCTGATCACGCGCACCACGCTCAGTGTTCCGTCGCTGACGGGCGCGGTCATGTGTATGGGGGTGGCGACGGCGAATTCGATTCTGCTGGTCTCGTTTTCCCGCGACCGCATGAATGCGGGAGCGCCCGCGCGGCAAGCGGCACTCGAAGCGGGCCACACCCGCATACGGCCCGTGATTATGACGGCCCTCGCCATGATTATCGGCATGGTGCCGATGGCGCTGGGCTTTGGAGAGGGCGGCGAGCAGAACGCGCCGCTGGGCCGCGCCGTGATTGGCGGCCTGCTCTTCGCAACCGTAGCCACGTTATTTTTCGTGCCGAGCGTATTTACGATTATCCATGGCCGACGCGAGGCCCGGCTGCAATCGGGACAGAAGTAGGCTGCAGTAAGAGCAGGGAAGAACAGAAGCAGAGAATTGGGAGACCGCAATTATGCCAATACAACCGCCGCCCGTAACGACGCCGGAGAACGAGACGGAGGCCGTCCGCCCAGATGAGTATCGGCCTGCCGCTATGGGCCAGGCGCCAGCCGGACGGGGAAAGATTCTGATTGGCGCGGTGCTGCTCGTCTTGATCACAGCCGGCGCAGTCACCTTTCTGAATAAGAAGAGCGAAACCGACGCGCTGGCGAAAGAAACCGAAGCTGTCTCGATTCCGACGGTCGCGGTGGTGCAACCCCAAGCCGAGCCCGGCAACGACGAACTTGTGTTGCCCGGAAATTTGCAGGCCTTCATAGAGTCTCCCATTTTTGCCCGCACCAACGGCTACCTCTTACGCTGGTACAAGGACATCGGAAGCAAGATTCAGAAGGGAGAACTGCTGGCGGCGATTGACACTCCGGAAGTCGACCAGGAGCTTTCCCAAGCCCGAGCCAGCCGCGAGCAGATCAACGCGGCGCTGGGGTTGGCGAAGATCTCCGCTGACCGTTGGGCAAACCTGCGCAAGACCGACTCGGTTTCGCAACAGGAAGCCGACCAGCAAGCGAGCGGCTACCAGCAGGCGCTCGCCAACCTGGAAGCGGCGGACGCGAATGTTCGCCGCCTGGAAGAACTCGAGTCTTTCAAGAACGTATACGCTCCTTTTTCCGGCGTGCTTACCCGGCGCAATGTTGATCCCGGCGCGCTCATTAATTCTGGGGCCGGTGTGGCTGGCAAGGAGCTGTTCGATATTGCGCGCGTCGATCCGCTTCGCGTTTACGTCAGTGTTCCGCAGGCGTATGCGCCGAACATGAAAGTCGGGATGAAGGCCACCGTCACGCTGCAGGAATTTCCCGGCCAGAAGTTTTTGGGAACGATAGCTCGCACCGCGGATGCCATCGATCCCGCGACGCGCACCCTGAACACGGAAGTGGATGTTCCGAACAAAGATGGCAAGCTGCTGCCTGGTTCTTTTGGCCAAGTGCATTTTGCGACCGGGACCTCGATTCCGAGGATTACGATCCCGGTGAACGCCATGCTGTTCCGCGCCGAAGGGCCGCGGGTCGCGGTCGTCGACAAAGATGGCAAGGTGCATTTGCGTCCGATCAGCATTGGGCGCGACTTCGGCGCTACGCTCGAAATTCTTGGCGGGCTCGAGGTCAGCGATCAGATCATCATCAACCCGTCCGACTCACTCGAGGAAGGGCAGCAAGTGCACGTCGCCAAGCCGAGCACCGGAGATGCGCACTCGTGAAACCGGAAGCTCACCACGGAGGCACGGAGGCACGGAGAAAAGCGAGTTCATGATTTCGTCCCTTGTGAAGCAACTGCCACCCGGCAATAAGACTATGAAAAGGCCTTTCTCCGTGTCTCCGTATCTCCGTGGTGGGTGTTCCGCGTTGCTGGCCGTGGCATTACTCGCGGGCTTAGCGTGCACCGTCGGGCCGGGATATAAGCGCCCTACTGCGCAGGTTCCGGACGCGTGGAAAGGCGAAGGACCGTGGCAGACGGCGGCTCCGAAGGATGCAATTCCCAAGGGTGCGTGGTGGCAGATATTTCATGACGCGGACCTCGACCGGTTGGAGCAGGATCTGCTTCAGGCAAATCAGTCGCTGGATGCGGCGCGGGATCGCCTCTCGCAGGCGCGGTCGCAAGCGCGAATCGCATCATCGGCGTACTTTCCCGTGGTCAACACCGATCCCAGCGGCCAGCGCCAGCGCCTCTCTGGCAATCGTCCCCTTTCGGGCAGCACGGTTCCGCTTACGCCTGTCACCCAGTACGATATTACCGTCCCGTTTTCCGTCAGCTACGAGCTTGATTTATTCGGACGCGTGCGCCGCAATCTGGAAGCGGCCAACGCTTCGCTGCAGGGGAGCGCAGCCGACCTGGAAAATGTGCGCCTGGTGTTGACCGCTGAACTGGCCGCCGACTATTTCAACCTGCGCGAACTTGACCGCGAAGCCGGAGTGGTACGGGAGTCTGTCGAAATCCAGCAAAGAGGATTGGACCTGGTCAACCATCGTCACGAAGGCGGCGTCGCGAATGGACTGGAAGTGGCGCAGCAGGCCGCGTTGCTGGATTCGACCGCGACGCAGCTTCAGCTCGTGCTGCAGCAGCGGGCGCAGTACGAACATGCCATCGCCGTGCTGATAGGGAAATCCGCCTCGGTTTTTAGCTTGGCGGAGGCACCGTTCGACGCTACCCCTCCAGCGATTCCCACCGGAGTTCCATCTGAGATTCTGGAGCGCCGGCCTGACGTTGCTACCAGCGAGCGCCAGATGGCGTTCGAAAATGCGCAAGTCGGCTTGGCAATGGCTGCGTTTTATCCGCATATAACACTGGCCGGGAGCGGCGGTTATGAAAGCCGCGACATTGCCACGCTGGTAAACGCTCCCAGCGCTTTCTGGTCGCTGGGTGGCGATCTGCTGCAGCCGATTTTTAATGGCGGTCGCAATCGCGCCAACCTGGCATCCAGCCGCGCTGCCTATGACGAATCGGTCGCCAATTACCGCGAGTCTGTGCTGGTGGCGTTTCAGCAGGTGGAGGATGGACTCTCCGGTCTCTCGATGCTTAACCAGGCGGCGAAAACTCAGCAGGCAGCGGTCACCGACTCGCGCCGCGCACTCGACATCGCCAACAACCGTTACGTCGGCGGTGTGACGACTTATCTCGATGTGATTACCGCGCAATCCACGCTGCTGGCCAATGAACGCCTGCAAACACAGCTGCTCGGCCAGCAAATGACCACTTCCGTTTATCTGGTCAAGGCTCTGGGCGGCGCCTGGGACGCATCTGAGATTCAGCGCGAAAACGTGAGGCCCGCGCTGATCCAGGCCGTGCAGCAGTAACCCCGCCGTGAGCATTCAAGCCCGAGTTCGAACCTAAGTTCGAGCGGAGGTGGTACGGCGTCCGGCACCGAGCCGGCAAGCGATCTCTTGTACGTGATCCTTTGTAGGCGATCTTGATGGGCAAATTCCGGCGCTCGCCGGAATTCAAGCTCGGATCCGGCCGGATCTACGCCGTCGTGTGGCGTGCCAATTTGTCGTGGCGCGAACGGATCTCGCGCTCCGCAATCAGCCAATCCTGGTCTTCGTTGCCGCTCTCACCGCCCGCGGTCGCTCTCTGCAGATAGAGTTCGTAGGCGCGGCGGCGAATCTCTTCTTCGAGATTGACGGGAACATTGGCAGGGACGTTGCCCGGAACCATTTTGGTCGGCTTCCCATCTTGGGGAACCTCGGGCGTAACCTGCACCGCGGCAGGCGGAACGGCAGCCCCAGTTTTCTTGCTGCGGGTGGTAGCGTTTCCGGTTGTCTTGCGAGCCATGCAGTACTCCTTACAGATACCCAACTCCAGAAATGGTCTTGCATAATGAATAAGCGACATACGCGTACCCCGATAGCCGCTATCCGACTATTTGCGACGAACGATCTACTCAACTATAACGTGAACGCTTGTGGAAGAGTGCCGAAAGACAACGTTTTTTTTTCTACGTATAAGAAAAGATACCGTTTTGGGGATAAGCTCGTGTTGCCGGAAGGAGGCAAAAGTACTCTCGTAACTTGTCGAAAAGTTGATCGTGCCCGCAGGATAGAGTCGTAAGGTGCAAGGCCACAACTATGTCATCGACGGGCAATCAAGGTTCCGCCGCCAAGGCCGCGAAGGGCAGCGTCAGCGACTTGGAGAAAATGCTCTCGGAATCTCCGAGTTCGGATAGAGTTTGCCTGAAGCTGGCGCAGATCCTGCATGTGCGCCGCAACGAAGTGGCACTGCTCAGGTTAGAAAAGGGCAGTCTGCGATTCATCTATCCGCCGGAGTTGCGATCGGCAGGCGTGCTTCCGCTAAGCGGGTCGGCGGTTGCGGCGCGGACTGCAGCGACTCGCACGCCGCTTCTGTCGAATACCTTCATGCGCGTAAAACATGTCAGCCTGTTTGAAGCGGTCAAGCTGGGAGCCGGAAGCGACGAAGAAGATCGAAGCCAGGAGCAAATGCCGATTCAGAAAATCATCTCCGTTCCAGTGGCGTCGTCCGGGGGAAACGTGATGGGAGTGGTGCAGGTCTCGCGCAAGGGTCTGGATGCCTCGCTCGCGGGCGCAGACTTCACCAGCGAAGACCTGAAGCAACTGGAGCAGGCCGCGGAGATTCTCGCCCGCATGCCGTTCATGCAGGAAGGCGCGGAGATTTAGAATTTGCGATTGGTAATTTGTAATGGGCAATGGAAACTCAATTGGCCATTGCTTGACACTACAAATCACAGATTACCAATTGCCTCATACCGCCTGCCCCGCGCAAAATCCCGACGCCCAAGCCCACTGGAAGTTGAAGCCGCCGAGCTGGCCGGTGACGTCGACCACTTCTCCGATGAAAAAAAGACCGGGCACCTTCCTCGACTCCAGGGTTTCAGAAAAAAGTTCGCCGGCATCGACGCCGCCCGCTGTGACTTCCGCTTTCCCGTAACCCTCGGTTCCTTCCGGATGAACTTCCCACGCATGCAGTCGATGTTCGGCGTCAGCGAAGACGCGATCGGAGTTGCCGGCTAAAGGATAAGTTTCGAGCCAGCGATCCGCGAAGCGCCGAGGCAAGACTTCGCGCAGCAGCAATTTCCAAATCGACGGGTCGCGATGGCCATGCCTTCGCAATTCGGCGGCGAGATTACGCTCGGGCGCGAGGTCGAGATGAATCGGCTCCTTGCCGTCCCAGTAAGAAGAGATCTGGAGAATCGCGGGTCCGCTGATGCCGTGATGAGTGAAGAGCATGTTTTCACGAAACGCCTGTTTCGGGCTGCGCTTCGTGCCGCGAGTGGAAGCAACCACCTCGACGGAGACTCCGGCCAGATCGCACCAGCGCTTGCGGTCGCGTTCGCTGAAGACGAGAGGAACCAGGGCGGCACGTGGGGGCACGATCTTCAGGCCGAATTGGCGGGCCAGATCGTAACCGAATGAAGTGGCGCCGATTTTGGCAATTGACAAACCTCCAGTGGCGACCACCAGGCGGGGCGCGCTGAAACTGGCGTCCTCGGCTTGCACGGTGAACTGGTCATCATTCGGCGCGTCGTTCTTGCTCACCTCGCCATTGCGCTCCTCGTTCCTGCGCTCCTCGTTCTTGTGTACCTCATGCACTTTCGTGTTGCACCGGATTTCTACTCCGGCGTCGTGGCATTCCTGTTCAAGCATCGCCGTGATGTCGCTCGCCGCCCGATCGCAGAACAACTGGCCGAGCTTTTTCTCGTGGTAGGGGATGCGATGTTTTTCGGCGAGGCGCACGAAGGCGCCCGGAGTGTAGCGGGCAAGCGCCGACTTGGCGAAGTGTGGATTAGCCGAAAGAAAATTTTCCGGGCTGGTGTGCAGGTTCGTGAAATTGCAACGGCCGCCGCCGGAGATCAGGATTTTCTTGCCGATTCGATCCGCGCGCTCCAGCACCAGGACACGCCGGCCCCGTTTGCCGGCTTCGATGGCACACATCAGGCCGGCAGCGCCAGCTCCGAGAATGATGACGTCGTATTTCTGATTCACGCAGGAATGAGCTTAGCAGGGTGGGCGCGCCGCTGGCGCAATTGACGCTCTGAATCAGTGATACCGACTCTGGCGCACACCGACGGGAGTCCGAGCCACGACGCAGCCACACGGCCACGACACTCTAAAAAAAGAATTTGGCAGCCAATTGAACAAGTCTGGGAGACGCTGCATTCACTACTTGCCCAAAGGTGGAACTGCCGATATTCCCGTCGACGGATTGCGGTCCGAAAAACTGAGCGTGATTAAAAACATTGAAGCCTTCGAGTCGAAACTGGAGCGACTTCGATTCGGTCAGCCGCACGTTCTTGAGAAGAGCTATATCGTAATTGTCCATCCCTGGTCCGTAGAAAAAACGCCGCTTCGCTGTGCCCGGTGTCCCCAACCTGTTCTCGCTGAACTGCGCGGTGTCGAAATAAGAACGGCCGTTGCGCGGATTGTGATTCAGATGGAGAGCGCCGCCCGTGTAGTCTGGCTCATCGACGCCATAGTTGTTGACGCCATTCGGTTCCGCCCCAAGCAGAGAATTATCACCGTAATTGAGAAGAGTCACGGGCAGACCCGAAGTGAAACGGGTAATCCCTGAGAGTTCCCATCCTTCCGTCCAGCGTTTCGAGGCGTGGAAGAGACTCTCGAACGGAATTTTGTAGCTGTAGCTGACGACGAAGGTATGCTTCACATCGAAAGACGACAAAGCCTTACTGACTGCAGGGTCAAGCGGATTAACCATTTCTCCGATGTTCGAGGACTGGTCTTCGGACTTGCTATACGTGTACCCGGCAAGCAGATTCAGGCGTTTGCTGCTGTGGCGCAAGGTGATCTGCAAGGCGTCGTAGTTGGAATTGCCGATGGTGGCCTGGTTAGTATCGCTGCCAAAATTCGACCCCAGCGGTCCGCGCGTGCCTTTGTACTCCTTACGCGTGGATGTTTCGTAAGTAGAGTCCTCGCCAAACGGGCCGCACGGCGTCTGTCCCGGTGCGAGGTTCGCGGAATTGCTCAAGAACAAACAGAGGGCTGGGCTGCCGGCGTTGGCTTCGTCAAGCACCAGTAGCCGATGCCCGTGATTCCCAACGTAATTCAAGCTGAGTACGGTGCTGGCTCCAAACCCGCGCTCCAGCGAGAGCATATATTCTTCGGTGTACGGAATGCGGTTTGTGGTGGGATAGTTTGGAAGCCCGGTCAGCGGCTCGAACTGCGCCCAGTCGATGTTGGGGTCAGGGTGACTCGCGCTTGAGTTCAATGAAGCGAGCGTAACCGGGAAATATCGGCCTCGATTCTGGCCGTTCGCTGCCGTGACAAACGGCGTGGAGAACAACGGCGGATCCGGGCTCGTGTAAGTTGTGCCGTAGGGTGCATTCGCGCTCATTACCCCAAGTGTAACTCCCTCGATCGCGGTGTAAAACATCCCATAACTCGCTCTTAGGCTGGTCTTGCCGTGGCCGCCCAGTATTTTTGCGAGCAGGCCATCGCCTGAAGCGCTGGGCGAATAGGCAATTCCGATGCGCGGAGCAAAGTCGCGATTTCCGGGAGGCGCCAGGGTCCGCGGCACTCCCGGGTCGGTGGGGTAGAGGATGCCGGCCGGAGCTCCCGGGAAAACGACCGACTGCTTGCCCGGCTCGAAGGTCGCGATCTGGTTGTACTTCTCATACCAGGGCTCGATTCGATCCCATCGCACACCATAATTCAGCGTGAGGCTGTGCCTCACGCGCCAGCTATCCTGCCCGTAGATACCCACGTATCTGTTCCGGCCGTAAAAAGGCTGAAGCTGGCTCTGGCTGTACTGAGTGGGAACTCCTAACAGAAAGTCCGCGAAATCGGAGCCCGTCTCGCTTCCAAAAAACAAGAAGCTGCCGTTGAACTGAGCGATCGCATTGACATTGACCTGATCGTAGTGGAACTCGCCGCCCAATTTGATGGTGTGAGTTCCGATCACTTTAGAAAAATTATCGAGCCACTGGAAGGTGTTGCCAATCTGTTTGAGCTGATTCGTATTGGTTCCAATCGTGAAGCTGTTAAAAGCGACACTCTCTACGCCTTCGGTTTTGGGAGACAGCGGCACGATTCCCCCTTTTCCTGGATCTACCCCGAAGCCTTGGGAGGCGAGACTGACGCCCACGCCTCCGATTGGCTGGCCGAGGTCATTCGCGTCGCGCAAGTAACTGAAGCGAAATTCATTTACGGCGGTTGGACTCAGCGTGTTAGTGTCGCCGAGGCCAAGCAATTGCGCACGGCCCGTATAGAGCGCATTGAAGCCCGGAACGCTCGCTCCGCCTTGAGCGACCGGGTAAGGATTGTTCTGCGACCAGTCGTCGAGAAAGTAATAGGCTGACATCAGACCCCAGCGCGTGTTGGCGTCAAGGCGGTAAGCGCCTTTGTCGTCGCGCAAGGTCTTGTTGAATGCCGAAGTGGAAAATGTGCCATTTGAGTTATTCGGTGGGGGAATATATTTCAACAGATTCGTGCCGGGCGCGACCCAGGCGTTCGTAGGGACAGTAGCATTCGGAAAGACGCATCCGTTCGCGGCCGAGGAGCCGCTCGTGCAGGGTCCTGTATTTACCTCCTTGCCCGTGATGGGATCGATGTAATTCCCGCTGTAGTAATACGGCTCGCCGCTTGCCACAGTGTGAGGGAGCCGCTTCGAAAGCATCGTGGCCACGTTGGGTCCGCTCACGGTGCAAGGGAGTTCATACACTTGATGGTTGCTTGCGTCGGTCTGTGTGCCGCAGAAACCCAATGGGTTGAAGCCGCTGGAATTATCCTGTAGATCTGCGAAGTTGCCTGTCGTGCGGTCTTGCGTCGACGGCACGGGAATCCGGCTCGTGTCCACTCCCTGCGTCGATCGCGTCCCCTGATAGTCTCCGAAGAAGAAGATCTTGTTTTTTTGAATAGGTCCGCCGAACGTCCCTCCAAATTGGTTTTGATTGAAAGCGCCGCGCGTGGGAGAAAAGAAGTTGCGCGCATCGAGGTCCGTGTTGCGCACGAACTCAAAAACGTCGCCGTGAAACGCATTCGTGCCGGACTTCGTAACGACGTTGATCTGGCCGCCGCTGAACTCTCCGTATTCGGCATCGAAGTTGTTCGTGAGAATCCGGAATTCGTCAATGGAATCGAGGTTGGGGATGATCGCAGCCCCCATGTTGACGTCTTCTTCGACATCGCTTCCGTTGACCAGAAAACTGTTGGCAAACTCGCGCTGGCCGTTGATCGAGACGGTGCCGGGATTCAAGTCTCCCGAGGGAGAGAGGGCGCTGGCGCCCACGTCCGCCACGGTGTCGGACGTGATCGAGGTGGCCGGCGCAACTCCTGGCTGAAGGGAAAGCAAATCCGTAAAGCTCCGTCCGTTGAGGGGCACCGCCGACAGTCGCGCGCTGGTGATGACCTCGCCAACCTGCGTACTCGTCGTTTCGACCTGAAGTTCATTTTCAGCGACGGTAATCGCGTTGCCCTCCGCGCCCACTGCGAGCACGGCGTCGACCGTCAACGCGCTGTTGGCGTCAACGGCGACGCCGGTCCGCTGATACGGCTTGAATCCCGTTTTTTGGATGACAATGTTGTAGCGCCCGCTGGGGAGTTGAGCGAAGGAGTAGAATCCCTGACCGTTGGTTGCGGCCTGATGCTGAATCCCGGTTTCGATATTGGTTGCGTTTACGCTGGCGTTCGGAACCACGGCATTGCTCGCATCCTTCACTGTGCCCGAGACACTCCCGCCAACCCCCGCCCATGAACCCACGGTAAGAAAGATGAGAAGCGCAAAAGAAACAAATAAGGGACTGCGCCTGAGGCGCCCTATCAGCGAGGATGAGAATCCGAAGACACAACCCCGACGACCACCAGCCATGCTGCCTTTGTCCTCATTGAAATCCCTGGGAGGGTCCCGTGCGATCGCATCGGTCGTCAGCCCAGAGACTTGTCCATTTCAGTTCCCGCGATTCCCTCGCGAAAAGGGCTTATCGGGGCGCGGTAAGAGCTTTCTTGCGGATTATTCAATTGCGACCAAGTCGCAATAAGCGCTACAATCCCAGCTTAGAGTGCGCCTGCTTGCGCTGTCAATGGCCGTTCTGAAATTCCGTCGCACACTCTTTGCGATCAGTTGCGACTTGGAAATGGGAGATTACGAATGCCACTGCCACAAACCGAGATTCCCGGCCGCTTGCAGATGCAACTTGCCGAACGCGGGATCCGCATGACCGGTCCGCGCCGCGCAATCCTAAGCGTGATTGAGACCGCGACCAAACATCTGGATGCCAGCCAGATCCTGCGCAAGGCGCGGACTGTGGACGCCTCGGTAGACCGCAGCACCGTCTACCGGACGCTCGACCTGCTCAAGCGCCAGGGACTGATCGATGAGCTCGATCTGATGCATCTGAACGGCGAAGGCCATTACTACGAGCGCAAGCTGGGCCGCGATCATATTCACATGGCCTGTCTGAGATGCGGAAAAATCACCGAATTTGTCAGCAAAACTTTCGAGTCCTTGCAGAAGCAGTTAGAACGCGATTGCCACTTTCGCATCCTGGTGGCGCGGCTTGAAGTCGGTGGATACTGCTCCGCTTGCCGGCGCTAGCGTTTCGCGCGCGCTGAAGTTATGAAGTTATTCGGTAGCGGGCTTCTCCGCAAGCCGGTCGAATTAATTCGTGGCGCTGGGGGCCGGTCCGGCCGCATAGTTAACGACGTCGTGCCGCCTTCCCAGCATCCGCAGTCGCAGGCGGTCGAACGCCAAATAGACGACCGGCGTGGTATAGAGCGTGAGCAGTTGACTCAAGATCAGCCCTCCCACAATGGTGATGCCCAGCGGCCGGCGGAGCTCAAATCCCGTGCCCGTCCCCAGTGCCAGCGGCAGAGCGCCCAATAGCGCAGCCATAGTAGTCATCAGGATGGGACGAAAGCGCAACATGCACGCTTCAAAAATCGAGTCGGTTGTGTTCTTTCCCTCCTGGCGTTCTGCCTGAAGCGCGAAATCGATCATCATGATGGCGTTCTTTTTCACGATTCCGATCAGCAGCACAATGCCAATGATGGAGATAATGTTCAGATCTTGTTTAAAGAGCATCAATGCGAGCATCGCACCCACGCTCGCCGAGGGCAGCGTGGAGATGATGGTCAGGGGATGAACCAGGCTTTCATACAAAATTCCGAGAACGATGTACACGGCCAGCAACGCCGTCACAATCAGCACCGGCTCGGTACCCAGAGATTGCTGGTAGGCCTGCAGCGTGCCGGCAAAAAAACCTTGCAGCGTGGAAGGCGCGCCCAGCCGCTTTTGCATCTGGGTGATGCTCAAGGTGGCATCGCTCAAAGACACGTTCGCCGCGAGGTTGAAGGACACGGTGACGGAGGGGAATAATCCCGTATGGTTGACGGCCAGTGGAGTGGTGTTGGCTCGGCCCTTGGCCACCGCGAGCAGCGGAATGTTACCGCCGCCACTCGAAGACTGAAAGTAGATGTCTTTCAATCCGTCAGGGCTTTGCCAATACTGAGGGGCGACTTCCAGCACCACGTAATACTGATTTAGCTGGGTGTAAATGATGGACACTTCCGATTGGCCGAATGCGCCGTATAACGCTGAGTCCAGCGACTGTGCGGTAAGGCCGAGTTTGGCCGCGGTAACGCGATCATAGGTCATCAGCTCATCGAGCCCGCCATTCTGCTGGTCTGAGCTCACGTCCTGCAGGCCGGGCAGACGCTGCATCGCACCCAGTATGACCGGTCCCCACTTGGAAAGATCCTGCACCGTGTCGGATTGGATGGTGTACTGGTACATCGCATTGCTGGAGCGGCCGCCGATGCGGAGATCTTGCGCGGCCTGAAGAAACGCGGAAGCTACCGGCAGACGGTTCAATTGGGGGCGCAAGCGGTCGATGATCTGAGAAGCACTGACATTGCGCTGCGCGAGCGGCTTGAGCGCAATGTAGAGGGAGCCGGTATTGGTGGCCCCGCCGCCGCCGGTAAACGCAATTACATTTTCGACCGCAGGATCATTCTTGATTACGCGGCCGATCTGCTGAACGGAATCGTTCATCGCCGGGAAGGATGAATCCTGCGGCCCGCGCACGCTACCGGTGATCGCTCCCGTGTCCTCTACTGGGAAAAAGCCCTTGGGTATCTTGACGATCAGCACCACATTGAGCGCGATGGTAATGAAGAGTACGACGAGGGTGAGAGTCGGATGGTCGAGCACCCAATGCAGGCTGCCGCGATACAACGACAGCACCCAGTCAAAGACCTTTTCGCTGGCCATGTAGATGCGGCCATGCTTTTCCGCGCGCTCGTTCTTCAACAGGTAGGCGCACATCATCGGCGTCGTGGTCAGCGAGATGATCATGGACACGAAAACGGCGGTGGAGAGAGTGACGGCAAACTCGCGGAACAGACGGCCAACGATTCCGCCCATCAACAGAAGAGGGATAAAGACGGCAATGAGCGAAATGCTGATGGTGAAGACGGTGAAGCCGATTTCTTCCGCACCCTTCAGCGCCGCGGCAAAAGGCGCCATGCCGTCCTCCAGATGGCGCGCGATATTTTCCATCACCACGATGGCATCGTCGACCACAAATCCGGTGGCAATGGTCATGGCCATCAGCGAGAGGTTGTCAAGGGTGTATCCGAACAGATACATCACGGCGAACGTGCCGACCAGCGAGACCGGCACCGCGACCGCGGGAATGAGCGTGGCGCGGCCGTTGCGCAGGAAAACAAACACCACGAGGATGACGAGGCCGATGGAGATGAGCAGCGTCATCTCGACGTCACTGACCGAGGCGCGGATCGTGGTGGTGCGGTCGAGAACGATGGTGGTATCGATGCCGAGCGGAATGGTTGCCTGGATAAACGGAAGTTGCGCGCGAACGCGGTCGACCGTCTCAATGATGTTGGCGCCGGGCTGGCGGAAGATGATGACCGTAACCGAGCGCTTGCCGTTCAAATAGCCGGCGGCACGGACGTTGGCGACCGAGTCCGTCACCTCAGCGACATCGGAGAGGCGGACCGCCGCGCCGTTCTTATAGCCGACGACGAGCGGCTTGTAGTCGGCGGCGCGCGAGATCTGGTCATTGGCCAGGATGTCCGCGGTCACCGTGCCATCGGAGATTTGGCCTTTGGCCAGGTCGGAGTTCTGCAGGCTCAGCACCGACTGCAAATTCGCCAAGGTAAGTCCATAGCCGGCCAATTGTGTGGGATTTGCGTCCACACGCACGGACGGCAACGCGCCCCCTCCGACCGAGACCTGCCCTACGCCCTGGATCTGTGACAACTTCTGCGCGAGGACAGTGGAGGCCTCATCATACATTTTATCGGGACCGTACTTGTCCGATGTGAGGCCGAGGATCATGATCGGCGAATCGGCGGGATTGACCTTGCGATAGGTTGGATTGCCCGGGAGGTTGGCGGGCAGATAGCTACGCGCCGCATTGATGGCGGCCTCCACATCGCGCGCCGCGCCATCAATATCGCGGCTGAGGTCAAACTGAATGGTGATCGATGTGCTGCCGAGGGTGCTGGCGGACGTCATCTCCGTTACCCCTGCAATATGACCTAACTGCCGCTCCAGCGGAGTGGCGACGGACGACGCCATAATGTCGGCGCTGGCTCCCGGCAAGCCTGCGCCGACTGAAATGGTTGGGAAGTCAACCTCCGGCAGGGGCGCAACTGGCAGCACCTCAAACGCAATCGCCCCGGCGAGGGCAACCGCAACCGTGAGCAGCGTCGTAGCCACGGGCCGGTGAATGAAGGGTTCGGAGATGTTCATGCAGGTCCTGCCAGTTCTCCGTTCCCGGTTTCCGGCGGGTTCGATTCTTTCGTAAAGCGCTGCGCCAGATTGTCAAAGAAGATGTAGATGACGGGCGTGGTGTAAAGCGTGAGCACCTGGCTCAGGAGCAGTCCGCCCACCATGGCGATGCCCAGCGGCCGGCGCAACTCGGAACCGAAACCGGTTCCGAGCGCCAGCGGCAGCCCCGCCAGCAGCGCGGCCATGGTGGTCATCATGATGGGGCGGAAGCGGAGCAGACAGGCATCGTAAATTGCCTCCGTCGCGTTCTTCCCGTGCTTCCGCTCACCCTCCAGGGCGAAGTCGACCATCATAATGCCGTTCTTTTTCACGATGCCGATGAGCAGGACAATGCCGATGATTGCGACCACGCTTAAATCCTGGCGAAACAGAAGCAGCGCGAGGAAAGCGCCAACGCCCGCTGAAGGTAGCGTGGACAGAATCGTTATCGGGTGGACGAAGCTCTCGTACAAAACACCAAGCACGATGTACACGGTGACCAGCGCGGCCAGGATGAGCAGCGGCTCATTGGCTAGCGACGCCGTGAATGATGCCGCAGTGCCCTGAAAACCGGCCTGCAGGCTGGGAGGCATGTGCATGTCTTTCTGCGTTTTGTCGACCGCCGTAATGGCCTCGCCCAGCGCGGCATTGGGCGCGAGATTGAACGACACGGTGATGGCCGGAAATTGACCTTGGTGGTTAATGGAGAGCGCCTCGGTCGTCTTCTCGAAATGCGAGAAAGCGCTCAACGGCACGGCACTGCTTGTGGCCGAACTGGTGCCGCCCGCGGAGTTTGCTCCCGTGCTCGAGGTCGAGGTGGCGCTCGGCGAAAGCGCGGTGAGAGGAGGAGCAAGGGTGTTTGCCGCTGGAGTGTACTGGGCTGAAGCCGTCAGCGCATTGGACCCCGCCGAGGATGATCCCGACGAAGCGAATGAAGAAGAGGCGCCCGTACCGCTTGCCCCGGAAGACGCATTGGACTGGATGTAGAGATGGTTCAGCTGGTCGGGGTCCAGTTGAAACTGCGGCTGACTTTCGAGAACAACATGGTACTGATTTACCTGCGTATACATAGTGCTGATCTGCCGCTGACCAAAGGCGTCATATAGAGTGTTATCGATGGTCGTCGGCGCGATGCCCAGTCGCGAGGCTGTGGCCCGGTCAATCACCAGAGATACAGCCAGCCCTCCTGTTTGTTGATCGGTGGCAACATCCTCCAGTTCCGGCAACTGCTTCAGTCGGTCGACGAAACGGTTGGTCCAGTCATTCAGTTCGTTCGCATCAGGGTCTTCGAGCGTGTACTGGTATTGCGTGCGGCTTACCCGGTCATCCACGGTAATGTTCTGCACCGGTTCCATAAACAGCTGGATTCCCTGAACCCGGCTTACGCTGGAGTTGAGCCTCCGGATTACGTCCGAAGCATTCATCTTGCGCTGGTTCAGCGGCTTTAAGTTGATCGACATCCGGCCGCTGTTCGTGGTTGTATTCGTGCCGTCGGCGCCAATAAACGATGAGAGGCTTTCGACCGCCGGGTCAGCCAGAACTACCTTTGCCAGGTCCATCTGCTTCTTTGCCATGGCCTTGGAGCCAATCGTCTGCGGCGCCTGCGAAATACCCTGGATGACGCCCGTGTCCTGCACTGGGAAAAATCCTTTGGGGATGATGATGTAAAGGAAAACCGTGAGCAGCAGTGTGGCCACCGCGACCAACAGCGTAATCGTCTGGAATCGCAGGACGTATTTCAGCGTCCGGCCATAGAACGCGATCATCCCCTCGAAGGCGCGCTCTGTGGCTCGATAGATGCGTCCCTGCTCCTCTCTTGGCTGGCGCCGCAATATGCGCGCACTCATCATGGGCGTGAGCGTAAGCGAGACCACTGCCGAAACGATGATGGTGACGGCCAGGGTCACGGCAAACTCGCGGAACAGGCGCCCCACCACGTCGCCCATAAATAACAGAGGAATCAGCACGGCAATGAGCGACACGGTGAGCGAGAGAATGGTGAAGCCAATTTGCTCGGCTCCCTTGAGCGCCGCTTCCATGGGTGGATCGCCCGCTTCGATGTAGCGCGAGATGTTCTCGATCATCACGATGGCATCATCGACCACGAAGCCGGTGGAGATAGTCAGCGCCATCAGCGATAAGTTATCCAAGCTGTAACCCAGGATGTACATCGCCGCGAAGGTGCCAATCAGCGACAGCGGCACAGCCACGCTCGGAATAATGGTGGCATAGAGACTCCGCAAGAAGAGGAAGATGACCAGCACGACGAGTCCGACCGTCAACAGCAATTCAAACTCAACGTCGGAAACCGATGCTTCGATGGAGGTGGTGAGATCGGTGAGCGTGGTCACCTGAATGCCCATGGGCAGATTGGCCTGAAGCTGCGGCAGTAGTTGCTTGATGCTCTTGACCACGCTGATGGTGTTGGCCCCGGGCTGGCGTTGCACGTTTACGATGACCGCCGGGGTCTGATTCATCCACGCTGACTGATTATTGTTCTCTACGCCATTCACGATGCCCGCCACGTCGGTCAGCATCACCGGCGCGCCGTTACGGTAGGCAACGACAACCTTCCCATAGTCGTCGCTGGTGACCAGTTGATCGTTGGCGTCGATCTGGTAATCCTGGCGCGGCCCATCGAAGTTTCCTTTGGCGGCGTTCACACTGGCCTGGGTCAGCGCCGTGCGCAGGTCTTCCAGGTTGATGCCGTAGGATGACAGAGCCGTGGGGTTCGCTTGAATGCGGACGGCGGGCTTTTGGCCGCCGCTGATGGTTACCAGGCCGACACCGTTGAGCTGCGAAATCTTAGGCGCAAGGCGCGTGTCCACCAGGTCCTCGACCTGAGAAAGCGGCATGGCACTTGAGGTGATGGCCAGCGTAAGCACCGGGGCATCGGCTGGATTCGTCTTACTGTAGATCGGCGGCGAGGGCAGAATAGATGGCAAAAGACTCTGCGACGCGTTGATGGCGGACTGCACCTCTTCCTCAGCGACATCAATATCCAGAGTGAGGTTGAACTGCAGCACGATGACGGAACATCCGCCGGAACTGGTGGAGGTCATCTGGCTTAAACCCTGCAGCTGGCCGAATTGGCGCTCCAGTGGCGCCGTCACCGTCGTCGCCATCACCGTCGGGCTTGCTCCGGGATAAAACGTGAGCACCTGAATGGTCGGATAATCGACTTCCGGCAAGGCGGAGACTGGCAGTTGGGTATAACCAACAATGCCGACCAAAAGGATTGCAGCCATCAGCAAAGAGGTCGCAACCGGCCGCAAGATAAACGGACGAGATGGGCTCACGGGGTGGTGCTCCCGCTCGTGCTGGCCGCGGCAGGCGTGGCCGGAGCGCTGGCCGAAGTGCCGGCCGGAGCTTTGTTGGAAATGACGACCGCGGTGTTGTCCTGCAACTTATCGAAGCTGCTGTTGGCGACAACGTCTCCAGGATTGATGCCATCAACCTGCGTTGAACCGCCGTCTGTGACTCCCGGCTTTATGCTGCGCATATGTGCGATGTTGTTCTGAATCACATACACGAACGACGCTTGGCCATTTTGTTGAATGGCGGATGCTGGAACCGTCGTCACTCCCTGCAGCGTATTCACCAGCAGCCGCGTGTTAACGAACTGGTTGGGGAAGAGCGCATCATTCTTATTGTCGAAGACGGCTCGTGCTTTTACCGTTCCCGTTGTAGTGTCAATCTGGTTGTCGAGCGTCAGCAGCTTGCCGCTGGCGATTTTTTTCTGCGCCGTACGATCGAAGGCATCGACGGCGAGCTTAGCCTTCTTGTTCAATTGAGCTTGAACCGGGCCCAGACTGTCTTCCGGGATGGTGAAAATTACGGTGATGGGCGTCAACTGCGTAATGACGGCCAGAGTTGCGGTTCCAGAAGACTGCACCACGTTGCCCGGATCCACCAGCCGTAAACCCACCCGCCCGGCAATGGGAGCAGTGATGTGGCAGTACTCGACCTGAACCTGGTCGTATTGCACCGTTCCCTGGTCGTTCTTTACTGTGCCTTCGTCCTGCAGTACGAGCTTTTCCTGGTCATCCAAAATTTGCTTTGCAATCGCGTTGCGCGCCCACGCTTCCCGGTAGCGCTCCAGGTCCATCTGGGCTTGTGCCAGCACGTTCTGGTCTCGCTCGAGCGCGCCTTGCGCCTGCAAAAGATTCGCGCGGTACGTGCGCGAATCGATGTCGACCAGCGGATCGCCCTTACTCACCAGTTGACCCTCCGTATAGTGGACGGCAATGACCAAGCCATTCACCTGGCTGGAAATCGAATCGGTATAAACCGGAGTCACCGTGCCGATGGCATCAAGGTAAACGCCGATGTCCCCTTTTTTAGCCGTCGCGGTCGTAATCGTGATCTTCGGCGGCGCGGGCGCGACTTTTTTCGCGCTGACGAGGTGGTGCCATACCAGCACGACTGCAAGCACAAGGAGGAGCAGCAAAAGAATCCAGATGACGACCCACATTACCTTATGTCGGTGAGCTTCTGAACCGTGAGCCGGGAGCTGATGGTCGCGGTCGATGAAGGGATGCTCGTTGGTGTCAACGGTCAAAAGGAATCTCCTTGTCCGGCTCCGAATAGCCAAAAATTATAGCCCAGGAGGAAGTTCTGGAAGTGAGCCATTCTGCACAGTTTTTCGAGAGGAAATGCGCGAGTCTACTGGGGGGCGAAGAGAGCAGCGCGTTCGCCGGCCAGACCGTCTACTTGTGGCGACGAACCTACCTGTAGCCGCTCTGATGCAACTCGAATTCAGCGTTGCAGATGAAATTGATGGAGGCCAATATGGCAAAAACGGCAGTTGCTTTGTTTGAGAATCCAGTCGCGGTCGACGAGGTCGTGCGCGATCTCAAATCCAGCGGTTTCCCGCAGAAGGACGTTCGTGTTTTACGCGAGCCGCGGGAGATGGCGGGCAGCGGAGTCATGAGCACTCCACATACTGATTTTGAAGTGGACCTGATTCGGGACCTCAAGGCGATCGGGGCCTCCGAAGCGGACGCGGAAGCTTACGTGCGAGGGTTACGGCATGGGGGAGTCATGGTTTTCGCAACCGGTTCGGGCAACCAGGCCGACACGGCGGCTGAGATCATGAACCGCCATCGCGCCGTAGAGATCGAAGAGCTCAGCACCGCAGTACAGTACCTCCCGAGCACGGTAGGCAAGGGTGATGACCTGGCTTCCGGTCAAGCCAGTCAAGATGGTGCTGTCCAGGTTGGGAGGGTCCGCTCCCCCGGGGACGGTGCCCGCCTGTTCGTGTGGTAGCACAAAAAGCCGGGACTAGGAACCCGTGGTGAGAGTCATCCCGAGCGAATTGAAGAGCGGGATCTCACTTTCGCCACGGGCTGCTGGCGTACACTTTTCATAAATTCTCACGTTTTCTTCCTCTGACCGAGTATTCGTTCTCACCGGAGCGGGAGTAAGCGCGGAAAGCGGCATTCCGACTTTCCGTGGCGTGGGCGGCCTTTGGCGGAGTTACCGGATTGAGGAGGTCGCTTCACCCGAAGCTTGGCGCCATGATCCCCGCCTGGTGTGGGAGTTCTATTCCATGCGGCGGCGGGCTGCGTCGTCAGCCAGACCGAATCCAGCGCACTTCGCCCTTGCGAAACTTGAAAACGCCTTGCAAGAGCGCCTTTTCACCTGCACCCAGAACGTGGACAGCCTGCACGAGCAGGCAGGTTCGAGAAAAGTTGTCCACATGCACGGAGAGCTTTTCAAGAGCCGCTGCGACACTTGCAGCCGCCCTCCTTTTGACGACACGAATCTCTACGAGCCGCCGGCCGATGTTCGCGGGTGTGAATGCGGCGGCCAGATTCGCCCGCACATCTGCTGGTTCGGCGAAGTGCCGTTTGAATTGGATCGAATCTATCGCGCACTCGATCGATGCACTCTCTTTATGGCCATAGGAACTTCGGGTGAGGTCCATCCCGCTGCCGGCTTTGTTGCTCAAGTCAAGGATCGTGCGCGGACAATCTACGTCGGGCCGGAGAAGCCTGCGAACGCGTCCTCGTTCACGGAATGTTACCTGGGCAAAGCTGAAGATATTGCCAACCGTCCTTTGAAGGCGGCAGGTTCGCTTGCGCCTGCCAATCGACATCGTGGTGCCGTCATCGAGGATCGCGAAGCTTCATCTTCGCTAGACGTCTTTCAGTTGTTCCTCATCCAGCCCGAAATAGTGGCCCAATTCATGGATGACCGTCAGGCGGATTTGTTCGCGGACCTCGGCCTCGCTGGAGCAGACCGCTTCAATATTCTTCTGATAAAGCACGATGTGATCGGGCCCCGCCGGCAGGTCAAATATGCTCTTCCTGGTCGTGGGCACGCCATGGAAGACACCCAGAAGCAGCTGCCGGTGCTTTCCCGCCCGCGGTGAGGGCTGGTGCGGCGGCAGATCCTCCACCAGAACAGCAACATTACGAATGCGGCTGCGAAATTCCTGTGGGAGCGAGTCGAGCGCCTCCTCGACTACCTTGGCGAAACGTTCACGCTTCATCCTTCACCCACTAAAATAAGTAAGAGCGCGCTCACTCCGAGTAGCCGTCGTCGGTCGCGTCGTCATCATCATCATCTTCATCTTTCTTGCCGTTGTCGTCTTCTTCTTCCTCTTCTTCCTCGTCTGGCTCTTGTCGAAGGAGGACATCGGCGGCGACCGGCCGATCAGAAGGATCAGAAGGGTCTGAGTCGTAGGATCGTGGATGTATTCTGCTCATACGCAATGGTACGCCTCAGACCCTTGGTCCTTGGCAAGTTCCCCTGAATCGGGCACGAGAAGTCGTTCGCGCGGGAGCGCGGTCCCTTTACCTCTTTATAACTCGTGACTACTCTTCAGTTCTCCTCTTCAGTTTTCTTCGTGAGGATGCATGTTTCCGGTTCGCAGATAACGGTTGTGCCAGCCCAGCGATTCCGTCAGCAGGTGCGGCGTATGTTTGCCGTACGAAAGCCGCTCGGCCCGGTTGAGATAGTCGATGAGCAAAGGCTTGTAGTCGGGATTGGAGCACTTCTCGATGATGATGTGGGCGCGCTGACGGGGCGAGAGTCCGCGCAAATCGGCCAGTCCATGCTCGGTGACAATGACCTGCACGTCATGTTCGGTGTGGTCGACATGCGACACCATGGGAACGATGGTCGAGATGGTTCCCTTCTGCGCCGTCGACGGAGCCATGAAGATCGAGAGATATCCGTTGCGGGCAAAGTCGCCGGAGCCGCCAATGCCGTTCTGGATGCGCGATCCCATGACATGCGTCGAGTTGACGTTGCCGTAGATGTCGGCTTCGATCATGCCGTTCATGGCGATTACGCCGAGGCGGCGAATGATCTCGGGATGATTGGAGATCTCCTGCGGGCGCAGAACGATGCGGTCACGGTAACTGGCCATATTGGCATTCACTTCGGTCATCATCTCGGGGCCGAGCGAGAATGCCGTGGCTGAGGCGGTAGTTAGCTTGCCCGAGTTCAGCAGACGAATCATGCCGTCTTGAATGACTTCCGTGTAGGAAGTCAGCCCTTCAAAGGGGCCTTCCTCAAGCCCAAAGAGAACCGCGTTGGCAATGTTGCCGACGCCGGATTGCAGCGGGAGCAGATGTGCCGGCATACGGCCCTTCTTTACTTCCCAGCCGAGGAATTCGAGGATGTGGCCGGCGATAAGCTTGGAAGATGCATCGGGAGGTTTGAAGGCGCTATTGCGGTCGGGAGAATCCGTGAGCACGATGGCGACGATTTTCTCCGGAGGAACTTCGAGGTACGGCGTGCCAATGCGCTGGCCGGGACTCACGAGTGGAATCGGTCCGCGATTCGGCGGCGGCTGCAGGCCGTAGTAGATGTCGTGCATGCCCTCCAATGCCGCCGGCTGCCACGAGTTGACCTCGAGGATCACACGCTCCGCTTGATCGAGCCAAGTCTTGTTGTTGCCGATCGATGAACTCGGCACCAGCCGTCCGTCCTCCAGCACAGCGGTCACTTCGATGAGCGCGACATCGAGCTTGCCCAGGAATCCATATTCAACGAACTGGGCGACATGGCTGAGGTGGATGTCCATGTATTCCATTTCGCCCGCGTTGATACGCTTGCGGGTTTCGGGATCGGACTGGTAGGGAAGGCGCAGATGAATGCCTCCCGCCATGGCGAGCGCTCCATCCAGTTCGGGGCCGGTGGAAGCCCCGGTAAAGACGCTGACCTGAAACTTCTGCCCGCGAAAGTTCGCGTCCGCAATGCGGCGTGCCAGCTGTATCGGAACTACCTTGGGATAACCAGACCCCGTGAAGCCGCTCATGCCGATCTGGTCGCCGGACCTGATAAGGGCCGCAGCCTCTTCGGCGCTCATGATCCTCTGCGCCAGACTGGAATTCAAAACCCGCGTGTTGGTTGGGGAAACGATCGTAGACATGCCTGAAGCACCTTCCCTGGAGAATGTATTCACTCTAACTCTACTGGCGCCACTTTCGCTCGTCTGTGAGCTAGGTCACGGCGGGAGGGATGTCTCGAGCCGGCGGAGAGTGGCATGGCCATTGTGATTCGCCCTCGAATAACAACCTGCATAATCAGCGAGTTCAGGACACTCCTCGGGCGTTGAGGAATGCGCTGTATTCTTTGTCGGTTTTGAGGATGTGGTCCCGCAACCAGGCCTGCAGGAAAATCAAAAGGGCAGGTGGAATGTCGGGCCTCCCCGCCAAGTTCGACAGGTTGAGTGCGGCGAGTTGTTGGGCGAGCGTCTGGTGGTCATAGCGATGGGCGGCTAAGCCGGGGAATCCGTGCTGCTGCATGAGGTCTTCTTCGGCGGCGAAGTGGCTGATCGTGTGCTGAATAACCTTCTCTAAGACCTCATCGATGATGGAGTCAGCGCGGCCCGTGCGGAGCGCGTGCTCCAGTTCGGCAACCATGCGAAAGAGCCGCTGGTGTTGATGATCCATCTCAGCGATGTTGACACTGTACCTATGGTCCCAGCGAAAGGGTTGGTCCATGCATGTAGCTCCAGAGGCGCTCGAATCGACAAGATCGCTTTACACTAGCCGCCGTGCCCATAACGCGAAAGTGCTCATGGTCACTCGCCGTGGTGATGGCAATCACAGTGGTTTGGGTACGCTTCGCGAGTCCGATAGCGAGGCTTGTAGCGCATGGTTAACGTAGGCAACGTTTGGCGCTTACAACCCGGTCTTCGTTCCCGACACGCGCGCCAGAAATCCCGCTTCGGTTATAGGCTTGTGCTGCCTGCGAGCTGGGTCGTATTATCAAGGTCGAAGGCAAGTACGACACAGGTTATGAAGGGCTCACTTTGCACGATCTGCGGCGAAGTGCGGCCCGCAATCTGCTACAGGCCGGTGGGCCAGAGACAGTCATCATGAAAATCGGCGGCTGGAAGACTCGCTCTGTGTTCGACAGCTGCGCGGTAGCCTCAACGGCGGACCTGACGACGGCAATGCAGAAATGGGAGACCGCAAGCCTTCCCCAAATGGGTAAAGATAGAGTAAACTCACTGCCAGCGTTGAAGGGTAAACGTAGTTAAAGTCAATAGAATCAATGTTTGGCGCTATCGTCTAGGGGTTAGGACGGAAGATTCTCAATCTTCAAACCCGGGTTCGATTCCCGGTAGCGCTACCAACACAACCTTTCTGCTATCAATCACTTGCACCATCCCGTAACACAGTCGCCTAAAACGATGTGACTAAGTAAGATGGAAGACATCGATTACCAGATTCAGGTTCGCGGAGGGGAGGAGGGGACGAGCGGAGAGGCGTTTCCCGCGTCCCCGCCCAGATCACAAGGTGCGATGTCCCCGATCCGCCTGCAGCCGCAGCAGCGCAGCCACGAGCGCATCGATTTCCTCGTACGTGTTGTAGAGCGCCAGTGACGGACGCACCGTGCTGTGCACGCCCATTCGCCGCAGAATCGGCTGAGCACAGTGGTGACCAGAACGTACTGCGATGCCTTCCAGGTTGAGCGCAACGCCCACGTCCTCGGTACGCACGTCATCGAGAACAAAAGACAACACGCCTGCCTTTTCTCGCGCCGTTCCGATCAGCCGCAGACCCGGTACCGTGAGCAGTCCCGCGGTCGCGTAGTTCAGGAGCTCATGCTCGTATGCGGCAATACTTTCCATGCCGACCTGTTCGACGTAGTCGAGTGCAGCGCCCAGCCCAACCGCATCCGCGATATTGCCAGTGCCCGCTTCAAACCGCGCCGGTGGTACGTTGTAAGTGGTCTTCTCGAAGGTGACGTCCACGATCATATTGCCGCCGCCCTGCCAGGGCGGCATGGTCTCGAGCAGGTCGAGCTTTCCGTAAACAGCGCCGATTCCGGTGGGAGCGAAGACCTTGTGTCCAGAGAACACATAGAAATCGCAGTCGAGCGCCTGCACATCCGTCCGCATGTGGGAGACAGCTTGTGCGCCATCGACCAGCACACGTGCCCCATGGCGATGGGCCATCTCGACCATTTCGCGCGCGGGTGTGATCGTGCCGAGCGCGTTCGACACATGACTGAATGACACGATACGCGTGCGCGGGCTCAGCAGTTTTTCGTACTCTTCGAGGATGATTTCGCCGCGATCATTTACCGGCGCAACGCGTAGGCGAGCGCCTTTTTCCGAACACAGCTGTTGCCACGGGACGATGTTGGCATGGTGCTCGAGCCAGGTGATGACCACCTCGTCGTCCTGCTGAACGTTGCGGCGTCCCCATGCCTGCGCGACCAGGTTGATACCCTCGGTCGTGCCGCGAACGAAGATGATCTCGCGCGTCGAAGAAGCATTCAGGAACCGGCGCGTCTTCTCGCGGGCGCTCTCATAGGCATCGGTGGCCCGCGCCGCAAGCGTGTGGGCAGCCCGATGGACGTTGGAATTCTCGTGCCGGTAAAAATACGCCAGGCGGTCAATTACCGCATTCGGCTTCTGCGTGGTGGCGGCGTTGTCGAGCCAGATCAACTGCCGGCCGTGGACCCGCTCCTGCAAGATAGGGAAATCCTGGCGGACCAACCGCGGATCGAGCGGACGCTTGGCGACCCCGAGTTCGCCTGGCTCCAGATCCGGGCGGAGTTCGACGGACTCGACACCTGGTGGCAGAGTGGTGCCCCGCGACGCTAATCTCTCCGCATCGGGAATATTGGCGGACGAACCGGGAACCGCCGGCGGCGAAACGCCGGGAACCTGTGCCGTGATTGCGGAAGCACCAGGGAGTGCGGTCGCAAGCGCACGCAGGTCGGTTTCACTTGGAGACTTCGTCGGTATTGACGAAGGCAGAACTGGTACTCCGGGAGGCGACTGCGCACCCGGCACTCCGGGAAAAGAAAACATCTCGCTGACTGGCGGAAATTTCGTCGCCTTGCCCGGGTACACAGCTTTTTCCGCACCGGCCGAATCGGCAGTGGCTTCCGGAATCGCAAATGACGGAGCGGACTTAGGGACAGCGAAAGTCGATTCCGCTGCATTCGTCGGAGGCGCGGCGCCCGGCACGGCAGGTGCCGCACCGAGAATGGGCTGCGACGCCGGTACGCTCGGCTGCGATGCATCCGCTTCCGGAACGCCGGGGACCGAAACGCCCGGTACGCGTGGGAAAGAGAATACGTCGTTTAACCCCGCAAAATTGGGAGCTGCGGCCCATGGGTCAGTTCTGCTGGCATCGCCAGAATCGCCTGGCCCCGCAGGCGAGGCCGAGGCTGCTGCCAGGTCCGACCCGCTCGGCGGAGCGGTCGGTGGTGACGCAGGCATGGCTGGGACACCGGGAAAGGAATAGATCTCAGCTGCAGGCGGAATCTGCGGCGCCGCGGCCCAAGGCCCACCCTTCCCTCCGTCGACAGAAGTCGGCGAAGAGCCAGGTATCCCCGGTGGATGCTGAGCGGCTGAACCAGGTACGAGCGACGTTGCGCCCGCCAGCGAAGCGGCGATCGCACGGAAATCGGCCTCATTCAGCGCGCCGGTGGGCGGCGATGAAGACAGTTGCGGCCCTCCGGGAACTGAGCGCGGGTTTGGCGCCGCGGGAAACGAGAACACCTCTCGCGGATAATCCGGAGCAGCAGCTCGCGGCGCCGCTCCGGGAACTGCGCGCAGATCGACCTCATTCGGCGAAACCGACGACACCGAGGGAGTCGCCGGCGCTCCCGGCAGCGCTGCAAAAAACTCGTTCGCGAGCTTCGCAATCACTGCCGGATCGGGTAGTGCAGCCATCGGCGCCGACATGCCTGCGTACTTCTGCTTGCCTTCTTCTTGCGTGGAAGACGATGTCTGCGAGTCGGTCGCTAAGCGATCACTTGTACTCGTGATATTGATCGACATTGACGCCCTCCAACACACCGATTGCATCTTCCGTGAGAGCTGCAATCGAGCAATAGAGCGAAATCAGGTACGAAGCAATTGCCTTATGATTGATGCCCATGAAACGGACTGACAGGCTGGGCGTTACTTCTCCCGGAAGACCCGGTTGGAACAGTCCGATCACGCCCTGCTTCTTCTCGCCGGTGCGTAGCAACAGGATATTCGTCTTCTCGCCCTTGATCGCCAGCTTGTCGGAAGGAACCAGCGGGATGCCGCGCCAAGTCACGAACTGTGAGCCATAAAGGTTCACCGTCGGTGGCGGAACGCCGCGTCGAGTGCACTCGCGGCCAAAAGCCGCGATCGCCCGCGGATGTGCCAGGAAGAAGCTAGGCTCCTTCCAGACCCTGGCAATCAGTTCATCCAGATCGTCCGGCGTGGGCGCTCCCTTTCTGGTCTTAACGTGGAACTCAACGTCAACGTTATTGATTAATCCGTACTCGGCATTGTTGACCAGTTCGTTCTCCTGGCGCTCTTTCACTTTTTCGATCATCAGCCGAAGCTGTTCGCGAATCTGGTCGTGTGGGCTGCGGTACAGATCGGAGATGCGGGTCTGCACGTCAAGCACGGTCGTGACCGCGTTCAGCGTGTACTCGCGCGGCTTCTCTTCGTAGTCCACGTAGATCTCGGGTAGATCGATCTCTTCATCGGGGCTGCACTCGATGGTCCGGGTGCCGGGGTGCGTGGGCTTCACTTTGTTGACACGGTAGGTGCCGGCTTCAACCGGTACCCACGACAGGAAGGTGACCAGCCAGCGCGGCGTGATCGTCTCCATCATGGGGACGGTTTTGGTGACATTCGCGAGCTGGCGCGCCTGCTGCTCGCTCAGCGTATGACGGACTTCAGCTTTTTCAGGCATGCGAATTAGCTCCTCAGTGCTGTAAGAAATGATGTTGGACGGCGCCGTGCAATGAAGTTTGCCCGGAGAACGCGGACCTGAACAATTTGCCTCTTAGATCGGCGTGTCCCTGGGCTGTCGTGGTCGGATGAGCCGCACCTTGCGAGCCCATTGTTGGGGTGAAATAATTTATGCATAGCGATTGTCTTTTGTCTGTGATGCACCTCACGCTGCAACGTGAAATTTAACACGGTTGCGATCCTTCGCGTCGTGGGGCTCGCGGCCTTTTCGGAATGACCTGAATCGCCGAATTGAAACCACTGACCAGCAAACGAATATCATGCACGCTATCGATTGTCAATTATATCGATTGTATTTATAGACATTGTTGTAATAGATTATCCAAGCCTTCGCTTCTCGGCTCTTGCTGTTGGGGTGAGTCGAGCAACAAGGCGCCTGCCGATCGCATGATCGGCAGGCTTTTTGCCGATCGGTAGCCCTTGAACGGCGACTGGAAACGACAACGCCGGCGCCGTGTACGAGATCACCCCCTAGGTCTACGGGGGGTCCCACAGTTTCGTGGATAGTTGCTGCAAGGCGTCAGCGCTCACCCCCCGCAAAGGTCATAAACCGTGCCCGAGTCCGTGACGCGGCGGTTTCCGAAACCGGAATGGCAAGCCCAGCAATGCCGAGCTGTCAGATTTGCCAGTTGCAGAGAGGTTTTTTCAGGCATAGGTTTAGCGCGCAAAGGAGTGCCGCAGCCCCTCGCTGCTGCGCCGGCTCGTGGGAGTTAGGATTGACGCTGATCCGGCCCTTTGGAGGAACGCCATGAAACCCTTCGCCATTCGAGACGCGCTTGTCGTTGATGCCGATCCCGACGTGAGCGATCTGCTGGTGAAGATCCTGAAGCCTGGCATCTGGACAATCCGGCATGTACCCACCAACCAGGCCGCGCTGCAAGCCACGAAAGGAAAAGCGTTCGAACTCATTGTCACCAGCGAAAGCACATCCGGCGCGGAAGATGTTGAGTTGCTGCGCAAGATTCGCCTTGGTTGGCCGCACACGCGCCTCATTATTTTGGCGAATGAAAGTACGCCGGCGGATGTGCTGGCATCGATGCGCGAGCATGCTTTCAGTTTCTTCTCGAAGCCTTACTCGTTCGAGCAACTGGGGAACATGATCCAAATGGCGACCGATGCACCCTGTTGGGATGATGGAATCGAACTCCAGTCGTCGACGGCGGAGTGGATCAAGTTAAAAGTCCGCTGCCAGGTAAGAACCGCTGATCGCTTGCTCCAATTCATGAAGGAAATCTCTGACCTGCCTAGCGCAGAACGGGAGCAGGTCGGCATGGCATTCCGCGAGATATTGCTCAACGCGATGGAGCATGGCGGAGGCTTCGATCCCGAGACTTACGTGGACGTCGAGTATGTCCGGGCACGCCGCATGGTCTCCTGTCGCATCTCAGACCCGGGACCTGGATTCACGCTCGACGAGATCTCCCATGCAGCCGTGGCCAATCCCGACGACGATCCCGTTCGTCATGTCGCGGTCCGCGACGAACTCGGATTGCGTCCCGGCGGCTTCGGAATCCTGCTCGCCCAAAAACTGGTGGATCAGGTCATCTATGGCCAAGATGGAAACGAAGTACTACTGATCAAGTACCTGGATAAGCCGCAGCCGAAGAGGGCATGAGGAAGCCCACTCCAAGCACGGCGGCTACAGACCTTTTCATGCCGACTTCTGTTCGCATTGCTACACTGTCGCTGAGGCAGAGCTTTGGCAGCATCGAGCATGCAGATCGGGAAGCGCATTGCATTGACCAGCATTCTGGTCAGCGCGTTGCTTGCCGTCGGCAAAATCGTTGTCGGCTCGTTGGCCAGTTCAACCTCGGTGGTCGCCGATGGATTGGAGTCCGCGGGTGATGTTATCGCTTCCGGGTTCGTCCTTTTGGGCTTCATCATTGCTGCGCGACCTGCGAGCAAAAAACACCCGTATGGGCACGGCCGTTATGAGACTCTCACGGGTTTGTTTGTCGGCATCATCCTGTTTCTGGGCGGGATCGGGATCTGCTATCGGTCGCTCCAGCATGTTGGATCGATCCACTCCAAGCCGGCCGCCTATGGTTTAATCCCTTTGCTCATCTCGCTGATAGCCAAGGCTGTGCTGTCGATCGTCAAGTTCCGATTTGGCCGGCGCATCCACAGCGCGTCCATCATTGCTGACGCGTGGAACGACTTCGCAGATATCATATCGGCCGGCGCTGCCATGGCAGCGCTCGGACTGACTCTGTGGGATCCTGGCCGCTTTCTTGCTGCCGATCATTATGGTGGTGTTGCGGTGGGCTTGATCGTGGTATTTATCGGAATCAGAGTCGCCAAAGACACCTCTTCCCGGTTAGCAGACGCCATGCCTGGTCCCGATCTTCTCGATCAGATCCGGCAAGTCGCGCTCAGCGTTCCTGGCACTACGGGAGTGGAAAAGCTGTTCGCCCGCAACACAGGACTTCAATACCACGTTGATCTGCACCTGGAGGTCGACCCGGAAATGACGGTCCGTCAGGCACACGATATTGCCCATGAGGTACGGTTTGCCATACGCCGTCAATTGAACTGGGTTGCTGACGTCCTCGTGCACGTGGAACCCGCTCCAGGTCCACCTGCCTTTCAACCTAAGCAATAGACACACCACCCGAGATCGGTGCTGAACCGGGCCGACCGGCGCAGGATAGCGCAGGGCCGAGACCGGATCGTAGAAACTAGAATCCTGGAATCTGACATCCCCGGATAGCTTCCCGGTAGCGCTACCAATTCTGTTTCAATTCTTTCGCTCGCGAAATTTCTTCGCAAAGCATTGTAAATCTTCAAGTTGAAGTTCTGGCTGATGATTCGCACGGAACCGCCTTGACAACGGCAGGCCGCGGAGCGATACTTCTACAGGCGAATAAAAAGCGAACATAGCAGTTCTCGCCCGGGCTGATCCCGCCCTTCGCGTTCCCTGACAATTGCGAGAAAAGTATGTCTGCCTCTTTAGTTTTTTCATCGGCGGCCACGGGTCGCCCTTTTATTTTTTCTCCGCAGTCTTCTCCGGGTTCGACCACGAAGAAGGTCGCCAAGGAAAAGGCAGCAAAGAAGACAGCGGAGCTTTTGGCCCAGGTCGGAGCAATCCCAAAGCTGACAGCGGTCGTTCCCGCTTCGCGCCTCGACGGGCGTCCGTCGCCGGAAATGGTTTCGAGCGGGATTCCACAACTGGACTCGCTGACCGGCGGCTTCGCTCGTGGATGCCTCACAGAAATCTGCGGCACGGCGTCATCGGGAAGGACCAGCGTGCTGCTTTTCGCGCTGGCCCGCGCTACACAACGCGGAGAAGTTTGTGCGCTGGTGGATCCGAGCGATACATTCGATCCCGCGTCAGCAGCGGCTGCCGGCATGGAGATGAGCCGTTTGCTGTGGGTGCGCTGCGGAGAAAAATATCCCTCGCGCAAGCAGCCTTCGGCTGCGCTAACCGGCTGCAGAAAAACTGACGATTCGTATCGGGGTATGCCTTCAGGCATATCGCGCTGGGAATCGCAGCTGGGGCAAATGCTGAAAGTCACCGATCTGCTGCTGCAGAGTAATGGTTTCGGAATGATTGTTCTCGATCTCGGCGATGTACCGGTGCCGAGCGCGCGGCGAATTCCTTTGGCATCATGGTTCCGCTTCCGCCGTGCGATTGAGCACACGCCGACGGCGCTGCTGGTTTTGGAACAGCAGCCGATTGCAGGCAGTTGCTCGTCGGTGCTGCTTAGAGTTTCCGCGGTCCGCTCGCGGGTCTCAGGGAAAGGGCTGTCAGCTGTCAGCTCTCAGCTCTCAGGAAATCCGCCGGCGCATTCAGAATTGTTGGATCAGTTCGAGATCAGGGCGGAATTGATGCGCTCGCGGCTTGAACGAAAGCCGGTGCAATCGGCAGCGAGTTTTAGCAGCCGAGCAACATGGGCGGGATGAAAACCCGCCCTGGCACAGAAAGCACGCGATGGCACCCACGGAATTCTAAAACGAGTTCACTGATTACTGACAACTGACAACTGACAACTGACAACTGACAACTGACAACTGGTCTCCCATGTTTGCCTGCATCTTCATCCCCGATTTTTCGGTACAAGCGATCATTCGCTTTGAGCCCGAGTTACGTGCCCGCTCGGTCGCGGTGCTCACCGGACGGCCTCCGCTGGAGAAAGTTATGGCGCTCAACGAAAGAGCGCGGCAAACCGGCGTGGAGGTAGGTGCAACCAAGTCGCAACTGGAAGCCTGGGAAAACCTGGTGCTGCGTGCGCGCTCGGAGTCGCAGGAAACATCCGCGCACGCCGCACTGCTCGATTGCGCGCAATCATTCTCTCCGGAAGTGGAAGACACCTCGCCCGGAATCGTGCTTCTGAACCTTGCCGGGCTTGAGCCGTTGTTGGGTCCGCTGCCGAAGATTGCCCGCGATCTGGCGCAGCGGGTCTCGCAGATGGGACTGGAAGCGAACCTTGCCGTGGCCGCGAATCCGGATGCTGCTTTGCTCGCAGCCCGCGGTTTTTCCGGCGTGACTTTGATTCCTGAAGGACGCGAAGCCGAGTGGCTCGGAGTTCTGCCGGTCGAGGTGTTGCTGGAAAGTTTTTCTTTCGATGCGGAGGAGGCCGCACGCTGGGCTGAAACGTTCGATCGCTGGGGCATTCGCAAGCTGCGCGCGTTGGCCGCTCTTCCCGAACTTCCGGTCAGCGAGCGCCTGGGACAGCAGGGAATCCGTCTGCAAAAGCTGGCGCGGGGCGCGGCGTCGCGCAACTTGCGCGTACTCGAACCGCGGCTGATTTTTGCCGAGAGTGTGGAGCTGGAATATCCCATCGTGCTGCTGGAACCGCTGGCGTTTTTGCTGAACCGCATGTTGGAGCAAGTGTGCGCGCGATTGCGAGCGCGGGCGCTGGCGGTGCAGGAGCTGCGTCTGAATTTGGAACTCGCAGCACCGCAGCCGACCGGCTGCGCATTTTTCACCCAGACGTTTACCCGCACTCTGCGGCTCCCCACGCCCATGCTGGACGCGAAAGTGTTTCTCAAATTGTTGCAGCTTGATTTGCAGGCGCATCCGCCGGGAGCGCCCATCGTGAAAATTCATTTGTCGGCCGAGCCGGCGCGTCCGCGAGCCCTGCAGAGTGGATTGTTTCAGCCGGTTTTTCCTGAGCCCGAAAAATTGGAGCTGACGCTGGCGCGCATCACAGGAATTGTCGGCGAGGGAAGAGTGGGATCGGTGGAGTTACTGGATACGCATCGCGAAGGCGCATTTGCAGTGCGGCACTTCGCGCCCGCAGAGCCGCAGTCTGGGAATCGAAAAAAGGATATGTTCATGCCAGAAAATGTCCGCGCATGTGAACTCGAAGAAAAGTTCGAAGAAAGCGTAAAAGAAAACGCCCACAAAAAAATGAGCGCCGTGATTGCTCTGCGCCTGTTTCGTCCGCCGCTCGGCGTAACGGTTACTTTGCGCGAAGCGAAGCCAGTGCGCATGCGATGCCGCGAGCGCGAGGACATTGCCGGCGAAATCGTCTGGACCGCCGGCCCCTGGCGTTCTTCCGGCGACTGGTCGGAACAGGAAGGCTGGTCGCGCGAGGAATGGGACATCGCCATCCCCGCCGAAAATGGACTCGCATTGTATCGCTTAGTGCAAGACAAGCTAAGTGGAAACTGGTTTGTAGAAGGAACGTATGACTGAGAGCAAGTTCTCAGTTCCCGTTCTCAGTGTTATAAGAGCCAACTGAAAACTGATAACTGATAGCTGAGAGCTGAAAGCTGATGTACATCGAACTCCATTCCCGCTCCGCGTTCAGCTTTTTCGAAGGGGCTTCGATTCCCGAGGAACTGATCGCGGTGTGCGCGAACCTGGGAATGTCGGCGATGGCATTGCTCGATCGCGATGGAGTGTACGGCTCGCCGCGCTTCCATCTCGCCGCAAAAAAGGCGCGGATCAAGGCGCATATTGGGGCGGAAGTGACAGTGGCCGGTGGCCAGTGGTCAGTGGTCAGATCAAACGGCCCCATGCCGAGGCTCGCCCTGCGTCCATTCGAAAGGCGCGTCGGTGTTGAAGAATCGTCCGGTTTCGTACTGACCACTGATCACTGGCCACTGGCCACTGAATGTCGTCTCCCGCTGCTGGTGGCTTCGCGCACTGGATATCAAAATCTCTGCCGCCTGATTACGAAAATGAAGTTGCGGGTTGGACGCAAGAATGAAGAAGGAGCTTTCGCGTCGAGTTCGGATTTTCTCGAGCACGCGGACGGTTTGATTTGCCTGACCGGTGGAGAAGAAGGACCGCTGGCTGCGGCGCTCCAGCAGGGTGGACCGCAAGCGGCGTTCGCAGCGGTAAAGCGGCTTACAGAAATTTTTGGCCAGTCTAATGTCGGCCAGTCTACTGTTGGCCAGTCTAATGTTTACGTCGAATTGCAACGGCATTTTCGTCGTGAGGAAGAGTATCGAAACCGGGTTGCGATCGAGATTGCGGAAGCTTTGCAACTGCCGCTACTCGCGACCAATGGCGTGAACTATTCGGCGCCTCGCGAGCGCGAGTTGGCGGATGCGTTCACCGCGCTGCGGCATCATCGCACGCTGGCCACTGCCGGACGTTTGCTGGCGCGTAATGCCGAGTGCTATCTCAAGTCTCCCACGGCTATGCGAGCGCTCTTTGCGGATCTGCCGAAGGCCATTGCAAACACGGTTGAACTTTCTGCACGGCTTGAGTTCACGCTGAACGACCTGGGATATGAGTTTCCGCGCTATCCCGTGCCCGAGGGGGAAACCATGGTGTCGTTTCTGCGGGAGCGCACGCGGGAAGGAATGCAGAGCCGGTATGGGCGGGCAGATGCGGAACTGAAGAAGCGGGCGCGCCGGCAGATCGAACGCGAATTGAACTTGATCGAACATCTGAAACTTGCCGGATATTTCCTGATTGTCTGGGACCTGGTGCGCTTTTGCCGCGAACAGAAAATTCTGGCGCAGGGTCGCGGATCGGCCGCCAATAGCGCGGTTTGCTACTCGCTCGGGATCACGGCGGTGGATCCGATCGGCATGGAACTATTGTTTGAGCGATTTCTTTCCGAAGAGCGCGGCGAGTGGCCGGACATTGATCTCGATTTGCCCAGCGGCGCCGAACGCGAGCGCGTTATCCAGTACGTCTATCAGCGTTATGGACAGCGCGGAGCGGCCATGACCGCCAACGTGATCACGTATCGCAATCGCATGGCCGCGCGCGAAATGGGCAAGGCGCTGGGATTCGATCCGGAGACGCTGAAGCGAATTTCGGCGGCGGTGGCCACCTGGGAATTCAAAGACGAGAACGATGCGCTCGATCGCCGTCTGCGCGATGCCGGGCTCGATCTTACGCATCCGCGGATGCGCAAATATTTCGAGCTGTGTCTGGCCGCGCAGGATCTGCCGCGGCATTTAGGGCAGCATTCGGGCGGCATGGTCATCTGTGAGGGGCGTCTCGATTCGGTCGTCCCGCTGGAGCCCGCTTCCATGCCGAACCGCGTGGTGGTGCAGTGGGATAAAGAAGACTGCGCGGACATGGGCATCATCAAAGTCGATCTGCTTGGCTTGGGCATGATGGCAACGCTGAAAGATTCTCTAGAACTGATTCGCGACCATTACCAAGAAGAAGTGGATCTGGCGCACCTACCAGCCGACGACCCCATCGTATATTCCACACTGCAAAAAGCCGACACGGTGGGGATGTTCCAGGTCGAGAGCCGGGCGCAGATGGCGTGCCTGCCTCGGCTGAAGCCGCAAAAGTTTTACGACATCGTGGTGCAGGTTGCGATCATACGGCCGGGGCCGATCGTGGGGAATATGGTGAATCCATTTCTCAAGCGGCGCCAGGGCAGGGAGGCGGTCACGTATCCGCATCCGTCGCTTGAAACCGTGCTCGGCCGCACGCTGGGCGTGCCGCTGTTTCAGGAGCAGTTGCTGCGCATGGCCATGATCACCGCCAATTTTACGGGCGGCGAAGCGGAGGAGTTGCGCCGCGCCATGGGCTTCAAACGTTCCGAGGCGCGGATGAAACCGATCGAAGAAAAATTGCGCGCCGGTATGACGCGCAACGGAATTTGCGGCGTAACGCAGGAGCAGATCATCCAGTCGATTACTTCGTTTGCACTTTATGGATTTCCGGAATCTCATGCCGCCAGCTTTGCCTTGATTGCCTATGCCAGCGCTTATTTGAAATGCCATTACCTGGCGGCGTTCACGGCCGCGCTGCTGAACAATCAGCCGATGGGCTTTTATCATCCCTCGACAATTGTGAAAGATGCGCAGCGCCACGGATTGAAAGTGCTGCCGATGGATGTGACGCGGTCGGATTGGAAGTGCAGTTTAGAAACAGTGGCCAGTGGGCAGTGGTCGGTGGCCAGTAAGGGCAAGGGTATGCAGGACGTCGAGAACCTTGCCGTGCGCCTCGGCCTGAAGTATGCGCGTGGATTGCGTGAGCCGGCGGGGCAGGCTTTGGTTCGGGAGCGCAGTTTGGCGCCGTTTGTTTCGGTTCAGGATCTGGCTCATCGCGTGCCCGAGTTACGCAAGGATGAGTTGACGACGCTGGCGGAAATCGGAGCGCTCAATGCAGTGGGCAGTGGCCAGTGGCCAGCGGCCAGCACTGATTCAAAGGAAGAATTTGTTTTACTGCCGACTGCCCACCGACCACTGCCCACTGGCTCCTTTCATCGCCGTGATGCGCTGTGGCAGGTGGAGCGGGCGGTGCGCTGGTCCGGGCCGTTGCTCGATGAGTTGCCGGAAATTGATGGAGAATCTCCGCTGGCGGCCATGACGGACGAAGAACGATTGGTGGCGGATTTTCGCGCTACCGGGCTGACGGTTGGGCCGCATCCCATGCAGTACCGCCGGGCAGAGATGAAAAGGATGGGGATTTATCGCGCTTCGGATCTGGCGCAACTGCCGGATGGACGCCGCTTGCGAATCGGCGGATGCGTGATTGCCCGCCAGCGTCCGGGGACGGCCAAGGGCATGATGTTCATGAGCCTGGAAGATGAAACGGGAATCGCCAATGCGATTGTCGCTCCCGATTTGCTGCAGAAGAATCGCGTGCTGCTGATTTCGGAGCGCTTTCTGATGATCGAAGGAATTTTGCAGAATCAGGACAACGTGATTCATATCAGGGCGGAAAAAGTTTCGCCGCTGCGCGTCACGCGCGCGGAAACGGCGTCGCACGATTTTCATTGACGCGAATCTGCAGGCCTTCTCAGGCGGTCGAAAGCTTCCTGGCGTTGTGACGCAGCGAGCGGCCTTCGGACAGGCTGTAGAGTTCTTCCGCCAGATTCTTGGCGTGATCGCCAATGCGCTCCAGCGCCTGGGCGGCGAGAAGGATGTCGAAATTCTTCTGGCCCGTTGGACTATTGGGCTCGGCCAGATGTCTGTGAAACAAGGAATGGCACAAACGGTCCACTTCCGGATCGGATTGCAGAACGCTCTGCGCGTGCGACACGTCACGCTGCAGGAAGCCCTGATGAACCTGCTCCAGCATTTCGCAAAGCCGGGAAGCCATCTCGACGAGCTGGCGGGAATCCGCCGCCGGCAGCTTCTCGCGGCGCGATTGCAGTTGCATGACTGCACTGTAGGCGAGGTCTCCGATGCGCTCGAGGTCGGTGATGAACTTCAAACACGCGAGCAACTCGCGCGCCTTAGCTTCGCCTACGCGGGTGATGGCTTCGGGCAATTGGTCATCAATCTTGCGCTCGATCTGGTCGAGTTCTTTTTCGCAATCCTTGATGGCGAGAAAAGCCAGGCGCGAACCGTCCGCGAGAAAATCCCTGACATTGAAGACCGCGTCGCGGGCGATCAGGCAGCCGCGGACGACGAGGGCCGACAGTTCATCTTCGGCTAAGTCTTCATTGCGGGCCTGAACACGTGGGCGAGCTCCCGTTGCTCGGGAGCGCGTCGAAGGCGGGCGCCGCTTCGCTCGTGGAGCCGACAGTTGTTTTCGGGCCATGTGAACTCGCGTGGTTCGAAAGCAGTTGCTAACTGCAAACAAGCTAGCATAAAGAGAGAATATGAAAGGAATGTAAATGAGCGCGGATTGGTAGTGTCTTAAATGTGCACACCCGCACATTTCAGACACCACCGCGCGGATTTCGATCGGGTTGCGCCTTATCTCACTGATCGCGCCCGGCGGCCGTTCCTGGCGCGGCCACTTGCGCCTTCTTCAGTTCCGCGAAGCGCTCTCTCTCGCTTTGCGCTTCTTCGGTTCTGCCGAGTTTTTCCAGAACGCGCGCCAGTTGATCGTGCGGGCGCGGATCCTTCGGGTTCAGTTCCGCCGCCTTCCGCAAAGAAGATTCGGCCTGAGCCGCCTGCCCCGCGAGCGCCTGCGCTTTGCCCAGGTTGTACCAGACGTCGGAGTTCGTCGGGTCGAGTTCCGTGCCACGCTGCAGATAGGTTACGGCCGCCTCATATTTTCCGCTCTCCAGCAGCGAGCGCCCCAACTCGTAAACCACCGCGGGGCTCTCTCCCGACCGGCGCAACTCCTCCTTATATTCGCTGATGGCTTCGTCGTTGCGCCCGAGGCTGAAGTAGGCAAACCCCAGATGGTAGTGTCCAAGTTTGATCGCCGGGTCGAGCTTCAGAGTGGTTTTGAATTCCTGAACCGCCTGCAAGCTGCGATTCGAATTCAGATACGCTCGCCCCAGCAGCATGTGCGCAAGCGCGTTCGCCGGGCTGAGTTTGATCGCCGCTTCGAGTTCGTCCGCGGCTCCTGTGTAATCCGGCTGGCTCAACAACACCAGCGCCAGGTCAACATGCGTGGCGGAATCTTTCGGGTTCAACTCGCGCGCTCGAGTAAGCTGCTCCTGCGCCTGTTTGGGATCTCCGGTCTTGAAGTAGGCCACGCCCAGATAGTGACGGAATTGCGCATCGCGTGGCCAACGCGAGACCGCTTGTTGACCAAGCAGGACCGCGTCCCGCAACTGGCCCGAGTTCAGTTCTTGCAATAACTGCTGGCGGGTTTGAGCTTGGGTCTGATTTTGCGTCTGCGCTGGCGCGGCCCGGCAAGACAGGCATACTAAAATCGCAATAATAATAAGGACGGTGGCCGGGGATATGGGCCGCGGAAGAAGGCTGGTCATGGCGCCGCCGTGCTCGTCATCGCACCGTTTGTTATCGTAGCTTCTGTCATCGTATCGTTTTTGCGCAGCCAGTCGCAACGCGACGGGGTTTGTGGAGTAGAAACTAAAGTTGAGAATAACGATGGATCGTGGAACGATATGGCGCGTCTGGCTGCCCTTGGTCGTGGGGCTGTGGGCTCTTGGCTGGGTATTTCAGTTCGGACCTGGGCCGCACGGACTGGCGCGCTCGATCGGTCTGCTGCTCGGTTTGATCGGCCTTGGCGGCGTGATTCTCGCCCGCTACACGCTGGGCCGGTCGTTCTCCGTCACTGCGAAAGCGACCGCGCTGGTCACCACGGGAATCTATTCGCGAATCCGCAATCCTATTTACATTTCGGGAGAAATCTGCTTGGCCGGGCTGGTTCTCATCCTGTGGCGGCTTGACCTGCTCATCATTCTTTTGGTGATCGTTCCCGTGCAGATCATCCGCGCGCGCCGCGAAGCCGCAGTACTCGAAGCAAAGTTCGGCGACGCCTATCGCGAATACCGCCAGCGGACGTGGTTCTAGTACGTTCCACGCGTGGTGAGTCATGCGGTGGAGGGACGGGCGTCTCGCCCGTCCCAGCCGGGAGGGGAGGCCCGGCTCTCCACGAAGCGGGGCTGCTATCATTTCAGCAATGAAATTAGCATCGCCTAAACTGCTCCCAATATTTTTCTGCCTTCTTATTGCGGCCCGCCTTCAAGCCGCCGACGAGCCCACGCTCAGCCCGCTGCCGGCGCCGGTCTCGAACAATGCGGTTGCCATTTCGCACGACGAAGGCGGATCCAGAATTTTTTCCTTCATGGGCATCGGCCCGAAAAAAACCTGGGACGCAGTCACCACCAGCGCTTACGAAATGGATCCGAACACCGGCAAGTGGAAGGAAAAGCGTCCCGTACCGGGCGTGGCCGGGCGTCTGGCGGCATCGGCGGTCGCGCTCCATGACCAGGTCTTCATCTTCGGAGGCTACGTTCTCGACTCGCAAGGTGGAGAGACCACGGCGTCGGACCTGAACGTTTTTGTCCCGATTGAAAATCGCTATTATCGCGGCCAGGACATCCCCGTGCCCGTTGCCGACGCAGTGGTTGGCCTCTATCACGACCGCTACATTTTCCTCATCGGCGGATGGTCAACCTCAAAGAACGACGCAGTGCGCAACGTCCAAATCTACGACACCGATAAAGATACCTGGATGCAGGCCACGCCGATTCCTGGCAGGCCCGTGTTCGGTCATGCAGGCGCCATCATCGGCGACGTTATCGTTTATGTGGACGGCGCCTACAAAAACCCGATCGGCGTCGGCCCCAAATACCTCGGCTCCAACGAATGCTGGGTCGGCGAGATTCCAAATTCGAAGAAGGGTGACATCACAAAAATTGAATGGACCCAACTTCCGGCCCATCCCGGCAACGCGCGCTATCGCATCGCGGCCGGAGCGGGGCCGGTGGAAAAAAGAGCAAGCAGAATTTATTTCTCCGGCGGTACCGACACTCCCTACAACTACAACGGAATCGGCTATAACGGCCAGCCTGCCGAGCCTTCTCCCGTGACCTTCGCTTTTAACGTCTACACCGGCGAATGGGAAACGGTCAGCGAAGAGACCCCCGAACCCTCTTCTGAGCCTACCTCAGAACCCACCATGGATCATCGCGGCCTGCTGGTCACGCGCCGCGGCCTGGTCATCGTCGGAGGCATGGAAAAGGGCCAACAGGTGACCGCCAAGGTAACAGTTGTAAAACCAGCCCGCAAGAGGTAGCCTTGAGAGGCGCGCTAATGGACACATTCTACAAGGTTTACTGTGTCCTGCGCACAGGTGTCCTACGTACACAGTATTGTGCCCAATTATCACGAAATCGGGTGACGCCAATCACGGCAGGGATTCCCCATCAGGCATCTAATTATTACAGCCGCGGTTTCTGCGGCGTCCTGTTTTGATAATCCGTTCGTTACTTAAAATTCGGAGGAAAGTCTATGACTGTCATGGAACCGCCCAAGGTTCATGTTAAGGCGGACTACGCCACGCAAATTCTCAACCTAGTAAAAGCCAAAAACCCAGCCGAACCAGAATTCCACCAAGCCGTGATGGAAGTGTTCGAGTCCCTGAAGCCCGTGTTGGGGCGCCACCCGGAGTATCACGAAGCCAAGATCCTGGAACGCGTTACCGAGCCCGAACGGCTCCTTATGTTCCGCGTGCCCTGGTTCGATGACCAAGGCAAAGTCCAAGTCAATCGCGGCTTCCGCATCGAGATGAACAGCGCCATCGGGCCCTACAAGGGCGGACTGCGTTTCCACCCCTCGGTGAACCTCGGCATTCTGAAATTCCTGGCGTTCGAACAAGTCTTCAAGAATTCGCTCACCACGCTGCCCATGGGCGGCGGTAAGGGCGGTTCGGATTTCGATCCCAAAGGCAAGAGCGACAACGAAGTGATGCGCTTCTGCCAGAGCTTCATGACTGAGCTCTGCCGCCACATTGGCCCCGATACGGACGTTCCCGCCGGCGACATCGGCGTGGGCGGACGCGAAATCGGCTTCCTCTTCGGCCAATACAAGCGGATCAGGAATGAATTCAGCGGCGTTCTCACCGGCAAGGGTCTAGCCTGGGGCGGTTCGCTGATTCGTCCCGAGGCCACTGGCTATGGCTGCGTGTACTTCGCTCAGGAAATGCTGAAGACTCGCAAAGACACGCTGGAAGGCAAAGTGTGTCTGGTCTCCGGCAGCGGCAACGTCTCGCAATACACCGTCGAGAA
>JBEKIB010000030.1:0-46516 GCA_050011975.1 Terriglobales bacterium | reverse complement strand
AGAGCAAAAGCAACAGCAACAGCAAAAGCTTCCACGAGAGCGAAATGGCGCTCTTCGGACTGCACGGATTGGTGCGCCTCAAAAGTGCTTGACACTGCCGACATTGTTAGAGACGCGATTTTTCGCCAATTATCCAGAGATTGTCTTGGAAATTCGCACTGGACTGAGGTGTACCATTGCTTGAAATGAGCAACTTCAAGCTGGCACTCTTGTTAGTTCTGCTGGTGTGCACAACGGGTGTGTTCTACGGGCAGGATGAAAAATCTGCGGTTCAAAACAATGTCGCTCAACTCCTCGATGGCCTTGCCAAGTCTGCCGTGTCCGGCGCTCCGGTTAGTCAGTTCTTCAGCCCGAGTACTCGAATCAGTCAAAGAGAAAGCATAGACAGCTTGCAGAAGAAGGGTTTCACGTCATTCGAGTTCACCAATTACAGTTTGAAAGACCTGCAATTAGAGGATGCACGGCATGCGACTCTTCCCGCGACAGTCAGGTGGTCAGCCCACGACGAAGAAGCTTCAACTACCACAAGGTTGCATTTTGTGAAGGAGCAATCTAGCTGGTACTTCGCGGATGCTGGTTTTTGGGAAGTATCGTTTCTGTGGTTCGCACCAATGATTGCCTACGGCGCTTGCTATGGATGTGGCGCAGTTGTGATGTATTGGCACTCTAACCGACAGGTGTGGGTGAACACCCGCGGCAAGTTCCGCTGGCAGGTTTTGGCTCTTGTTCCACTCTCAATCTTCTTTTATTTCGTCAGAAAGCCGTGGGCAGCGAAAGCCGCGCCCGATGCGGTCTCCGCGTAATTGACATTAACAGGCGATTTCACTCATTGACCCGCGCCTCCGTGAGGGGTGCCAGACTTGACCGCCCGCCGCGGCGCCCGGTTGCGGCTGCCGCGGAAGAAGCAGGCTAGGCCGAAGAGGTAGCCGAAGTTGTACCAAGCGCCGTTGTTGTGGACCTCGTAGATACCGAGGTCTCTCCGGAACAGCGAGACCACGAACACGAGGGGCGCAATAAAGCCTTGCCAGAGGCCGAGCCAGAAGCCCGCAACTCCACCGCGCTCGCTGGCCGTTCCTTTTGACGGGTTAGGGCCGGACGCGCATCCGGCCAGAACGCCCAGCACCAGGAGGACAACCACAAGCAAGGTCAAAAAGGGTTTCATCGGCAATACCTCCCGCTCATACGTATTACGAAGCAGGGGCATGAAAAGTCTCAGAAGGGCCTGCAGCGTTTAACACTCGGGAACTCGTAGCTGCTGTAAACAGGCATAGCCCTCATTGAGAATTGCCGCGCCCCCGCACGCCGAGTCGCGCACCCACGCCGCTAGCACGCACGCCCCGGCCGCTTTTCCTACCTGAGATCGGTGGGGACTTTCCCGTTCGTATAGCTGGCCCCGGCATGCGGTTGTCAGGTGCGAAGAGCGCCCCTACAATCGTGAGAATGTCGGTCACCACCTCCTTGCCCGAGATTCCGCGCTCTAGCCCTAATGCTCGTCGGCGCCATCCTGCGCTCCGCATTCTTTACTACGCCGTTTGCCTGCTGCTGGTGGCGCTGATCGTTGGCGTGTGGTGGCTCTACTGGATCGCTCGCTCGCCGCTGCCGCAACTGGATGGCAGGGTCGCGGTGCCGGGAATTTCTGCCAAGGTGCGCGTGGTACGCGATGCGCACGGCGTTCCCACGATTGAGGCGGCTACGCTCGAAGACTTGTTTTTTGCGCAGGGGTACGTGACCGCGCAGGACCGGTTGTGGCAGATGGACATGATGCGGCGCGCCGCTGCCGGAGAACTTTCGGAAGTGATCGGCGAAGACGCGGTGAAGATGGACCGCGAGCAGCGGATTCTGGGGCTGCGGCTCGCAGCGGAAGCGGCGGAGAAGAACATCTCCGCGCGCGACCGGGCTTATTTTGACGCTTACACTCGCGGGGTGAATGCGTTTCTCGAATCGCATCGCGACCGGCTTGCGCTCGAATTCCGCTTGCTGAAGTACACGCCGCGGCCGTGGACGGTGATCGACTCGCTGCTGGTGGGCGCGCGCATGGTGCAGGATTTGAACCACTACAGCAATCCGCCGGCGCTGACGCGCGAAACAATTCTGGCGAAGCTGGGACCGGAACTGACGGCGGACCTGTACGTGAATTCTTCCTGGCGAGACCGTCCGCCAACCGAAACGCGGCGGATCGAAGGCGAACCCGCGGCCAACAGCAGCGACGAGGAAGATGACGATGACGAAGAGGTTGATCCCGAGGGCGGAAACGGGCGACTGATTTCTGGGCTGAGTCTTGGGGAGGTCCCTCAGGGGCTAAAGCCCGCGTTGTTTCAGGGACTCAATGGCACGGCTGAAGAGGCTGCGGAAAAACTCGACGTTGGATGCCCAGCCCCTAAAGGGGCGTCCGTCATCGAAGGACTTGCGGTATCGCTAAAGCGATACCCTGATACGAAACCGGAATTCCCCGCAGCGTGCGCAGCCGTGCTCTATCCGAAATCGATTTTGGAAGAGGCCGATTTGTTCCGGCCGGGGTCGAACAACTGGGTGGTTTCCGGTCAGCATACGGTTTCGGGCAAGCCGCTGCTGTCGAACGATATGCACCTCGACCACCAGATGCCGAACCTGTGGTTTGAGGCGCACCTGAAAACGACCAGCGGCAATTTCGACGTGGCGGGCGTTACGCTGCCGGGAATTCCGTTCGTGATTGTCGGCCACAACCAGCGCATCGGCTGGGGATTCACCAACGTCGGGCCGACGGTGGAAGACGACTTCGTCGAGGATTTCAATGCGCTGGGCCAGTACAAAACTCCAAAGGGATGGGTTGATGCGCAGCACCGGCAGGAGACGATTCACGTCAAAGGCAAGCCGGACGTAGTTATGGATGTGGTGAGCACGCGCCATGGGCCGATTATTACTGAACTGCTTCCGGGCGAGACGCGCCAGATCGCCTTGCGCTGGACCTTGTTATTGCAGGACGGCATGGGACTGATGTTCTTCGATGTGGACTCGGCCGGGAATTGGGATCAGTTTCGTAAAGCGTTCTCGACTTTCGGCGCACCCGGACAAAACGTAATGTACGCGGATGTGGATGGTCACATCGGTTATCAGGCGACGGGGCGAGTGCCCATCCGCGCGGCGGGAGATGGCAGCCTGCCGGTGAGCGGCAGCGACGATCTGCACGAGTGGAAGGGCTGGATTCCTTTCGAAGAGATGCCGCATGTTTACGATCCGCCGGAGGGAATTCTGGCGACCGCCAACGGGCGCATCACTCCGAACGGCTACAAGTATTCGATCAGCACGGAGTGGGAAGCGCCGTGGCGGACGGATCGCATTTATCGGGTGCTCGAATCGGGAAAGAAGTTTGCGCCCGCGGATATGCTGACTCTGCAGATGGACGTGTCGTCGACTTACGACCGGCTCTGCGCCGACAAGTTCGTATACGCGATCGATCATGCTGCGAACGTCTCGGACCGCGCCAAGCGAGCAGCGGAAATTCTGCGCGACTGGGATGGGCGGATGTCGGCCGATTCAGCGGCGCCGACGATTGAGACGAAAGCGCGTCAGGAACTGGTGCGGTTGCTGCTGGAGCCGAAGCTGGGTGCGGCGGCGGATGCACTGCCTTCACGAGCGGCTTCAGGAGCGCTGAGTTGGAAAAGTTATCACTGGGCAATGTCGTCGGTCTGGCTGGAAAATGTGCTCACCAAGCAGCCGCCGCGATGGCTGCCGCCGGGATACTCGGACTACGGAAGCCTGCTGACGGCGGCGCTTGAGAACGTGGTGAAACATCCCCAAGTGGAAATGGTTCTAGGCAATCCTTCAAGAGTCAGTCCGCCAGCTCCTGCGGACATCAGCCAGTGGAAGTGGGGAAAAACTTATCCGGTTGAAATCGATCATCTCGTGCTCGGCCAGCTTCCGCTGCTTGGGCGCTTCACGGGGCCGGGATTGCATCCGTTGAGCGGAAGCTCGTACACGGTAAAGGCTGTGGGACGCGGCTTTGGGCCCTCCGAGCGACTGACGTGGAATTTTGCGAACTTTGACGAGAGCACGCTGAACGTGGTGACGGGAGAGAGCGGAATCTTCCTCAGTCCGTATTACATGGACCAGTGGAAGGCGTGGTACGGAGGCTCGACCTTCGCGTTTCCCTTCTCGCAGGCTGCGGTCGAGCGGCAGCGGGCACATGAAATGACGCTCGAGCCGCGGTAGGCTGCACGTTTCCGAGCATCAGCCACGCTGCCATCCGGAGTGCACCGCGGATGACAAACTACAGTTTTGCCGCGCGTTGAGGAGTTTTGAATGAAGCAAGCAATCTATCTTGAGGGTCAGAAAGCACTAGAGAACTTTGAAAAGGGAATGAAGTCCCTTTTCAAAGTTCCCAAAGAGAAAGTTGCAAAGGCCGCGAAGAAGAATGCTTCCCGATCTTCTCAAACGAAGAAGCCGAAACCCGCCGATGAGAACTAGAAGGGAACCTGTGGCGTTTCCCCCGTCCCCATCGGAACGTGGCGCGGCGATTGGTCTTTGCCGGTGAATTCAGAGTAAGTGAGGCGAGTGCCAGCGACTTGGCTCATAGCAAGCGCGAAGCGGTCGGCATCGTTAAGCGGATTGTCTTTTGTAGCGCGATTGTTGAAACGAAACACTTGTTCGTCGATATAGCGAGACAGATGAAAAGGCTCAACAGCAACGTAAGTTCCGCGAAGGCCGCGCTTCAACAGCGACCAGAAATTCTCAAGGCTGTTCGTGTGGACGCGTCCCTTGACGTAGGTTTCGGCATGACTCACAACGTCATGCACGAAGCGGTTACGCAGAAGGTCGTAGCCAACTGCATCGTCGGTGTAGACCGTAGAACCGTAGCGCACATTCTGGAGAACGGCATTCTGCAAAGTCTCGCGCTTCACATTCGGCACAACGTGCGCTCGGACTTGGCGAACGTTACGGTCGTAGATGCCCTGTACGGCAGTCTTGCCGCCATGCAATCCACCTTGCTCAAACATACGGGCCTTGCCGTCCTTGTGCATGTTCTTCGTGAGACCACCGATGTAAGTTTCGTCCGCTTCCAATTCTGTTCCCGGTCCACCCATCTTTGGTTTGAAACCAATCGAGTGCTTACGCAAAGCCTCTCTCAGCCGTTGCAGCATAAACCACGCCGACTTCTGCGTAACACCAAGAGTGCGATGAATCTCCATGCTGCTCACACCGTTCTTGCAGTTCACCAGCATCCAAAACGCCGTCATCCATTTGTCGAGTCCAAGCGCGGAATCCTCAAAGATCGTTCCAACCTTCACCGTAAATTGCTTGTCGCATCCACGGCAAAGCCAGAGGCGGCGAGTCTTGATGAAGTAGTGCTTGTCGGAATTGCAGCGCGGACAGCGCACATTGCCACCGGGCCAGCGAAGGCTAACGGCATAATCGAAGGCGCGTTGCGGATCGGAGAAGTAAACGATGGCTTCTTGTAAGGTGCGAGGTGTTTTCATGTCACAAATGTACGCCAAATGTTCCCGTGTGTCAAGTATATATTTACATCCATAACCCCATGATTCCAAAAGACCGGGGGAGGGGGGGTACCCCCTACTATACTAGTTGGTTAGTAACCGAACAGTTAATAGGTTAGAATTTGTCGCCGCGCCCGTGAATCAGCCTCAACACTGCGCTGGCTCGTTCCTCACAACCCGCATTCGCTCGCCTGCGCTACAATCCGCTCATACTCTGAATTGCGAGTTGCCTGGAGGCATTTATGGATCTCGGGTTCCCGGTAATTGCCGTTGCCGTCGTCATCCTCATCATCTACCTGCTGAGTTCCATTAAGATCCTGGCTGAATATGAGCGCGGCGTCATCTTCCGGTTGGGGCGCCTGCTGGGCCAAGCCAAGGGTCCGGGCATAATTCTGGTCTTCGCGCCGGTTGACCGCATGGTGCGCATTTCGCTGCGGCAGGAAGCGCTGGAAGTTCCGCCGCAGGACATCATCACCCGCGACAACGTCACGCTTAAAGTGAACGCGGTTATTTTCCTGCGCGTGATCGATCCCAATAAGGCGGTGGTCGAGGTTTCGAACTACGCCTATCAGACTTCGCAGTTTGCGCAGACTACTTTGCGTTCGGTGCTGGGCGAGCAGGAACTCGACGAACTGCTGGCGCACCGCGACAAGATTAATCTGCGCCTGCAGAGCATTCTCGATATGCACACCGCGCCCTGGGGCGTGAAGGTCGCGAACGTGGAAGTCAAGCAGGTGGATATGCCCGAGTCCATGTTGCGGGCCATGGCCAAGCAGGCCGAGGCGGAACGCGAGAAGCGTTCGAAGATCATCCACGCCGAGGGCGAGTTCTCCGCCGCCCAGCGCCTGGTGGATGCCGCGCACCTGCTCTCGAGCGAACCGATCAGCATTCAGTTGCGCTATTTGCAAACGCTCACGGAAATCGGAGTCGAGAAAAACACGACCGTGGTGTTCCCCGTGCCGATCGATTTCTTCTCCGGGTTGCAGAAGTTGCTCGCGAGCGTGCCCGCGGCGCCCACGCCGGCAGGAAGCTAGCAGGGTTGCGGAAGAAGTCGATATTCGATGCCCAGCCCCTGAAGGGGCGTCCGATGGAGACGAATTTGCGGTATCGCTAAAGCGATACCCTGATACGAAAGCAGAACTTTTCAGCAACCTACTAGAGGTCAACACTGGTTACGATGCCCACGGCGCAACAGGATACGGAGATCACGCTTGGCACCGGCCGCATGCTGGCCATTTTTTTCGCCTTTGTCCTGGTCTGTGCTTTCTTCTTTGCCATCGGCTTTTCGCTCGGCAGACGAACCAGCCTGGCAGGCGCGGGCGGCTTGCTGAGCGCTTCAACCGCGGCTCCGGCGACCATCGTTCGGCCCTCGGCTGCAAAAAACGACGCTCCGCAGGCAACGCCGCAGTCTTCGTCTAACAATTTCAGCTTTTACAAAGCCGTAGGCGAGAAGAATGCCGACGCCGCACTCACGCCTCCGGATCCGAAGGCGCAACCGGCGGCTTCGACCGCAGCGACGCCAACCGCAGACGCTCCGCTAAAAGACGCCGCAGTCGCTGCAACTGCTGCCGTCGCTACGCCCGCGAGCGCCGGCTACTACGTGCAGGTTGCCGCGGTTAGCCGGCAGGAAGACGCCGACGCGCTGGTCGAGGCTCTGAAGAAGAAGCAGTATCCAGCCTTCACCTTGAACAATCCTGCCGCCGACAAGTTCTATCACGTTCAGGTCGGACCCTACGCGGAATTGAAAGACGCCGAGGCCATGCGCACCCGCCTCATCAGCGATGGTTACAATCCGATTGTGAAAAAGTAAAGAAACATTTGCAATTGGTGATTTGTAATTTGCAATTTAAGAACCTGTAATCACCGGGCATGGGATTGGTTTCAAATTACAAATTACAAATCACCAATTACAATTTTTGTCATGGTTCCCGCCGTTCCCAATCTCGATCGCTTCCTGCATGCCATTGCCGACCCCACTCGCCGCCGTATTCTGCGCGCTTTGAAAGAAAAAGGCGGATGCTCCCTCGACAAGGAAATCGGGCTTTGTGCTGGAGACATCGAGCAGCGTGTGAAGCTGGCGCAGCCTACGGTTTCGCATCACATGCGCATCCTGGAAAAGGCCAGCCTGGTGGAAGCGAAGCGAGAGGGGCATTGGCGCTGGTACCGGCGCAATGAAAAATTGATTGCAGAAATGATGCGCGGACTTAAGGGACAACTTTAGAATGATTCGGCTGTGGCTATGCTCCCGCACTCGCCACGGAGGCCTTTTCTTCGTTCTGCTCATTCCTTTTTGTTGCCGGTTTCCCGTTCCTTTGGCTGAGCCCACGCACTTGTGAGATCAGATCCGCTACCTCAAAGGGCTTGGCCAACGAGGGCACGCCGTGTTCCTGCAGGAAACTTCGAGTCTGCTGGTCGGTCACGGTGGAAAACGTCAGCAGCAGGCCTTTTTCCAGACCGGGGCAGTTGGTTGCGATCCACTCGTACATTTCCTGTGCGGTGTACCCGCCTGGCATACGGCCATTCATTACGATCACGTCGAAAGCGCCATTACGGAGCCGCTGCTGCGTGTCCTCCACGCTCATCGACGTAGTGACTTCAGCGCCCGCGCCGACCAACACGTCGCGTTCAAATTCCAGCACCGCTTCTTCGTCTTCGACCAGGAGCACGCGGCCTGCCAGCACCGACTCTCGCCGCTTGGGTGACACCGTCTCCGGCAGCGCGGGTTTCTCGCTCGCCAGCAAACGGACTTCAATCGTCGCTCCAGTTGTCGCGCCGCCCTCTTCCCGGTTGCGCGCCACGATTTCCCCGCCATGTTCCTTGACGATCCCGTAGCAGATGCTCAAGCCAAGGCCGGTGCCCTTGCCCACCGACTTGGTGGTATAGAAGGGATCGAAAATTCGGCTGGGGTCCTTGATTCCCGGACCGCTGTCATCGAACTCCACGCACACGTAAGCGTCTTTCTTGAAGCAACGCACTTTCAGCACCCCGCTGCCGCTCGCCTCCACCATGGCATCGAGGGCGTTGTTGGTGATGTTCAGGAAGACCTGCTCGAGTTGATGCGGATCGGCCACCACCGAGGGCAGGTCGTCGGGTATGTCGCGTTCCAGCGAAACATTGTTGACCTTCAAATCGTATTCGCGCAGCGTGAGGGACTCTTCGAGCACCTTGCGTAAGTCCACTTCCTGCTTCTGCGGCTTGCGCTGGCGCGCAAAAGAGAGCAGATTCTGCACCACCCGGTGCGTCCGCTGGGCCTGCTTGAACAGTTTGCGCACGTAGTCGGCCGAACGGTGGTCGAGGCCCGCACCTTCAAGCAGTTGCGCGTAACCGAGGATGGCGGTTAGCGGATTGTTCAATTCGTGCGCCACACCGGAAATCAATTGTCCAACGGCCGACATCTTCTCGCTTTGCAGCAATTGCTCCTGCGTCCGCCGCAAGTCTTCGTAGGCCCGGCACGTCTCTTCGTAGAGCTGTACCTTTTCGATCGTAGTTGCCAGTTGCCGGCTGATGGCGACCAGAAGATTCTCATCGTTACTCGAATAGTGCCGGTCTTCCTTGCTGGCAATACCCATGACGCCGATGGGCTTATCCTTACTCCAGAGCACAACCCAGATCCAGTAGGGCAAGCGGTCCGCGCACACGAACTCCACCACCGCCGGTGGCAGGTGGGGCATGAAATCCTGGGTCACCACTTCCGCTCGCGAGCGCATCACCAGATCGCCCAGACCTTCCGGAAAGACGACTTCGGCCATGCGCACGCGCGCCTCGCTGCGCGGGCCCCAACCGGCGCGCCGGCGATAGGTGCCATCCGGTTCCGCGGCCAGATAGACCGAGCCGGTCTCCGCTCCAAACAGCGAGATCACCTGGCGCAGCGTCAGGTTCAGAATTTCATCCAGATCGAACGACTGCGTTGCGATGACGGCCATCGCGTTGAGCGCGTTCAACTCGCGGTTGCGGCGCCGCATTTCGTCTTCCGAGCGTTTCTTCTCCGTGATGTCGAGAACGAAGCCCTGATAGCGCTCAATCTGTCCCGCCGAATCGCGCGTGGCAAAGCAGCTTTGCGCCACCGTCAGCAGGGTGCCATCTTTGCGCCGCACCGTAATCTCAAAGTTGCGCACGTAGTTGTGCGCCTCGATCTCCTTGCGAAAGGCCTCTCGCTCCTCGGGAACAGCGTTCATCACGCTGCCCAGGTCGAGCGCCATCAACTCGTCCCGGCTGCTGTACCCGAGCATGGTGACAAAGGCGTCGTTGCAGTCGAGCAAATCGCCATCCAGCGTCGCTACGAACACGCCTTCCTGCGCCTGCTCAAACAGCATGCGATACTTTTCTTCCGCCATTTGACGGGCGGTCATATCGTGCACCACATGGATGGTGCCCTTCTGCTGGCCTCCCTGCTCGGCATACGATGAGGTCGAAACCACCGACTGCCCGCCGAAACACGGATCCATTCCTTCCGTCAAACCCGAGCCGCGTTCGCAATACGGGCATCCGCTCCAGGGGCGCTGTTGCGGCAGAACCTCTTCACACCGATTGCCCAACACATCGGCCGGCGCCTGTTCCAACCGCTGCAGCAGGGCTTGATTGGTCTTCAGAATCCGGAAGTCTGCGTCGTGCGCCAGAATCAGATCCTGAATGGAATCGAAGGTATTCATCCACTGCCGCTGCGAGCGCAGCACCTGCTCCAGCAAGCGCAGATTCTCTGCCGCAATACCCAGCGCCTGCGCCGCCGTTTCCAGAAACTCCAGTTCTTCCCGGGTGTGGCTTCGGCTGCCGGAGCAGCCGAACGACAGCATTCCGATCACCGATTTTTTGCCCTGCACAGGCAACAGCACCACCTGATGAATGCCGCGCTTCCCGAGTTGCTCCCGCTCCGGCTCCGACAGCGCCGAGAGTTTCATCACCGCTGCCCGGTTTTCCTGGAGCACGCGCGTTTCGGTCTCATCCGTCCCGGCTTGCCCCATCTCGGCTTGCCCGATCCTTGCCTGCCCCAGGGCTCGCAGGAATTCCGGCGACAGGCCGGCGTGCTGGGTGGGAACAAGATGGTCGCCGTCCATCAACTGGAACCATGCCGCCTTCGCCCCCACGACGGCTTTCAGCTTCTCCAGCGCGGTCTGGATCATCGGGGCGTGATTCTGGCCGCGCGCAATCGTGACCGTCAACTCATTCAACACCGCCAGCCGGCGAGTGCGCAGCCGCGAGTCGTCCAGCACCACCAGCAGGATGCTCGAACCGAACAGCACTTCCGCCAACAGATAACCTTCATTCGGAATGCGACTGGTAAAGGGCAGCCAGTGCAGATTCAACGTCAGCAGCCCGGCGCCGAACAGGAAAGGCCCGAGGCCAATCCGCCCGAACCGGTAGCGCAGCAGTTCGACGAACGCGCCAGCCGCAATCAGCCGGCACGCCACATCCAACCCGAGCCCGACGTTCTTCAAATCCGGAAAATACAGAGGCCGCATGGCGGCGCAGACCAGCAACACCCACAAGATTGCCACCAGCGCCGTCAGCGCCCGGCGCGCGTGCGCAGACAGCAGCGCCGCCGCTGCAAACAACCCTATCGCCAGCACCAAGTCGGCCTGCGCGAATGCCGCCATCGACTTCGACGCGGCGTGCAACTCGCCCGCTCGCACTATCCACAGAAACGTGCCGTAAGCGATCCAGCCCGCTCCCCACGCCAGCAGACATCGTTCCCGAAAAACCCGGAAGAAAAGCAGACTGACCACCACCACGATCAGGGCGGCCGTTTCCCGCGCCGTTAACCAGGGGGTGGTCAACATGCCTACCGAATTCCCAAATAGCCGAGCAGGATCCATAGATAAGGGCACGATAACCAAGCGCACGAACACCTAAGCTCTTTAAATATCACGCTCGCCTGCCTTCGTTACCGGATTTCCGTGTCCAGTTGGTTACTTTCGGAATGTGAAGTCGTCGCCTAATATGAGTAAATACAAGCAATCAGCCATGCCTAATGACCGTATTCTCGTGGTGGACGACGAGGAGACAATCCGCGAGATTGTTTGCTCCATGCTCGGCGGGGCCCATTTTCAGACTCGCCAGGCGGCCAGCGGCATCGAAGCCCTCGCCATTCTGGAATCGGGAGACGAATTTGATCTCGTGCTCTCAGACCTGATGATGGCCGAAATGGATGGAATTGTCCTTTTGGAGCGTGCCAAGGAACGCTACCCAGACATGCCGTTCGTAATGGTCACAACGGTCAACGACATTCAGGTGGCACTGAAGGCCCTGCGCAATGGGGCGTACGACTACCTGCCCAAACCTTTTGAGCGAGAGCAACTGCTGGCCACGGTTCGCCGAGCGCTGGAGAATCGCCGCCTCAAGCGCGAAAACGACGCCTATCGCACCAATCTCGAAGCGCTGGTTGCCGCCCGCACCCAGCAATGGAAAACGGCGCTTACCAACCTGGAGAAGTCCTATGACATCACGCTCGAAGCCCTGGGCGGAGCGCTCGACCTGAAGGACGCCGAGACTGAAGGCCACTCCAAACGCGTGACCGCGTACACCATCGCCATTGCGCACAAAATGGGCCTGCCGAAAGAGGAGATCAGCGTGATCGCCCGCGGCGCCTTCCTGCACGACATCGGCAAGATGGCCATTCCCGACGCCATTCTGCGCAAGGCGGGCAAACTCACTGACGACGAAATGGCCATCATGAAGGAGCACTGCGACAGCGGCTACAAGATCATCTCGCGCATCCCCTTTCTGGCGGAGGCTGCCGAGATCGTTTACGCCCACCAGGAGCGCTATGACGGATCAGGCTATCCCCGGGGACTGAAGGGCGAAGAGATTCCGCTCGGCGCGCGCATGTTCTCCATCGCCGACACCCTCGACGCCATGACCATGGACCGCCCCTATCGCCCCGCACAAACATTTGAGGCCGCCAGAAGGGAAATCGAACGCTGGTCGGGCCGCCAGTTCGATCCCAAGATCGTCAAGGTTTTCCTCGAAATGCCCGACAATATCTGGGAAGACCTGCGGAAAGACATCAATGGGCCAAACCCATCTTTCCCGAAGGTCTAACACTGGAAGGTATAACACTCGAAGGTATAACCGTGGACGCCGCTGGCTCAGCTCGGAACGCTAAACCCACGACCCTGACCGGCATTTCCCGCCGGCGCCGGGCATCGTTTTGCCCGGACCGCGTCATCCAACCGAACAGTGAAGTCAATCGAAACGGTCCCCACCACGGTGGTATTCTGCCGTTCTGGGGTGAATGAACCGGTGCCCGCCAAGATGCGCCTGTTTCGCATGTGGCGGGCAGACCGGGTTTTATTTTGCGCGCCACAACATTTGTGAGGCCATCGTGAACCAGCTCTCATCGTGGATGGGAATCCTTTTCTTAACCGCCGCAACCGCGCTGATGGCGCAGAAAATCGATCCGTCGACCGCGCCCGCGGCTCCGCCAAACGCTGTCCCGGAAGGCACAACCTTCCTTGTCCGGCTGCAGGACAAACTCGACACCGCGGAACTGCATCCCGGCCAACATTTCAAAGTTAAGCTGGACGAAGACCTCATCGCCGCCAACGGCAAGATGATTCCCCGTGGCAAGAGCATCAAGGGTCACGTCAGTTCCGTGGAGCACGGCCTGCACGCGAGCCTGCTGCTCAGCTTCGACGAAATCGAAACCCGTCGCGGATGGGTCGCGTTGATCGCGACCGTCATCGGAGTGCCCAACGAACGCGGTCTCAAGGCGCCGGGCTCCGAGGGTGAAATCGAACGCAAGGGAACAAGTGTGAAGCAATCGGTCGAAGACGCGGCGACCGCCGCGGCGGCAGGCGCCGGCACCGGAGGAGCAGCAGGTGCGGGTGCAGGAGCCATGGCTAGCCTGCTTGCCAATCGCGACCTCCGGCTCGAAAAAGGAACCACCCTCGAGGTGCGCCTCGATCGTGCGCTGCAGATCCCTTCTCACTGAAAACCGGTTTATCCAGGAATGCCCCATAATTTTCCCAGTTTCATTTCTTTCGATTGCAACTCGGGAAGCTCGGCGCGTTCTAAGATCAGAGGCGTATAACGGAAGCTCCAGCTTTCAAGATGCAGAATTTCAATATCCATCAATGATCCAGGAGAGATCCAATGAAAAAAACCATGGCCACTGCTTGCGCCGTTCTCGTGCTGAGTGCTCTCTCGATCGCGCAGAGCTCCACACCAAGCCCTTTGCCCAACACCATTTTCGTCGGCGCCGATGGGAAATTTGAAACTGCGCCGGATACCGCACTCATCCAGTTCAACATCTCGGCCCAGGCCGACAGCGCCAAAGAGGCATACGACCAGGCCGCAAAACAAGCCGAGGCCACGCGCCAGGTTCTACGCGCCAACGGTATCGATCCCAAGTCGGCGGAAATCGGATTCTTCTCCGTGAATCCCCAGTATGACTGGAAAAACCCGAAGCATAAACTTATCGGCTACCAGGTCACGACCAGCGTCAGCTTGAAGCTCAAGGATTTCTCCAAGATCGGCCCGGTCACTCAGCAACTTGCCGACGCCAGCGTCGGTGAAAGCCAGTCGCTGAGCTACACGCTCGACTCGACGGAAGATGCCAAGAGCAAAGCCGTCGCCGATGCTTACCGGCGTGCCCACGCCTCCGCGCAGTCCCTCGCCAATGCCAGCGGACGCACCCTCGGCGAACTCTCCTTCGCTTCCGTCGATACCTTCGAGAACATTCGCATGGCCGCGCCCATGCACCGCGCCATGCCCATGGCGATGGCAGCACAAAGCCCCGCCCCGACCGAGGAGTTCTCGCCCCAGAACGTGACCGTCACCGCGCACGTGAACGCTATGTTTGTATTGAAATAACCGATGTAGCTCCGGGACACCACACTAGTCGTTGCGAACAATGACCTCACGTCGCGAGGAAATCCGGCTGGCATCCACGGTCACTTCGCGCTGGATTTCCATCTCGATCGAAGCTCCCGGCTCCAGCCGCACATCGGCGCCGCGCGAGAGCATTCCGACTGCCAGCCCAGCGACTCCGCCAATTCCCGCTCCGATGCCGGCTCCCTTCGCTCCGTTGGTTATCGCACCGATCACCGCTCCCGTGGTTGCCGTACCCGCGGCGGTTTCAGCTTTTTTCCCGGCGTCGCTATCCTGGCGAATCGTCCCTTCCGAATCTTTCATTGACGTCTTCTCCGCTCCAGGCGTGTTCTCCACCGACCCCCCCAGCATCACGGTATAGCCGTTGGGATAAATCATCGAAGTGAAGTGGATCAGCACCTCGGCACGCCCCTTTACATGCCCACCGCGCTGTGCGCGCTCGATCCTTCCCTGGATGTAAGTCCCCGCCGGAATCACGACCTGCTCGTTGACCACAAACGGAAAGGCAGTCTCCGCGTATACCGGGTCTCCATCTTTAGCCGTCTTGGTCGAGATTGCCTGCTTCAGCGATAGTGGAACCATCGTTCCGGCCGGAATGGTCAGCGTGGGCTTCGCGGATTCCACCGATGACGAAGCCGGGTTCTGGGGCACAGACGTCTGTGCTGCGGCGATCCCCGCCAGCAGCAAAACCCAAATGGAAGCTGTACGAATCCTCATCGAAGACCTACCTCTGCAGGATAATTCAGCAACCCGCTTGCAAACTCAGATGCGCCCACCAGAGCGCCCGGTTAGCTGCGAACCTTCCGTCAGCAAGCCCTAACCACTACTTCGGCGCGTCCGGTTCTCGATCACATTGCCCATGAACTGCGACTGCAGTTTCTGCGCGCAGCCCTCGCCACAAACATGCATCGCGCCTTCCTGCAGAGCCAGTTTCTCATCCCATGGCGCCAGATGCATCACCGGCAATCCGTAGTCGCCAAACGAGCTCCACATGATCCACCAGCGGTCACTGCCGCCTTTTAGCACCCCACAATTGGGGCCGGCGCAACGGTAAAACGGACTCGGGAGGAGAAGCAGATTTTCGGTCATGGCCAACCTGGGCACCCAACCTGGGCACCACGGGCCATTGTAGCTGAGGAGTCCGCTCGGGACCATGAGTTATAGCCCGCTACTTGTACAACAAATATTTCTCCCGCAGGCGCACAAATCCCTCCAGCCGCTCCTGCCAGTCCTCGGCAATCCGTCTCGGATCTTCTCCCGCGCCGATTGCCTCGAACACCGCCTGATTGACCAGCAGATCCGCCATCCGCTCCAGCTTGAACTCGTTCGGATACAGCTTATGCAGCGCTGCCGCCAGCTCAATGCCCAATTCTGGCGAATCCAGAGTATTCCGATCCAGAATCATCAGGTTCACGCCTTCACACCGTTCTCCGGCGAAGTTGCTCGATGAAGGAGTGAAAACCACCGGTACGAATCGCACACTCTGAATACCGCGGGCGTTTAAGTATGCGGTTAGTTCCCTGCTCTTGATCCAAGGCGCGCCCACCACTTCGAAGGGCGTATCCGTCCCGCGCCCCACCGAGACATTCGTCCCTTCAATCAGCGCCACACCCGGATAAAGAGTCGCCTCGGTCAAATTCCGCAAATTGGGCGAAGGATTCATCCAGCTCAAACCAGTCGAATCGAACCAGTCGCCCGGCTGCCAGCCTTCGATGGCAACCACTTCGAGCCGCGCCCCAATGTGCCGCTCGGCATTAAACATCTTTGCCAGCTCACCCAAGGTCATTCCGTGCCGCACCGGCTCGGGAAAGTAATTCGTAAAACTTTCCCGCCCGTCATCCGAGACCGGCCCCTGCACAAACGAGCCTGTAATCGGATTTGGCCGATCCAGAATGACGACTTCAATACCCGCCTTCGCCGCCGCTTCCAGAAAATATCCCGTCGTTGTCTCGAAGGTGTAAAACCGCGCGCCCGCATCCGCCAGATCGATCACCACTGCATTCAGCCGCTTCAGCACGTCCATTGGCGGACGCCGCGCCGCGTCGCTCGCCCCGTACACGCTATACACTGCGACTCCGGTCGCCGCATCCTTCGCAGTCTTGATGTCCGTCGTGTCGAGCGTCCCCGTCACCCCATGTTCCGGACTGAAGATCGCATCCAGCGAAATCCCCGGCACGTTGGCCAGCACGTCAATCGTCCGGCGCCCTTCAGAGTCGATGCCAGTCTGATTCGTCAGTAGTCCAATGCTCCGCGGAGCCCCGCCTCTCGAGGGATGCAGCGCCGCAAACTTCGTCTCCTCAAGCACGTCGATTCCCGTCTTCACCGTTCCATTCCGCACCGCCAGCTTGCGCGCCGCGCTCTGCATTTCGTTGTAGCCGGTGATGGTTGCGATCCGCATCTTCTCCGCTTCCGCCGGATCGAGCGCCAGCGCCGCCGCTACCGCGGTCGCGATCCTGGTTCGAAGCGACGCCGCGCTTCCCTTCTCCTTCTTCTGCGGCGGCACCACATTCATATGCACCGCGTTCGTCAGCAGCACGATGTAGGTCTTGGTCGCGGGATCAATCCAGAGCGAAGTCCCGGTGAACCCTGTGTGTCCATAGCCGCCCACCGGGAACAGTTCCCCGCGATTGCTGGACAAGGGAGAATCAATGTCCCACCCAAATCCGCGCAGCGCCGTTCCATTCACGGGCTGCTGTGGTGCGGTCATCTTCGCGATCGTCGCCGGAGTCAGCACGCCGCGCCCACCATCGAGCAGAGCCTGCGCAAAAATCGCCAGATCGTCGGCGGTAGAAAACATTCCTGCATCTCCCGCCACGCCGCCCATCCGGCGCGCCGTAGGATCGTGCACGACTCCGCGCAGCAGGCGATGGTTCTCATCCTCTTCGGTTGGAGCAATGCGGGTTGGAGCAACGCGGGTTGGAGCAATTCGCGGCTCCCCCGACGAAGGCGGACCGAACCGGGTCTCCTTCATGCTCAGCGGGCCAAAAATATGCTTCGCGGAATACTCGTCGAGCGGCTCGCCCGAGAGCCGCTCCACCAGCGCTCCCAGCACCACGAAGTTTATGTCACTATAAACAAATGCCGCTCCCGGAGCCCGCTCTGGAGGCGCCTCAAACGCCATTCGATACGCCGTCTCCTTCCCTTCCCACTCCTTCGTCAAATCCAGATCCGGACCGAGGCCCGAGTAGTGCACCAGCAACTGCCGGATCGTAATATCCTGCTTGCCGTTCTGTCCGAACTCGGGAAGGTATTTCGCGACCGGATCGTTCATGCGAAACTTTCCCTGCTCCCAAAGCTGCATGATTGCCGTCGTGGTTGCGACCACCTTGGTCAGCGACGCGCAATCAAACACCGTATCGAGCGTCATCGCCTCCCGCTGAGGCTCAATCGCGCGGCTGCCATAGGCCTTGCGATAAACCACACGCCCGTCGTGGCCGACGATGAGCACCGCGCCTGGAATCTCTTGCGCGGCGATAGCCTCATTGATGATGGAATCGAGAACGGCGAGGCGCGAATCAAGCGAAGTCTGACCGAACGCGGAGGCAGAAATCAACAGAGCGAAGAGCACCAGTTTTTTCGGTAAGCGTTTCACGTCTGTTGTGACTCTACATGACCTCCGAGACGCGGCTCAAGGCGGAACGTTACGGACGATGCTCTCAAAGTAACTCCCGGTTTGCCTCCGCCCGCCGCCTTTGCTATAACCCCATCAGTTCACAAAATTCCCTTGAACCTGACGCTGCCCAATCGAGACGCCGGTTTTTCCTTCCTCGTGCGCAATTTCGTCGCGCAGGATGAGCGCTTTCGCGACGCTTTCGGCATCCTGGAAAAGGCCCTCGCCGCCCGCGCCTTCCCCGCCTGCTCGCTCGCCGTCACTTTTCGCGGGGAGCTGGTCGTCCACAAAGCCCTCGGCCGCTTCACCTACGATCCGGCTTCGCCCGAGGTCAGCACCGCTAGCATCTTCGATCTTGCTTCGCTCACCAAGGTCGTAGCTACGACTGCGATGGCCATGATCCTCTACGAGCGCGGCCTGCTCGATCTCGAAGCCCCGGTCACGGCCATCGTTCCGGAATTCGCGGGCGATGACGATCATCGCCGAGAAATAACGCTGCGCATGCTGCTCGCGCACAGCTCCGGCCTGCCTGCCTATGAAAAGCTTTTCCTGCGCGCCCAGACTCGCGCAGACCTTCTCGAAGCCGCACTCAGCACCCCGCTTGCCGCTGCCCCCGGTGCGCGCGCCGAATATAGCGACGTCGGCTTCATCACCCTCGGCGTCGTGCTCGAACGCCTCGCCGACGAATCGCTCGACGCGTTCTGCCAGCGCGAAATCTTTGGTCCGCTTGGCATGACGCACACAACCTTTAATCCCACGCGCGCATTGAAGGACTCAATCCCTCCGACCGCCGACGATCGCACCTTCCGCCACCGTATCATTCAGGGCGAGGTGCAGGACGAAAACGCCAGCATCCTCGGTGGCGTTGCCCCACACGCCGGCCTGTTCTCGACCGCCGAAGATCTAGCCATCTTCGCCCACGCTATGCTCAACGGCGGACACCCCATACTTCGGTCCTCGACCGTCGAACTTTTTTCGCGCCGGGAATCCGCTCCTGAAGGCACTTCGCGGGCGCTGGGCTGGGACACGCCGTCGGCTCAATCGCAATCCGGAAAATACTTCTCGCCCCGTTCCTTTGGACATCTCGGCTACACGGGCACATCCCTGTGGATCGATCCCGAGCGACAACTTTCGATAGCTTTGCTAACTAATCGCACCTGGCCGGACTGCCAGAACCAGGCCATCAAACAGGTGCGCCCAGCGTTTCATGACGCGGTGATGGAAGCCTTGGGGAAGCAAGCTTGAAACGCAAAGCTTCGAACCGCAAGACCTCTAATCGCAAGACAACTGGCGTAGAACTCCGTCGCCTCGGCACTGAGAAAACAAACTCCGCCTCCGCCGATCTCGATCGTAAATCGGCGTTCGAAATCGCACGCATCATCAACCGTGAAGATGCCAAGGTCGCCGCCGCCGTAAAGCGCGCGCTCCGGCAAATCGCGCAAGCCATCGATTTGATCGCCGCGGCACTTTCGCAAGGCGGCCGCCTCATCTACATCGGCACCGGCACCAGCGGACGCATCGCCGCGCTCGACGCCGTCGAATGTCCGCCCACTTTTGATGTTGACCCGCGCATGGTCCAATTCATAATCGCCGGCGGCCCAAAAGCGCTGGGCGCGGCCGTAGAAGCCGACGAAGACTCCCACGCGTTAGGCCGCAAAGCCATCGCGCAGAAGAAGCCCACAAAAAAAGATGTCGTCGTCGGCATCGCCGCCAGCGGACGCACTCCGTTCACCATCGCCGCTATAAAATATGCGCGCGCTCACGGCGCAAAAACCGTTGCCGTCGTCTGCAACCCCAAATCCCCGCTCGGCAAAGCCGCGCACGTGGCCATAGTCGCGGAGGTCGGTGCGGAGGTTGTCGCTGGCTCCACGCGCATGAAAGCCGGCACCGCGCAGAAGATGATCCTGAACATGCTCACCACCGGGGCGATGACCCGTCTCGGCTACGTCTACGGCAATTTGATGGTCAACGTCAGCCCGAAGAACGAGAAGTTGGTCGAACGTGGAGTAAGCATCCTGGAAAAAGCCGCAGGACTCGACCACCTAGCCGCGCGCAAATTCCTCGCCGCCGCCGGAGGTCGCGTCCCCGTAGCCCTGGTGATGGCCAAGGCAGGAGTCGACCGCGCTCAGGCCGCCGCTCGCTTGAAGAAGTCCGTTGGCCGTGTCCGCGAGGCCATCCGAACCGCGAAGGCCAAGTGAGAGGCGGATGCGTTCGTCGAGCTCGGATTCGCTGGAGTTACAAACGGAACTCCTGCTCACAATTCCACGTCCCACGTCTTCGTGTTCCCCGCTAGAATATTCGCAGCGCCCCGTCTGCAAGATTTTCATCGCGGGGATCTCAGGAACGAATCTCGACATGGATAAGCTCGTAATCCGCGGCGGCAATCCCCTGCTGGGGACGGTCCGAATCAGTGGCGCGAAGAACGCCGCACTGCCTTGCATGGCGGCAGCCCTGCTCACCGAGGAACCGGTGATTCTCGAAAACATTCCGCAGGTGCACGACATCGAGACCACGCGCAAGCTCCTCGCCGCCATGGGCGCCGAAGTCGAACTCGGCTACGGACGCGCCCATCACCGCACCACGATTTGCGCGCGCACGCTCGCCGCGCCCGAAGCGTCCTATGAACTGGTCAAGACCATGCGCGCCTCCACGCTCGTCCTGGGGCCGCTCGTAGCGCGCTGTGGCCACGCTCGCGTCTCGTTGCCCGGAGGATGCGCCATCGGTGCCCGCCCCATCGATCTCCACATCAAAGGTCTGGAACGTCTGGGCGCCAAAATTACGCAGGAGCACGGCTACGTCGAGGCTGTCGTTGATCCGCTAAAAGGCGCCCGCCTGCGCGGCGCCGAAGTTGTCTTCGACAGAATCACCGTCACCGGCACTGAAGACCTGCTTATGGCCGCCACGCTTGCAGATGGCGAGACCATCATGCAGAACTGCGCCCGTGAACCGGAAGTCAACGACCTCGCCGCGCTGCTCAACGCGATGGGCGCCAAAATCCAAGGCGCGGGCACGTCTACGATTCGCGTCAAGGGCGTCTCCAAGTTGCATGGCGCCAGGCACCGCATCATCCCCGACCGCATTGAGGCTGGAACCTTCATCGTCGCCGGAGCGCTTACCGGCGGGGACCTTAACGTCGCCGGATGCGATCCCGCGCACCTTACCGCCATCCTGCAGAAGCTCGCGGAAACCGGCGTGAAAACTGCGGTGAAGGCCGACTCCGTTCGCGTCATGGGCGATCAGCCGCACCAAGCCGCCGACATGAACACCGAAGAATATCCCGGCTTCCCCACCGACATGCAGGCGCAATACATGGCGCTCGCCACGCAAGCCGAAGGAACTTCGATCATCACGGAAAATATTTTCGAGAACCGCTTCATGCACGCGCAGGAACTGGTGCGCATGGGCGCCAACATCAAGATCGAAGGCCGCCGAGCGATTGTACGCGGCGGAACTCCGCTCAGCGCCGCCGCCGTGCTCGCCTCGGACCTGCGCGCCTCTGCCTCGCTCGTGCTCGCCGCCCTGGTCGCCGACGGCGAGACCATCATTGACCGCGTCTATCACCTCGACCGTGGCTACGAGCACATTGAAGAAAAACTAAAAGCCGTGGGCGCCGAAATCCGCCGCGTAGGTAACATCTTCCCCAAACGAGCCGCAGCCCCCGCTCAATCGTGATGCTCAGGCACCTTCTCGGAAACTAACTACCGTCGAAGTGAACCCCGCGCAAGACAGGTAACGATAGTAACCTTCGGACCTCCCGTAATGCGGCTACCTTGCTCGCTGATGTTGACTCCCAATCGCCCGCCCAAATCTCACCTATCCTTGCTGGCTGTGTCTGCTGCTGGAGTTAAAACTGCTCCTCGCGGGTGACTGCCGTAACCTGCCATCCTCGCTCGCTTGTGGGATAACTGAGTTGCGGACCGCACAAGTCCTGCAAAAAGATACACCGCCGCCGCGCGCGCCGGCGGCATGGCAAGGAACCCAGACATGAAGGTCGTCGTTCTCTGCGGTGGATTAGGCACCCGTCTCCGGGAAGAAACTGAATTCCGCCCCAAACCGATGGTGGAGATCGGGGGCCGTCCCATCCTGTGGCACATCATGAAGATGTACGCCCACTACGGAATGCGGGAGTTCATTTTCTGCCTCGGATATCGCGGCAACATGATCAAGGATTACTTCCTGAACTACGAAGCCATGAATAGTGACTTCAAAATCTGCCTCGGCCGCCAATCGAACATAGAATTCATGGGCGCTCATCACGAGCAGGATTTCGCCGTCACCCTCGCCGATACCGGCCTCGAAACCATGACGGGGGGCCGTTTGCGGCGCGTGGCCCGCTATCTCGAGAACGACGACACGTTTCTGCTTACCTACGGCGACGGCCTCAGTGACGTCAACATCAGCAGCCTGCTCGACTTTCATCGCCAGCATGGCCGCCTGGCAACCGTCACCGCAGTCCCGCCTATTTCGCGCTTCGGAGTACTCGAAGCCGACGCCCAGGGCCAAGTTCAGCGCTTCATGGAAAAACCGAGGGCGAATGGCCTGATCAGCGCCGGCTTCTTCGTCTTCAACCGCCGTGTGCTTGATTACGTCGGCGGCCCGGAGTGCGTCCTCGAACGGGAACCAATGGAGCGACTGGCGCGCGAAGGTCAACTCATGGCCTACCGCCATGACGGGTTCTTCTACGCCATGGATACGTTCCGCGAATACCAGCACCTGAATGAGCTCTGGGCGAGCGAGCAATCGCCATGGAAAGTCTGGGCGGAGTGAATTCATTTTGATGGCACATGCGGGCGGGAGATAACTCGAACATGAGCAAAACAGCGAGTCAACTGCGTGACGAAATCCGCGCGATGGTGAAGCAGTACTACGACGTCGCCCTGGCTCCGCAAGCGTTCACGCCGGGCCAGAGCAGCGTACCTGTATCGGGCAAAGTCTTTGACGCAACCGAGATCGAACTTCTGGTCGAAGCCTCGCTCGACGGATGGCTCACCACCGGCCGCTTTGCGGCTCAGTTCGAACGCGAATTTGCGGCCTTCATGGGCGTGCGCTGTGCTTCGCTCGTTAACTCCGGATCGTCGGCCAACCTCGTGGCGCTTTCATGCCTCACTTCCCCGTCGCTCGGCGATCGCAGGCTCTCTGCCGGAGACGAAGTCATCACCGTAGCTGCTGGATTTCCCACGACCGTCAATCCGATCATTCAGAACCGACTTATCCCGGTCTTCGTTGACGTTCAGCTTCCAACTTACAACGTCGATGTAACTCAACTTGAAGCCGCGATCTCCGATCGCACTAAGGCCATCGTGCTGGCGCACACCCTGGGTAACCCGTTTGACGTCGATGCCGTCATGGAGTTGGCCGCCAAACACAATCTCTGGGTGATTGAGGATTGTTGCGATGCCGTCGGATCTCTCTACAAAGGGCGCGCCGTTGGGACCTTCGGCCACCTCGCCACCATCAGCTTTTATCCCGCGCACCATATCACCATGGGCGAAGGCGGATGCGTGCTCACCCAATCTCCCGCGCTCAAGAAGTTAGCCGAGTCGTTTCGCGACTGGGGCCGCGACTGCTGGTGCGATCCCGGGAAATCGAACACCTGCGGTCGCCGCTTTGAATGGCAACTTGGCGACCTGCCGAGCGGATACGACCACAAATTTACTTACAGCCATATCGGCTACAACCTCAAAGCGACTGACATGCAAGCTGCAGTCGGAGTCGCGCAACTCAAAAAGCTGCCGGGCTTTATTGCCGCCCGGCGCGCGAACTTCGCCAAACTTCACGCCGCCCTGAGCGATCTCGACGACATTTTTATCTTGCCCGAAAGCGCCGAACATTCGGACCCCAGCTGGTTCGGTTTTCCTCTCGCTATACGGAAGGATGCGCCCACCACCCGCAACCAGGTCGTGCGTTTCCTGGAATCTCGAAACATAGCCACCCGCCTCCTCTTTGGCGGCAACCTGCTGCGTCAGCCCGCCTATCGCGACATTGAGCGGCGCGTGATCGGCGATTTACGGAACACCGACTTTGTCATGAACAACGTTTTCTGGGTCGGCCTCTATCCGGGCATCACGCAAGCGATGATCGATTACATGACGGAAACTTTTCATCAGATTCCACGCGCCGCCTCTGCCGGCCGTGGAGCATAGGCGAGCATAGGCTACGCGACCATCAGTTAAGCAACCATGAGTTAAGCAACCATGAGTCAGGCGACAATGACAAACCGGCTGGCACACGATCTCGACCACATCCTCGCGCGAACCGAGCCTCTGTGGCGGGATCTGCACGGCCAGCGCATTCTGATTACGGGCGCCACGGGATTTTTCGGATGCTGGCTGCTTGAAAGTTTCGCCTGGGCGAACCGCCGGCTGAATCTCAATGCCCGTGCGGTTGGACTATCCCGGCATCCGGAAGCGCTGACTCAAAAAGCACCGCACCTGGCGCAAGATCCAGCGATCAGTTTGCATGCCGCCGACGTTCGTCGCGGCGATTTCCCCCAAGGCGGATTTTCACACGTCATCCATGCCGCGACCGAAGCCAGCGCCACGCTGAACAACGAAGCTCCCCGCGTAATGTTTGACACCATTGTCGGAGGGACACGCCGCGCTCTGCAATCTTCAATCGCCAGTTCCGCCACCAGATTTCTGCTTGTCAGTTCGGGCGCAGTTTACGGAAACCAGCCGCCGCAGCTCACCCATGTAAGTGAAACCTTCGCAGGTGGGCCCGATCCTCTCAACCCGGCCTCTGCCTATGCCGAGGGCAAGCGCTCAGCGGAGCTGCTGTGCGCGCTGGCTGCTTCGCCCCGCCTGGCGACGACTGTCGCGCGCTGCTTCGCGTTTGCCGGTCCCTACATGCAACTCGACGCGCATTTCGCCATTGGCAACTTCATCGGCGATCGCCTGCAGGATCGCCCGATTCGCGTCCTAGGCGACGGCTCACCGATGCGCTCCTATCTTTATGCCTCTGACCTGATGGTCTGGCTCTGGACTATTCTCTTTCGGGGACAATCCTGCCGCGCCTATAACGTCGGCTCAGAAGAGGCCCTGAACATCGCCACCCTCGCGCGCGAAGTTGCTGCCGCGCTGCCACCCGCAGTGGACGTTGACATCGCGTCCACGGCCGCGCCAGGCGCTCCCGTGCACCGCTATGTGCCCTCGACGGCGCGAGCGCGCGAAGAACTTGGCCTGCGCGCCGAGGTGCCGCTGCGCGAAGCCATCCGCCGCACCCACGCCTGGTTCTCGGGAGATACGTTCTCGGAACAATCGGAGCCAGAGGTTTCCAGTTCAACACTTACCGCCCGAGGGACCCATGCATAGCGCTGCTACTCTCAGCCCGCAGCCGCATCGCGCATGCGGAGCTTGCGGCGCCACCGGAAATACGGTTTGTCATCATCAGCGGTTCATTGTCCCCGACGGCTACCCTCTGCCCGCCGAGTACAACATCGCGATCTGCCGCCGCTGCGGCTTCGTCTACGCCGATCCGGCCGCCACCCAGCGCGACTACGATCATTTCTATTGCGAGTGGTCCAAGTACGACGACTCGGCGACCGCGACCGGCAGCGGCCTTTCTCCTTACGACGCCGCTCGACTCGCCGTCACCGCCTCCGACATCGCCCGCGCCCTGCCTTCACGAGCCGCCAGCATTCTTGATGCCGGCTGCGCCACGGGCGGGCTGCTCACTGCCCTCCGCGACCACGGATTCACGGCCGTCGCCGGACTCGATCCTTCGCCGCGCTGTGCGGCCGCGTGCCGCGAACGTGGCTTTGAGGCTTACGTCGGATCGATATCGACCGCGTCGGCTCCCGCGCATATGCCGAAGTTTGATTGCGTCGTCGTCAGTCATGTGCTCGAACACGTTTACGACATTCCTGCATTCTTCACCGCTGCTCGGCGTTTGCTCGCGCCGGGGGGCTACTTGTACATCGAGACTCCTGACGCCGCCCGTTACGACGACTATCTCTACGCGCCTTTCCAGGAATTCAATACCGAGCACATCAATCACTTTTCAGCGCGTGCTCTCGAAAACATCGCCCGCCGCTTCGGCTTCCAGCCCGTCCTGGTTGAGCAGAAGGTGATTCAGACGGCAGCAGACACGCTCTACCCCGCTGTCTTTGGACTTTTCCGCGACGGCGCCGGAACGGCGGACGAACACGCGGTCGTTTGCGACCAAGACTTGCCTTCCAGGATTGCTGCCTATATCCGGCATTCCGCCGAGCGGATGGAAAGGATCGACCAGTACTTGACCAGCCAGCTTGCCAACACTCCACGCGTCATCCTTTGGGGTGCGGGGCAATTGGCGATGAAGCTTCTCGCCCTTCCCTGTCTCGCGCAAATCGAAGTCCGCGCGCTGGTGGATAACAATCCGATTCTCAGAGGCAAGACGCTGGCGGGCGCGCCCATCATTGGTCCGGGGGAAATGGGTCCGCAGGAAATGGGCCCGTCAAACCTCGCCGGTACGCGGGAGCCGATCATCATCGCGACCTTACTGCACGCCGACGAAATCAGCGCTCAAATCCGGCGTCTCGGACTCAGCAATCCCGTTATTTCGCTGCCCCACAACTCTAATTCCGAGGTCCGCCGCGCATGAAACTTTCCGACTACATCGTCGGACAGCTTGCCGATTGGGGAGTGCAGCACATCTTCCTCGTCACCGGCGGCGGCGCCATGCACCTCAACGACTCCATCGGCAAGGAGCCGCGCATTCACTACGTTTGCAATCACCATGAACAAGCTTCCGCGATGGCTGCCGAAGCTTACGCCCGCATCAGCGGCCAGCCCGGCGTGGTTAACGTCACCACCGGGCCAGGTGGTATCAACGCCCTCAACGGAGTTTTCGGGGCGTGGACCGATTCCATCCCCATGCTTGTCGTCTCCGGCCAGGTCAAACGCGAAACCTGCATGCGCGCCCAGCGCGTCACCGGCCTGCGCCAGCTCGGAGACCAGGAAGCCGACATCATCGCCATGGCCGAGAACATCACTAAATACGCGGTGATGGTCGACGACCCTCTCTCCATCCGCTATCATCTCGAGCGCGCCTGGCACCTGGCGCAAAGTGGACGGCCGGGGCCTTGCTGGATTGACATTCCGGTTGACGTACAGGCCGCCTCCATCGATCCCGCCACTCTTCGCGGCTACGATCCTGCAGAGGACGATCCTGCCAAGGACGAGTCCGCGCAGCATCAGATCGACGGCGATCCAGCCCGGCTCAAGTCCTATGGTCAGAAAGTTCTCGACCGCTTAAGAAATGCCAGGCGCCCCGTAATCCTCGCCGGTACGGGCGTCCGCGCCGCCCATGCAGTCGCCGAATTCGATGAGCTTATTCACCGGTTGGGCGTACCTGTGACCACCGCCTGGACCCATGACCTCATCGCTTCCGATGACCCGCTCTTTTGCGGACGCCAGGGCACCATCGGCGACCGCGCCGGAAACTTCACGGTGCAAAATGCCGACGTTCTGCTGATTCTCGGATCGCGTCTCAACATCCGACAAACCAGTTATAACTGGCAATCGTTCGCGCCGCGCGCCTTCAAGATACAGGTCGATATTGACCCTGCCGAGTTTCGCAAACCCACTATCCGGCCTGACTTGGCGCTCCACTGCGACCTCAAGCAGTTTTTGCAAGAACTCTTACGTCAGTGTGACGCCGAAAATTACCGCTCTGAAATTCACGCTCCGTGGCTGGCCTGGTGCCGTGAACGCGTCCAACGTTACCCGGTCGTGCAAGATCGCCAGCGCCAACCCGGTCCGCCCTTGAATCCTTACTACTTCATCGAGCAACTCTCGGCCCGACTCGCCGATGACGATGTCATAGTCTGCGGCAACGCAACCTCCTGCATTGTGCCTTTCCAGACCATGCGTTTGCGCAAACACCAGCGCCTTATCTCCAACTCCGGATCCGCTTCCATGGGTTATGACTTACCCGCCGCCATCGGAGCGGCTTTCGCACGTCGCGGAGAGCGTGTCATCTGCATTGCCGGAGATGGCAGCATTCAAATGAACATCCAGGAATTACAGACTGTCGTTCACCACCACTTACCACTCAAGATCTTTGTCATGAATAACTCCGGCTATCTCTCCATGCGCATGACGCAGTCCGGCTTCTTTGGTCGTCTTACCGGAGAGAGCGCGTCGAGCGGCGTTTCCCTCCCGGACATGGTCAAGGTGGCCTGCGCCTATGGCATCCCATCGCTTCGCATCGACCGCCAGTCACAGTTTTCGCAAATCGATCGTGCGCTCGCTGCCGACGGGCCAGCACTAATCGACGTAGTACTTGATCCCACCCAGGAGTTCGAGCCGCGCTCAAAAGCCAGGCAGTTACCCGATGGGCGGATCGTTTCACCCAATCTAGAGGACATGTACCCTTTCCTGGATGAGACTGAACTAATGGACAATGTCATCAAGGAATAAGGACATTACCATAGAACTAGCCGTAACCCTCGAACGGCACGGCAACATGATCGGGGCGAGCAAGTAACATCATGACTGGTAACGACATATTCGACGAGTTATTCGTACTCGAAGTGGCTAATAACCACCTGGGCGACCTGCAGCGGGGCCTGAAGATTATCGGCAATTATGCCCAGGTCGTGCGCTTCAACAACGTGCGCGCCGCCATCAAGCTGCAGTTGCGCGATGTCGACAGTTTCATCCACCAGGATTTCCGCCACCGGGACGACATCCGCTACATCAAGAAAACGCTTGACACGCGCCTCCAGCCGGAGGATTACGCCAAACTGGTGCAGGCCATCCGCCAAGCCAGCTGCATCCCCATGGCAACCCCGTTCGACGAGAGTTCCGTCGACTTCTGCTGCGAGCTCGGCATCCCGATCCTTAAGATCGCCAGTTCCGACTGCAACGACTGGGTTCTGATCGAAAAGGTAGCGAAAACGAAGAAGCCGGTCATCGTCTCAACCGGCGGTTCTTCACTCAAGGACATCGACGACCTGGTCACATTTTTCGACAATCGTCATATCCCGCTGGCCATCAACCACTGCGTCTCGCTCTATCCCACCGAGGATTGCGACATCGAACTCAACCAGATCGACTTTCTCCGCAGTCGCTATCCCAACCACATTATCGGATTTTCCACCCATGAATATCGCGACTGGACTTCGTCGATGTTGATGGCCTATGCCAAAGGCGCGCGAACCTTTGAGCGCCACGTCGACATACAGACCGAGGGCATGACCGTTTCTCCTTACTGCTCGGTGCCGGAGCAGGTTGACACCTGGTTCAAAGCCTTTCATCGGGCCAAGCGTATGTGCGGAGCCCCGGGCACGCAGAAACGTCTGCCGCCGCAAAAAGAAATCGCCTATCTCGACTCGCTCGTCCGCGGGGTCTATGCCAAGCGCGACCTACCCATAGGCCACGTTCTCCAGGATACCGACGTCTATCTCGCCGTTCCACTCCAGCAGGGACAGATCTCCTGCCGCGAACTGATGCGTGGTGAAGTCATCCGGAAAGCCGTGCCCAAGGATCAGCCGATAATGATCGATGCCATTGATAGTCCTTATGCGAATATCCCGTCGCTTTCCGAACTGATTTACCACCGCGGTCTCCAACCCCAGGCATCTGCTCATGCGGCAAAAGCGGGCAGTGGCACATGAGCGCCCCTGACACAATGAAAACCATAAGTGTAGTTACACCCTGCTATAACGAAGAAGGCAATGTCCGCGAAGTCTACGAACGCGTGCGTAACCTGATGTTGGGCCTCGGGAGATACCGCTACGAGCACATCTTCATCGACAACGCGTCTCGCGACACGACTTTCGCTGTCCTCAGCGAAATCGCCGCCGCCGACACGAATGTCAAAGTTATCCGCAACGCGCGTAACTTCGGACACGTCCGTTCCCCCATGCATGCGCTCTTGCACACTCGCGGCGACGCCGTAATTATTCTCATGTCGGACTTACAGGACCCGCCTGAAGTTATCGCCCGACTGCTCGAAGAGTGGGAAAAGGGAGTTCCTATCGTCATTGCCGTTAAGAATAAGAGCCGTGAAGCCGCACCTATGTTTTTGGTTCGGAAGCTATTCTATCGACTGGTCAACCGCCTTGCTGACGACATCGAGACTTATGAAAACTTCACCGGCTTTGGACTATATGACCGGCAAGTTATCGACCTCGTGCGCCACTTTGGCGATCCTTACCCATACTTCCGCGGCATGATCGCCGAAATCGGCCTGCCCCACGCTGAAGTTCAGTACGAGCAGCAACGCCGCAAGAGTGGCAAGTCCAAAAACAATTTCTACACAAATTATGATCTCGCCATGCTCGGCATCACCAAGCTTTCCAAGGTCCCGCTGCGCCTGGTCACGTTCTTGGGTTTTGCCGGGTCCCTGCTCTCCATGCTCGGGGGCACGACTTACTTTGCCTACAAACTATTGTTCTGGCACGAGTTCACGCTGGGCATCGCGCCCATCGCCATCGGGATGTTTTTCCTGGGATCGCTTCAGCTCCTCTTCATGGGCATCATCGGCGAGTACATCGGGAACATACACACGCAGGTGCACAACCGTCCGCTGGTGGTGGAACGCGAAAGATTGAATTTCCAGTACGAGCCCGGCGAACCGCTCCCTCGCACCGCTCTGGCCTCGGGTGCGGCCGTGGGCCGCTAAGAGCGCAACGGTTTCCCGGAATAGGAGTTGCATGAAAATACTACTTACTGGTCATCAAGGTTATATCGGCGCGGTCGCCAGCTCCATGTTACGTTCTTTCGGCCACGACGTTGTCGGCCTGGATACAGATCTGTATGCCGGTTCTACCTTTGGAGAGCCGTTTTCGGCAATCCCGGGAATCCGCAAAGACCTTCGGAACCTGACGGTTGCTGATCTGCAGGGCTTCGAGGCGGTTTTGCATTTGGCGGCGCTGTCGAATGATCCGATCGGGAACCTCAATCCGCAGCTTACTTATGAGATCAATCACCTGGCCTCGGTGAAGCTCGCGACATTGGCGAAAGCAGCCGGAGTGCAGCGCTTTGTCTTCTCCTCTTCTTGCAGTACTTATGGCGCGGCCGGGGATCACTTCCTGAACGAGACCTCTCCGGTCAATCCGCTGACGCCATATGGGGAATCCAAGGTTCTCGTCGAACGCGATATCGCGCTGCTGGCTGACGATGATTTCAGCCCCACTTATATGAGGAATGCGACCGCATACGGGGTATCTCCACGGTTGCGCCTCGACATAGTACTGAATGACCTCGTGGCATGGGCCTATACCACCGGCCGGGTGTACATCAAGAGCGACGGAACCCCCTGGCGTCCGATTGTGCATATCCGCGACATCATAGCGGCAGTTATTGCCGCGCTCGAAGCACCCCGCGAGACGGTGCACAACCAGACCTTCAACGTTGGGCGCAACGACGAGAACTACCGAGTCCGCGAGCTGGCCGAGATCGTTGCCGAGATCGTGCCGGGATGCCGGGTAGAGTACGCACCCGGCGGCGGACCTGATCTGCGCTGCTACCGCGTCAACTTCGACAAAATCGGGCGGGTGCTACCAAGCTTTCGTCCCGAGTGGACCGCCCGCAAAGGCGCGCAGGAACTTTATGACGCTTACCGCAAAGTGGGCCTGACCTTCGCGGATGTCGAGCGCGGACGTTATGTCCGCATCAGCGAAATTCGGCGCCTGCAAGAGGCCGGCCAGCTTGATAGCTCCTTGCGTTGGCTGCAGAAGTCTGCCGCGACAGCGGCCGGCGCCTAAGTTGCAGACCTTGAGAAAGTGATGACCACAAACACCGTCTTATGACGCCTCGGCTGACCATCGCTATCCCCACCGTCAACCGTGCGGGACTCCTCGGCCGCGCGATCGAGAGTGCCCTCGCTCAGACTTCCCCTGACATCGAGATCATCGTCTCCGATAACGGGTCAACCGATGACACCCCGGCTGTTATCAAGCGCTATGCGGGACGGGGACTGCGGACTTATCGCCATCCATCGACGGTGCCGGCAACGAAACACGGCCAATCCCTGGTCGAACAGGCGCATGGGGAGTTCTTTCTCGGCCTGTCGGACGACGACTTTCTGGAACCGGAGTTCGCGGCTGAAGTTCTCGCCCTTTATGATCGGCACCCGGAATTGTCTTTTGTCTATACCGGATGCGCGGTGCATTACGAAGACTGCCTGGTGCCGGCGGTCGTCGGCCCTCCCTGGGAAACGGGCGCATCTTTTCTTGCGGCTCATTACGCCGGCAAGCGGGAGGTTAGCTGGTGCGCCTGTGTGACGCGCGTTCGGGACCTCTTGAAACTCGGCCCGCAACCGGACGACTGCATCATCGGCGACATGTTTTATTGGACCAAGCTGGCGTTCCGTGGGCCTGTAGGCTGCATACGACGCGTGCTGTCGCACTATGTTCTTTTGCGCTCTCAGAACGACAACATGTCGCACGGCACGCCGCCGCTCGTCTGGGCGCGCGAGTCACGAGTATTGGCGAACGAGGTGATCGAGGCGTCTCGCCGGGCAGGCGCGGATGGCGATTATCTGTCCGGTTTGCAGACTGACTGTCGTCGTCATATTGGCCGTTCGACAGCCAACCAGTTCGTCTGGAACCGCCTTCGGGGAGCGAGTCGGGCACAAGCCTGGAAGTGGGTTGGCGGGTGCCTTCCCTATATATCGTTATCCTCGAACCCAACCGTGTTGAGCCGTCTGGCGGCGGCGCTGGTTCTGCCGCGTGAGCCCTTGCGGCGTTTATTACTCTCCGGTGCAGCCAGACTCGCCAGGGCACGAGGCACAAAGGAAGTTGAGAATTGCGTTCAACATAGCGGCTGCCGCAGAGAGGCCACAAGATAGATTACTAGTCGCTTCGTGAGAAACATGGATACCACATTGAGCAATACCATGAAGCATCAATTAAATGCAATTGTGTTGGACGGAGATTGAACGTGCCCAACTGCCCTTTTTGCTTTTCAACCAGGGTCCTGGAAACTCTTTCGGTGAAAGAGATGTACGGAGGCACGCGTGACGTTTTTCACTTCGCAGTTTGCAGGGACTGTGGATCGGCTTACATCACTGACTTTCCCGAGAATATCTCCCAGTACTACGAGGGCTACTACAGCTTCCAGGACAACGGGCTGACGCTGGAAAACCTCTGGTGGAAAAAAACGATAGTTAGTATCTACTCCAGGCTGGTTGTGCGCGGCGGACTCAGCTCTCTGTTTCGACCCTTCTTCCGCTGCCCGTCGCCACGGCAAATGCAAGTATTGAGCCCTAATTTGCAGGCGTTTTTGGCCGTCGGCGCGAGATCAAACGCCCGCATTCTCGATGTTGGGTGTGGCGCCGGCCAGTTTGTGAAAATGATGAACAGATTCGGCTACGACGGCGCTACCGGAATTGACCCGTTTCTCGACGAGACCTCCGAGCGTCCTTATGTCCGGCGAAGTGACCTGCAATCGGTCACGGGCCCCTACGACGTGATCCTTTTCAATCACAGCTTTGAGCACTTGCCCGACCCGGAAGCTGCGGTGCGGAAGTGCGCCGAACTGCTCTCGCCGGGGGGCACGGCGGTGATCCATATTCCCAACGTGCACTCCCCGGAGTTCACGAAATTCAAGCAGGATTGGTGGGGGCTGTGTGCGCCGCAGCACTTCGCCCTGCCGTCCCGCAAAGGCATTGAGCTGTTAACCGCAAGATGCGGGTTCAAAGTGGTAGATGTGGTCTATACGTCGCGCTATGACCACTATCTGTACAGCGACGACTATAGGCGCGACATTCCGGACACGGACAAAAACTCCGTACGACGACAATTGGAGAACGGCATTTTCGACAAGAAACGCCGGGTGTCGCTATCCAAGCTGGCGTATTCGCTCAACAAAACGCACTCTGGAGACTGGATCGCTTATTACTTGATGCGAAGTTGAATTACACATAGTAAGTTCTGGCGGCTAAGATCAGAATTGCACGGATGGACTGAAACATGGCGATTGCAGGCAAGGCTAAGGCCCCCGCTCAGGAAGAACGAGGGGGCATACGGAGTGTTGCAGGACCAACCTGCTTCATGTGTGGCAGTGTGGGTGCAACCATCTATGAAAATCTGTCGGATCGCGCTTTTGACGCGCCCGGATCGTGGAATGTCAGGAGGTGTCCAAACCCAAAGTGCGGACTGTGGTGGCTGGATCCGGTGCCTGTTCAGGACGATATCTGGAAGGCCTACAGGTCGTACTATACTCACGCAGCGCCGGCGCGCGCTCAGGATAAGCCAGGCTTCTTCAAACAGATGTATAGAGCGTGCATGGCTAGAGTGAGGGCGGCTTATCTCAATGGCAAATACGGCTATAGTACCGAAGAGACGCATTGGACGGATCGCCTGGTTAATGATCGTCTGGTTAATTGGTTTGCATGCCTGCTCCCGCAGATTGCAGAGTGGGATATGTCAGTTATGTTTCTTCCAGCCCGACTTGGGGGCAGCGTGCTGGAGCTGGGATGTGGCGGCGGGGATCTTCTCTGTCGCCTTGCCGCATTGGGCTGGCGGACTGAAGGTGTGGACGTGGATCGCCACGCGATTGAAAACGCGAGACGGAAGGGCTTGAATGTTAAAGCAGGGCGGGTCGAAGATCTTGGGTACCCATCCGACTGCTTCGATGCAGTGATCATGGTTCATGTCATCGAGCACATACACGACCCCCGCCGCTTCCTGCAAGAATGTCACCGAATCCTGAAGCCAGGCGGTCAGCTCTCATTGGTGACGCCCAATGCTGGTTCTTTCCTCCACAGGCTCTTCGGACGATCATGGTTTCCGCTGGAACCGCCGCGACATTTGCACATTTTTACCATTGCGGCCATCAAGAAGCTCTTGGAAGAGGCGGGTTTTGAGACTGTCCATCCATTCACAACCATTCGGGATGCTGACGGCCTGGTGGCCGCGAGCCGCTCGATCCGCCGAACGGGGCGGTTCACACTGGGATCGGCGCAGCCTCTATGGTTGAGAATGTTCGCGCGAATGTTGCAAGTCTTTGAATGGTTGCTGATGATCGTCGATCCATCGCTAGGTGAAGAGCTGACCGCTGTCGTTCGAAAATAACTGCCGCTAGAGATTGCCGAGGATCTCCGCTCCCCGATTCTCGCGCAGTTCCGCCGCTCGCGGAAGAGGACTCACGGCCCATCGCCAAATCCGCCACAGGCAGGCTGGAATCAGGATAAGCAAAGTAGTCGCGGTGGTGCCCCATAGTATTCCCGCAACCCCAAAATAGTGAGCCAATGCAAATTTCGACGCAATCGCCAGTCCTGTGGTGACCGAGACCACGGCGATCTGATAGCGAAGTACGGAGAGCCCGTTCAGCAGCAGAATAGGTATCCGAACCAGAGCCTGAGCGAGCACCCATGCTGAAATTGCCCATAGCACACCACTGCCGATACCCAGGTTAGTATGCAACCACCACCGCAACAGCCGCTCGCCGAAAATCAGCAGTAAGGACGAGCCCGCAATAGTAAGACCAACCAGCAGGGCCGAACCACGGAGCAGGGCCTTGAGAATCCATTTCCGGTCGGCCTTCTCGGCCGCGTCCGCGAATGCCGGCCAAAGCGGCTGCGACATGACTGCGAGACCACCGATTGCAGTGATGCAAATACGCAACGCTATCGTCATGCGGGCCGAGGCCTCGGGTCCGAGAAGCCCAAGGGCCAGGACGTTGTCGAGCAGGAAGGAGAGACCGCCCGCCACGGCCAGGATGAAATACAACACGCCATGACCCGCCACCTCTCTCATGACTGGCCAGGAAAACCACAGTCCCTTCGGCCGGAGTTCCGGATGACACCAGAAAAGGTGGACCAGACTACCGATATTCGCCAATACGAGACCCAGGTAAACCACGGCCACGAACACACGTACGTCTTTAGTTAGCGCGGCGGCGGCAATCAGCCCAGCGGTGGTCAGCAGCGTCTGCACCAGTTCCCAGAAGCCTGAGTAATAGCCCTTCTGCAGGGCCATCCAGACGTTGTTACCGGCATTCAGCGGCAGGTTTACAGCTAGTCCGATGACGGCGATAAGATACGGCGCCGTGCTGCCTTGCGCTGCTCCATTGATCGAGGCCACGAAGGCTGCCAAAAGCATCAAGCCCGCCAGCCCACTCCCCATGCTCAGCGCACCCGCTATGTGACGACGCGCTTGCTCTACGCGCTCGAGCGCACTCGAACGCGCCACCAGGGTCACCAAGGCAGTGCCTGTCCCAATATCCACCAGTCCGCTCAACCAGGCCAACGAAGCCGCTGCACCCCAAATCCCGAACTTCGCTGGGCCAAGCACCCGCAGTAAAAGAGGCATGACGACAAGGGTGCTGCCGACCTGCACCAGCCGCTGGAATACGCCGACGCTGGCCGAAACCGCGACCCTGCGGTTGCGTCTATGACCGAGCACCGCTTTGACTGCTTGCCCGACTCGAGTGGGCGCCGATATTTGGTCGGTTACGAGTGTAGACATTTGAAGACTTCCAGCCGAAATCGAAGCACCACGTTGTAACTCCGTCCGGCTTGGAGCAGATGTTCTTTCTACTCCCTCCAAAATACCTGGAAGATTTCGAAGCTTGTGGTATGAGGAAATCTCTTCACGACTTCGGCGCGCACCTCAGGACTTGTCTGTGCCGAGGGGAAGTAGGGGGATTCAAAGATGACCACAACCTTGATGTCGTTTGACTGCAGCGCCTTCAACGCTTCCTCGGGCGGCGCCCCGTAATCATCGCGGGTAACGTTCCTCAGTCCGGTTAGAAAGTAAAGCTCCGGACAGTCATTGCCTGCGTACATCAAGCCGTTCGGGGCATGCTGCTGCAGGAAAATCGTCAAGGCCTCGAAAAAGGGCTCGTCTTCAATCTGCAGGCCTCCGCGCGGTACGCGGAGCACGTCTCTGCGGCCGATGGCATGCGAATATTCTGCGATATGACGCGGAATCATGCTCACCACTGCGAATGTAAGGTAAAGCCCAACCAGCGAGGCCAGAACATAGGTTCCACGCTGCTTCCGGACGGTTGTCACAATTGCTACTAAAGCCAGCACGGTTAGAGGCAGCGCGTAGCAAAGATAGATGGGGACGGGAAACGGATACTGCACAAGCGTGCAGGTCGCGGCCAACGCCACTAACAACACCAATCGCTCTCGCTGGAGTTTTGCGACGCCATCTCGCGAGCGCAGCGCAAGAATCGAGGCCACACCCGCGGCAACCACTACTGGCGTCAGCATCGCCACCGAGGTCCATACCCCCGAGTAGACGAGCTCAGACCGCGTAGCCCGCACGACAACCACAACCGCGAGCAGGGCGACGGCCGCACCGACAACCCGTCCCTGGAACGGCTTCCAGTACATACCAGCGGCCAAGAGCGCCACCAGAGGCAGGACGGCCACAATGTGCTCGGGCGATGCTGGCCGAGCCACGGCTAAATCTATCGCGTGGGCGATCGCGCTGGAGGTGACTCCAGAGAAAAAGCCGCCTACCGAGCCCGCCAGCGCATACGGAATCAGAAAGATGACGATGGGAATTACCGCACCGCAAATAAATGGAATCACCAGGCGCAGGAGGGCGGCAAAGCGCTCCCCGGTTCCGGCGCCAGCCTTCCGTTCGCCAAGCAGAATCATCCCGACCACCGCGAGCGACGGCAGCAAGAAATGGTAAAACTCTCCGGCCGCGAGCCGCGTGTGCAACATGTAAATCAACGTACCCAGAAACGCGAGCAATGCGCCCGCACTGAATGCGCGGTACCCCCAGCTCTTTTTCTCCATTCCCGGCTGCGCGTTGTCATTGTCATTGTCGTTGTCGCTCTGCTCTAGAAAAGCCAGGAACAGCAGAACGCCGGCAATGTAATAGAACCCGATCACCTTGATGAGAATTGAGATTCCGCCGCAGAGGCCCGCGATCAACAGCCAACGCCTGGTCCGTACCTCGATGTAACGAAGCAACGCCGCCGCACCGAATGTGGCGAAAAACAGGTTGTACCAGGACGGCATTGCGGCCTCATAGTTCGGAAAGCCCCAAGCAATCGCCAACAGCGCAACCATTCCCGCGGTGAGGGGAGGCGTGAAGCGCAAGGCAATGGAATAAACAGCGGGAACCCAGGCCAGAAAAAATAAAAACACACAAATCCGCAGCGCCAGCAGATTGACTCCGAACACGCGAAAGGCTGCGGCATGAATAAAGCTAAGACCGCCCGTATAAACTTCAACAAAGTCACTATGTGGAAGCTGGCCTAGAAGAACGCGCACAGCACTCTGCGCCAGAGTTCCATCATCGACTGCAATCCAGCTCTGCCCCACTCGGACACCCACGTAGGTTCCGGCGATGATCATTACAACGCAGAGAACGAGTAGGCGAGCCAGCGCGTCATTTCTTGAAAACATCGCTTCCCAGGCAGTTGTTGCTGGCCTGTCAGAATCCGCCTCCCGAACCCTTACTTCAACACTCAGAGGCGTTTGCCTTGGTGCGCTGCGGGACTGATCTTCAATCTGGCGGCCTTGGATCTGGTTGTCTTCGATCTGCTTGCTCACTTTGCCTCCAGCGCCGCTAGTCGCATCTTCGCTTCATTACTGTCTGGATTCAGTTGCAATGCTTGCTGATACTCTGTCCGCGCAGCGGAGATACTCCCATTTTTTTCCAATGACTCTGCCAGCCAATAGTGATAGTCCCAAACCTTTGGATCCATGGCCACCGCCTGCAAAAGATAAGGTTGGGCCTCCGCGGTCCGTCCATCTTCTAGAAGTGCACGCCCCAGAAAATGTTTCGGAGCCGCTTGCTCCGGCACTAGCTGCACCGCCCGCGACAGCAATTGTTCCGCCTGCCGGTACTGACCGTCGAGCAAGTGAATGTTGCCGCAATTGTAGAGCGCCGAATAAAGATTTGGTTCCTTCTGCAAAATCTCCGAGCACAGCGCAAAAGCTCGCTCATAGTCGCCCATTTGGCCGTACAGTCCCGCGACTCCCGCCATCCCTCCCTCCGACTTGGCATAATCCGGATTCACCCGGTTGAGCCAATCGCGGCCTTCCTCAAATCGACCGGCGTGGATGTACACTTCCGCCAGCGCCAGCGGCCCATAGCCATACTCCGGATGCTCCCTTACCGCCGACAGCGCCAGTGCAATCGCGCGGTCATGCGCGCCCCCCTTGCTGTACTCTTTCGCCAACCCGACCATCGTGTACGGATTTTCCGGATACAGCGATTCCCCGCGTAGCAGCACCATCAGATCGTTTGCCCAGTACACCTGCTGTGCAATCGATGCGCACAGATAACCTCCGCACAGGACGAGCACGGCGCACCCCTGCACTGCCCGCGCGCTCCACGCCTTGATGGACGGGGGGCTCCGCAGCCCAATCGCCGCCAGAATTGCAAATCCGATCGAAGGCAAGTAAATGTAGCGGTCGTGCACAAAATCGCCGTTGCTAAAATTGCGCAAATACAGCGCAGGCGCCAAGCCCGCCAGCAGCCACCAGCTCGCAAACGCGACGATGGAATTCCCTTCGCGCCGGTTCCAATACCACAGGCCAACCGACACCGCTCCCAGCACCAGCGCCGGCACCACCACTTGTTTCAGGATTGCCCCAGTGACATAGGGGGTGTAATAGAGCCCGGTCAGACCAACCGGGACCAGCAATTGCCGCAGATAGAAAGCCAGTACCAGCGGCAAAGTCCGAACTACATCCATCATCCCGTGACCGGTATCGAACTGCCCCGTCGAGTGCAGCAGGGCATGCTTCCGCAGTAGAACGTAACCCAGCGTCACCGCCGCGTACGGAACCGCCTCCATCACAGCTCCGCGTAGTCTCTGCCCCAATGACGCTCTCTCATCCGCCGGATTCAGCCATGCATAGATCCCCACCAGCGCCATGAACGCCACCGCCATCTCTTTCGTCAGCAGCGCGCACATCAGCAGCGCCAGCGACGCAATCCACCATGCCGTTCTTTTCTTCCCCGCCGGATCGCGCCCATTCAGGAATGCCACAAAAGCCAGCGCGGCAAACATCGCCACCATCGTGTCCGAAGCCGCGGAAATCCAGGCGACCGGCTCAATGTGAATCGGATGCAATGCGAAAATCAGCGCCGCCAGAGCCGCTGTCCAGTACTCCAATCCCAGCTTGCGTGCCAGCCAGAAGACCGACGCCACCGCCCCCACATGGAGCACCACCGCCCCCAGGTGCCATCCCCACGACCGCAAACCAAACAGCGTGAAATTCAACATCGACCACGCCACGAACAGCGGCCGGTAATAAACCTGCTGGCGCGCCACGTGGTACCACAAGTCGCTCCCGAACGCGCGTGGGAGATTGCTCCACGACCGGATAATCGGACTGTTCACGATCTGCGGCCAGTCATCCCATACAAACTCGAACGACAACGAGCCGCTGTAAACCACAAAAGTGACCAGCCCAAGCAATGGGAGCAGGATGCTTGGCCGTCGCAGATACTTGGCCAGCAATTCCGATGTGCCTGGTTCCAGATGCTCTTGTGTCTCGCCCATGGGCTTCGTGGCCAGAGTCGATCACTCCGCTCTCGATCAGCTCATACTAACCTCCCCTCACACTCAGCGCATGTTACTCAGGTTACCTAGGTGTGCCACTTATTCCCGTATTTCGCCATCCTGTTTATGCGACGATCATCCCATGGGGTCTGTCACAGGAGCCAAACCCGCCAAGGTGCTGTCCCCGGTTTTGTGCGTCGATCTTGACGGCACTTTGATCCGGGGCAACGTCCTGTGGGAGTGCGTGCTCGTCCTCCTTAAAACCCGCCCCATCATGCTGCTGCTCCTGCCGTTCTGGTTGCTCTCGGGCCGAGCATCCCTCAAACGCAAGCTCGCCTCCAGGATCCAACTCGATCCTGCTCGTCTTCCTTATCGGCAACAAGTTCTTGATCTTCTCCAGCAAGAAAAAGCTGCCGGCCGCCGCATTGCGCTCGTCACCGCCGCCGATCGCGAGCTGGCCGAAAACATCTCCAGCTACCTCGGCTTCTTCGACGAAGTCCACGCCAGCGACGGCCAAGTCAATCTCAAAGGAGCAAACAAAGCTGCATTTCTGGCTCAGCACTTCTCCGGGACCGGCTTCGACTATGTGGGCGACTCCGCCGCCGATGTAGAAGTTTGGCGCAATGCCATCGCAGCCTATGTGGTCGGCACCGAAGCTCGCGCCGAACAGGCCGCCGCGGTAACCACGCTCAAAGGCACGATCCTCGAACCGCGAGCATCCTTCCGCACGTCGTTCCGAACATGGGTCAACGCCCTCCGCGGCCACCATTGGGCGAAGAATCTTTTGCTCTTCCTGCCCCTCGCGCTCTCCCATAACCTCGCGGTCGAGCCCCTTGTCCGCACCCTCGCTGGCTTCGCGCTCTTCGGCTTTTGCGCCTCCGGGCTCTATATTCTCAACGACCTCCTCGATCTCCATTCCGATCGCGAACATCCGTGGAAAAAAGAGCGCCCTTTCGCCGCCGGCGAAATCTCTATTCCTGAAGGTTTCGTCGTCTCGTTTATCTTGCTCTCTTCAGCACTCGGCCTGGGTTTCCTCTTCGACGTGGAATTCGGCCTCGCTCTGCTTGGATACGCCACGCTCACCATGCTGTACTCGTTCTATTTCAAAAAGATTGCTCTGCTCGACGTCTTCGTTCTTTCCAGCTTCTACAGCTTCCGCATCCTTGCCGGGGCGCTGATTTCCGGTACGCCTCTCTCGCAGTGGTTTCTAGCGTTCTCGCTATTTTTCTTTCTTAGTCTCGCGATGGCAAAACGCTACTCTGAGTTACTCCACGCCAGCGACTTAGTTAAGGCCGGCAACTCCGGACGCGGCTATCATGCGGGCGATCGCGAACTTCTACTTTCGCTCGGCGTCGGCAGCAGTTTTTCGGCAGTCGTAATCTTCAGCCTCTACGTACACAGTCAAGATGTGCTCCTGCTTTACTCATCGCCAGAGTTTCTCTTTTTGCTTTGCCCTATCGTTCTTTATTGGCTCAGCCGAACCTGGCTGCTGGCGCATCGTGGAGAATTGAAGGAAGACCCGGTCACGCTCGCTATCCGCGACCCGGTCAGTTACGGGGTGGCACTGGCGTCGGTGATGGTCATTGCCGCGAGCATGATACATATAAACTGGTAGGTATTGAGTTACAGCTCAACCGGCTTTCGAAGTTATTGAACTTGTTCTCGAAATACTAAGTATGTCTGGTCAATCAGCCGCAACCTTGCGCAAGCAACCCGCAGCCCCGCCGCCCATCAAGCGAATTCTCTCGTGGGGACGTTACCCGAAGGTCGCGCACCATCACGTCCACAAGCCGGCTTGGAACGACCAGATCCCAGAAATTCTCCAGGCTGCCGCGCCCGCTTCCCTGCTCCCTTATGGCCTCGGCCGCAGCTACGGCGACTCTTGTCTCAACGCCGGCCGCGGACTGATCGACTGCCGCCGTCTCAACCGCATCCTCGGTTTCGAAGAATCCACTGGCCTGCTCCGCTGCGAGTCCGGCGTCAGCCTCTCCGACATCGTCGACGTATTCCTTCCCAAGGGATGGTTTCTTCCCGTCACGCCCGGTACCCGCTTCGTTACCGTGGGCGGAGCAATTGCCAACGACGTTCACGGTAAGAACCATCACTGCGCTGGAACCTTCGGCGCTCACGTTCGCCAGATCGGACTGCATCGTTCAAACGACGGTCTGGTGATCTGCAACTCCGGTTCCGAAGCGAATTCCGACATGCTGCGCGCCACTATCGGCGGTCTCGGACTGACTGGCGTAATCGCCTGGGCAGACATCCAACTCAAACGCGTCGCCGGCCCCTGGATCGACGCCGAGTCCATCCCCTTCCAATCCCTGAATACTTTTCTCGAACTGAGCCGCGAAAGCAACGACCGCTTCGAATACACCGTGGCCTGGCTCGACTGTTTTGCCGGGAAAAATCCTCGCGGCATCTTCTTTCGCGGCAATCACGCCGCCGATAGTGGTAAGGAGTTTCATCCCCGGCGCGGCCCCAAACTGCCTTTCGCACTGCCGGAATGGATGCTCAACCGTTACTCGGTAAAAGCATTCAACACGGCGTATTACAGGATTCATGCGACCAGGAAAGGCGCAGCCGTCGTGCCTTATGACTCGTTTTTCTACCCGCTTGATTCCATCCGGCAATGGAACCTGCTCTATGGCAGACAAGGCTTCCTGCAATATCAGTGCGTCATCCCGGAAACTAATGTCGAAGCCTTCGAGGAGTTACTCGACCGCATCGCGCGCTCCGGCATGGGCTCTTTCTTAGGTGTGCTGAAGCAATTCGGCTCCGCGCCACCGGCCGGCGTGCTCTCATTCCCGCGCCCGGGACTTACCCTGGCGCTCGACTTCGCCATGCGAGGTGAGCGCACGCTCAAACTCATGCAGTCACTCGATGAAGTTGTCCAGCAAAGTGGTGGAGCGCTCTACCCCGCTAAAGACGCGCGCATGAGCCCCGCCCTGTTTGAGGCTTCGTTCCCGCGCTGGCGCGGCTTTGTTCCCTATATCGATCCAAAGATGTCATCCTCATTCTGGCGACGCGTGACGGGGGTGCAATAACAATGACAGTTACCGCTCACCCCACAACTACGCGTCCCGCAGCCACGCCCGCAGCCGCCATGAACGCAACTGCCATGAAGAAGATCGTTATCCTCGGCGCCACTTCCGCCATTGCGCTGGAAGTCCAGCGACAACTTGCTCACCAGGGCCGCGAGTTACTACTCGTAGCTCGCTCGCCCCAGCGTCTTGCTGAGCTGCAAGCCGACTTAGTGATTCGAGGCGCACAACGAGTCTTAACTTACTCGACCAACTTAGCCTCCATTCAGCAGCACGCCGCCGTCTTTGAATTTGTCCGCCGTAATTTCCCTGACTTCGACACCGTGCTCCTCGCTTATGGTTCCATGCACGACCAGAAGGATTCCGAAACCTCGGTCGACGTTCTGCTGGAAGAATTGCAAGTCAACTTTGTCAGCGCCACCGCGATCCTCACCTGGTTCGCCGCTGATTTGGAACGCCGGCACACCGGATGCCTGGCCGCTATCACCTCCGTCGCGGGAGATCGAGGACGCCGCTCCAACTACGTCTATGGATCGGCCAAGGGTGCGCTTTCTCTCTTCCTTCAGGGCCTACGCAGCCGCTTGCATTCCGCTGGCGTCCGCGTCATCACCATCAAGCCCGGACCGGTGCAGACTGCAATGACCGATACCATGCCCAACTCCGCGCGCTTTGCCGATCCGGAGCAGGTTGCCCGTGACATCGTATGCGCCCTCGAACGCCGCTCGCCCGACGTCCTCTACACGCCGAAAATCTGGCGCTACATCATGACCGCTGTGCAACAAATCCCGGAAACCATCTTCAAGCGCTTGTCCTTCTGACAATTCCCGGGGTAACGCGGACGTCTCTGTCCGCGTGCCTTTACATGTCTTCCGCGCGACGACAAAGCGATCCCAAATAAAAAGGGCCGCATTGCTGCGGCCCTTCGCGTACTGACAACTGGCTATTGGCTATCGATCCTACCTTCTTCCGCGTCCGCCGCCACCGCCGGAGTGGCCACCACCGTGACCTCCCGAACCGCCGCCCGGGCGACCTCCGCGTCCGCGCCGGCGACGATTACGATCACGATCGCCACCGCCGCTGGGACGTCCTTCGCGCGTACCTTCCGGACGCGCGACACCCGCGTCTACCGACGCGACTACTCCATCCACACGGTTGAAGTTCGGCTCATCGTCGGCATCGAACTCTGCGCCGCCTTCGATCACCGCTGTGGGTGCGCCCTGCGGCATCGATGGCGTTAACGGTGCCGACGACCCTGCGTCCGCTCCCTCGTCCGTTGTTTCCGGAGGAGGCGGAGCCCCGCCCATTTTGGCGCGCTGCTCTTTCAGAATTGCCTTGCGCGACAGCTTGATGCGGTTGCCTTCGACGGCCAGAACTTTCACCAGCACCTGGTCGCCTTCTTTCAGTTCATCGCGAACATCCTTGATTCTATGTTCGGCGACTTCGCTGATGTGCAGCAGTCCGTCCAAGCCGGGCAGAATCTCGACGAACGCGCCGAAATCCGCCAGGCGGCTGACCTTGCCGAGATAAGTTTTCCCCACCTCGGCCGAAGCCGTCAGATCCTTGATTATCTGCAAAGCCTTGTTGGCCGAGACTTCATCGTTCGAGGCCACGTTGACCTTGCCCGAATCTTCCACGTCGATCTTGACGCCGGTCTGCTCGATGATGCTGCGAATCATTTTGCCGCCGGGCCCAATCACGTCGCGAATCTTGTCGACCGGAATCTGCAGGGTGTAGATACGGGGCGCGTAAGCCGAAACCTTCACGCGTCCTTCGGTGATGACCTCGTCCATCTTTCCCAGGATAAATAAGCGGCCGCGCTGCGCCTGCGCCAGCGCTTCGCGCATGATCTGTGAAGTGATGCCCGCAACCTTAATATCCATCTGCAGCGCGGTTATGCCGTCTTTGGTTCCGGCAACTTTGAAATCCATGTCGCCGTAATGGTCTTCCGCGCCCGCAATGTCGGTCAGGATGGCGTACTGCTCGCCTTCCTTCACCAGTCCCATGGCGACGCCGGCGACGGGAGCCTTCAACGGCACGCCCGCATCCATCAGCGAGAGCGAGGCGCCGCAAATCGTGGCCATCGACGACGAGCCGTTCGACTCCAGAATGTCGGAGACGACGCGCATGGCGTAAGGCCAGTTATCTTCTGTTGGAAGCATGACCGAAACGGCGCGCTCGGCTAGAGCGCCATGGCCGATTTCGCGGCGTCCGGCGCCACGCATGAATCCGACTTCTCCCACCGAGAACGGCGGAAAATTGTAGTGCAGCATGAAGCGCTTCTTGGCTTCGCCTTCGAAGCCCTCGAGGCGCTGCATGTCGTCGCTGGTGCCGAGCGTGGTGGTAACCAATGCCTGGGTTTCACCGCGGGTAAAGATGGCGCTGCCGTGCGCGCGCGGCAGAACGCCGGCTTCGATCCAGATCTCGCGGATCTGGTCGAAGGCGCGTCCGTCGGGACGGCGTTTGTGATCGATCACCTGGTTGCGGAAGATACGCTCACGAAGCACCTCGTAGTACTTCTTGAGCTTCGCCTTACCTGCTTCGTCATCCTCTGGCAGAGCGGCCAGCAGTTCCTTCTCCAGTACTCGAACCAGTTCGTAGCTCTCGGATTTCGGATGCTTCTCGGTGTCAAGAGCATCAGCCAACCGCACACCGATCTTCGATTCCAGGCTCTCGAAATATGCCTCGTCGAATTCCGGCGGCGTCACCGGGCGCTTCGGCTTGCCGACCTTGCTGCGCAGTTCGTTGATGGCGGCACAGATCTTTTTGATTTCGGTGTGGGCGAATTCAATCGCGTCTACCACCGTCTCTTCTTTTACTTCTTTCGCGCCGGACTCGATCATGACGATCGCATCGGAGGTGCCTACGACCATGATGTTGAGCAGGCCGTCACGCATTTCGGTGTAGGTGGGGTTGGCGATGAAGCGGCCGTCGATGAGGCCGACGCGCACCGCGCCGAGCGGGCCGAGAAACGGAATATCGGAGATGGTCAAGGCCGCCGAAGCGGCGTTGATGCCGCAAACATCGGGATCGTTTTCGGTGTCGGCGGAGAGGACCAGGGCGATGACCTGGGTCTCGCACTTGAAGCCTTCGGCGAACATCGGACGGACTGGCCGGTCAATCTGGCGGCAAGTGAGAACCTCGCGCTCGCTCATG
>JBEKIB010000029.1:0-47141 GCA_050011975.1 Terriglobales bacterium | reverse complement strand
GCGTCGCATGACTTGCAGGAGCCGCTGCGCATGGTGGCGACCTATACGCAGTTGCTGGCGGAACGCTATCGCGGCCGGCTCGACGAGAACGCCGACAAATTCATCGGCTATGCCTGCGAGGGGGCGCTACGCATGCAGACCCTGGTTCAGGATCTGCTGGCCTTTTCGCGAGTCAGCCGGGATTGTAGCGCATGCAAACGCGTCGATTGCGGCGCGGCGATGCAGGAAGTCCTGCTGAATCTGGGTCCGGCGATTCAAGAGAGCGGCGCGGTGGTCACGCATGGGGCGCTGCCGGCGGTGTGGGCGGATCGCTCGCAGGTGACGCAAATTTTCCAGAATCTGATCGGGAACGCGATCAAGTTCCGCGGGAAAGAAGCGCCGGCGATTTCCGTGCAGGCCGAAAAGACGGGCCCGCAGTGGGTGTTCAGCGTGAGCGATAACGGGATCGGCATTGCGCCGGAGTATGCGGAAAATATTTTTGTGGTCTTCCAGCGCTTGCACACCCGCACCGAGTACCCGGGCAACGGAATTGGTCTGGCCATCTGCAAGAAGATTATCGAGCGCTGTGGCGGGAAGATCTGGGTGGAGGCGCAGGCCGGCCATGGCTCTATTTTCAAGTTTACCTTGCCCTGCGATGGTCCGGCGGAGAAGGATTTGTGCGGCGAGAAAATGCCGATGTCCAGCCTTGGAGTGATGCCTGATTCCGCCGTAAAGACGAGGGCCGCCGCGTCTTCGGAGACGGAGCAAGGTCCGTCTCTACCGGCGGGAGAAGTTTCGGCAACCAAGGTCTGAATTAATCCCGATTCGTTCACAAATCTCTGCACAAAATATTCGCAAGCGCGGCGCGTGGGCTGCGTTCTTCGGGAAAGGAACGGAGGTTTGCAATGGAGAACCGAACGACAGTGCTTTACGTGGACGACAATCCCAAATCCAGCCGGTTACTAACCAGCGTTCTTGAGGAATGCGGGTTCCGAGTGATCACGAGGAATGACCCGATCGAGGCGCTGGCGCTTTGCCAGAAAACCCGTTTTGATCTGGCGCTGCTTGACTATGAAATGCCTTTGATGTCGGGTTCGCGGCTAGCCCAGGAGATCAAGTTTCTGGTGCCGGATGTTCCCGTGGTGCTGATCTCCGGGCGCTCGTCTCTGCCGGCTACGGAACTGGCGTTTGTGGACGCTCACTTCGGGTTTGGGACCGCGCTCGACGATCTCCTGTGGACGATGCGGATATTGGTGGAGCCGAAGCTGGTAAGGATGCCGGATCCGCGGGCGGATCAGCGGGCGATGGTGCAGTGGTCCGACTCGACGTAGGCTGTATCCAGTACCCAGTACCCAGTACCTAGAAAAATCGAAAGGCGCGGCGCCTGGCCGTGCCTCTTTCGTTGCTGTATGGCTGGTTTTGACCGGGTACTGGGTACCGGCAACCGGGTACTGCTCCGCAAGAAAACTCTTCCCTCGGCACTGCCCTCGACCCTAAACTGGAAGCAGGCAGGCCGAGGGTAGTTCCCAGCCCTCGAATCCCGGGAGTTCTGTGCGCGTACTGGTGACGGCTGACACGTTCAGCGGAGTGTGGACGTACTCGCGCGAACTCGTCTCCGGACTGGTAACCCACGGGGCACAAGTCACGCTCGTCAGCTTTGGAGAAATTCCACTCCCTCATCAGACTGCCTGGATGGACGGACTGCACGGGCTGGAATATTTTCCCACCGCGTTTCGCCTCGACTGGATGCAGGAAGGGGTGCAGGATTTCCACGCGGCCGAGGACTATCTGTGCGCCATCGTTCGCGACGCGCGTCCCGATTTCCTGCATTTGAATCAGTTGAGTTTTGGATCGTTGCCGGTGGCCACGCCGCGACTGGTGGTGGCGCACGGCGACGTGATCACGTGGTGGTTGAGCATCCACGGACACGAACCCGCGGCCTCGGCGTGGCTGAAGTGGTATCGCGAGACGATGGTCGCGGGCTTGAAGCGGGCCGAGGCGGTGGTCACGACTTCGCGCTGGATGGAAGAGATGCTGCGCCTGGCCTATGGTGACGATTTCGAAGGACACATCATTCCGCCCGGACGCAATCCGATTTACTTCAATCCGTTTGTGACTAAGGAAGAGTCAGTGCTGGCGATCGGGCGCTTGTGGGATACGGGAAAGCAGGTGGCCTTGCTGACCCAGCATACGCATGGCCTGCCGGTGTGCATTGTGGGAGCGGATAACCCGATTCCCGCGCCGCCGGTGCCGATCCGCGCCGACGTACGCGTCTCCACCGGCGAACACGAGATTTCGGTGAAGGGGGCGCAGACCGAATCGCAACTGCGCTCGCTCTACAGCAAGTCGACAATTTTTGCCGCGACTTCGCGCTACGAGCCTACGGGGCTGGCGTCGATCGAGGCGGCGTTCTCGCGCTGCGCGCTGGTGGCCAACGACACCGAAGTGTATCGCGAACTGTGGGGCGACGCAGCGTTGTACTTCGAACGCAATAACGCTGAGAGCCTCAGCGAAGTGCTCGGACAATTGGACGAAGATCGCGAGCTGGTGCGCTTGTACGGGACGCGAGCCTACAATCGCGCGCGCGAGCGCTTTACGGCGCGACGGATGGTGGACGACTATCTGCGGCTCTATCGGCGGTTGCGGACTTCGAAAGTCGCGGTGGCATAAGGCCGAGGCAAGTTCGTCAAGTGCGGGATTCTCTGCGTGACAGATAAGCATCCAACGACCACGAGCCTGCGCCCACAATCAGAAGGAACAGCGCGCCCAGCCACATGCAGTAGTCGGTGCGCGCCTCGTGCATGGCAGCCCAAGAACCGGATTTTGCCAGCATCGGTATCTTCGTTGTAAGGATCGCGACGCTGATGTCGATGAGCAGAGGTATGGCGGCGAGCCGGGTGAGTAATCCCAGAATCAGAAGCGAGCCACAGACGATTTCCACGACGCCGACGAAGGGCGCAAAGAAGTGAGGAGCGGGAATACCGATCTTAACGAACCGCCCTACCCCGAGAGCCTCGGGAAACAAGAACTTTTGAATCCCCTCAGACAGAAACACCCAGCCAACCAGCAGCCGAACGAGCACCGTAGCCGCCGGAGCCTCGCTACTTACGGTTATCTGATCACGCATCTTCTTCCACTCCGGAAAAACAGCAACTGCCTGGGTAAAGCGGTCCCTCACTTCTCGAAGAGCGGACACGGGACAGTCAGCAACCGTAAACCGTTTCAAGGGGAAGGGTCAAGGCCGGTCTCACGGTCGGCCCATGCTATACTTTTTAAGCACCTTTTCTGTCAGATCAGCAGACGGAGGACAGTATCGACAAGCGTTTTATCCGCATGAACGAGCGCATCCGGGCGCGCGAAGTACGCGTCATCGGTGACGAAGGGGAACAGATTGGCGTGATGCCTCCCTTCGAGGCGCTTAAGATGGCCCGCGAAAGAAACCTGGACCTGGTGGAAATTTCCCCGACCGCGCAACCTCCGGTTTGCCGCATCATGGACTACGGGAAATTCCTGTACCAGAACGAAAAGCGCGAGCGCGAAGCCAAGAAAAAACAGAAGACCATCACGGTCAAAGAAGTAAAGTTTCGTATCAACGTGGACGACCACGATTACGAAACGAAAAAGAATCACGTGTTGCGCTTCCTCGACGACGGGGACAAGGTGAAAGCGACCATCTTCTTCCGGGGACGCGAAATGACGCGGCAAAGCCTGGGCCGCCAGATTCTGGAACGTCTGATTAAGGACGTCGACCAGAAAGGTCTGGTGGAATTCCGTCCACGGCAGGAAGGCAATACGCTGCACCTGATTCTGGCGCCAAAGAAGGAGACCGGAGGAGCAAAAGAAAAGCCGGCGCCTCCGAAGCCCGCGCCTCCTCCCGCGCCGCGCGGCGGCGCGCAGACTGCGTAGGAGCAGTCGTCAGTCGTCAGTTATCAGCCATCAGTGAAATCTTCTGGTGCGATCGCTCACGGACTGCTGGGAAGTTTCGTAAAGCTGACGATGGTACTGAGAGCTGAGAGCTATTTATGCCTAAACTGAAAACACACAAAGGCGCTGCCAAGCGCTTCAAGAAAACCGGGACGGGAAAAATCAAGCGTCACAAGGCGAATTTGCGCCACATCCTGACCTCCAAGGCGAAGAAGCGCAAAAAGAAGCTGGGCGATTCCGTCTTGGTCAGCGACGCTGATTTTAAGAAAGTAATGCGGATGATCCCGTACTAAGTTAACAATTGGAACGATGGGCGCCCGCGCCCGTCCTTAACCGAGTATGCGAAAAAAATCTGTGGAGCGAAATGCCCCGCAGCGGCGCGTGAAGAGGCTGGGCTTCGGAAATCCCCACGGGTAGAAGCCTCCTTACCTCCAGCCGCCCAACGAAATGAAAAAGGAGAACTGCAATGCCTCGTGTAAAACGCGGAACCAAACGCCGCGCCAAGCGCAAAAAGATTCTTGAACGCGCCAGTGGATATTTCCTGACTAAATCCAAACTTTACCGTTCGGCGAAAGAAGCCGTCGATCGCGCGTTGAAGTTTGCCTACTCCGGCCGCAAGCAGAAGAAGCGCCAGTACCGCTCGATCTGGATCGTGCGCATCGGCGCCGCCGCCCGCTTGAACGGACTGAACTACAACCAGTTCATCAGCGGACTGAAGAAAGCCGGCGTGGAGTTGGACCGCAAGATTCTGGCGGATTTGGCGGTGAACGATCCGGCAGGATTTGGAAGTCTGGCGGAACAGGCGAAGAAAGCGAACGCAGCGGCAGCGGCGTAGTCGGCTGTCAGCTCTCAGTTATCAGCTTTCAGTCGTCAGCTTTCAGTCTTAATTTAATTTTGTCATCCTGAGCGAAGCGAAGGATCTGCTTTCTTGTCGGTGCAGGAGACAACAGGTCCTTCGCTTCGCTCAGGATGACAATCCTTTGAGAATTGCTCGGGAATATGCCCTACGCCGTCCCCAAACTGAAGGACTTTTCGGCGGCGGCGCTTGATAGCGCCGTGCGCGAGCTTTTCTCCGCGCTCGATCAAGAGTCGACGGCGATTGGTTCCGAGGACGATTGGAAAACCTTCCGCGATCGCTGGATGGCCCGCAAGAGCGGCATCCTCACACAACTCAATGATCTGTGGCTGAAGGCCGCGCCAGGACCGAACAAGCGCGGCGTCGGGCAACGCGTTAACGAACTCAAGCCCAAAGTCGAGCAGGTCGTCGATGGAACTCTGGATCGGATCCTGAGCGGAGTTTCTTCTGGCAAACTCGCAGCTGAGCGTCTTGATATCACTCTGCCCGGCATTCGTCGTCCCATCGGCGCGGAACATCCTGTCATTAAGACGATGAACGAGATGATTGGCGTCTTCCGCAATCTGGGCTACTCAGTCGAGGAAGGGCCGGAGATTGAAACCGACTTTTACAACTTCGAGGCGCTGAATTTTCCGCCGAACCATCCCGCGCGCGACACGCAGGACACGTTGTTCATCGCCGGGCAGGAATCGAAGCCGTTGCGCGATCGCCTGCTGCTGCGCACGCACACATCGCCGGTACAGATTCGCACCATGCAGAAGATGAAGCCGCCGGTGCGCGTGGTGTGTCCGGGAAAGGTTCATCGCAACGATGCGCTTGACGCAACGCACTCGCCCATCTTTCATCAGATCGAAGGGCTGGCGGTCGACAGCAACATTACGTTCTGCGATTTGAAGGGCACGCTCGACCACGCCATGAAAGCTATGTTCGGATCGAGCGTGAAGACGCGCTTCTATCCGTCGTTCTTTCCGTTCACCGAGCCGAGCGCCGACGTGCAGATCAGTTGCATTTTCTGCGATGGCAAAGGCACGCGCGACGGCGCTCCGTGCCGCAATTGCAAGGCCAGCGGATGGATTGAACTGCTGGGCTGCGGCATGGTCGATCCGAATGTGTATGGCTTCGTGGATTACGATGCAGCAAAAGTTTCAGGATTCGCCTTCGGCATGGGCGTGGAACGGATTGCGATTCTGAAATACGGCGTCGATGATATTCAGTTGTTTTTCCAAGGCGATGTTAGGTTCTTGGAACAGTTTGGGTAGGCGCTGCGGGCTGCGAGCAATCACTCACGGGTAAGGGTTGCTTGAAGCCCGAAGCTCGAAGCTGACGTTCTCATGAAAATTTCTCCTCATTGGCTACGCGATTTCGTTGACCTCCCGGTTGACTACCTCCGCCTTGCGGACGAACTTACCCTGGCGGGCGTCGCCGTTGAAGGCATTTCCGGCGAAGGTGACAACACTGTCTTCGAGATGGAGATCACGACCAACCGTCCCGATGCAATGAATCATTATGGGGTGGCGCGCGAAGTCTCGGCGCTCTACGACTCGCCGCTCAAGCCGATCGAGCCGAAGCTGCCTCCATCGCAAGGAAAATCCGACGTCACGATCGACATTCAAGAGCCCGAGTTATGTCCGCGCTTCACGGCGCGCGAAATTCGCGGCGTCACCGTCAAGCCCTCGCCGGCAATCGTGGCCAATCGCCTGTTGCTGCTCGATCAGCGACCCATCAGTAACGCGGTGGACGCTACTAACTACGTTTTGTGGGAGAGTGGCAAGCCCACACACGTGTTCGATCTCGATCTGCTCGAAGGCCGCAGACTGGTCATACGGCGCGCCCATGAAGGCGAAACGCTGAAGACTCTGGATGGCGTGGAGCGCAAACTTTCCACCGAAGATCTTGTCGTTGCCGACGCTCGAAAGCCGGTGGGACTGGCTGGCGTGATGGGCGGCTTCGACACGATGATTACCGAGAAAACGCGGAACATTCTGATTGAATCCGCGTGGTGGGACCCGGTCACCGTGCGCCGGATGTCGAAGCGGCACGGTCTGCACACCGACGCCTCGCACCGATTCGAGCGCGGCGCGGATTTCGAATCGACCGTCGCTTCGACCAACCGCGTCGCCGAGTTGATTCTCAATTCCGGCGGCGGCACGCTCATTGGCGGCGTGATCGACGTGATCGCTCGCCAGCTTGACTTGGCTCCGGTGGAACTCGACCTGCGGGAAGTGCACCGGATACTCGGTGAAAAACTCAGCACGCTGGAAATCAACCGCATCCTCACCCGTCTCGGCTTCACGGTGCTGCCGGGCAGCGAAGATACTTACCTGGTGCATATCCCGAGCTGGCGGCTTGACATCGAGCGCGAGATCGACATCATCGAAGAACTGGCGCGGCTGCACGGCTACGACAAGTTCGCGAACACGCTTCCTGCCTACAGCGGTGAAGTGCGAGACTTACCCGACGCGCACAAGGACGCGCGGCTGCGCTCTTCGCTCCTGGCGCTCGGTTACAACGAAGCCATTTCGCTCACATTTATTTCAAAAGAAGACGCCCGGCGCTTTTCGACCGCGGCCGAGCTCGACCTGGCGAACCCGCTGAGCGACGAGGCTTCCGTGATGCGCACATCGATGGTTCCGAGCATGTTGAACATGCTGGCGTACAACCTCAATCGCGGCAGCGATAACGTTCGCCTGTTCGAAGCTGGAAATGTGTTTGAGGTGTCGGGCGCAGATTCGATGCCGCTGGAGTTGAAGCGCATCTCGATGGGTGCGACGGGCACCGCCGTGGAAGCAGGAGTTCATCAGGCGGCCCGTCCGCTCTCGTTCTTCGATCTGAAGGGCGACATCGAAAGCCTGCTCGCGCCCTTCAGCCATTGGACGATTTATTACGACTCGCAGACACCCGACTACTATCATCCCGGACGCTCGGCCCGCGCCGTGCTGGATGGCGCTACTGTCGCCCAGTTTGGCCAGATTCATCCCGATGTGGCCGCGGCCCGCAAACTGCGGCAGGATGTTTTTGTCGCGGAGATCTATCTCGACCGGCTCTACCAGCACGATCTGCGGCAAGTGCGTTATGAAGCGCTGCCGCGCTTCCCTGCCGTCGAGCGCGACTTCTCCTTTGTTTTTGATGACGGCGTGGAGTTCGAGAAAATTCACCAGAGCGTCAGCGGATTGGGCATCGCCGAACTGCGCAGTTTCGTCCCGGTAGAAATTTTCCGCGGCGAAAAAGTTGGCGCCGGCAAGTACTCGATCCTGATGCGAGCCAAGCTCCAGTCCAGCGAGCGCACGTTGCGGGATGACGAGGTAGCGCAGTGGTCGGGGCAGATTATAAAAGCACTGGAAGCGCTGGCCGGCGTGCAGCGGACATAGCCTATTGCTGGCCCGACCGTCTAGCGGTTGGACAAGGTTCGGATCGTTCCCAATCCCAGCAAGCGTTCGTCGGCCGTAACCAGCGTCAGGTCTAGGACCTCGGCAGTAGCCGCTAGAATGCGATCGGCCGGATCTTGATGCAGAGGTAATTGCCGGGCTATGAGAGCGATCTCATGGGTGAGCGGAGCTTCACGAGTACCGGCGGTGGCGCGCGCCAGCCATGTCGCCAAATCTTCGTTGATGCGAATTCTTCCTTTGTAATTCAGGGTCAGCGCTTCCCACGTGCTCATCGGTGAAAGCCAGAGTTCGTTTTCCTTGTCCTGGAGATAACGTAAGACGCGCCGCCCCAACCGCCGCGGATCTTGGAAATTCCATAGCCAGATGTGTGTGTCAAGCAGCAGTTTCAATCGCGAAGAACCTCCCACTCGTCCTCATCGTTCGCCGGAGACACAATGTCGCCGAGAATTTCGAACGTGCCCTTCATCGATCCGATCCAGGCCGCACGGTCTTCTACCGCCGTCGGCGGAACGACTTCGGCCACAGGCTTACCAAACCGGGTGATTCGAATCGGCCTTTTCGTGGCGCGAACCTGTTCCAGTAAAGCGAGACATTTGGCCTTGAACTCCGAGATGGCGATTTCCTGCATACGTTTTCGTTTGTGGTCATTTTATCATACTATGGTCATACTTATGGACCATTCCCATGTAGCGGCAAGAGCGAGACTTAACTGGCGGCAAAGTCTCTGGCCCCCGCTTTTCTCCGTGCCTCCGTGTCTCCGTGGTGAAATCAATTTTGTGCTAGCCTTACCTTCCATGACCCAAGCTTCAGCCCATCCCAAGCATTTTCTCTCCGACAAGGTTGAGCATTTTACCGAGTCCGTGATCCGCGACATGACTCGGCAGGCGATGCAGCATGGAGCCGTCAATCTGGCGCAGGGGTTTCCCGATTTTTCCGCGCCCGCTGAAATCAAGCGCGCCGCGCAGGAAGCGATCGCTGCTGACGTGAATCAGTACGCCATCACCTGGGGCGCGAAGAGCCTGCGGGTTGCGATTGCGCGGCAGATGCGCGAGTGGCAGGGGATCGAGGTCGATCCGGAAAAAGAAATTGTGGTGTGCTGCGGCTCGACCGAAGCGATGATCGCCACCCTGCTGGCGGTGTGCAACAAGGGCGACGAGGTGGTGGTCTTCGAGCCCTTCTACGAGAACTATGGGCCGGACGCGATTCTGAGCGGAGCCAAGCCGCGCTTTGTCAGTTTGCGTCCACCGCACGTGTCCCATGGCGGGCCGGGAGGCGAGTGGACGTTCGACGAACAGGAATTGCGCGAAGCTTTCAAACACCAGACCGCGCCGCACCAGGCCAATCAGCCTAAGACCAAGGCCATCATCCTGAACACGCCAAACAACCCCACTGGCAAGGTGTTCAGCCGGAAAGAACTGGAACTGATTCGTGACTTGTGCGTCGAATACAACGTGCTCGCCATCACCGATGAAATCTACGAGCACATTCTTTACGATGGATCGGAGCACATTTCGATGGCGCGGCTCGACGGCATGCGCGAGCGGACCATCACTATTAACGGCCTATCGAAGAGCTACAGCGTAACGGGATGGCGCGTCGGCTGGGCGGTGGCGCCACCGGCGATCACGAACGCAATCCGCAAGGTGCACGACTTTCTGACTGTGGGCGCACCCGCGCCTTTGCAGGAAGCGGGAGCGGTGGCGTTGAGCCTGCCTGCCAGTTACTACCGCGAGCTTGCCGACCGATACCGCGAGCGGCGCGATCATCTGATTCCGGCATTGGAGAAAGCTGGGTTCGTCTGTTACCGTCCGCGGGGCGCGTATTACGTGATGACCGACATCAGCGCGTTCGGGTTTGCGAACGATGTGGAGTTCGCGGCTTACCTGGTGAAGGAAATCGGGATCGCATGCGTGCCGGGATCGAGTTTCTACAAGCATCCGAAAGACGGATCCCAACAGGTACGTTTCGCCTTCTGCAAAAAGCCTGAGACACTGGACGAGGCGGCGCGTCGGCTGGAAAAGCTGGTACGAAAGTAGCGTAAAATCCACAGCAAACTGCGCTATACTTCGCTTCAACGCTAAGAACATTCCCCGAAAGCGAGTGGTGCCCATGTCCGTGAAAACCGTGGAAGAGGTATCTGCCGAGGTTCCGGCTGAAGATTTTCAAGCGCTGGAAGAGAAAGTTTATCGCACCATTGAGTTGTACAAGGCCGCGAAAGACGCGCGAGCCACGGCCGAACGCGACGCCAAGCGACTGCGGGAGCAACTGGAAGAGCGTGAGGAAGAAAACGAATCTCTGCGCCGCGAGCTGGTGCAATTGCGCAAGGATCGCGAAGACATCCGCGGCCGGGTCGAAAAGATGTTGAACCAGATGGAAAGCCTGACGCATGAGCAGGCGGCAAGTTGAACGATGGCTGCGAAAGCGGCGGCGGCGAACATCCGGCCGGCAGCGATCTGGCGGGAAGAAATCTGCCAAGGAGTAACATGGCCACTGCGAGCAACCAACCTCCGACCGATGGGTTGAAGAAAGCTGTTCCGGCCAAAGAGGCGCCGGCCACAAATGCCGTCAACGGCAGTGGCAGCGTTCGGGTCGAAATCTTCGACCAGGTTTATAACCTGCGGGGCTCGGACGCTGACTACATTGTGAAGCTTGCCGAGTATGTGGACAGCAAGATGCGCGCGGTGTCGGAACAGACGGCGACGGTCGATTCGGTTCGGCTGGCGGTGCTGGCGGCGCTGAATATTGCGGATGAATATCATCTGCTGAAGCGGCAACTGGAGACGCGTTCGCCGGAAGCGCGGCAGCGGGCCAGCAAACTGGCAAGCGCATTGGACGAAGTTTTGCAAGATACCCGGCGCACCGGTTGAAGTCGTTCGTAACCTGGGGTTCATCTTCGAAACCCGTTGGAACGTATCCCGGAGCACACCTGCCAGCAAACCTCCTGCCAACTATTTTGCATTTACCCCTTGCGAATCTCCTCCCGGTTTCCTAGCATCCAAGGTGGAGGCCGACCTGCGAGGTTGGTGATGGTGGCAACCGATTTTTGAACCAATGCCGAATGAACGGGGACTCGACTCGCAAAAAGATCCTGTGTGCTATGTTCCGCCATGCGGAAAAGCCTAATGGGTCGCGGCGGGTTCCCACCGTCTGAGACGGGTTCATTCTCGGCCCACCACACGGCACAGCGGGTCGGCTTTTTTAGCTATCAGCATTCAGCTCTCAGTTTTCAAGGCAGGGAATTCGTTGTTGGTTCGGTGAGTTATGGTGGATGACCTAGAACAATCCCGAGAAGAGTGGGAAAAAGAATTTATCGATGTGCAGCGCCATTATACTTTCGCTGACGGGCTGCGCAGTAGTCAGATCGTTGCAAAAAAACTCTCGGCCACGCCCGCTCCAATTCCGGACTTCGCTCACCTCGTGAGGTTGCTGCTCAGCGGCATGTTTCTGGCCGGTGGTTTCTTTGTTTTTTCGTCCGACCTCCCATACAAAACCCCCTTCGGCGCAGTGGCTCTGACTGTTGGCTGTTGCCTGGGAGTTTCGGCATTTCGATGGCCCCACAAGCACGGATAGATCCGCTATTTTACTGAGTCCAAAAACTGATAGCTGACGGCTGAGAGCTGACAGCTATCATTTGGTTCCTGCTAAACTCGTCTGAGCGCAAATTGGAGCATCCAAACTAACGTGTTCCCCAGACTTTTTCACATTGGCAGTTTCTATTTGCCCACCTACGGTGTGCTGGTCGCCTCGGGCGTGCTGATCGGGCTCTGGATCAGCGTGCGCAATTCAGAGAAGCAGGGCATCAACGGCGACGATGCCTGGAATCTTGGCATTCTCGTTGTGCTCGCCGGCATTATCGGGGCGAAGGTGCTTTACATCATCAACGACTGGAGCGCCTACGCGAACAACTGGCGCGAGATTTTCAGCCTCAACACGTTGCAGGCGGGAGGAGTATTTTCCGGCGGACTGATTGCCGCGTTCCTCACGGCGGGCTGGTACGTGCGGCGTCATCACATGCCAGCGCTGCGCACCTGCGACGGCTTCGCTCCCGGACTGGCCTTTGGCCACGTCCTTGGACGCTTCGGTTGCTTTTCGGCAGGCTGCTGTTACGGCAAACCGACCAATCACTTCTGGGGCGTCATCTTCACCAATCCTTTGGCGAATTCCGTCAGTGGAACTCCGCTCGGTGTCAGGATCGAACCGACACAGCTTATCGAAGCGGCGGCGGAGTTCTGCAATTTTCTGCTACTGACCTGGCTGCTCGGGCGCAAGAAGTTCGATGGGCAGGTATTTGGCAGCTTCATGATCCTCTATGGAATCGAGCGTTACTTCATCGAGTTCCTGCGCGACGATCCCGGACGCGGCGAAGTCTTCGGCGGGTTGATGACGGGAACGCAGTTGATTTCGATTCTACTGGTGGTCGGCGGCGGCTTGATCTGGTGGCTGAAAAGCAGCACTCAGCATTCAACACTCAGCACTCAAAAATCGGGATCGGGACTTTAGATTTTTCACTCTTCGAAATTCTCGGCAGTGAAGCGTATATTCTTGCCATGTGGAAGGGATGGAAACGAATACTTTGGAACATCGCGGTTTTGATTTTCGCTTTGGCTATCGGTTTCGTATTCTGGGCAGAAATACTGGGGCGTTTGTGGTTTGGAAAATGGTAGCTTCCTGAATTTCAAAGCTTTGGCACCACCAAGTCTTTCCTTGCACTTGCCGGCTGAATGCTGAGCGCTGAATGCTCGATTTTCCCCTCACTCTGACCGCATCTCCCGAGGCCGCGGGGCAGCGTCTGGACCAATACTTAGCCACGCAACTCTCCGAAATAAATAAGACAGAGGTCAGCCGCGCCCGCGTACAGCAACTCATCGCAAAGGGTGAGGTGCTGGTGAATGGAGCCGCGGCGAAGGCGTCGCTGCGGCTGAAGGGAGATGAGCGCATCACGGTGACTAGTCCGCCGCACGCTCCACCGCTGCGCGCCATGGCAGAAGAGATTGCGCTCGACATTGTCTACGAAGACGACGACATGGCGATCGTCAACAAGCCGGCGGGCATGATGGTGCATGCAGGCGCGGGAGCGACCGACGATGCGCGCAATCGCGGTACGCTGGTCAATGCGCTGCTGCATCATTTTGCAAAGCTTTCCGCGGTCGGCGGCGAACTGCGTCCTGGGATCGTGCATCGCCTGGATCGGGCGACGAGCGGGCTGATGGTGGTGGCGAAGAACGATGAAGCGCACCGCTGGCTGGCGAAGCAATTTAGCGGGCGCGAGGTGCACAAGACATACATCGCGCTGGTACACGGCTGGCCGAAGCAGGATCGCGGCACCATTCAAAGCGCCATCAGTCGCCATTCGCAGCGGCGGACCCGGATGACGACGCGCGGCTTCGGGGGCCGCGAGGCGGTGACGCATTACTTAGTGAAGCGAAAATTTGACGCGCCTTATGGCAAGTTTGCGCTGGTCGAACTCAAGATCGAGACGGGACGCACGCACCAGATTCGCGTACATATGTCGTCGCTCGGACATCCCGTGGTGGGCGACGCGCTCTATGGCGCGCCGGGCGAATTGCGGTCGCAGTCGAACAAACCCCGGTCGGCTGGCATGCCCGCAACGCTGAGGCTGGATCGAAATTTTCTGCATTCCGCGACGCTCGAGTTGACGCATCCGCGGACGAAAGAGTTACTCAAGTTCTCTCGCCCGTTACCGGAGGAACTGGAGAACTTGCTGGATTGCCTGGAGAATGCTCGACAGGAAGGTCCTCGGCTGCAGCCTGGTCAGTGAGAACCTCGTCAGTGAGAACCTGGTCAGTGAGAATCAGGTCAGTAAGAACCTGGTCAGTAAGAGCGAGGTGCCGTCCGAGCGCTGCGCCGCGGGCTATAATGAAGGAATCAATTCTGAGCAAATCGTCCTGATGAAATCGCGCATTTTTCTGTTTCTGATCGCTTTTCACATCCTGGCTGGCGCACTCATCGGCCAGGCGACACCGCCCGCTTCCACGTCGGCGGCGCAGGATTCACCCTCGAAACCGGGCGCTCCGCCTAACGGCAAGGCGCAGGCTCCGGCGCAGGCGGGAAATTCAGCGAAGTCTGATTCCGATGACTCTGTCGAGACGATCCGCCATGTCGTCAACGAAGTTCGCGTGGTATTCACTGTTACCGACCGGCACGGCCGCTACATAAAAGATCTGAAGAGCAACGATTTCAGAGTAATCGACGATCAAAAGCCCACGGAACTGCGCAGCTTCCGCAGCGAGACCGATCTGCCTCTGCAAGTGGGGTTGCTGGTTGACGCGAGTAACTCGGTGCGCGACCGCTTCAAGTTCGAGCAGGAAGCAGCCATTGAATTTCTGAACGCCATCATTCGCCCAGGCTATGACAAAGCATTCGTGGTCGGCTTCGACTCCACACCTGAAGTAACGCAGGATTTCACGGATAACACGGAGAACCTTGCGGCCGGCGTGCGCATGTTGCGGGCGGGCGGCGGCACCGCGATGTACGATGCGCTCTACTTTGCCTGCCGGGACAAGCTGATGAAGCAGGAACAGACGGGATCGGTGCGCCGCGCCATTATTCTGCTGAGCGACGGTGATGACAATTCAAGCCACGTGTCGCGTGAGGAAGCCATCGAAATGGCGGAACGCGCGGATGCGATCGTGTACACGATCAGCACGAACATCAGCGGCACGAAGGGCAAAGGTGACAAAGTACTGGAGCGCATCGCGGAAGCGACCGGCGGCCGCGCGTTTTTTCCGTTCCAGATGCGCGACGTGTCGGATGCGTTTCTCTCCATCCAGGAGGAGTTGCGCAGCCAGTACGCGTTGGCCTACAAGCCGGCGAACTTCATCGCGGATGGACGCTACCGCACGATCGAAATTCTGGCGCAGGATAAGAACCTGAAGGTGCGTACCCGCAAGGGATACTACGCTCCGAAGTAGTAATCTCACGCCCAACCACCATCTTCATCTATGGCAGGATATTCGGGAACTCCGCTGGCGAAAAAGTTGGGCATCAAGGATGATTTTCGCGCTGCCCTGTTGCACGTGCCGGACGAGGTGAAGAACGAACTTCGCGACACGCTCGGAAAATGCCGGCTCCAACGCATCGGCGGAGATACGGGCAGAGATCTCGATTTCATTTTCCTCTTTGCCAAATCGCGCGCGGGCCTCGAACTCGAACTGCTGCCGGCCGCGAAGGCGCTGGCTCCTGCGGGTATGCTGTGGATCTCGTGGCCGAAGAAAAGTTCAGGCGTCCCGACCGACCTCACAGAAGATGTGATTCGCCAGAGCGGGCTTGATGCTGGCCTGGTGGACGTAAAAGTCTGCGCGGTTACCGACGTCTGGTCGGGATTGAAGTTCGTGATCCCGGTCAAGAATCGGCCGAAGAAATGAGCGTAGAGACAGCCGACTCGGCTGTCCCGGCGAGCGCAGCTCGCCAGCGGTTTCGGTTGTTATCCCTGTTGTCGATCCTTCTACAGCATTAGTGGCGGGGCTTCGCGCTGAGGACAGCCGAGGGCGGCTGTCCCTACGTTTCGTGCCTGAAGAAGAGCTTTCGCGATATTCACCGCGCAACTTGGGTCGGAAATGCGGGTTTGCATACGGTAGACGCGGTGCCAGGGCAGCAACACCCCGGCGATCGGGAGGGGAACTACAGCAGCATGTCAGTAACTCTGCGACGTTAGTAACTTGCTAAGACTCGGCGAGCTGGGTTTTATTTATTTATTAATGATGGGGCGATAACAATGCGAATCGGGACCCGGCTGGCCGCGGTGGCGATGGTGGGAATCATGCTTTGTTGGTCGGCGTATGGCGAGATACAAATGCTGCGGGTGGAGCGAGAACTGTTCGCTTCGGTTAACCAGGCGCGGCGGGCGCAGGGGCTGGCTCCGTTGCGGTGGGATGAATCGCTGGCGACAGCGGCGCGGCGTCACGCGGAGGTGATGGCCGAACACGGATCGGCACAGCATGGGTTTATAGGTGAGCCGAGCCTGTCGGCGCGGGTCAAGCAGGCGGGTGTGCATTTCAGTTGGCTGGCGGAAAACGTAATCCAGGGGCCGTCGCCGGAATTCATTCACGAGCAGTTCATGAAGTCGCCTCCACATCGCGCGAACATTCTGGACCGGGACATGGATTCGATCGGAGTGGGTGTGGTGGAGCAGGGCGGGCAGTTGTTCGCGGTGGAGGATTTTTCGCAGGCGCGGTGAGCGGGCGACACCCGCTAAAGGCCGATCCACCGTAGGGACGGAACCTGGCCAGCGGACGTGGGGGCGTCCGGTTTCACATTAGTTTGGCGGGAAAATGGATGGATGTCGAGGTGAAAACGACCGAAAGAAAAAGCGTCACCGCCGCGGCGACGGGAACACTGTCAAGGGGGATTTCCTGCGTACAGGTGCTTGATAATGTTATGGAATCAATTACACTCACGACAGGGGCTCTGAGAGTAAACTGATAACAGAAGTTACCGCTCCTACCCTCGGCGTGATGCGAAAAAAGCCGCCCAGACATCGGGCGGCGTGCATTTATTTTGAATTCTCCAGCCCGTCCGTCAATTCCAAACTATTTGCCCGTTTGAATTGAAGGAAAACTTCAGAGCTTTCCACTCGATGGTGATAGGGGCGTCATAGTTGTAGGCCTCAAGGATTACGTTACCTAGATACGCCTCAGTGGGATCGGAGAGTGGGCTAGATATGCTCACAGCATCGGCCCCTGCGCTATTAGCAACTATGTATGTGAATTGTCCGCTGGACAGGGCCATGGTTAGTTTGACCCAGCTGTTGTATCTGAAGCCCGTGGGGAGGCCGATGTAATCCCACCCATTATTCATATTGTTCCAGCCATAGAATCCAGCAACGCCGCCATTGGGGTAGTAGCTGGGGCCTGGGACCTCGGTGGTAATGGGCCCCTGGAACTCGATGATTGGGTAGTCATTCCCGACGACGTAGCTGGAATTGACTGCGGTGGCCCAAAATCCTGCTAGGCGTTCGGGCAGCAATTCCCAAGTTGAAGGGACGTAGACTTCGATCGATATTAAGGTGGTGCCAGCTAACAAGTCGAACTTGTTACCTTGGGTATTGTAGAAGCTCGGAGTAGGCGTCTGAAACCCTGATGGGGAGACGGACTCCCTGAGAATACCGCTGGCCGCAGAAAAACCAGCCGGGGCATAACGGTCCGTGTACCATTCGAGGGGCGCTTCTCCAGCGGTGACCTGGGGGGCCACGGAAAAATCAAATCCGAGGGTTTGAGCGAAGGCTTGTCCGCCGAGTGCGACAAGCACGACCAAAGCCAAACAAGAGAACGTGCAACTACGAGTGATGTGCATTGATGTTCCTCCTAGTGAGTGATTCTCGCCTGATGGTCGACCGTAATGCTTGAGGGGGAAGTAAGAACCAGCGGGTAACTATATCCCTGAAGCGGGTGCAGCGCAACCCGCGGTTTTCCACAGACCGGTTCCCGGACACGTTGCACGCGGGAGCTCCCGTCCTGCACGGGTTCTAGTCTTCGTGGTGTGGGGTGGCGTAGTAGCCGCTGCGGGCCTGGATTTTGTAGTCCCCCTGCTTGGGCTTGATCTCGACTTTACGGAAAGAGCCGTCGCGCGTGGCGTTGGTGGGCACATAACCAGCGTTGTACTGGCTGCGGAGTTCCTGGGAAATCTGGTCGAAGGCCTCGCGGAGTTTTTCGATCTTGTTACCGACCACGATCATGCGTCCGCCGGTTTCCTGGGTGAGCTTTTTCATTTCGGAATCGCCGGAATAGCCGCCGAAGCCGTAGAAACCGCGATCGGCAATGAGCAGCACGTAGCAGATGGCATCGGCCTTCTGGGCGGCTTCGATGGCATCTTTGATTTTGAGGCGGCTGCCTTCGTCTTCTCCGTCGGTGAGCAGGATCATCGCCTTGCGCCCGACCTCGTGGGCGAATTCGTCGTGCGAGGCAAGATAGACGGCATCATAGAGCGCGGTACCGCGCTGGCCGCTCGCGGAGCATGGGATCGGGCCTTGCGGACCAATCGGACCGCCGGCACAGCCGACTCCGCCGGTATTGATCCTGGCCTCGTTGAGCGCATGTTTGAGCCGGCTGACGGAGTTGGTGAAATCCTGCATGAGGGTAATGTCGACGTCAAAGCTGATGACGAAGGCTTCGTCCTTCGCGCGCAGCGTGCTCTCGAGGAACGAACCTCCAACCTCTTTCTCCATATCCAGCACGCGCATCTGACTGCCGCTGGAATCGATGAGGATGCCGAGGGTTAGCGGAAGATCGGATTCGGCCTTAAAATATTTGATAGTCTGCAGCTTGCCGTCCTCGAACACGTCGAAACTGTCCTTGGTGAGGTTGGGGATCAACGCGCCACGCTTGTCTTTGACGTTGAAGAAAAGCTGGACGACTTCAACGTTGACCTTCAGGGTCGTGACGGGCTGGTCTTGCGGCTGCGCATTATTGGCGGCTGCGGGGGTGGCCGGGGAAGTCGGAGCCGGGGCCGGGGAATTCTGCGCGGCTGCGGGAAGCGACAGGGCTGTGGCCAGAAGCAAGAATGCCGCAGCCAGGCAAGGTTTGCAATGTACTTTAGGCATCAGCGTTTTTATCCCGATACTTTGCTAGTCTATCCTGTAAGGGCCTGCGATGGTTAGATGCACCCAAGCGGCGAGGTCGGGCATCTGAATGAGTAAAAAATAGTCGCAGGCCGACGGTCGAAGAAAGTATAGATGAAAGTATAGAGGATTCGGGGATGGCCACGAAAGCTAGCGCGGTACTGATTCTAGGGCTGACATTGTTCTTGCTGACGGGCGCCTTGGCGGCGCAGCAGAAGCCGGAGGACATCCCGGACGCGCCGTCAGCGACGCGTCCGATACCTCCACCGGAGCCACTCAGCCCGCGGCAAGAAGCGGATGAGGAGTCCAAGCCGGACGTACCGCCGGCGAATAGTACCGGTGAGGGCGTGACTACAGGATCGAAGGAGCTTCCACGGAGCACTCCGGATGCGGCAGATCAGAAGCCGGCCCCACCGCCGATGCCTCCGATCAAGACGGTGCCCGCAGGCAGTGTTCCGAAGGATATGGAGACCGGTGTGGAGCTCTACAAGGTCCCGGGAGTGTCCGTCAATTTGGTCCTGGTTCCGGTTACAGTCAAGAACAGCGAAGGGCGTCTGGTTGGCGGCTTGCTGCCTAAGGATTTTTCAGTTCTGGAGGGTGGGCAGCCGCAGACGTTGAAATTTTTCACCAGCGATCCGTTTCCGCTGTCGGCGGCGGTGATCTTTGATACTGGCATGCCGGACGTAGGGTTGCGAAAAGTACAGGAGACGCTGTCCGCATTGCAGGGAGCGTTCAGTCAGTTCGATGAAGTTGCCGTCTACACCTACAGCAGCACGGTAGGCCGGGTGTCAGACTTCACCAGTGTGGGCAAGGAGTTGGCGGTGACTCTGAACGAGGTCAAGGGGTACAGCGGGGCAAATAATGGCCCCCCGGTGACGAGCGGGCCGCTGGGTCCGCAGGGCCCGGTCATCAACGGAATCCCGGTGGACTCTCCCGTAAGCCCGGTGAGCACGCCGCCGAAGGTCGCGCGCGTAATGAATGACGCGATTCTGCTCGCGGCACGCGATCTATCGAAGCGCGACCGGGCGCGGCGGAAGATCATCTTCATCATCAGCGATGGACGGGAGCAGGGTTCGACCGCCAGCTATAAAGATACCCTGAAGGTGCTGCAAACGCAGAACATCACCGTGTACGCGGTGGGAGTGGAAGGTGCGGCGATCCCGGTATATGACAGGCTGCAGCGGATCCATCTGCCGAAGACGAGGGCCGCGCTCGGTTACAGCGATATTCTGCCGAAATACGTCTCGGCAACTGGAGGCGGCACGGTGTACGGCGAGTGGTCGCAAGCCGACGTCGAGCGCGCTTATGCAGAGGCGATCGGAGATGCGCGCAATCAGTACACGCTCGGCTATACACCCAAGGCGGGCATCGGAGGCTATCGCCAGATTGAAGTGCGGGTGCGGCGTCAGAACGTAAAGGTGTACGCCAAGGACGGATATTATCCCTTGCCGACGGCACGATGATCGGTGGCCGGTGGCCATTGGTCTAGAGCCGGTGCAGCGAGCAATAGAGTCCCACGGACGGTTTCGGCCCCGATAGCGCTCGATCGTCGAAAGCTGGGGACTGGCAACTGACCACTGGCCACTGCCTTATTTTAGTAACGTGGGTAACCTGCGCCAGAGCCTTCCGGTGTGGTATAAAAACCAGCAGTAACCGATACTGTAGTTAAGTGGATTTAGTCAGGTGGATTTTTAGCGAGAGGGCTCGCGCTTCGAGGGAGTGGTTCGCGAGAGTCTTCTTCGCAGGAGTTTCTGAGGAAACCTTTTGAGTTTCATCAACTTCGCAGCACGCGAGATCAACTGCAAGATCGTCTACTACGGCGCCGGGTTGGGCGGCAAGACGACGAATCTTCAGTTCATCTTCCAGAAAACAGCCGAACAACAGAAGGGCAAGATGATCTCGCTGGCCACGGAGACCGATCGAACCCTGTTCTTCGATTTCCTGCCGCTGGATCTGGGCACGGTGCGCGGCTTCAAGACGCGCATTCACCTCTACACGGTTCCGGGACAGGTCTTTTATGACGCCAGCCGCAAGCTGATTCTGCGCGGCGTGGACGGCATCGTGTTCGTGGCCGATTCCCAGCAGGAGCGCCAGGATGCCAACGTCGAGGCGCTCGACAACCTGATGGCCAACCTGAAAGAACACGGCTACGACTTCAACAAGATTCCCTACGTGCTGCAACTGAACAAACGCGACCTGCCGAATGTGCTGCCGGTGGACGCTCTCTCCAAAGAACTGCGCAAGAAAAACGAGCCGGTGGTGGAGGCTGTGGCCTTTCAGGGCGTGGGCGTGTTCGAGACGCTGAAGGAAATCGCGCGGCAAGTGCTCACCGAGTTGAAGCAGGGCGGGTAGGGCGACGGCCAGTTGTCTGTTGTCAGTAAGAGCCCCAAAATAATCTTCCAGTAGAGACGCGCCTTGCCGCGTCTGCCGTTGCTCGTGGAGCGACGGGCGTCCTCGCCCGTCCAAGCCGAGCGCAAGCTCGGCAGCTGCCAGCGCTCACAGCAACTCCGGACTCGCCGTAGTTTCTATTGCAACGTCCCTGACAGCTCTTCCCACTCCTTCATCAAGTTCTGCAGCGCGGTTTTGTGATTGGCGAGTTCTTGCGTCTGCCGCTGGGTTTCTTCTGCGCTTACGAAGCGCTGGAGTTCGGTTTCACACAGGGCAATCGCGGTTTCGGCGCGGGCAATCTCTTCTTCGATTTCGTGCAGACGGTCTTCCATCTGCTGGCGCTTGATTGGGTTCAGGCGCTTCGATTTGGGGTCGGCGAGCAGCGAACCCGTGGCGGACTCGTCGCCATTGGGACCGTGGAATCGTAACTGAGCACTGAGAACCGGGAACTGAGAACTGACTGGCAACTGGCGACTGGCAACTGGCGACTGCTTCCGCCAGAGAAAGTCTTCGTAATTTCCCGGATAGATTTCCACTTTACCATCGCCGATTTCGAAGACTCGCGTGGCCAGCTTGTCGATGAAATAGCGGTCGTGCGAAACGAAGACTACCGTTCCGGTGTACTTCATCAGGGCCTCGAGCAGGACGTCCTTGGCGCGCAGGTCGAGATGGTTGGTGGGCTCATCGAGCAGCAGAAAGTTGGCGGGATGCAGCAGCATTTTGAGCAGCGCGTAACGATTGCGCTCGCCTCCGGAGAGTACACCGATGCGCTTAAACACATCGTCGCCCGAAAAAAGAAAACAGCCAAGCAGGCTGCGCAGCTGGGTTTGCGTGGATGCTGCCGAGAGTTCGCCGAGGTCGTCGAGGATGCGAGCTTCCGGGTCGAGCTCCTTATATTGGTCCTGCGCGAAATAGTCGGGCTCAACGTTGTGGCCCAGCTTGTATTCGCCGGCGGTGAGCGGTTCCTGGCCGGCCAGCAGTTTAATCAGCGTGGACTTCCCTGCTCCGTTCACTCCGACTAACGCGACGCGCTCGCCGCGCTCGATCATGAAATTTACTTTCTCAAAAACCTTATGTTCACTAATCCCGCGTTCACCGTAACTCTTGGCGACGTTCGCAAACTCGGCGACGATGCGCCCGCTCGGCTTCGGCTGCGGGAACGAAAAGTGGACGGTCTTCTCTTCTTCCGGAATTTCGATCCGCTCCATCTTTTCGAGCTCTTTAATGCGGCTCTGCACCTGCTTGGCCTTGGTGGCCGTGTAGCGAAAGCGGTTGATAAAGACTTCGAGCTGCTCGATGCGGTCGCGCTGCGTTTTGTAGGCGGATTCGAGCTGCTCCTTGCGCGCGGTCTTGCCGGCCAGGTATTGGTCATAGTTGCCGGCGTAGAAGTGCATCTGCTTGTTCCAGATTTCCACGATGCGTTTGACGGTGATGTCGAGGAAGTAGCGGTCGTGCGAGATGAGGACGAAAGCATAGGGATAGGTGGTCAGGTACTCCTCAAGCCAGTTGCGCGCTTCGAGATCGAGATGGTTGGTGGGCTCGTCGAGCAGCAGCAGATTGGGCTTCTGCAGCAGAAGTTTGGCGAGCGCGATGCGCATCTGCCAGCCCCCGGAAAATTCTTCGGTAAGGCGCGTCCAGTCGTCACGATGAAAGCCGAGACCAGTGAGAACTTGGCCGACCTGGGCTTCGAGCGTGTAGCCGTCGCGGGCGACGAATTCGTGTTCCAGCTTCTGGTAACGGTCGGCGACGTTCGAGTATTCCGGGCCCTCGTGGTCGAGTTCCGACATGCTGCGGGTGAGCGCCTCCATTTCTTCTTCGATGGCATGGAGTTCGGCAAACACAGACAGGCACTCGGCAAAAATAGTGCGGCCGGTCAGGGTGAGGCCGTCCTGCGGCAGGTATCCAATGGAGATGCCTTTGGCGCGCGAAATGGCGCCGTAGTCGAGCGACTCGCTCCCGGCAAGGATTTTCATGACGGTGGACTTGCCGGTGCCGTTCGCTCCGACCAGACCAATGCGCGATTCAGGCGTGATCAGCCAGTCGGCGTTTTCGAACAGAAGCTTGTGGCCGTAGCGCTTGCCTGCGCCGGAGAGTTGGATCATGGTTGTCCCTATTTAAATATACGGGACGGCGCCGGCTGTCAGCTCTCAGTTGCCGGTGAAAGCACGCTTTGACAATGTGCCACATATTGTGGCACACTTTTACCATGCCTAGCGTAAACATTCGCCAGCTTCGGGATACCAAGCGGCTGAAAGCTTGGCTGCGTGCCGGCAAAACTGTGGAACTCCGGGAGCGAGAAGAGGTGATTGCCCGCATTGTTCCCGAAGGATCGCCTCCGCAGCCCGCCGATTGGCCTGATTTCGCGGCCGCGCGCAAGGAAATTTTTGGCGATCGCATCTTGCCCGGAGCCGATGTGGTGACTGAAGAACGCGGTCGCTATTAAGGCTCCATTGAGGACCGTCACATCGGCCACCCAATGACCATCTACGCCGATACTTCTTTTTTTGTATCCCTCTTTCTCCCCGATCGGCACACATCGGAAGTCGAGCGTCGGCTTAGTTCGCGGCCGCCGCTGTGGATGACACCGCTTCATGTGGCCGAGTGCACGCATGCCATCGAGCAACACGTTTTTCGCAAGGCGATTACGCGCAACGAGGCTAACCGGGCGCTAAACAGATTCCATGAGTATCGCGCGCATAGTCTGTGGAGGGAGTCGCCCCTGCCCGATCGAGCCTTCGAACTTTGTGCGCAGTTAGCTCACCGACACGCGGCGCGGCTAGGTATTCGGACTCTCGACTCACTCCATGTGGCTTCGGCCCTGGAACTGAAAGCTGAGCATTTTTGGACCTTCGATGGACGGCAAGCGAAACTGGCGCTGGCCGTCGGATTAAAGACCGACTAAGTCCGAATTGGACCCTTCGGCTTCCCCCTCGGCTTCGCTCGGGGCTTCGGCAAAACCGGGCAGGCTCGCGAGGGCGCCCGTCCCGACACCGGCGCTAGCGAGCCGCAGCCGCGCGCGCCGCGCCGAGGTGCTCCAGCGCTCGGTCGATCACGGTCTGGAGCTCGTGGGCGTATTTGACTTCGCGGCCTTTGGCCAGGATGACGCGCGCTTTTTCTGAATCGAACCAGGTGGGATTGCGGTTGTCTTCCTCGGGACGGCGAGTCTGGCGAACGTCCATCAAGAAGGCTTTGACCACGTATTCCTGCACGCCGCCGGCTTGCCAGAAGACGCCCTTGGAGTGAATGTAAATGTGAAAATGGCGGGGGTCGATGATGCCGATGGCGCCCGCTTCTTCTTTGGCTTCGCGTTCGGCGGCCTGGCTGTGCGAGAGACGAGGTTCGGGAGCTCCCTTGGGGAATGTCCACTTGCTGCCGCCGTTGGTATGGACCAGCAGAAACTCGGCATGCGAATTCACCCGCCGGTAACAGACAGCGGCGACCTGCAGCGGCAGCGCAAAGCGAGAGGCCCGAGGCAAGCTCATCGACCACAGTTTACCGCAGAGATATTTCAGGAATGTTAAATGCAGCAAAAATGGTGCATACCTTTGGTACCCGGTCCTTTGGGGCCCGGCGGGCAGTTCTCAGTTCCCAGTTCTCAGTTCCCAGTTCTTAGTGAGCCGAAGTCTAATAAGGACCATCGCAATCGATCTACTGAGAACTGACAACTGACAACTGAGAACTGTTTCCGAAGCTCAGTCCGCTTAGGGCGGCCATTTTCTTCGGGTCGACCGCTTGACTGGCAATCAGCACTTGAAAATTTTCTCCCATGCCGACGGGCGTAACCAGATGTTTGAGCTGGAGGGTTACTTTCGCCCGTTCTTGCGGGATGCGGCAGTCTTCGAAGGCGTCGGCAAACTGATTTCTTTCGCCAATGCCCATCAGAAATTGCGATTGTGTGAGGAGTTTCTCGCACTGCATACCGGCTTGTTCGCACCGGGCGGCAAGCGCGGTGAAATTGACGTGGGCGGTAAGGTCTTGCTCGCCGGGAGCCTGATAGGGATCGGAACTGGCGGAGTGCTGGCGATACGCCATAAGCGTGCCGCGGTGGCGACCCGCAAGTTGTTCGTGACGCGTGTAGCCGTAGTCAATAACAACGACCAGCAGCGAGCCGCGTGGCGTCGATTGCGCGATTTGCTGAATCCAGTTCTGCGCGAGGATGGGGACTTCGATGCGCTCTCCGGGTTCGGGACGAACACTGTAGCGGTCGAGAAATTCCAGTTCCTCGGCGACCGGCGGAAGCCAAGCTTCGCAGAGGCGGTTGTCTTCGAGCGCGATGTGGAGTTTGCCGGCAGTCCCCAGAATTTCCACCGGCAGGGCGTCGAAAAATTCGTTGGCAAAAACAATCAGGGGAGTTTCCGATGCGAGAGTACGGCAGAGGCCGGTGGACCGTCCCTCCGGAATTGCGGCCGTTCCGGCGTCAAGATGCTCGCGCAGGGTTTCGTGGAGTTTCGCGCGCAGCGCGGGCGACGATTCCTGCAACGTGTAAGTGAGGGCGGCAAAGAAATCGTGGAATTTCTTGTTAGACCAATCGAGCACATCGCGAGCAAACAAGCCGCGACCGGGGCCAAGTTCGAGAATCTCGATCTGTGTAGGGCGGTCCAGCGCTCGCCATATCTCGTCAAATTGCCTCGCCAGCAGGCGTCCGAAGACGGCGTGCACGTCGCTCGAGGTGTAGAAGTCTCCCGCTTTGCCGAATTGTTCCGCGTTCGCCGAATAGTAACCATGCGAAGGATCGTAGAGGCAAATCTGCATGTAGCGCGAAAACGGGATAGGGCCGCACTGGCGGATTTCGCGCTCGATTTGTTCGCGAACGGACACGGCGCTAGCTTCCCTTGCTTTCCTCTCCGGCAGGCACCGGGCCGCGGGGCACGGCGCGATCCTGCGGGGTGCGGGTAAACATTTCGATGAAATAGTCGTGCAGGGCGTCGTAGAGCTGGCGCTGAAGATGCCAGGTGAACTGAGGATGATCGAGGTCGCGGGGATGAATCGGAAAAACGTAGGTGTGAACCGGGACGGTCGAGTTCTTCAGATCGATCAGAACTTCGATAACGCCGTCGTGATCGCGCGCGGAAAAGGCGAGCAGCGGATGCTCGTAGAGCTGCAGGTGATCGAGAACTTTCTTCATCGAATTGGATTCGGACACGGATTCATTGTACTCAGCAGGTTCTCAGTTCTCATTTGGAAACGGAGTACTGAGAAGAGAACCGGGAACTGAGAACTGCGTTTCAGGCCGCCATTCGCATCGGGTTGCCTTCGGCTTGGAAGGCGCGCCTGATCGGGGGCATAGCCAGATAGAGGATGCAGGCCGCGTCAATCACTGCGAAGAGACAGGAGGAAATATTCGCGTGAACGAGGCCGGGGAGAACCAGCACGAGTCCAATCGCGGAAAACAGGAGCGTGAGGAAACGTCCCCAATTCTGCATCTGCAGGACGCTATAACCGGCGACTATGTGCACAATCGCAAACACAATGATGATGACGCCGGCCACGTGGCCGAAGTCGCGTAGAAGACGTTCGATGGCGTTGCCTTCGGCGGCCAGGGAAGCGAGTTTCGCGGCCAGTCCGGCGAACAGCAGAATGGAGAGTCCAAATAGCAGTGCGACGACGCCGCGCAGAATCTGATAGAAACCGACCAAGGTGACACCAAGTGGGCGCATGGGACTTCCTCCTGGAATGGGGGAAATATAACACAACGGGGAGGTGCAACGGTCGGAGATCGGAAAGCCGAGGTCAGAGGTTAGAAGTCAGATTGCAGAGGTGAAAACTCCGGCGGCGAACGGTCCAAACCTCTGCAATCTGACCTCTAACCTCTGACCTCGATTCGCCTCTGACCTCGATTCACTCGTAGCGCAGGGCTTCGATGGGATCCAGGCGCGAGGCTTTGATGGCGGGAAGCATTCCGCTGACGACGCCGACGAATCCGAGGATCATGGTGGACGCCAGCAGAGTAGTGGAATCGATGGTGAGATGGATGTCGCCTTCGCTGCCGTTCTCAATAAAGGCGCTCCAGAGGGTGAGTGATCCGACCGACCACGAGACGATGTAAGCGAGAATTATGCCGGCGATCCCGCCGAGAAGGGTAATGGCAAGAGCTTCCGCGAGGAACTGCACCAGAATGTGCCAACCGCGCGCCCCGAGAGCCTTTTCGACACCGATCTCGCGCGTGCGCTGGGTAACCGAGACCAGCATGATGTTCATCAGCCCCACGCCGCCGATACCAAGCGTGAGCAGGCCGATGAACCCGAGCAGAATTTTTATGCCGGTGGTGATCACGCGCAGATCGAGCAGATCGGCAAAGACGTCGAAGACAAAAACGGCGCGCTTGTCCTTGGGATCGAATTCGTGGTGAAAGGCCATCGACCGCCGCACCGCCTCGGCGACTTTTTCGTGGTCGCCTTCATATTCCATGGCAATGGCGTTCAGGTAATAGGTATTGGTGAGGTCGCTCATGGCGCTGAACGGGATATACACTTTGCCGTTCATGTTGTCGTCGCCATCCTGAATGACGTGTTTGAGCACGCCGATAACTTCATACGAAATCCCGTCGACCCGCACTTTTTCTCCGAGAGCGTTCTCGCCCGAGAACAATTTTTTCTTGACGTCGGCGCCGAGGATGGCTACGCGGCTATGCGTGTTTTCATCGAGCTCCGTGAAGAAGGTGCCGTCTTCGACCTCCATGCGCCGCATGTGCGAATAGTACGGATAGACCCCGCTGATCCCGTAACTGCCGCTGCGCGTTCCATAAGCGACGGTGCTTTGCTTAAAGGCTTCGGGCGAGATGCGCTTGAGCAGAGGCACCTCGGCCTGCAGGTAATCGAGATCGTTGACCGTAAGTTTGATTTCGCTGCCGGCCTTGGTGCCACCCGCTTGTAGCGAGGTGCGTCCCGGGAAAATGAAGACCAGGTTCGTGCCCCAGGAGCGGAAAGCAACCCAGAGTCCGCGCTCGAAACCGGAACCGTAGGCGAGCAGCAGCACGACGGTCGCTATGCCCCAAGCCATGCCGAGCATAGTGAGGATGCTGCGGCGGCGGTTGTACTTGAGCGCGCTGTAGGCCTGGCGGGCAAGTTCGAGAACCATAAGTAATTACTCCTGGCGCAAAGCCTCCACCGGTTGCAGCAGCGCCGCCTGGCGCGCCGGATAAAGTCCCGCGGCGATGCCGGCACACGCGAGTGAAAGAATCGCGATCGCCGCCGACGACGGAACGATGCGAGGCGTGTCGAATCCTTCGGGCGCGGGCAAGGCGGCGAGAACCGCGACCAACGCGGTGGTGATTCCCAGCCCGATACCTCCGCTAAAAGCGGTCAGAAACGCTCCTTCCACAAAAAACTGAGTCAAAATCGCGCGATGAGTCGCTCCCAGCGCCTTGCGCAGCCCGATCTCGCGAGTGCGTTCGGTGACCGAGACAAGCATGATGTTAATGATGCCGATAGCGCCAAGAGCGAGCGTAATCACGCCGACCACGCCCAGGAACCAATCCATGCCGTCGAAGATCCTGGCGACGCGCTGGTTGTTCTCAATAGTGTCCCAGTCCTCAAACGATTCTTCGAGCTTGGGATCGAAGCCGTGACGGCGGGCAATGATCTCGTGGACTTCCTGTTTCGCCGCCAGATGATCGGCGGGCGCAAATGGTCGGTAGTTCAGGAACGAGATGGCATCTTCGCTGTTCTGTTCTTTCAGCCGGAACAGGTTGCGCATCGTCTCGATCGGAATGAAGATGCGCCCATTGGTACCGTTGTTGCCGTCCTGGCCGACTTTGCTGAGCACCCCGATAATTTCAAAGCGAATACCGTTGAGCAGAATGGGTGAGCCCACCGCCGGGCGTCCCGGGAATATGTTCTTCAACAGCTCCCAGCCCACGACGGCCACGCGCCGCGTTTCGGTATTGTCCTCGTCGTTGAACCAGCGGCCGGGGCCAACCGGGATAGTGCGAATTTGGTTGTACTCGGGCGCAATGCCGAACACCTGGCCGTTAGTGGACCCGTAATCGCTAACCGCGCGAATGTCCTCGCGGTTGAGTACGGGAGAAAGATACTTAAGCGAGCGCGCCTCGCTGCGAATGGCGAGGTAATCCTGATAGGTGAAATGGTAAGTGCGTCCAGACTGAGTGCTGCCTTCGACCGCGGGGATGCGCCCGGGGAAGGTAAACATAATGTCCTGGCCAAGATTCTTCAGTTGCTTCGCCTGACCGCTGCGGAAGCCCTCGCCCAAGCCGACCAGCAGGAGCAGCGATCCAACGCCCCAGGCTATGCCGAACATGGTAAGAAACGAGCGCAGCTTGTGGGCCCAGAGCGTGGCCAGCGACTGGCGAACGATTTCGATGAGCATCCGCATGATTTACTCCACGGCAGGCCGCCCTACGGAAAGTGAGACCTGGATCCTGCGCTCTGCTATCTAGTACGGGATCGGGTGCGGCGCGGTTCCCGAAAAAAGCAGACTGCAACCTTGGGGCTTAGACGCTGGAAGCATCCTCGGGGTTAGCTGAAAAGGGGACGAAGGCGGCCGCGATTTAAGCCCCATACCGTTGCTCACCACCGGGATCGGAGCACGTCTAACCCGCCGACCAGGGGCGGGGCCGCGGTCCGTGGCCCGTTTGAACAAAATTTGCGATGTATACGCATCGAAGGAGGCATTCCCCATGTTCCGAGAAATGTTTCGAGCAGCTTTACGAGGATTCCTGTTCTGCCTGCTGATGGCTGCCCTGTCGGGCGCGATCTCGGGCATAAGTTCGGCGCAATCGTTCGTACTCGATCTGCCCCGGCAGAGCCAGCATGCCGAGGTTTCACAGCGCATCGGCATCACCGATATCACAATCAGCTATCACCGTCCGCTGGTGAATGATCGCAAGGTCTGGGATGGCCTCGTTCCCTACGGCAAGGTGTGGCGCGCGGGAGCGAATGAGAACACCACGATCACCTTCAGCGATCCAGTGCTGATCGAAGGCAAAGCGCTCGATAAGGGGACTTATGGGTTGCACATGATCCCGAACGCCGATGAATGGACAATCATTTTTTCGAAGAACTCGACTTCCTGGGGCGCCTTCACCTATGACCAGGCGGAAGATGCGCTGCGCGTGGCGGTGAAACCCAAGGCTGCCGACATGCACAATGCGCTGACCTACGACTTCGACCAACTGCAGCCGGATTCGGCCGTGATCGAACTGGAGTGGGAGAAGATCGCGGTCCCGTTCAAGGTCTCGGTCGACGTGCACGATGTGGTCGAGGCCAGCCTGAAGAAACAACTTCGCAATCTTTCACAGTACACGTGGATGAGCTGGGACGATGCCGCCAATTACCTGCTCACGGAGAAGATCGCTCTCGATGGCGCACTGATATATGCCAACAAATCCATCGAAAATGAAGATCGCTATGACAACGAGATGACCAAGTCGAAAGTTCTGACCGCGCTCAATCGCAAGGACGAGGCCGCCATCGCGCAGAAGAAAGCGCTCGATATGGCCAGCCCGCTGCAGATCCACATATTCGCTCGCCAGTTGCAGGCTGAAAAGCGCAGTGAAGAAGCCTTCGCGATCTTCCGCGAAAACGCGAAGAAACATCCTGACCAGTGGTTCGTGCATTCGGGCCTGGCGCGGATCTATTGCTCGCAGGGCAAGTTTGACGACGCGGCCAAGGAAATGAAGCTGGCGCTGGCCGGAGCTCCGGATAACCAGAAGAGCTATGTGGATGGCTTGGTGAAGCGGCTGGAGGCCAAGCAGGACATCAATCAATAAAGGTCGGGAGCCGTTAGCAGTCAGCGGTCCGAGTACGATCTGTATCAGGGTATGCCTTCAGGCATACCGCAAGTCGCCGAAAAATAGCTGCGGCTTTAGCCGCAGGGAGTCCCACCCTTCGTTTTTCGAAGGGTGGGATTCCACGATCGTCTCCCGCAAGGGACTTCTCGCCGCCTGCAGTGTCCTCGTTCATAGAGTGCGCCGATGATCCGGGTAACTAAACAGTGGTTACTCCCGATTCCAGAAGAAGATTCTGGGAACAGTCTCCCGGCAATCCAGATACCCCGGCTCTCGCGGTTGTTGAACCCCTCCGCAGCCAATGAGTGTAAACGCGATGTTACGCCAGTTGACGTGACTACACTGTGGTCAATTGCCAACTGTGGGCCTCCCGCAGAGCTTTAGTGCCGGCGACTTTTCTTGGTCAGCCCCACCCGTTTCAGTTTACGGTTTGGGTTACAGTGTTGGACGCGGGGCCGTAATCGGCATTTCCCGCGAAACTTGCGGATACTTGGTCGGACCCTACTGGCAAGGCAGTCGTTGAAAATATCGCCTTGCCTCCACTGATTTTCGCGGTACCGAGTGTCGTGTCGTTGTAACTAAAGGTTACGATCTGACCGTTCGGCAAGCCGCCGTTGCTCGTCAGCGTGGCAGTGAATTTCACGGGTTTGCCGCTACTCGAAGGATTCGGCGAGGACGCCAAGGACAGCGTGATCTGTGCTTGATTGACTGTTTGCATCAGCACCGACGAATCGCTCTTCTGGTTTAGGGAGTCGCCATTGTAGTCGGCCGTAAGCGAATCGGAGCCCAAAGGCAGCTTGGTTGTCGCGAGAGTTGCCGTTCCGGTTGAGTCGAGAGTTCCACTGCCAAGCGTTGTGGCGGCGTTCTTGAAGGTTACCGTTCCGGTCGGCGTAGGCCCTCCTGAGTCGCTAACCATGGCAGTCAGCAGCACATTTTGGCCAAAGTTCGATGGGTTCGGACTCGAGCTGAGGCTAGTCGTGGTGGGAGACAGCTCTACGATCTGCATCACCGTACCCGAGCTGGTTTTGAATTCGGTGTCGCCCGCATAGATGGCCTTAATGGCGTGGGTTTTGGCAGATAAGCCTGTGGCGATAAAGGTCGCCACGCCGGATGCCGTACTCCCTAGACCGATCTGGGTCGTTCCGTCGAAAAACGGGACGGCCTCACCGTCAGGAACCGAGCCTCCCGAAGAAGTTATGGTCGCAGTAAACGTGACGGGCTGATCGATCAGCGATGGCGATCCAGACGTTGTCAGCTTTGTTGCGGTGGCTGACTGAGTTTTGGGCAGGACTCGGAAAGGCATGTTGCTGGTTAGAGTGCCGCCAGGAGTCGTGACAGTCACAGATCCAGTGGTTGCGCCGGTAGGAACCGTCGCGGTGATGTATGTGTCAGACACGACTGTGAAACTGGCGGCAGTTCCGTTGAACGAGACGCCAGTTGTCCCTGTGAAGCCCTGGCCCAGAATTTCCGCCGTGCCGCCGACTTTGGCCGCCGACACAACGAACGTAACAAATGGCGCGGCGCCAATGTTGAGGCTGTACACCACCCCGCAATTACCAGCGTTGCAGCTCAGCGCTACATTTCCCGTGCCGCCCGATTGGGTCATTCCGTATATCAACCCATTTGTGTGCTGGAACAAAGTTGAGTAAGGAGTTTGCCCGGTAGTCAGGTCGAAATTGTAGAGTACGGAAAAAACACCGCCCGGTGTGACCTTGAAAATGGTGCCGCACCCGTTGGGACAATTGGTGCTAGGCGCTCCGCCGTAAGCATTCGCCCCATAAAAGTTGCCGTCCGTGGCTTGAACCAAACCAGCGTAAGGAGCCGAACCATCTGTCGTTCCATTCATGTTATACAGAACGGTGAAATTACCAGCCGGCGTGATCTTAAATACAACTCCATAGCCGGTCGATCCGCCATCCACTGTTGTTCCGTAGAAGTTTCCGTCGTTGCCTTGTACCAACCGGCCGATAGGATACTCGCCATCACCCTGGAGGTTGTCGAGATTGTAAAGGATCGTAAGGCTTCCGCTCGGAGTAATCCTGAACACATTACCGTAGTCTCCGCCGTACGTGGTCGTTCCGTAGAAATTTCCGTCGGTGCCCAATGTGAGCGCATCGTTCAACTCAGAACCATCGGTTCCGTTAAACTGGTGTAGCACGGTGAAAGTCTCCGTCGGGGTAATCTTGTATATAGTGCCGAAGCCCGTAGCTATAGGGCCGTTACACTCATTACAGGTCGTTCCGTAAAAATTCCCGTCCGTGCCTTCGACGGGCGGTGCAATTGGCAGTGCGCCGTCACTGCCATCGGTGAAGGAGTAAAGCGTCACGAGACCGCCGCTCGACGTCATCTTGAACACCGTCCCGAACCGCGGATCCCCAAAACCCCCATTGTATGTAGTGCCGTAGAAGTTGCCGTCCGTACCCAGCGTTAGGCCGCCATAAGGGTCAGCTCCATCGCCGTCGTCGGCGAAACTGTACAGGGGCGTTAGGATGCCAGCTGGCGTGACATTGAATGTAGCAGCGTACCCGTATGCACCTCCGGCACTGGTGCCGCTGTACAAATTGCCGTCCTGGCCTTGAGCGATAATTCCCGAGTAAAAGCCCTGGCTTGGGTCGCCGGCGGCGGACCCGAAGTTGTAGACGACGGAAAACGTCTGTGCCATCGTGGTGGGAGCCGCGCCCAGCAAAGAGATCAGAAAAGTAGCCAGGCAGGCAGAATAAACCCAGATTCGTGTGCGAGACATTGTTCGGCCAGGAACATTCTTCTTTGTCATTCGAACCCTCTCTTCAGCACAGATATCCAAGACGGCGGTGGATTTGACCACAGCGAACTTGCTGCGAAGACAGCGCTCGCTCAGCATTCGGGGAAATGCTGCCGAATATTGCCGCGGAATTTTCTTCTCAAGTGGTTTCATTGTCAAGAGGAAAAGATTTGCAGATAGCAGGAGTTCAGAGGGAGTATGTGGATCAATTCTCGCTAACAGGCGTGGCTGTTGAAAAACCATTTTCAGGGGATTTTGACAGCGAGATTTGTTCGTAAGTTGCTGAATGTTCGTTTGCCGTAGACGCTGAAATTCGCTGGAATTACTGCTTTGGTTCCTTTTTCAACACCCATAGGCCTTAGCACTCGCAACCCGGTCAATGCGGATCCTATTCTCAATTTTTCATACGGAGAACGGCACCGAAAGCCTCGTTTCGCTCCCGCATTGACACTTACAACTTTTTCATCACAAACAGCCGGGCCACGCATCACAGACCTTCATCCGAAAGTGCGCGACAATTAAATCTGATCGGGCAGTGCATAGGTGCGCCCGTCTCCCGAGACGGTCCTCGAACCTGCCACAAACCGATTTTCAACGTTCTTTGACAAAGTGGGGTTGAGGCGAAAGTGGGAATCGGCTCGCTGCCCAGAACCGAGCGGAACGAGGATCAAGCGCAAAATCGAGCTAAGTCCTTATTCCGAAATATTTTGAAAATAAACCCTTCAGGCTCTAGATTTTGGCGGCAACACCACCCGTAACCCATTGATTCGAGTAGGAGGGGGGTAGGGGGGTAGTAGTAAACACGGGTTAATACCTTCGGAGTTACTAGTAAGAAAAGTGGGACAAACCAGCCGTTTTTAGGCTCATGGCGTCAATGTGGTTGCGAGGAAGCCGACTCCTTGATTACTACAACTTCCTTGCACATGCGCGTGCCGACTTCGACGACGGCCGCCAGCGTGTCGTCATCGGTTTCGAGCGCGCGCACGATTTCGAGCAACTTCATCTTGTGCACGGGATTCAGAAAGCGCATGCCAACGCACTTCCTGGCGCGATAGGTCGCGCTGGCAATTTCGGCGATGCTGAGCCGAGACGTATTTGCGGCGAGAATGGTCGCAGGGCGGCAGAACTTATCAAGCATGATAAAGATTTCGAGCTTCGATTCCATTTCGTCGGGAACGGCCTCGATGACGAGGTCGGCCTCGCGTGCTGCTTCATCGACCGAACCGGCATACTCCAGTCGGGAAAAAGCCGCGTCGGCGTCAGCAGCATCGACCGTGCCGAGTTCGACGGCCTGGTCGAGGTTGGCGCGGATTTCGGTCCCGGCCTTGCGCAGGGCATTCGGAAGCAGGTCTTCGAGAATGGTGCGATAGCCGCCGAGCGCGGCAACGTGCGCGATGCCCCGGCCCATGATGCCGGCGCCGATCACAGCAACGGTGCGGACTTCAGTCACTCTTTGCCCGCCTGCTCAAGGTGCTGAACCACGCTCTCATAGCTCGGTTCGGACTTACGGATATATTCGCCCAGGCGGGCGCACTCTTCCTTCGTCATGGCCGGGATGCTGGCGCTGATGCGGCGCAGAGTGGTGGCGATGTCGTCGATGTAATTCATGAGGCGGATAAGTTCTCCAGTTGCGGGCATGAAGGCTCCTTGCGTTATTTCTGGCGCGCTCGCGGAATCAAAAGCGTCCGCCGCGGCCAGGGTCAACTATTCATTGTTCAACAGGCGAGCAGATTTGGCAAAGGCAGGCTTCTGATTTTCCGTAGACACGCGACTAGCTCCGGCAACATGCGATCGAGATTAAAGTCCACGCGGCCCGCTCAGTGCGTCACTTCGCCCACTTATCCTTGTACTCCTGCTGTGAGACCGCCACTGCGCCGTCGGGTCCGGGCACATAGACGTCCTCTCTCATGCTCGTCTTGAGATCGTATGTGTGGTACTTATCAGGAGCTCCGATTTCGCCGACCAGCATCTCCATCTTCAGCGATTCTTTTTTCCACTTGGCGAGATAGTGCGCGTCTCCGATGGTCCTATGGAAAGGCTCTGGCGAGGTGTAACTAAAATCGAAGCCACGGACGGAATCGCCATCCCTGATGTCTCCGCGCCCCCATCCATCCACATAGTCGCTGACCTGGCTCCGGTACCGGTGCCAATGCCAATGCCAATGAGATTCGATTACCTGGATTTGCAATGGATAGTCGGTCGGGCTCTTTCCTGCCTGCAAGCTAACTGCGAACAGGAAGAGGACGCTTACGGTCAGGCCCAATTTTCGCATTCTTTCACCTCACTCAAGCGGCTTTGAGCGCTACATATTATAAGGGCTCGTACCGTTTTGCAACGCATGATCATTGTTTGTATCCAGCGCGCGGGCCGGGGTTCAAGGGGTTTTCACGTGGACACTAAAGCCCGCATTTCCTGGTGCTGAGCCGCTGAGAGGCACAGCCAGTCGCGCTTTTCCCAAAACTCGTTCGTGAAATCAGTTCTGATCTTTCAGCAATCTGCTCGAGATGTAACTAAGCGCAGCGGAGGTCTAGCTATCGAGCTTGAAGCGCGTCTCGGCGAGACGGTAAAGACGCCGCCAGACTAAGCGGTTGGTGGTGACGACCACGGCGGCCAAGGCGATGGTGCTGGCGAGAAGGAGATTGAAATTCTTGGCATCGGTGGCCGCAGAAATCATGGCGCCGATGCCCACGGTCGAATAGACCTGGCCTTTGAGGTGGCAATATTCGGCGACGATGCTGACGTTCCAAGCGCCGCCGGAGGCTGTGATCATACCGGTAACGAGAAAAGGAAAGATTGCGGGCAGGATCAGTTTGCGCCAACGCTCCCAGCCGCGGATGCCGAAAACGCTGGCCGCTTCTTTCAAGTCGGTGGGAATGGCGATGGCGCCGGCGATCACATTGAACAGAATGTACCACTGCGTGCCGAGCAGCAGCAGAACGATCGAGCCGAATCCCAGACCTCCGCCCAAGCGAATCAGGACCAGAAGCACAACCGGGAACAAGGCCGTGGCTGGCACCGAAGCGGCAATCTGCGCGAGCGGTTGAGCGATGCGCGCCAGGCGCGGGTTGAATCCGATGGCGACGCCGGCCGGGATCGTCCAGAGGGCGCCGAGCGCAAGCGTGAGATTCACTCGCAGGAAGGTTGCAGCGAGGCCTATGCCGATTTGATGGAATTCGGAGCCCGGCAGGCCGGTCAAGATCATGACCACGCGCACCACGGCGTAGCCGATCACACCAAGGGCCGCGATTCCCACCACTCGCCAGAGCCACAAAACCGCTGTGTTCTCAATCGCCGATTCGGCGCGAACCCGATGCCGGGGCGCGAAATAGCGAACCATCTGTTCGCGAAGCGGACGAATTGCCCGCTTACGGAAAAGCGCGATGCCACGGGAACGCCGGAGAAAATCGAGTACCCATGAAGTTGGGGTGCTCGCGCTCTCGACCTGCTCCATCTTGAATTTTTCCGCCCAGGCGATCACGGGACGCCATACCAACTGGTCGATCAGCACAATCACGGCCACCATGGTGAGAATTCCCAGGAAAATGGAGCGCGTATCGCCGTTGTCGGCGGCGGCTTGAAGATAAGAGCCGAGGCCGGGCAGGCGGAAGTCGCCAAACTGCTCGCAGGCCATGAGGAAAAACCAGGCCCCGGCGACCGACATCATGGAATTCCACACGAGGCCGATGGTGGCGAAGGGCAGTTCGATCTGAAGCAGGCGCTGCCACCAGTTAAAACGATAGATCGTCGCCGCTTCCCGCATCTCGCGCGGAATGCTTTTCAGCGAGGCATAAAAACTGAAGGCCATGTTCCAGACTTGTCCGGTAAAAATGAGCAGGACGGCGCCCATCTCGACACCCAGTTGGCGTCCCGGAAAAAGCGCGGCCATGGCCAGCATCACGCCGGGAAGAAAGCTCAACACCGGGATGGACTGCAGAACGTCGAGCAGGGGAATCATGAAACGTTCAGCGCGCGGGCAGTAGGCGGCGATGTATCCGTAGGCGATGGCGAAGATCAGGCTCAGCACATAGGCCAGTGCAATGCGCAGCAGCGAGTATCCGGCATAGATCGGGAGGGCGCCGAGGCGGCGGCTGATCTCGACATGCGGAGTGAAGGCGCCAAGCCAGTTGCGTCCGACTTGCACGATGCCATAGAAAAGCGCCAGCGCACCGGAAAACATGATGAGGTCGGGCAGGTTCGCCGCGCTGGGACGCGGCATCACTGACCAAATGCGAACCAGTGGCCGGAAAACGATTCGTTGCGGACGCTTCACGACTGCACCGGGGTGGTTGGGGGATGTGGTTCTCCGACGGGCTCGGCGAGAACCAGTCGGTGCGATTCGCGATCGAAGTCGAAAATCTCAGCGTAACGACCCCAGTTCATGGCGGTGTCGAATTGCCGCTCCACTTCATCCTGACTGAAGTGCTCGTCGAGGATGTCGTAGAAAAATTCCTCCGAAATGGAGTGATCCGTCTTGGCGTGCAGGATGCTGTCGATCTGCTGCAGGATGACAATGTGGTTAAGGGCAGCCTGGCGGAAAAGAATTTTGCGGGTGAGGATGTCGGCCTCCGCGAAGCGCGTGCCCTCGGCGGTGATTTGGACATCGCCCTCTTCCAATGTGGCGAAGCCGAGCAGCACGGCAGCCTCGATGATCGGGAGCAGGTCTTCGGCGTCCATGATGAGGACTTCGGCGAGACGATGAAGATATTCCTTGCCGCCGCGGTCCTGCAGCAGTTCCAGCAGGCCGGCGATGCCCCCAACGCGCGCGTGGGGAATCATCTGGTATTTCTGACGAACTGGCTTTTGCACGGCTGCTTCAGCATCGGGCACAGCCAGCGCGAGTTGGGGCTGCGTCATGATCTTGTAGATGTAGTCCACCAGTTCGACAAAACGCGGCGATTTGCGATCACGGGGGTGAGGCAGTTCGATGGGAAAATCGGCGCGCACCCACGCCGGATTTCTTGCCAGCACAATGACGCGATCCGCCAGCAGTACCGCCTCTTCGATATTGTGCGTGACGATGAAAATGGCGCTGGTCGGCATTTTCTTGCTGAGCCAGAGCTCGAGCAATTCATTGCGCAGGTTTTCCGCGGTGAGCACGTCGAGCGCCGAGAACGGCTCATCCATGAACAGGACTTCGGGCTCCACCACCAAGGCGCGCGCAAAGCCGACGCGCTGTTTCATGCCTCCGGAAAGCTCTTTCGGGTAAGCGCTCTCGAAGCCATCGAGGCCGACAGTATCGAGAATGCGCAGTGCGCGTTTGTGACGCTCCATGGCGGGCACTCCGCGAGCTTCGAGCGGAGCTTCGACATTATCGAGTACGGTGAGCCATGGGAACAAAGCAAAACTCTGAAAGACGATGGCCACGCCGACGCTCTGCGACGCGATGGGCTGCCCATGCCACAGAACCTCACCTGACGAAGGCTGACTGAGTCCGGTCAGAATCCGCAGCAGCGTGGACTTGCCGCAGCCGGAGGGTCCGAGCAGCGTAATAATTTTGCCCGGCTCTATATCCAGATCGACGGGCGCAATGACTTCAATGCGGTTCCCATCCGGCTGCTCGTAGAATTTTTCGACAGCCTGGGCGCGAATGATGGGCTCGGTCACGGAATCGTACTCCAAAAAGTTTTTTCAATTTGCTTCGACAGCGAGAATACACTACTCAGACCGCCCACTCCTCACTGGCGGTCGCGGGCAACGACTGGGGAAGCCGGTCGGAGATGGCGGCGAGTTCTGCGAGTTTTTTCGCCAGCTCCGGGCGCAACAACTGGGCGCCAAAACGCCAGCGCCAGTTTCCTCGCGAGCGACTGGGCACATTCATGCGCGCGTCGCTTCCCAGACCCAGTGCATCCTGCAGCGGCACCACGCAGAGGCTGGCGACGGAATCGGAGGCAGCGCGAATCATCGCCCAGTTGACGCCATCTTCGCATCGGCCAAGGTACGCCTCAACTTGCTGGCGTTCGTATTCGGTCGCGCCCGATTCCCACCAGCCGAGCAAGGTGTCGTTGTCGTGCGTGCCGGTGTATACGACCTTGTCGGTGGTGAAAGTGTGCGGCAGATGGGCGTGTGCGCCGACATCGCCGAAACCAAACTGCAGCACGGCCATGCCGGGAATCTTCAGGCGTTCGCGCAGGGCGTTTACGTCGGGTGTGATGTAGCCGAGATCCTCGGCAAAAAATGGGAGCCCACCCAGAGCCTCGCGCAGCTTCAGGAATAAATCATCTTTCGGGCCGTCGACCCAGCGGCCATGAATCGCGGTGGGTTCGCTCGCCGGAATCTCCCAAAATTGCGAAAACCCGCGAAAATGATCGAGGCGGATGTAGTCGAAATTGTGCGTGACCCAGCGCATCCGATCGATCCACCAGGAATATCCCTGCTCCTTCATCACGTCCCAGCGATAAAGAGGATTGCCCCAGCGCTGGCCGTCTTTGCTGAAAAAATCCGGGGGAACGCCGGCGACGACTTCGGGATCGAGGTCGGAGTTCAGGCGAAACAGATCGGGGTGAGTCCAGACGTCGGCGCTGTCGAAGTTCACGAAGATCGCGATGTCGCCCACGACGCGAATCGAATGTTGCGCGCAATAGGCTCGAAGCGCCTGCCATTGTTCGAAGAAAAAAAACTGCACGGCGCGGCGGACATCGAGTTCGTCGAGCATTTCCGCGCGCGCCTTCTCGATCGCCACCGGATCTCGATGAGCCAGTTTGCGGGGCCAGCGGTTCCAACTTTCCAACTTGAAACGCGCCCGCAAACCATCGAAGAGAACGAAGTCATCGAGCCACCATTGGTTTTGCCGGCAGAAGCTTTCGTAACGCGAGCGTGCGTTCGGTGCAGCGGAACGAAGGAAGTTATGCGCCGCTTCAAACAGCAGGGGCAGCTTCTGGTGGAAAACCGCCGGGTAATCCACAGACTCGACTTCAACGGCTAGAGCGTCGACCTGAGTGCGGTCAATCCAGCCGCGATCGGCGAGCCGCTCCAGGCTGATCAGCAGCGGATTCCCGGCAAAGGCTGAAGTAGAGGAATAGGGCGAACTTCCGTACCCGAGCGGGCCCAGAGGCAATACCTGCCACAGACCCTGCCGCGCCGCGGCGAGAAAATCCGCGAAAGCGTACGCCGACGGACCAAAGTCGCCGACCCCGCCGCGCGAAGCGAGCGAGGTCGGATGAAGCAGAATTCCGCTGGCGCGCGGGAATGACATGGAGAATCAGTTCTCAGTTGTCAGTTGTCAGTTAACAGTTCTCAGTGGGTGGTCATCAGCTCGCAGCACCGACTGAGAACTGCGAACTGAGAACTGCATTTCGCTACGAACCTTCTTGCGCCCCTTGGCGTGTGAGGTTTTTCATCTCTTCCTGATTGACCTTGAGCCGGTGGGAATTTTCCATGTCCTTGCGCAGGTTCGTAACGAACAGCCCGAACAAATCGTTCTGCTTGGCCTCGACCAGCGACTGGCGGATCCCGTCCTTCTTCTCGGCGAATTCCTGATCCGTCGGCGCCTCTTTTTCGAGCAACTGAGCGACCACGCCATTGCCGCCGGCGGTGATTGGTGCGCTAATCTCGCCGGGCTTCAGTGAGAAGATCGCACTCGCGTTAGCCATTGACCCGATGTCGGGCACCTGGCCGTCGGGCGCAACCAGTTCGCTCGTCTTCACCGTGGCGCCCAGATCTTTGGCGGCCTTTTTCAAATCGTGTGCGGCCTTAGCGCGGTCGGAGAGTTCCTGCGTCTTCTGTTGCAGCAAAAAACCGGCGCGCTCGTTCTTGAACTGGCTCTCGACCTCGGAACGAATCTCTTCGAACGTGGGCGTAGCCGGAGGCTTTATGGCGAGCAACTGGAAAACCACGTAGCCTTGCGGAACCTGCACCACATCGGGCGGAGCCTTGTCGGCTTCGTTGAAGACGGCATCCATAAACTGTGGATTCGCACCCAGTCCGGGCAAGTTATCGGTTCGGCCGAAGAACTCGGTGGTGACTGCTGGCTGACCTTTGGCGGCGGCAGCCGCGTCGAATCCGTCAGTACGCGCATGGCTGAGCAAGGTGTTCGCTGCCGTTTCGGTGGCGCGCGCCGTTTTCTGCTGCTTCACTTTCTCCTCGATCTCGCCCTTCACTTCGGCGAGAGTCTTGAGATGAGCCGCCTGCTTGTCTTCGACGTGGATGATGTGGAAGCCATAACTGCTCTTGACCAGGTCGCTGGTCTGTCCTTTGCCGAGTGAAAATGCGGCTTTCTCGAATTCAGGGACGGTGCGGCCGCGGCCGATCCAGCCCAGTTCGCCTCCGCTCTTGGCGCTGCCGGGATCATCGGAGTATTTTTCCGCGAGTTTGGCAAAATCTCCGCCCGCCTTGACCTCTTTCAATACCCCTTCTGCCTTCGCGCGCGCATCGGCAACGGCTTTCTCATCTTCCTTGGCGCCGGGCGCGGGTAGAGGAGTCTTGATCAGAATGTGGCTGACCTTCACCTGCTCGGGAACGCGGTACTCGTCGCGGTGCTGATCGTAGTAGGCCTGCAAGTCCTGATCGGTAACCGTCGTCGCCGCCGCCATTTTCGCGCTATCGACGACGACGTACTTGATCTGCCGCTTCTCCGGGATGGAGTTGTTGTAGTTGGCCTTGCTGCGTTCGTAAAAGGCCTTGAGTTCCTCGTCGGTGGGGTGCAGCCCCTTCAGAATGTCGGCCTGGGTGATCACGGCATATTCGAACTTTACCTTGGTGTTGCGGCGTTCGAATTCGTCGCGAACTTCGGTGTCGCCCACGAAGGCACTGGTTGAAACCAGGGCGCGCAATTTGCGGACAAGAATAAAGTCCTTCTCCAGCGCCTCAAATTGAGGAACTGTCATGTCGTTGCGCTGAACGAAGTTTTCGTACTCCTCCTGCCCGACAAACTTGCCGCCGGGAAAGAGCATGGCGCCAAGCTGCCCGTGCTGGAGTTCCTCGCGCAGTTCGTCGTCGCTGACGCGCAGGCCCATGCGGTGCGCCTCGGCCACCAGCGCTTTCTCATTGATAAGTTGCTCGGCCGCCTGACTGGCAAAATAGGGCAGCAGCATGCTGGTCTGCGCTCCCCCGCGAGGAAACTGCTGCCGGATCATGGCCCGGGCTTCACGCTGCACCTCGGTGACGGTCACTTGCTGGTCGCCAATGGTGGCCAGAACGCCTGCTGGAGGCGCGCCAATGCCGAAGCTGGATCCGATCCCGCCCGGAATGAGCGTAATCGCCATCGAGGCACAGATAATGACGAGCAATGCGCCCAGAATGATCTTCAGGGTCGGCCCTGCATTTTGAAGCTGTCGAATCATAGTCGGATAACTCCGTTAGATTGGTCCACGCTGGAAGCCAGAATTTATGATTATAAACTAGTGTCGTCTGCCATAAGTTTGCGGCATAAACAGAAATGGTTTGAAGGGGCGCGCCTGCAGCCGCGCCGCTACCCGACCCAGTCAAGTTGGGGCTTTAGCCCCGTGGGGCAAACGTCGCAAGAATGCCCTATTGAATCGAATTAATAAAAGTGCTATGAACGTGGAAGCGGCTCCGGCGGAATGGACCGTAGCTTTCGATTTTCTCGGCTTTAATTTATGAAGGACACTTTCATGAAGACATTCCGGCTCTTGATTCCATTCTTTTCGCTTGCGGTCGCAGCCGCCCAGCCCAGCGTCCAGTCGGCTCCGGCCCTGACGTTCCCTTTGCGCGAAGGCTGGGCACTGCAGTCTTCCGCGAAGGTAACGGCAACGGGCGAAGCGATCTCCAGCGCGCCATTGGAGACCACATCCCAGACCAAATTTCAGACCAAATTCCAAACCAAAGACTGGATCCAGGCGGACGTTCCGACGACGGTCGTAGCGGCGCAAGTGAAGAGCGGGCTGCTGCCGGATCCTTTTTACGCCAAGAATCTGCGGCAGTACCCGGGTGTCAGCTATCCGATCGGCTCCAATTTTTCGAATATTGCGATGCCGCCCGACAGTCCCTACGCGGTTTCGTGGTGGTACCGCAACGAGTTTACGCTGCCCAAAGTATTCGCCGGGAAAACCGTGTGGTTGAATTTTCGCGGCATCAACTACCGCGCCAACATTTTTCTCAACGGAAAGCAGATCGCCAACTCGAATGAAGTCGCCGGCGCATGGCGGGCCTATGAGTTCAATGTGACGTCCGCCATCCAGCAAGGGACGAACGTGCTGGCGGTGCAGGTGTGGGCGCCCACGGAGAACAGCCTGGCGATCACGTTCGTGGACTGGAATCCCTCGCCGCCCGACAAGAACATGGGGTTGTGGCGCGAGGTGTATTTGACGGCCAGCGGACCGGTCGCGCTGCGGCATCCGGCCGTGCTTTCGAAAGTGGATGCGCCCGCCGGCGATGCAAGTGCCCGTGCGGCCCACTTGACGGTAACGGCCCTGCTGAAAAATGCCAGCGACCACGCGGTAAAAGGGACACTGAAAGGGCGGATCGGAGACACCGAAAACCTCGAATTCGCGCAACCGATGGAACTGGCGGCGGGAGAGTCGAAAGATGTAGTCTTCTCGCCCGCTCAGTATCCACAGCTCAACTTGAACAATCCGCGGCTGTGGTGGCCAGCACAGATGGGGACGCCCAACCTTTACGATATGACTCTTTCGTTCGAGGTGAATGGAGAGCTTTCCGATTTCTCCCGGACGAAGTTCGGCATTCGCGAGATCACTTCCGAAGTCGTCGAGCAGGCAGCGGATCGCTCGAAACGCCTGTTCAAGATCAATGGCAAGAACATCCTGATTCGCGGCGGCGGCTGGACGCCGGACATGATGATGCGCGAGACCTCGCAGCGGCTCGCCCATGAGTTCCGCTACGTGCGCGACATGGGACTGAACACGGTCCGACTGGAAGGCAAACTCGAGACCGAGGAATTCTTTGAGATGGCCGACCAGCAGGGCATTCTGGTGATGGCCGGATGGTGCTGCTGCGATTTCTGGGAGCATTGGGGAAGCTGGAAGGAAGAGGACTTCGAGATCGCAAAGGCCTCTCTGCGCGGCCAGATGTACCGGCTGAGGAGCCATCCGAGCATGCTGGCGTGGCTGAATGGCAGCGACAATCCTCCGCCGCCGGACGTGGAAGAGATGTATCTGAAGATTGAAAGCGAGCTGCGGTGGCCGAATCCAGTGGTGTCTTCGGCCACCTCGAAACCGACCACGGTGACGGGCGAAAGCGGCGTGAAAATGACCGGGCCCTATGAATACGTCGCGCCTTCGTACTGGACAGCGGATCCGCATCTTCACGCCGACGAGAATCCCTGCAATCCCGGTGGGTGCGGCGGTGCCTACGGCTTCAATACCGAAACCAGTATGGGGCCGGCGATTCCGCCGATCGAGAGCGTCGAACGCATGATTCCGAAAGATCATCTTTGGACGGTACATGGGCCGCTCGATGAGTACTGGAATTTCCACGCGGGCGGCGGAAGCTTCAAGACCATGCAGGTGTTTACCGACGCGCTCAATGCGCGCTACGGAAAAGCTGGCAGCGCGGAAGACTTCACCTACAAATCTCAGCTCATGACCTACGAAGGCGTGCGCGCCATGTACGAGGCCTACAGTCGCAACAAATACACTTCAACGGGCGTCATCCAGTGGATGCTGAATAACGCGTGGCCTTCGATGATCTGGCATCTCTACGATTATTATTTGCGGCCGGGCGGCGGATATTTCGGTGCAAAGAAGGCAATGCAGACGCTCGACCCGGTCTATGGATACGACGATCGCTCGGTGTGGCTGGTGAGCAGCCAATATGTGGATGCCAAGGGGCTGAAGCTCTCGGCGCGGGTGTTCAACCTGGATGGAACGCAGAAGTTTTCCAGGGACACTGCGCTCGATGCGGCCGCCGATAGCACCGCGAAAGTTTTTGCGCTTCCGCCGATCGACGGCCTGTCGCCGGCATACTTCCTGGATCTTCGGATCACCGATGGCAGCGGCAAGCTGCTTGGGTCGAACTTCTACTGGCTCTCGACGAAACCGGAAACGCTCGACTGGGCAAAATCGAATTGGTATATGACTCCGACCGCATCTTATGCGGACTACACTTCGCTCGCTCAATTGCCAAAAGTAAAGCTGAACGTATCGAGCCGCAGCGAGCGCGACGGCAAGAGCGAAGATGCAACCACCCACGTAACCGTGGAAAATCCCAGCAAATCCCTGGCATTTTTCGTGCGTCTGAAACTGGATAAGAGCAAAGGCGGCGAGGAAATTCTGCCGGTGGTCTGGCAGGATAATTACATTTCTCTGTTGCCCGGTGAAAAGCGCGAGATCACGGCAACGTATCCTGCCAGTAGCTTAGGAGCCGCGAAGCCAGAGATCGAAGTGAGCGGCTGGAACGTGGAGTAGAAGAAGGCAGGGGTGAGAGGTCAGATTGCAGAGGTGAGAAGCTTGATGCCTAGGCCTGAGGAAAAAATGGGCGAAATTGTCGCTGGTGTTGCCTCTGCAATCGAACTCACTTCTGCAATCTGACCTCTCACCTCTGACCTTCTATTCCTCGTCCGCGGGCAGATCAAAGTTGACCAGGTCTCCGCGGAAACCACGCGTCTTCCAGGCACCGAAGGCGATGCCCACTGCCATCCAGATGGTGCCGGCGATCTTGGCGGGAGTGCTGAGGCTCAGCCAAAGCAACAAGCAGATCACGAAGCCGAGGACGGGCGGTACGATAAATGACAGCGTCCATTTCTGGTCGCGCACCACATAGCGCACGAAAGCGGCAGCGTTCACTCCCATGAAAGCGATGAGCGCCCCGAAATTGAGCATCTCGGCGCCGAGACCGTAGCTCATCACGAACGCGCCAATCAGCGCGATGGTACCCACAAACAACACATTATTTCGCGGCACTCGATGCTTCGCGTCGACCACTCCGAAAAACGATTTCGGCAGCGCGTTGCTGCGTCCCATGCCGTAGAGCAGGCGCGCGGCGCCGATCTGCGCGCCCATGCCCGATCCGAAGTTGGCGACCAGCAGGGTGAACCCGATAATGCCAAACATCGGCTTCCAGGCGCGTCCGGCGACATGAACGAAGGCAGTGTCGACGTCCGGAAATGGCTGCGACGCCGGCCAGATCAACTGCGCGGCATAGACCTCAACCGCAGACAGAATGCCGATCACGAGGCAAGTCAGCATCGTTGCCAGCAGAATATTGCGGCGCGGGTTTTCCGCTTCTTCAGAGAGCGTGGAGATGCCGTCAAAGCCGATGTAGGTGAGCACCGCGATCGATGTTCCTGAGAGCACGGCCTTCGTGTTCCAGAGGCTCGGGTCGTAGAACGGCCGGGTGTAGAAGCCGGCGCTGTCGTGCGGATGCCCGAAGATGTAGCGCGCTGCGACCACAAAGAAAATTGCGATCACCACGCCCATTCCCGCTGCCAGCGCCGAGTTCACCCGAGCCGAGGTTTTCACGCCCTGAATGTTGAGGAGCGTAAACACCAGCGCAAAGAAGACAGCCCACGCCCAGTACGGCACGCCGGGAGCAAACACGTGCGCCTGCTGGCTGCACCAGATGGTGCAGATAATCGGATTGAGCATGTAATCCATCACCATGCTCCAGCCGGT
>JBEKIB010000028.1:0-54728 GCA_050011975.1 Terriglobales bacterium | reverse complement strand
TTACCTGCTGTCTGGACGCAACCTGTGGGTCTGCATTCTGGCGCATGGGTTCATTGACACGGTGATGGTCATCGTGTTGTTCTTCGGATGGTCAAGTTAGTCTTCGTACCCGTTCCGTTTGACCGATTTCGACAGCGCACGATAGACTAGATGAGTTTGCCTGTACTTGCGGGCCCGCCCTCCACCCCGTCACGCCAACGACGGGCGTGACGGGGACCCCGGATGTCCGCGTCGCGTTACCGGTCAGAAGCCGCAGCGGGAAAACAGCAAGCACAAGATTGTATTTGCCGAGCTGCGCTCGGCTTGGATGGGGCAAAGCCCCGTCCCTACACGAGTATTAAGGAGAGTCTATGTACGCGGTGATCCGCGCAGGTGGAAAGCAGTATCGTGTCGCCCCGGGCGACGTGATCCGGGTGGAAACACAGGAAGACAAGGACGGCAAGGTCGAGTTCGGCGACGTGCTGGCGGTATCGGCCGAGGCGGGCAGCGTATTGCCTGCGGGGTCGGGAGCGCTCGTAACCGGAGAGGTTGTCGAGCAGGGCCGCGGCGACAAGATCCTGGTCTTCCACTACAAGCGCAAGAAGCAATACAAGAAGCTGCGCGGGCACCGGCAGGACTATACCGCGGTCCGCATCACCGAGATTGCTTTTGACGGGCAGTCGTTCAAAGCGCCTGAGCTCCCGAAGAAAGAGAAGAAGGTAAAGCTGGCGCCCGAAGGCGGAGAAGAAGCAAAGACTTCGAAGCGGCCGGGGAAAAAGGCGAAGAAGCACGTAGCGCATGCGCACGGGAAGAAATCGGCGCCGAAAAAAGCAGCGGCGAAGAAGAAAAAGAAGTAGGAGCGCGGATTCATCGGGAGAATTCCTGCCGCGGCTTGCAAGGATGAGCAGGGATCCTTCGACTCCGCCGAGCCAAGCGCTTCGCTCTTGGCTTGGCTGCGCTCAGGATGACAATTTTTGTTGGGTTTGGAATTTACTGGCAACTGGCCACCGGGAACTGATTTATGGCGCATAAAAAAGGACAGGGCACTTCACGAAACGGGCGCGACTCGAACGCGCAGAGGCTGGGCTTCAAGGCTTTCGGCGGACAACTGGTGCCCGGCGGCACCATCATCGTGCGCCAGCGGGGCACGCGGGTGAAGCCCGGACTCAACGTTGGACGCGGCAAGGACGACACTCTCTTCGCCAAGATCACGGGGCGCATCAAGTTCCTCGACAAGGGATCGATGGGGAAGTTCGTGATGGTCGAGCCCGAGGCTATCGAAGCGAAGTAGGGGTTTGAGGACAAGGGGCGGCCCGGGGCAGAGCCGCGGCACCACACAGGCCACAGCATCAGCCTCGGCTTCGCGTCGAGGCTTTTTCATTGCGCGGCGAACCGCGGAGCTTCGCTCTGCTGGACAGCCGAGGGAGGCTGTCCCTACGTGAGTTTTTCTGGTGCTGATTTTTCGCGGACAAGAGTGTCCGCGCCACACAATCATATTTCACACAATCATGTTTATCGATGAAGCCAAAATTCGGGTGAAGGCCGGGGATGGCGGCAACGGCTGCATGGCGTTCCGGCGGGAAAAATTTGTTCCGCGGGGCGGGCCTTCGGGCGGCGATGGCGGCAAGGGCGGCGACATCTGGATGGAATCGAGCGAGCGCCACAATACGCTGGTGCATTTCCGTTTCAATCCCGAGTACAAGGCTGAGCGCGGAAGGCACGGCGAGGGCGACAAGAAAACGGGGCGCGACGGGGAAGGGATTGTCCTGAAGGTGCCGGTGGGCACGATCGTTTTCGACGAGGACACGGGCGAAAAAGTTTACGATTTTTCGCGTGCCGATGAACGCGTCGTGATCGCGCGCGGCGGACGCGGCGGACGCGGCAACGCGCAGTTTGCCACTTCGACCCACCAGGCCCCGCGCGAGCACGAAGAAGGACGCCCGGGGGAAGATCGCAACTTCCGCCTGGAGTTGAAGTTGCTCGCCGATGTGGGGCTCGTGGGATATCCGAATGTGGGCAAGTCGACGCTCATTTCGGTCATCTCGGCGGCGCGGCCGAAGATTGCGGATTATCCGTTCACCACGCTTGAACCGAACCTTGGCGTGGTGCTGGCGGGCGACAAAGGAAAAGAAGAGAGTTTCGTGGTTGCCGACATTCCGGGCTTGATCGAAGGCGCGCACGCCGGATCTGGCCTCGGCACACAATTCCTGCGGCACATCGAGCGCACGCGTTTGCTGGTGCACATGGTGGATGTCTCCGACAGCAGCGGGCGTGCCGACGTGGTGAAAGACGTGGACGTGATCCTGGGCGAGCTGGCGAGTTTCGGAGCGGGCTTGGAGAAGAAGCCGACCCTGATGGTCGCGTCCAAGATCGACGTGGCGAACCCGGAGAAGCTCAAGAAACTGAAGCAGTGGTCGACGCGCAAGAAGCTGAAGCTTTATTCGATTTCCGCGGTGACCGGCGAGGGAATCGAGAAGCTGAAGTACGCTATGGCGGAGGAAGTGGAGAAAGTGCGACGGGCGCTGGCGGAGGCGCACGCAGAAGGCCCTGAGATCTCTCGCTCTGGCACCTAGATTGGCCAGCGGCCCGGTTCCGCAGGCACTCCTTTGGCCGGGCGAGGACGCCCGGCGCTCCACTGTATCCACCTATTTACTGGTAAGTACTGATACCCCCCTCCCCCCCTGGCTAATGGAATCATTGGGTTGGCGGGAATTTTATGCTTCGGTCTTTGAATCTAAAGGACTTATATTAAAGTATTCTGGAATAAGGACTTAGGGGCAGTTGCCAGTACCCAGTACTCAGAAAAAACAACACGCGGCACAAAGGAAAAAGGGTGCGGGAGTGATCCGCACCCTTTTCTTATTCTTATCTATATCTCTATTATACCAATTCCGACCTACCTACTGGGACAAGTTTTCCAACTTTATTTTGTCAAGCGATGCAGCGACTTACGGGGAAAATCGTGAAAACGGGGGGTTGACAAGATTTGGTGGAATCGCGACCGGTCGGGTGAGCTGCGGGCACCCACGGTTAGCGCCCAAAAGACGGGCGCGAACCCTTCGACAAGCTCAGGGCAGGCTCTGGGGCACCTTGCCGAATCGATGGTTGGTGGAACGATCTTCCACCGGCAGGTGATTCAGCGTGAGATTCCCAGAGCCTTGGTCCTCAACCTCTCTGGCAAGGCAAGTGGTGCTCCGGCACTGCCTAGGACCACTCTGCCCTTGACAGAGCCTTCGCTCTTATCGAGGGCCACCCGCCGTGAAGACTTTTGTGGGTGGGACTCCCTTAGGCGGCCTTGCGGTGAAAATGGGGTAGGGATCCTTCGACTCCGCGGAACGATCCGCTTCGCGGGTCGTTCTGCTCCGCTCAGGACGACAGGAAGGAAGATGGAATGGCGGGGACAGGAAGTCAAAATCCCCGCCCTATGTCTGCAAAGAACGCAGACACAAGAGCGGGGCACCCTCGGGAGTGGGGATGGACGTGCTAGAATTTCCACAGCTTCAGCTTGCCTAGGACCCTATCTTGATCGAACTTGCACCCTCGATACTCTCGGCGGATTTCGCTCACCTGGCGGACGAGGTGGAGCGGGCTACGGCGGGCGGCGGCAGCGTCATCCATGTGGATATCATGGACGGGCATTTTGTGCCCAATCTAACCATCGGGCCGCCGGTGGTGAAATCTTTGCGCCGGGCAACTCAGCTGCCGCTGGACTGCCATCTGATGATCGAGAACCCCGACCAGTACATTGCGGATTTTGCGGAAGCGGGAGCGGACTGGATTTCGGTGCACCAGGAGACGTGCCGGCATTTGAACCGGACGCTGAATCTTATTAAGCAGCATGAATGCCGGTCGGGAGTGGTGATTAATCCGGCGACGCCGGTGGAGACGCTCATCGAAGTGCTCGATATTGTCGATTATGTGCTGGTGATGAGCGTGAACCCAGGGTTTGGGGGGCAGAAGTTTATCCCGGGCACGCTGCACAAAATGAAGAAGCGGGATACGAGTTCCGCATCGAAGTAGATGGCGGCGTCGGAATGGACACGGTGGCGGAAGTGGTGCGCGCCGGGGCGGAGATTCTGGTGGCGGGGAATGCGGTGTTCGGCAAGGGCGATGCCAGGGCGAATGCGCAGGCGCTGCTCGAAGCGGCGCGGAGCGCGAGTTTCGAGCGAGTTTAGGAATTGCAGAGGTCAGAGGTCAGATTGCAGAGGTTCCTTTATGGGTCGGAATTTTAGTTTTGTACTTCTCGCGTTGCTGCTGACGTTGACGGTGGCGTGCACCAACAAGAAATCGGTGAATCCACTGGCCAACGTCGGGTCGAAGCAGCCCGACAAAGTGTTGTTTGACCGGGCCATGGATGCCATGAAGCACAACCGCTTCGACGTGGCGCGGATGACGCTGCAGACGCTGATCAACACCTATCCGGATTCGGAGTATATCGCGCGGGCGAAGCTGGCGGTGGCGGACTCGTGGTACGCCGAAGGCGGCACCACGGCAATGCAGCAGGCCGAGATCGAATATAAGGATTTCCGGACATTCTTTCCCAATATGCCGGAGGCGGCCGAGGCGCAGTTGAAGGTGGCGAACATCCACTATCAGGAGATGGAAAAGCCGGACCGCGACTATACCCACGCGATGCGGGCGGAGGAGGAATACCGGTCGCTGATTCAGGAATATCCGGACAGCAAGCTGGTGCCGCAGGCGAAACAGCGGTTGCGGGAAGTGCAGGAAGTGCTGGCGGCGCGGGAGTACGGCATCGGGCGGTTTTACTACCTGCGGCTGGCCTACCCGGCGGCAATCGCGCGCCTGAAGACGCTGGTGGAACGGTATCCGTTGTATAGCGGAGCGGACCAGGCGCTGTACCTGCTGGGGCAATCGTACGAGGGCGAAATCGATGTGATCCGGAAGAATGCGCGCCTGAATGAAGTGGTCAAGGGCAAGATGATCGAGCAACTCACGCAGGACGCGTCGGAGGCGTACGGGAGGATCATCAGGCGGTATCCGGCGATGGACCGGGCGGTGGATGCGAAGGCGCGGCTGGAGGCGTTGCATCAGCCGGTGCCGCGGCCAACGCGGGCGGCGCTCGAACTGAACAAGAAGGAAGAGGCCAGCCGGCGTGAAGCGAGCTTACTGTCGAAGGGGATGGCGCCCTTCGAGAAGGGTCCCGACGTCACGCACACGACCCGGATGGGAGAGCCGACGATGGTGGATCCAGCGCCGGTGAATCCGGGTGATGTCATGCACAAGATGACCAGCGCGGCGGCGATGGGTGGCGACAATAAGATCAGCGTGGAGACGACCGGTGGGACGCCGGCGCCGAACCAGGAGGCGCCGCGTTCGGATGCTCCAGCCACAGCCGGAAGCACGGCGGCGGCAATGGCTCCGGAACAGCCTGCGGCGGCCGATCCGAATGAACTGAAGCCGAATGTTGAGGCCGATCCGAACGCGCTTCCCCCGCTGCAGCAGAGCAATCAACTGGACAACGGTGGTGGGTCATCGAGTTCCGCTTCTGCGGGTGCGCCGGCGAAAAGCGAAGAGATGGCAGACATTTCTTCGAGCAAGAAAAAGAAGAAAAAGGGCCTGGGGAAGCTGAACCCGTTCTAGGGAGGGCAGAGGTTAGAGGTCAGATTGCAGAGGTTAGAGGCCGGCGTTCAGGTGTCTCTTGGCTGCGCAATCGTGCCTTTCTCGCTTTCTGCGCTTCTACCTCTGCAATCTGACCTCTGCCCTCTGCCCTTGTCCCCCGCCACTCCCAACAGGCTAGGTACGCTCGTAACCTGTTACCCCCGCCTGAATCGTTGACTTAGGTTGAGGGACGCGGTAGTTTCGCGTTATCCCTCCTTTTTTGTGAAGGATGACGCTTGGCGCGGAAAATACTACTCGCCGATGACAGTGTAACGGCCCAGAACATGGGGCGAAAGATCCTGGCCGATGCCGGGTATGACGTCGTCACGGTCAACAACGGATCGGCCGCCCTGAAGCGGATCGCGGAACTCAAACCGGATCTAATCGTGCTGGATGTGTACATGCCCGGGTACAGCGGGCTGGAAGTGTGCCAGCGGCTGAAGGATGCGGAGGAGACGGCGCATATTCCGGTGCTGCTGACGGTGGGCAAGCTCGAACCTTTCAAGCCGGACGAAGCGCGCCGGGTCAGGGCCGACGCGCATATCGTGAAACCATTTGAAGCCAGCGAGTTGCTGACGGCGATCACGCGGCTCGAAGACCGCATGGTGCCGCAGCACTCCGAGGGCTCGCGCTTCAGCGCGTCGGTTGCGGGCGTTGAGCGATTCGGCGGCGATGGGAACGGCAGGAAAAGGGAAAGTGAAGCGGACGCCGATACCGGATGGAAGAGCCGGCTGCGTTTTCCGTCGAAGAAAAAGAAAGAAGAACCGGAACCGGAAGCAGAAGATGCCGCGGCAGGAGCGACCTTCCGCGATTTCCGGAAAGCCAAGGGCAAGACGGACGCGAGCGGAGTGTTCGCGGTGAAGCCGGCAGCGCCGCCCGGACAAGAGCCAGGGCTGGTTCCCGATATTCCGCGCGACATCACGCCGGAAGAGTTGGACGCACTCAGTGCATTGGCCGAGAAACTCGATGGCCCGATTCCGGCGGCTGAGAATATTGCGCCGTTGGCGGAGAAAATGGGCCCGATTGAGGCTCCGGCGGCAGAGGTTGCGGCGGCCAAGACTGAAGCAATCGAGGCTGAAGCAGCAAAGACTGAAATCGAAGCTCCCGCGGCGGTGGCGCAAGCGAAGCAGGAAGTTGAAACTCCGGCGCCGGTCGTTGAGATTGAGCCCGCTGCGGCAGCCGTTGAAGCCACGGCATTGGCGGTCGAGGCCCCAGCGTTAGCGGTCGAGGGCAAGAACGAAGTCGAGATTCCGGCCGAGCACGTGGGATTGGCGGCCGAAGGCGCTGCGGTAGTTGCCGATCGGGCGGCGGTCGAAATCCATCAGGATGAACCCCGGCGGCACGAACCCCAGCATCCCGAAACGCAGGCTGCGGTGGGCGCAGTCGTGGTGGATCCTGCCCTCCTGGCGCAGGAACCCGCGCCCGTGGACAGGAACGATGAGCCAGCGTTTGCTTCGACTGCGAGTGCGGTTGAGCAGGCGGCGGAAAACAAGACCGAAGACCGGGCCGAAGAAAAGATTGAAGAGAAGCCAGCCGAAGCCATCGCCCAGATCGAGAAGAGCTTGACGGCCGAGGCGAGCGCGCCCGAGGAAGCGGTTGCTGCGAAGGGCCTGGAATCCAAGCCCGAAGAATCGAACGCCCAAGAGGTGAAGGCGGAGAATACTGCGCCACCGGTCGCGGTTGAGGCGAGCGCGCCCGAGACGGCGGAGGCGGAAGAGCCGGCGCCGAGCGATGAGGAGTTGGCCGAAGCGTTGCGCCTGCTGACGCCCGCTACAGCGCACGCGGATACCTCGACGATTCCGTCGCACGGAACCCTGGTGGCAGCCGGCCAGTTGCTGGCGGAGGAAGCGGCGCGCAATGCGGCAGGCAGTCCGCGGTGGGTAGCGGAGCCGGTGGCGTTGAGTCCGGAGGAAGCGGCGATTTCGCTGGAAGCGGAAATGTTCCGCACGTTTGCAGTGATGCCTACAGCAATGCCTGCGGTAACGCTCGCGGCGATATCCGCGGCAACGTCCGGCGGCGAAATTGAAGCCACAGCGATCACCGGAGTTTCAGCGATTACGGCTGCGGTTGAGAACCGACTGGCAGCAGCAGAGATGGCGGCCAGCGTGAAGGATCTGGCAGAGCAAGCGGACGAGCGCTCTTCAGGTGAGGCTGGTTCAGGTGAGGCCAGTTCAACTGAGCATGGTTCAACTGAGTTAGGTTCAGAGACCACAGCCGTGGAAGCGCCTGCGGAAGTGACGGCGGTTTCGAACGAAGCGACTCCGTTGGTGGACGGGATCGCACCAGAGCTCGCACCAGAGAAGATCGAACTAGAGAAGCTCGAACTAGAGAAGCTTGAACCGGAGAAGCTCGAACCAGAGAAGGTCGAACCAGAGAAGCTCGAAGCGGAGCAGAAAGACTCCGCAGCGAAAGTCGCGGAGGAAGCGCCTGAGGAAGAGGTTGCGGCAGCGACCTTCGCAGATGGGGTGGGTAAGGACGAGGCCGACGCTGCGGCGGAACAGAAGGAAGAGCCTGTCAGCGGGACGACGGCCGCTGCGGCGGAAGAGAATCAGGAAACGAATTCAGATTCTGGGAGTCAGGAATCCATGGGCAGAGACGTGAAATCGAAATCGGGGAAATCGAACTGGCATCAGATCCACACGGCTCCAGCCAGCGCTGCCGTGAGCAGTGATGTGGAAACCGCGAAACAGGCCGAACCAGTGGTGGACGAGGCTCCGAAGGCCATGGCAGCAGCGGCGGCCGCCGATGGGGGTAGAGCATCTGCGCCTGCAACCGACGCCAGCACAATTGCCAGCATCGTGGACAGCATAATGGCCGATCTTCGCCCGAAGATCGTGGAAGAAATTGCGAGGAAGCTGGCGGGAAAGTAAATTCAGCCGTCAACCATCAGCCGTCAGCTCATGCCGTCGCGCGCGCAGCAGTCGCAACGTTTGACGGGTATACACGACACGAGGGGATTTGCTACCCCCCCAGGGATCTTCGCGCGTAAGTTCGACGGCAGCGGCGCTGGCAGCAGTGCAGTTCCTTCCGCCTGAGTCCGGACGTACACCGCCGGTCGCGCCAAGCGGGCAGGCCCCCGTAAGCGTCTGTTCGGTTTTCGTAACAGAAAATCCTTTGCCAGTGCAGTGGAATCGGAAGCATCTACCATTTCCGCTGTGTCGAGGAGGTAGTAATATCCTTGTTGCCAGCGTTCCTTGAGGTTGCGGAGATGAGTTTTGCTTCGCGCGCGAAGGGAACTGGCGGGCGTTCTCGTTTTGTTTATAAGGGGAAAGGTGAACGGAGACATTTCCCTTAAACGAAACCTCAAAGCGGCGCGCTGTCCGGAATCTGATCGCGACCCATTGGACCCGCCGCCACGAACCACAATATACTGGCGGCCAAGAGGGAAGTTCCGGGAAGACCTATTCTACAGATTATCCATGATTGAAATCCAATTTCCACCGCTCGCCGATCGAAAGGAAGACCTGCCGCTGTTGCAGCGACACTTCTTGAAACATTTCTCGACCAAATACAGCAAAACACTCAGAGGGATTTCCCGACGCGCCCAGATTTTACTGACTCGACACCCGTGGCCGGGAAATGTGCGGCAACTGGAAAACAGGCAAGACCGGACACGAGCAAGCATGGAAGCAAATGCAACTCGTTTTCCAGGACTATTCCAACGCTGCTCTCGGGCGGACTAGCGAACAACGAAGTCCCCGTTGTTGGGAGGTTTCTATAGCTTTATGCGGTTCGTCAGCCCGCTTCTGAAGAGAGTGGTCTATCCAGCCCTGCATTACAGTGGCTCGCTAAAGCGATGTGTTCCTAGCGATGCCTGCTTGGTAGTGAACTATCACGGCGTGATTTCACCCGATCCTTTTTGTCGCCACCCGTTTTTCGATGACAACCTTGTGTCATTGGGGGCTTTACGAAAACAGCTTCGATTCTTGAAAGACAATTACAACGTCATTGGGGTTGGAGCCTTCCGTGGATGGCTTGAAAAGGGGGATGTTCTTCCTCCGCGACCTGTGCTGGTAACTTGTGACGACGGGCATGTGAACAACTTGTCGGACATGCTCCCCGTCCTTCAGAGTGAAGCCGTACCTTGTCTGTTTTTTGTCACTGGGGAGTCCTGCCATGAGCAACCGGCCATGGTTTGGTACGAAGAACTCTATCACTTGCTAGAAGCTGGCGGAGTGCGCGACGGGGACGTCCGGGCGATCCTTGAAATTGACAGTAAACACTTTCACGGAAGTAGTTTACAGGCCAAGTGGTGGAGCTGTGTGATGAATGCGTCGCGCTTTGATGCGTTACTCCGAGCGGAAAAGATCGGATTGCTCCGGGGCCTATGCAAGTTCGTTCCGTCCACGTGTCCCGATCGTTGGAGGCTGATGAATGTTCAAGAGCTGCAGGAATTGGCAAGGTCCGGAATGAGCATCGGCGCGCACACAATGTCTCATCCAGTCCTGGCCCAATGCAGTGAAGACGAGGCGCGCCGCGAGATTAGTGGAAGTAAAACTGAGCTCGAACGCGTGTTGAGGCAAGCGGTTTGGGCTTTTGCCTATCCTTTTGGGGGCCCTGCGACAATGGGGGAACGGGAAGTTAAAATCGCTCGCGAGGCCGGTTTCGAATGCGCATTCGTGAATGTGGGGGGCGGAGCCTTAGACCCTTCACAGCGTTTTGCGCTGGCGCGGACTGCCATTACCGCTGATATGTCCTTGGCCGTATTCGAGGCTCACCTTAGCGGATTTCACACTCGTCTGCAAGCCGCCGTCCGTAGACTGGCCTGATGGAGCCCCTGTGAAGATAACCGTCCTGGAGACGATTCCAGAGGACCCAGAAATCATTCTTGCCTGGAATAAATTGGCATTCCGGATGGAACGCCCGGAGGTGTTCTTCACTCATCAGTGGGCCCTAGCCGCGAACCACGCTTTCTCGGATGCTCTCCGTCCCCTGATTTTCCTGGCTTATGAATCCGGGCAGCTGGCAGGGGTGGCCGCCATGGCAACGAATCAAGGATCCCCTGATACCGCTTTTTTCCTCACAGCCAGCACTGCCGATTACTGCGATATCGTGAGTGAACCGGAGACCCGAGGAGCCACGCTGACGGCGCTGCTTGAGGAAATGAACAAAATGGGCGTGCGGAATTTGATACTCGCCAACGTCCCAGCGGAATCGGAGACTCTCCGCGCGATCAAAGCCGCTGCTGGATCTCACCGTTTCCATCTTTACCAGCGGCCTGCATACGACTGCGGCATCATTTCTCTGGGCGACAAGGAACAACGACAATCCGTTCTCAAAACTGTCACTGCAAAGGCGCGGGGCAAGCGGGCCCTAAGAAAGCTGGGCCAACATGGTCCTATCCGCGTTAGTCACTTAAGCGGTGAGCAAGCCGAGATCGCTTTGCGGTCAATCTTTGCCGCCCAGGTTTCACGTTTCTTAGCGACCAATCGCCTCAGCCCTCTCATTCAGAAGCAAAGGCGCATTTTCCTAACGGAACTCGGGCGACTCCTCACTCCTGCAGGTTGGTTGAAGGTAAGCCAGCTCGAAGTCAACGGCGAGCCCATCGCGTGGAACTACGGATTCCGTTTCTTCGATAGCTGGCTTTGGTATTTGCCGACCTTTTGCATCCCGTACGAGGAGTTGTCTCCGGGCTCGTGTCTCCTTCGGCTCCTGACGAAGGAAGCGTGCGATGACTCCTCGCTGAAAAGACTGGACCTTGGACTGGGCGACGAAGCTTACAAAGAACGCATTTCCAATACCGTCTCTTCAACGCGCCACGTGCAACTATCGAGGAGCCTGTCGCGGCATATGGCAACCGTAGGCCGACATTGGCTGGCCGCCTCGGCTGGCAGATTTCCGGCTGTTGATAAGAAGATTCGCTTCGGAAGAAGATTGGTGTACGGCCTAAAAAGCCGACTTGGTAAAGAGGGTCTGGTTGCGACGACAAAGGATGCACTCACATGGGTAAAAAGGAGAGTGGTATCCGAGGACGAGATTGCTTTTTTTGAAGCTCCAAGAATGACAATCGCAGAAGACGACGCCATGGCTCTGAGCCCGCTGGGTTGGGAGAACATCGCTGTGGCTGCCATGAACAATGCTAACGACGAGCAGACATTAGGGTACCTCATGCGCTGTGCCCAACGTCTAAGAAAGCGTCGCCCAAATGGTTATTGTTTGCAGGAGAGTGAAAGGCCGCCCGCGCACTTTCTGTGGGTGGATTCTTATGATGGGTTCCACTTGTCGGAGATCAATTCCACGCTTGAATCGAGTGACCCCAACGCCGTAATGATATTTGATTGCTGGACCCCGGCGGCACAACGGGGCTATGGCAACTACGCAACGGCAATTCGTTTAGCGGCAGCAGATCAACAGAAGCAGCAACGGCACGTCTGGATCTTCAGCGCAGCCAAGAATGAGTCGTCACTTCGGGGGATTATTAAGGCTGGTTTCGTCTATCGCTTCTCAATGGTGCGCAATCGAATGTTGGGCTATACATCGCTATCACGTCGTAGCAGCGTTCTCAATTTATCTTCCAAATAATAGTCAGTACACTAACGCCCCCACCACGCACAAATACTCGCCCGGGACGCGCGCGGGCCCCGGGCCTGGCCTCCGGTGTGGGGGTGTAGCAAAATCCCCTCGTGTCGTATATACGGTCGCAACGTTTGACCCTTCTTTTCTCACGCCTGTAAGATCAAGAATTCTCTCCTTCTGGCGGAGAATCTGCCGAGCTGCGCTCGGATTGGGCGACGGAAGGCGACCGTCCCTACACGGTCAGGACAAACATGCCGCACGAATTGCCGAAAGCTTACGAACCGGGCGCGATTGAGACGCGCTGGGCCGAGTATTGGGTCCAGGAAAAACTGTTTCACGTGGAGACGCCGGCGCCTGGAGATTCGCGCCCGGTGTTCACCCTGCTGTTGCCTCCGCCAAATGTGACGGGGCGGCTGCACATGGGGCACATGCTGAACCAGACGCAGATGGATATTCTGGTGCGCTGGCATCGCATGCGCGGGTTTATCACGCTCTGGCTGCCGGGCACGGACCATGCCGGTATTGCGACGCAGGTGATGGTGGAGCGCCAACTTCTGAAAGAAGGCAAGAAGCGGCGCGACTTGGGGCGCGAGAAGTTCATTGAGCGGGTGTGGGAATGGAAGCGGCAGTATGGCGGCGCGATCCTCGACCAGATGAAGCGGCTGGGAGCGTCGGTCGATTGGGGCCGCGAATACTTCACCATGGACGACAACCTGTCGCATGCGGTGAAAGAAACGTTCGTGCGGCTCTATGAAGATGGGCTGATTTATCGCGGGAAATACATCGTGAACTGGTGCCCCGACTGCGGGACCGCGATCTCGGACCTCGAAGTGAAGCACGAGGACGTCGCGGGCAAGCTGTACGAGATCCGGTACCCGGTGGTGGACAGCGCGACTGGCAACGCCGAATTCATCACGGTGGCGACCACGCGTCCGGAGACGATGCTGGGCGACACGGCGGTCGCGGTGAATCCGAAGGACGAGCGCTACACGCATCTGCACGGCAAGCACGTGATGCTGCCGCTGATGAATCGTGAGATCCCGATCATCGCGGACGAACTGGCGCAGCCGGAGTTCGGCACCGGGGCGGTGAAGGTGACGCCGGCGCATGATCCCAACGACTTCGAGGCCGGCCTGCGGCACAACCTGCCGCAGATCGAAGTGATTGACGAGCACGCCAGGATGAATGCGAATGCCGGTCCCTACGCGGGACTGGATCGCTTTGCCGCGCGAGAGCATGTGGTGCTGGATCTCTCGGAGCAGGGTTTTCTGGTGGGCACAAAGGATTACACGATTGCGCTCGGCAAATGCGACCGCTCGGGCACGATTGTCGAGCCGCGGCTCTCGACGCAGTGGTTCATCAAGATTGCGCCTCTGGCGAAGCGCGCCATCGAAGTGGTGGAGAAGGGATACGTACGTTTTACGCCGGAGAATTACGGGCAGATTTACTTGAACTGGATGCGTAACATCCACGACTGGTGCATCTCGCGGCAGTTGTGGTGGGGACACCGGATTCCGGCGTGGTATTGCACGAACAAGGACTGCAAGGAAGTGGTCGTAGCGCGCGAGGCGCCGTCGGCATGCAAGTGCGGCAGCACGAAGCTGGAGCAGGACACGGACGTGCTCGACACCTGGTTTTCGTCGGGCCTGCTGCCGTTCACTGCGCTCGGGTGGCCGGAGGCGACGCGGGATGAAGAAGTGTTTTATCCCAATTCGCTGATGATTACCGGCTTCGACATCCTGTTTTTCTGGGTGGCGCGGATGATCATGCTCGGGTGCTGGTTCATGATGCCGCCACACAAGCCGGGCAGTAATCCCAGGTTAGCGCCCAAAGAACGGGCGCGAACCTGGGGCACCGATGCGGATGAAGATGCGCTGCGTGCGAGCGTTCCGTTTCGCGAGGTCTACATCCACGCCCTGGTGCGCGATGCGGACCGGCAGAAGATGTCGAAGATGAAGGGGAACGTGCTCGATCCGATCGAGGTGATCGGGCAGTACGGGACGGATGCGACGCGCTTCACGCTGGCGTCGATGGCGGCGCCGGGCACCGATATCGCCTTCAGCGAGAGCCGCACGGCGGGGTATCGAAATTTTGCCAACAAGATATGGAATGCAGCGCGCTTCATGTTCATGAACGTGGATAGAGTGGAGCCGGGCCTGCGTCCCGGCACGACGACCGAGGGTGGCCCTCGCCACGCGGGCATTGCGGGATTCGACGCGCAGACCCTCGAAGACCGGTGGATTCTTTCGCGCTTCAATCGCGCGGCTCGCGATGTGAACGAGTCTCTAGGGACGTATCGTTTCGATGAGGCGGCGAATCGCATCTACGATTTCTTCTGGGCCGAGTTCTGCGACTGGTACATCGAGCTGATCAAGCCGCGACTGAGCTTCGAGGAAGGCGCAGACACGGGAGCGGCGCGAGTTGCATGTGCGAATCTGGTCAATCTATTCGAGGCATCGTTGCGGCTGCTGCATCCCGTGATGCCGTTCATCACGGAAGAGATCTGGCACGCGATATACGACGGCAAGCCGCCGCTGAAGTCGATTGCGCTGGCGGCGTATCCGTCGGCGGAGGAAGCACAGATTGATTTGGGCGCGGAAACGAACATGGCGGTGCTGCAGGATCTGATCGTCAGCGTGCGCAATCTGCGGGCAGAATTGAAAGTCGAGCCTAAGGTTAAGGTGCCGATTGAGGTGTTTGCCCATGAGCCGGAGATTCGCGCGATGATCGAAGAGAATCTCCGCACGATTCTGCTGGATCGTCCAGCGAATGTGGAGAAGATCACGTTTGTGGAAAGCTCGCTCGGGAAATTGCCCGGGGCGCGCAGCACGTCGCGGTTCGATGTGCATGCGGTATATGAAAAAAAGATCGATGTTGCGGCCGAGCGCGAGCGTCTAACGAAAGAGTTGGAGAAGATTGAGAAGCAGCTGGCAGGTTCCGAAGCCAGACTTGGCGACCAACAGTTCTTGAGCAAGGCTCCAGCACATGTGGTGGAAGGACTGCGTAAGCAGGCAGAAGAAGCGACGATTCTGCGAGAGAAGATCCTCGCCAAGTTGAAAGAAATCAGTGGATAGTGGTCAGTGGTCAGTGGTCGGTAAAAGCAACAACTGACCACTGACCACTGGCAACTGACCACTGGGTTTTATGGACTGGAATTCACGACGCATTACCGCGATTCTTGAGAACGCGCTGAACGAAGATCGGGCGACGCGCGATGCGACCAGCTATGCCTGCATCGATCCCAACCAGCGTGCTTCGGCGACGATTATCGCCAGGCAGGAGTGCATTCTCGCGGGCCTCGGATGCGTGCCGCGGATTCTCGACGTCTATGCGGCGCTCGACGGAGCGGTCATTTCGCATTACGAGGTGACCAGCCATCCTTCGATTTTCGATGGCATCCGGGTGCACCCGGGGCAGCAGATCGCGGTGATCCAGCATAACGCGCGGGTGATTCTGTCATGTGAGCGGGTGATCCTGAATTTTCTGCAGCGCATGGCCGGAATCGCGACCACCACGCGCAAGTTTGTGGATGCGGTGGAGGGCACGAACGTGCGGATTCTCGATACCCGCAAGACGGCGCCCGGGCTGCGCGTGATTGACAAATACGCGGTGCGCTGCGGCGGCGGGCAGAATCACCGGCTGGATCTCTCTGACGGCGTGTTGATCAAGAACAATCACATCGCGCTGGCCGGGGGCGCGATACCGGCGCTGGAGCGCGCCATCCACAACCGGCGCGGCCGTCAGCCGATCGAGATTGAAGTGCGGTCGCTCGAAGAACTGCAGCAGGCGCTGGAGCACGGGGCGGAGGCGATCCTGCTCGACCATGTGAGCGTTGAGCATGTGCGCAAGGCGGTCGAGATTTGTTTGCGCGTTTATTCGAATCAGCAGCGGCGGATTCCGCTGGAGTGCGCGGGCGGAATCAACCTGGAGAACGTGCGCTCCTACGCGGAGGCGGGCGTGGATTTCATCTCGGTCGGCGCGCTGACGCATTCATCGACGGCGGTGGATATGAGTTTGAGGGTCACTCCGGCGTAGGGCTAGTCGTTAGTCGTCGGTCGTTGGTCGTTCGGGGGTCTGGATCACCCGCGGTTTCGATTGCTAACGACCAACGACCGACGACTAACGACTGCCCCAACAACCAACGACTGTTTATAATTCCTTCATCTCAACTTCCACCAAAACCCGCAGCTTACCGTCCGTGCACAAGGCGACAGATGTTCGCCTCGGCCGCATTGTGCGCCTGCTCATGAGCAACGCTATCGTTGTCGTCAGCGGCACGAAGATTGCCGAAGAGATTGGGACGAGCCGGTCCGAAGTTTGGCGGCTGATTCAACAACTGCGCGGGTTGGGCGTGGATGTTGCTGGACATCCGGCGACCGGCTATCAGTTGCGCGCGGTTCCAGACTTGCTGCTGCCGGAGATGTTGGCTCCGTCATTGAAGGGCACGATCTTTGGCGGTGCCCCAGGAGGCGCCCCGGGCGGCGCCAAGCAGATCAATCATTATTACAAAGTCGGCTCGACCAATTCGGAGGCAATGCGATCGGCGGCCGAGGGTGCGCCAGAAGGCAGCGTATTTCTCGCCGAAGAACAGCTGGCCGGGCGCGGACGCGGCGCGAACACCTGGCATTCGGCGCGGTCGACAGGGATCTACTGCTCGGTGATTCTGCGTCCGGCGATGCCGCCTTCGGATGCGCTGATTTTTTCGCTGGCCGCGGGGCTGGCGGTTCGCGGGGCGGTAGCGGAGATTGCGCCGCAGCTTCTGGTGGATCTGAAATGGCCAAACGACCTGCTGCTGGTCGGCAAGAAATTCTGCGGCATTCTTACCGAGATGAATGCCGAGGCCACGCGGGTGCGTTATCTGGTGGTGGGGGTCGGGATCAACGTCAACCAGTTGAAGTTTCCGGCTGAGCTGCGCGAGATTGCGACTTCGTTGCGGATCGAGACCGGCACGGAGTGGTCGCGCGTGGAGCTCTGCGGCGCTTTGCTAAAATCGCTCGACCGGGAGTATCGCAGCTTGATTGAGGATGCGGGAGCGCGAGATGCGATCCTGCGCCGGTTCGAGGAGAGCTCTTCGTCGGTGCGCGGCAGAAAAGTGAAGATCGAGGAGAATCCCGGCCTGGCAGGCGTTACCGAGGGATTGGACGAGCGCGGATTTTTGCGGATAAGAACGGCGGAGGGCTTGAAGACGGTGCTGAGTGGAACGGTGAGACCCATGGAAAATTTGTAATTGGTAATTTGTAATTTGTAATTGGAAAAGCCGCTGCTTTTAAATTACCAATTACAAATCGCCAATTACAAATATGCTTCTAGTGATTGATGTCGGAAATACGAATACGGTGCTGGGCGTTTTTGCGCAGGTGGAGCACCCTCCGGGCGAAGATGTGACCGGAACGGAAGAGGTGCGTTACGAGCGGCTGGTGGCGAACTGGCGCGTCGGCTCGCATCTTACGCGCACGGTCGACGAGTATGGAGTGATCTTCCGCAACCTGTTCTCGATGGACAACCTGGAAGTTTCGGATGTGCATGGGATCGTGATTTCATCGGTGGTGCCGCCGCTTGACTCGGTGCTGAGGCAGGTGTGCGAGCGCTATTTCAACACCAAGCCGCTGTTCATCGAGCCGGGCGTGAAGACGGGCATGCAGGTGCTGTACGACAATCCCGCGGAAGTGGGCGCGGACCGGATCGTGAACGCGGTAGCGGCGTTTGAGAAATATGGCGGCCCGTGCGTGATTGTGGACTTTGGCACGGCGACCACCTTCGACTGCATCTCGAAGAAGGGCGAGTACATGGGCGGCGTGATTTGCCCGGGCATTGGGATTTCGGCGGACGCGCTGTTTCAGCGCACGGCGCGGCTGCCGCGGGTGGAGATTCGCAAGCCGGCTCGGGTGATTGGATCGAATACGGTGGGCAGTTTGCAGTCGGGACTTTACTACGGCTATCTCGGACTGGTGGACGGCATCCTGGAGCGGTTGGTGGATGAATTGGGCGCGGAGACGCACGTGATTGCGACGGGCGGACTGGGATCGCTGATTGGCACGGCTTCGCATTTCATTAAAGATGTGGACGAGTTGCTGACCCTCGAAGGGCTGCGCATCATATGGGACCGGAACCAGTCATCCTTTATCCGCCGCGACGCCGCGCCGAAAGCAGCAAAGACGCGGACGCCGGCGCCGGCCAAGCTGTTGGATGCCAACGCGAAGCCGTGGCCCTCGCCGAAGTCGCCGAAATTGCGGTGAGCTGAATGGCGGCGGAGCTTTTGAAAGCCTACCAATATTTCAAAGCACAGCCGGAAGCGAGGCCATGGAATGTCGAATGATGAAGCTTTTGCTTGGATTCAGGAATTTCCTGGAGCCGTGACCGTCTGCGATAGTGATGGGATAATTCTGGCAATGAACGACAAGTCCATTCGGACTTTTCAGGATAGCGGCGGTGCCGCGCTGATCGGTTCCAATCTGTTCGATTGCCATCCCGAACCCTCGCGCACAAAGTTGAAGGAGTTGCTGAGCGCTGGGCGCACCAACGTTTACACCATCGAAAAGAAGGGAATCAAGAAGCTGATCTATCAGTCTCCTTGGTATGAGAGAGGATCGTATCGCGGGTTTGTGGAACTGTCGCTGGAAATTCCGGCTGAGATTCCCCATTTTGTGCGCGGCGAACTCGATCAATGAGCATCCGTTAGGATTGAGCAACATGGACGATCCGACCCGTGAAACGACGTACTTCAATTACTTCACGGAAATCGAAGAGCATTATCTGCGGCGGCGGGGGACTCATCTGCTGCTCTCGACGCTCGATTGGGCTCTGATTGAGACTTGGAAAAGCGCGGGCGTGCCGCTCGGGGCCGTGCTCCGCGGGGTGGACGACGCGTTTGACAAGTACGATCAGCGTCCCTCGAAATCGAAAAAGGTAAACAGCCTGGCGTACTGCTCGCAGGCCGTGCTGGCGGCGGCGGAGGATATGAAAGAAGCGGCGGTCGGTGCGACCAGCGAAGAAAAATCTCAACGCGATCCCGGATTTGAAACGGCGCAGATTGTAGCGTTTTTGCGGAAAAATGCTGACAAGCTGGAAAAAGCGAAGCTGCCGGAGCGCGCGGGATTCGCAATTGGCGCGCTGGCACGCGAACAATCGGCTTCGCTACGTGAGATGGCGGCCGTGATTGAGAGCACCGGGAAGCTTCCGAGGCTGGAAGACCTGGAGCGGCGGCTGACGGTGCTCGAGGAAAAGCTGTTCGCGGTGTTGATGGTGTCGACTCCGGATGAAGACCTGGTGAAGGTTCGCGCGGAGGCCGATCGCGATCTTGCTCCCTACCGGCGCAACATGACGGCGTCGCAGATTGAGCAGCTCCACAAGCAGTATGTGCAGAAGCGGCTGCTGGAGCGCTGCGGCGTGCCGCGGCTGAGCTTGTTCTACATGCACTAAGACCGCGCGCTACAAGGTCGATCTCCATGCTTCTCTCCATCGAAAAACTAATCTACGGCGGTGACGGTCTGGCGCGGACTCCGCCCGGCGCGGACGGCCGCAGCATGGCGGTGTTTGTGCCGTTTGTGCTGCCGGGGGAGCGGGTTGAGGCCGAGATCCGGCAAGAGAAGCCGGGGTTTGCGCGAGGTTCGCTGACGCAGGTGATCGAAGCGTCGCCCGATCGCGTCGAGACGCGCTGTCCGTACTTCCGTCAATGCGGCGGATGCCATTACCAGCACATTCCCTACCAGCGGCAACTGGAGTTCAAAGCTGAAATTCTGCGCGAGACGCTGCAGCGGATCGCGAAAATCGACCTGACGTCCGAGATTCGATTGCATGCTTCTCCTCCCTGGAATTACCGCAATCGCACGCGGCTGCAGGTGCGGACTGGGCCCGGATTTCCACCCCAGCCCGCGAAAAGCGCGCGGTCTGGGGACCCCGGATTTCCACCCCAGCCCGCGAAAAGCGCGCGGTCTGGGGACCCCGGATTTCCACCCCAGCCCGGCAAAACCGGCCGTTCTGGGGACCCCGGATTTGCGCTGGGGTACTTCCGCTTCGGCTCGCACGAATTTCTTCCGGTGCACGAATGTCCGATCAGCTCGCCGCTGCTCAATCGGGTGATGGCGCGTTTGCTTGAGCTCGGCGGATTGAACTGCCCGACGGCAGTTGAAGAGATAGAGCTGTTCGCGGATGCGGCCGATGAGCGTTTGCTGGCTTGGGCATTCTGTGGGCGCGAGGCTGACCATAGAGATCTATTGCGCTGGGCGGAAGCGCTGGAGCGCGAGTCGCCGGAAATCAGCGGCGTGACGTTTTTCTCTTCGCGGCGACGATTCGAGGATGAAGCTGCCTTCGACCAGAAAGCGCTGGCGCAGTCGGGCGTGAAGGCAATTCGCTATCGTACGAAGGACCACGAGTATCAGGTTAGCGCGGGTGCTTTCTTCCAGGTGAACCGCTATCTGGTGGACGAACTGGTTTCAGTCGTGACCGGCAACGCCAGCGGGGAGGTCGCACTCGACCTTTATGCTGGAGTGGGGTTATTTTCCGCGGCCTTGGCGCGGAACTTTCATCACATTTTTGGTGTAGAGGCGTCACAGACATCGCATGGCGACTTTGTGCAGAATGTCCCTGCGAACGTGAAAGCGGCCGGTGCGCGAACCGAGGATTACCTGAGGGGCGATTACCTGAGAAGCCGGCCGGTTCGAAAAAGGCCTGACTTGGTCGTCCTGGACCCTCCCCGCACCGGAGCCGGCAAGGCGGTGATCCGTTCTCTGGTGGAACTCGGAGCGCTCCGGGTCCGATATGTTTCGTGTGATCCGGCGACGCTGGCCAGGGATACGGCCCCCCTCCTGGCGGCCGGCTACCACATTGAGGAAGCACACTTATTCGATCTTTTTCCGCAGACGTTTCACATCGAATCGGTGCTGCTGCTGGCGCGCTGACCGCTTTCACGTCGCCCAGTTCCTCCTGGAAGACGGGTGGGTTGGCCGAGGGCCCTGGCGCAAGAAACCATGCGCCGGGGCCCCGCTCGTCCTTCCGTTTGTTGCGACCGTTCATTCCAAGTCTCGCCCCATTTTCTCCGGAGCTTCAACGCCATGACGCACGAACGCAAGCCGCCGCGGCAGCCGTTGTTCTGGGCCGCCGTGGCATTTTCGCTCGGCCTGTGGACGGGCGTTCGAGCCTGGCGGCCGCCGTCGTGGTGGGTGATCGCGGTGGTAGCCTTCGTTTTCGCGGCGTGGTACTTTCTTTCGAAGCGAACCTGGCTGGCCAAGGCGCTCTCGTTAGGCGCGTGGTTTCTTCTGGGCGCTTTTCTGATTCAGATTCGCGGTCAACGGACGGACGAACTTCAGCAGGATGCACTTCTGCAAAATGACGCTCGGATTCTTGCCCTGGCGGATGGCCGCGAAGTCACACTCACAGCGCGTGTGATGCGGGAGGGTTATGCGCGGGCCGCAGGGCCGCGGTCGATTAGCGAATCGATTGATGTGGAGACGGAAGCGATCGCAAGCCAGGGCGAAAGCTGGCCGGCGCGGGCTGGGGTGCGGCTGACGATTTACGAGAAGATCGGGGATTCCGACTCAATGGAGCGCCGGGCGTCCTCGCCCGGCCGCGATACTGCCGACCTCGAATCTTCGCGGAGCGCGCACAGGACGGGCGAGACGCCCGTCGCTCCACTCGCCTTTACCTACGGCACGCGGCTGCGCATCCTCGCGAAGCTGCATCCGGCGCGGAATTACCGCAATCCGGGAGCTTTCGATTATGAAGGCTATCTGCGCGACAACGGGATCAGCGTGCTGGGGTCGGCGGAGGCAAACGATGTGGAGCGGCTTTCGGGATTTTCCGGCAGCCGGATTCAACTCTGGCGGACGCGCGTTCATTCGAGCATCGTGGCCAAGATTCACCAACTGTGGCCCGCGTCGCAGGCCTCGCTCATGGACGCCATGGTCCTCGGCGAAGAATCATTCCTGCGCAACGCCACGCGCACCGAGTACCAGCGTTCGGGCACATATCACGTCCTGGTTGTTTCTGGAATGAACCTGAGCATCCTGGCGTTCGCCATTTTTTGGACGTTGCGCCAGTTTCGCGTGGATCCCGCGGTGGCAGCCATCACCACGGTGGTGGTCTCGTTCGCATACGCGTTTGTGGTGGGAGTCGGCCCGCCGGTGTGGCGCGCCGCGCTGATGCTGGCAACATATTTAGGCGCGCGTCTGCTGTATCGCGGACGCAACATGATGAACGCGATTGGAGCGGCAGCGCTGGGAATTCTGATCGTCGATCCGCATGCCCTGTTTGGCGCCAGTTTTCAGCTGACGTTTCTTGCGGTCTTCATCATCGCGGGCATCGGTTCGCCGATTCTGGAGCGGACAACCTTGCCCTACGCCCGGGGCCTGCGCCTCTTGCGAGCCGCGAGCTACGATTTGCACGTCGCTCCCGAGGTGGCGCAGTTCCGGCTTGATCTGCGGCTGCTCGGCGGGCGTCTGAAGAGATTCATGGGCGAGCGCCTCGGGCTTACACTGCCCGCGATCTTCATGCGGGTAGCAATTGGTGCGGGCGAATTGATTTTCATCTCGGCGCTGATGCAGGCGGGACTGGCGCTGCTCATGGCATATCACTTTCATCGCGCGACCACCATGGGAATGCCGGCCAACCTGGCCGTGATTCCGCTCACCCAGGTGCTGATGCCCACCGCTGCCGCCGCCGTCGGCTTGGGATACATATCGAGCGTGCTGGCCAAGCCCGCGGTTTGGATTTCCGGCCTCGCCCTCGAGGGCATCGCGGGAACGGTGCACTTCCTTGGCGGGGCCCAGGTTGCCGGAACGCCGAGTTTCGGAAGATCGATTGCCGACCTGCGTGTAGCCATGCCCTCGCTCGCGATGATATTGGCCTCGATCGCCGCGCTCGCGCTCGCGAAGTTCGCGGCGCACCTCCGTCGCGTGCGCTGGGCTGCTTTCGCTTCTGTCGCGTTGCTGTTTGGCGTTGCTGTCTGGATCGCGTTTGTCCCCTCTCGCCCTCACCTCCGAGCTGGCGCGATGGAGATGACGACCATCGACGTCGGACAAGGCGATTCCATTCTTCTGGTCACGCCCCGGGGCCGCGCCATCCTCATCGATGCCGGAGGCCTGCCGCAGTGGATGCATTCGGACTTCGATCTCGGCGAACAGGTCGTCTCTTCTTATCTTTGGAATCGAGGCATCGACCATCTCGACGTGGTCGCGATCACGCATCCTCATGCCGACCACCTCGGCGGAATGCCCGCGGTGATTGCGAATTTCCACCCGCAAGAACTCTGGCTCAGCATCGACCGGCCGGTAGGCGAACTGGCGCCGATCGTGGCGCAAGCTCAGCGGGCGGGAATGAAAATCTCGGTAAAAAAAGAAGGCGACCAATTCGATTTCGGTGGAGCGCATTTCTACATGCTCGCTCCCGGACGCGACCAAATCACCGGCTCGATGCGTCCGAACGACGATTGCCTGGTGTTTACGGCTACCTTTGGCGGGACGACCGCTTTGCTCGAAGGAGACGCGGAGCGTCCCGCGGAACGGCGCGTCGTCGAAGAGCATCCGGAGGCGATGTTGCTGAAGGTCGCGCATCACGGCAGCGCCAGCGGAACTTCTGCCGATCTGCTCGCGACGGTTCATCCGCGCTTCGCGGTCATTTCCGTCGGTACGCGAAATGTGTACGGCCATCCCAAGCGCGAAGTGCTGGAGCGGCTACAGCACGCCGGAGTGAAAACCTATCGCACCGACGAGGACGGCGCGGTCAGTTTCTATCTCGACGGCAAGTCTGTGACTCCAGACGTCGCGCTCGTCCACTGAGCCAAGGCAGGTTTCAAAGTTTCAAGGTTTCAGAGTGTCAATGTCTGAACATCAGAAGACAACTCTGAAACCTTGAAACCTTGAAACTTTGAAACCTGGCTTTATTCTCACCCAGTGATATCGGCCGTCTCGTCATCGAGGGGCGGCAATTTACGATATGCCTCGATAATCTTTGCCGCTTCGGGCGCGTCTTCTTCGCGCACAAGAATGACCGTTCCACCGACGCCGGGAAACGTGTCCTGCACCGCGTCAATGGACTTCAAGTCCGATTCGATCCCGGCAGATTGAAGCAAGCCCTGCACGACGATGGCTTCGCTTTCCTGCTCGGCGTCGAAAATCTTAACGAGTTTCTCGTTGGGCTCGGGTTGCGGCGAGGGGCTAGTCGGCTCTGGCATGCGTCCTCCGTAAAACTGTCTGTTAACAGATTACGGCAGTCACTATACGTCTGTCTTGCGGGTCACAAAGGTGTGCGGCCAAGGGAGGCTTGATTTGCGGGCGGAAGCTGGCACAATAGCGATGGGGCGCAACGCGGGGAACGCGGTCAACATCCAATAAAAACGGGGTCAGTATGGAAGTGCAACCAGCCGAACAGCCGGGCGAACAACACAACGAGCGCGTGGAGGAGGCCCGAAGACTGCGACGCCTGCAGATGATGATGAGCATGGTGATGTCGGTGATCGGCCAGGATCCCGATCTGACGCTGGAAGAAGCAGCGGCGATGGCCGCGAATGCCCGTCGCGCCGCTCTGAACCTGTTTCCCGACAAAGAGCTTGCCTACGATATTATTTACCGGCCGCGGCTGCAGCGCCTGATGAATGAACGCTTCCGGCTGCAGTAAAAGTCGCGGAACGGCTACCCCCGCCTCCGCTTGACACCTCCGCTTGACCCTGCCTCGATCCGGCCGCTAGACTCCCAGCGGGGTGCTCCATGCGCAAACTGATCTGGGTCTTGTGTATTGCCGCGGCATTTTCCGGAGCCGCGTCCGCCGACGAAGACCATCATCACGAGGGACTTACGCAGGACCAATTAGGCACGGTGCATTTTCCCGTGTCTTGTACTTCCGGCGCGCAGAAGACATTCGAAAAGGGTGTCGCGCTGCTCCATTCGTTCTGGTACGAAGAGGCGGAGAAGGCTTTTCTCGACGTCGAAAAGCAGGACCCGAACTGCGCCATGGCGTACTGGGGAGAGGCCATGAGCCTGTGGCACCAGCTCTGGAATCGGCCGGACGCGGCCACCATCAAGCGAGCCTCGGCGGAGTTGAAGAAGGCTGACAAGGTGAAGGCCGAGGCGACCGACCGCGAGCGCGATTACATCCAGGCCCTGGAGGCGTTCTATTCCAACAGCAACAAAGCGGACCACGAGGCCCGAGCCCGGGCTTACTCAGCAGCCATGGAGAAGGTGTACAAGAAGTATCCGGCCGACCATGAGGCGGCTGCTTTTTATGCGCTTTCGCTCCTGGCTTCGGAGCCCGACAACGACACCACGTTTGCCAACCGCAAGCAGGCCGGCGCCATTCTCGACAAACTGTTCGCCGAGGAGCCCAATCATCCGGGCATTGCGCACTACCTGATCCACACCTATGACAAACCGCAACTCGCGCAACTCGGTCTGCCCGCCGCACGCCGGTACGCACAGATCGCTCCCGCCGCACCGCATGCGCTGCACATGCCGTCGCATATTTTTGCTCGACTCGGACTCTGGCAGGACGACATCAATTCGAATCTCGCCTCCATTGCGGCGACGCGCAAGGCCACGGAGATGCACATGGGTGGCGAGGCCCACCAGTTCCACGCCATGGATTACCTCGTGTACGCCTATCTGCAGAGTGGACGGGAGGCCGACGCCCTCAAAGTAATCGAAGAAGTGAAAGGCATGCCGCCGATGAAAGATATGTACGGCACGGGATACGATCCGCGCGAGTACGCTCTGGCCGCGTTTCCCGCGCGCTACGCGTTGGAGTTGCACCACTGGGCTGAAGCGGCTTCTTTGACGCCGGTTGCCTATAAGCAGACCGGAGATGCTGCCATCACCTACTGGGCGCGCGCGATCGGAGCTGCGCGTAGTGGAAACGTCGCCCAGGCTCGCACCGATATCGAACACATCGACGCCATTCACAAAACTCTTCTCGATCAGAAGAAGAAAAACTTCGCCGAGGCGGTAGATCAGGATCGGAAAGAAGCGAGCGCGTGGCTGGATCACGCCGAAGGCAGAAACGACGCAGCCCTAGCGGCTTTACGAACGATCGCCGAAAAGGAGGAAGCATCCGGAGATGAATCCGATGGCGGAACGCCCGCCCGCGAAATGATCGCCGACATGCTGCTCGAAATGAAGCAGCCGGAGCAGGCTCTCGCAGAATACAAGACGGATTTGAAGTTTTACCCGAATCGCTTCAACGGCCTGTATGGCGCGGCCCGCGCGGCGGAGATGGCGGGGCAGACTTCGCAGGCAACGGAATATTACGCCGTGCTCGTCAAGACTTGTGAAGGGTCGACTTCCGAGCGTCCGGAACTGGCGAAGGCGAAGCAGGCGGTGGTGGCGCGGAAATAGGTTCTACCTCTCGATCACTTTTCGATCACTTCTCGATCCTCTGCAGGCGAAACAGGAGCGTACCCCATCCCAGCTTGACGCGCATTTGCACCGGCGTGTGACTTGGATCCTCCGAATACCATACCCACACCTTGCCCTTGGACTGCAGCGGGCCAGAGGTAGCTTCGACCGTCACCAGCACCGCCGAGAATGTTCCGGCCGGCACTTTGATCTGCTCGCGCTTGTCCACCGTGGCGTGGACGATCGTCGTCTTCCCGTCGCTGATCGGGAACTCATAGATAGCGCCAAGTTGCAGCGGCAGCGACTGCAGATAGTAGAAGCCGGTTATGACGTCGGTGGCGCAGCCGGCAAGGTCGTTTTCGACGTGCTTGGTCTCGCCCGTCTTCAGGTTCTTCTCATCGAGCGTGCTTTTCTTGTGCGCGTAATCGAAGCGGATCGAAGTCTCGCGTTTATGCGAGCCTTCCTCGCTGTGCTTGAAGATCGAGAGCGAGCAGAACGTCCGCGGATCGAAGCGCGACTCGAAGCGATCGTGCACCGGAAAGATGACGTTGACGGCTCCTGAGGATTCGGCGGACGCGCTGACTTTGCGTTCGTTCCCGGCGACTTCCATTCTCATGACACCGATTCCGGCGGTGATCAAATGCCACTCCGCCGAATAAACGTAGCCCCGTCCATCGGGGAAAGGATAGTTGGGGCGTGGAGGCTCGATCTGCACGGGAGCAGGTCCGATCGTTGCTGTGGGCGGCCCTTGCTGCGCTGACGACATGGCTGCGATCAGCAGGATCAGGCAGAGCAGAGAAAGGGCCAGCAGGCGACGGATGACTTGAAGGGGCGCGGCTTCAGCCGCGCCGCAACCCGAACCAGAATAGACGGGCTTTAGCCCCTGAGGTAAACGGCTCATGCTCCACGGCAGACTACCACACCAGCTTGCACATCAGCTTGACGATGAGGACGGCCAGCACCACCACGCAACCAATGCTGGCCTCGTATTCGCGGTGCTTCCAGTAGCGTGCGGAAGAGTACGCACTCTGCTGGCTGCCATAGGGCGAAAGCCGCGGCAACAGGCGCGGCACGTGGCGCGCATAGTCGTCATATTCGGGGAACGTCTGACGCAGGTAACGCTCTTCGCCGGCGATGACCGGGACATAAATCGCGACGAACATCAGGAGCATGATGGCGACGATCCACCAACTGCGCGCCGCGATGGCGAAGCCGGCGCCCAGCATCAGCGAGCCCAGGTACAGAGGATTGCGAGTGTAGGCGTAAGGGCCGCTGGTGGTGAGCTGCTTGTCCTTTTGCACGTGGCCGGAAGCCAGTCCGCGCAAGACTAGCCCCGGAAGCAGTACCAGCGCACCCGCGATGAGCGAGTTCCTTGTTGGCCGCGCCAGCACGACATAGACAACCGCGAAAATAAATCCCAGGGGCACGCGGATGCGACGGGCCACGCGCGACCAGGCGTCGCCGGCGGTTTCGGAGGGTTGCGATCCGGATTGTGAAACGTCACTCACTTGATTCCGCAACACGAGCTTCTGCAACATGCAACAGCTTCCGAGCTGCCGCAACGACTTCGCCAACCGTGATTTCGAGCAAACCTTGTTCCGGTTCAGGATGCCGGGTGTGATCGGTTATACTGCTCGCGCTTCGCAGCACAATCGATCGCGTCCCGAATGGGCCATTGCGCGCCGGATTTGTCGGACCGAAAATTGCCACCACCGGAATTTTCAACGCCGCCGCCAGGTGCATCGGCCCGGTATCGCCGCCGATGAGGAGGCGAGCCCGGCGCGTGAGCGCGATCAACTCAGAAACCGAGCAGGAGATTTTTCGCGCCGCCCCTGCACTGGTGGTTTCCACGGCAACTGCAAGCTCTTCTTCCCCGGGCCCGTAGTTTACGAGCGAACATAATCCATCTTTGGTGAGTTCCCTCGCAACCTGTCCATAACGCTCGGCTGGCCACCTCTTCGCACCCCAGCCCGCGCCGGGAGTGAGAATCGCGAAGCCCTTCCCATCCGCCGTGAGGCCGGCAATTTTGCACTCCGCATCCGGGTCCACGGGAATCTCTACAGAAGGCTCCGCCATCCGCCCGGGGATGATCGCGCCGGCCAGCGCCAGCGCCTGCTCGACCACGTGCGTGCCGCTGGTCTTCAGAAGAACTTTTCGTGTGTAAAACATGCTGGCGGCATTCTCGCGCGGTTGCGCGCTCCCGTACACGATGGGCGCGCCCGACCAGCGAGCCAGCAATGCCGAGCGGACCGCGCCCTGAAAATCAATTGCCGCGTCGTACCGAATTCCGCGTAACTCGCTCAAGCCCACGGCCATCTGCTGCCAGGTGTTAAGCGAGAACGGCGCGCGGCGCCATTCCGCCGTGTTGACGGTATGGACGCGATCGACCAGCGGGCGCTGCGGAGAGCGCCGTCCCGAACGCGGATGGCGCAGCGTGCAGAGCAATTCAGCCCAGCGCTCTTCGACGAGCCATCCCAAAGTGGCGTGAGGAAAAGCCTGGCGCAGCGCGGCTGCCGCAGGCAGGGTGTGAATGATGTCACCCATGGCGCTGAGCCGCACCACGAGCAGGCTGTCGAATCGCGGAGTGCCAGCGGTGAGAGAAAGGGCGGCGGTCATCTTTGTCTTTGTCGCCGCCCGCGCCGCCTCACGATTTTCGCGGCTCCAGCCGCGAGCGCGAACCGATAATCTCGGTGACCGAATGATCCTTGGGGTCACCCACGATCACGACGCGGCCTCCGCAGGCTTCGACCTCGTCGCGTTCGGGGACGCTCTCCACCGTGTAGTCCGTGCCCTTGGCATGAAGATCAGGACGGATTTCGCGAATGATGGCGCGCACATCCTTTTCTGAAAAAACTACGACAGCGTCCACATCCGCCAGCGAAGCCAGAATTTCCGCACGTTCTTCCGCCGGCATCACGGGCCGTCCTTCGCCCTTCAACGCGCGCACGGATGCATCGGCGTTCACCGCGACAATCAGTTTGCCGCCGAGTTCCTGAGCGGCATGCAGGTAGCGCACATGGCCGACGTGCAACAGATCGAAACAGCCGTTGGCCAGCGTGATGCGATGGCCGGCGCGCCGCCAATCCGCCACACGTTGCTGAAGTTCATCGCGCGACAAAATCTTCGGATGGAGTGATGTGCTCAATGATCTCGATTTATGCTCTCGGCTAATGTTCTCGAGCCAGCGGCGGCGTCTTTTCGAGCGCCCCCAGTAACTCCTGCTGGCTGACCGTGGCTGTGCCGCGCTTCATCACCACGATGCCGCCTGCGTAGTTCGCCAGGTGGGCGGCCTCTTCGGCGCTTGCGCCCGCAGCCAGGGCAGCAGTAAACGTCGCGATCACGGTATCGCCCGCGCCGGTTACGTCGGCGACTTCATCGCTGCCGTAGATCGGAATATCCACCGGCTTGTGGCGCCGCGGGAAAACCACCATGCCATCCTTGCCGCGCGTGATCAGCAGCGATTCCAAATTCATCGCGCCGGCGATCTGGTCTCCGGCGGCAAGAAGACGCTCCCAGTCGTTGCCGATGCGGATGCCGAGTACTTCCTCCACTTCAGACTCATTCGGCGTTGCGGCCGTGACACCTGTAAATTCGAGCATGCGATGGCGCGAGTCGAGCGTCACGGGAACCTTGTCGATCGCGCGTTTTTCCCGAATCACATTCAGCAGGGTTGGCGTTGCCGCGCCGTATCCATAGTCCGAAACCAGCAGCGCATCGGAGGCCCGGGTGTATTCGCGGGCAGCCAGCACGAGTTCGCGGCGCAAATGCGAATTGGGACCTTCGGCGGGCTCGCGGTCAAGGCGCACGACCTGTTGTCCTGCAGTGTGCGCGAATCCGGCCAGGATGCGCGTCTTGGTCACGGTGGTGTAGCTCTTGTCTTTGAAAACGCCGCTAACTGGAATCTGCTTGTGACGGAAAGCGCGCAGCAGCAGCTTCCCCGGCTCGTCGTCGCCCACCACCCCAACCGGCAAGACATTCACTCCGAGGTCGGCAAGGTTATAAATGGCATTGGCGCCGCCGCCAGGCACCACCTTGCGATCGCAGTGCTTCAAAATCAGCACGGGCGCTTCGCGCGAGACGCGAGAAATCTCGCCGAACACGAATTCGTCAGCGACTAGATCCGCGAGGACGGTAACCGTGAGCTTGGGGAAAGATTCAACGATCTTCCGCAGACGGTCGTTTTCTTTTATATGTTTTGTCATCAAGGCTTAGTCATCAACTGCCTGGCCATTGGGTGCAACAGAAGATTTTCTCACGAGCGGGGCTTTCGTTTCTCAATTCTCGCCAAGACGGCATCCACAACGTCAGTGGGATGGTCGAGCGCCAGGCTGAGCGCGGCGACCGCGAACGGCTTGAGATCGTTCTGCAGAGACCCCAGATTAACCTCATCCTTTTCCGTGGTCAAAAATCCGCCCGCGCTGAGCTTGCCGCGCATGGCAAGCAGGCGCTCGATGTCACTTCGGTCATAGGCATGATGATCACGAAAGATGACTTCTGCCGCAGGCGTGATTCCGGCGGCGCGGACCTGGGCGAAGAACTGCTGAGGCCTCGCGATACCGCAGAACACAATCGGTGCGATGGGCGCAGCGGGCACGGCGATTTCTCGCTGCATCCGCCAGATAAGTTTCCCTTGCCGGGCGAAACTTTCGATCGTCGAATTTTTCACCGAAAAGTCCCGCGGTAACACGATCGCATCGGCGCGTCGCAGTGAGAAGAGCGGCTCGCGCAGCCGCCCCGAGGGCAGCAAGCGGTCGTCGAAGTCGCGCTCCGTCATCAGCACAATGTCGAAGTCACGCGCCAGAGAACGGTGCTGAAAACCGTCGTCGAGGATGTGCAATTGCGACTGGAATTTCTGCTCGGCAAGTCGGCCCGCTTCATAACGGCTTTCACCGACGATCACCGGCACGCCCAGCCGCCGCGCGATCAGCAGCGGCTCGTCGCCAAAGTCGGCGGCGTTGCCATCTTTCTCAACCACCAAAACGCCGCGAGTTTTGCGGCGATATCCGCGTGAGAGCACGTCAAACCGAATGCCGCGCGCCTGCAACAGCTCACCGAGCGTAATCACAAACGGAGTCTTGCCCGAACCACCCACCGACAAATTCCCGACGCTCACCACCGGTTGCTCCAGCCGACGCGAAGAGAGCACGCCGCGATCGTAGAGCCTGTTTCGCAGAGCGGTCGCGGCCCCGTAAAGTCCGGTGAGCGGATTCATGATGAAACACCCATCTGTTGGAGCAGCGCCGCGACCGTCCGGTCCGTTGCGCCGCGCTGGGATTCGAGCGCCGTTAGTGCGTTCCGGCCAAGCGTCGTTCGCTCGGCAACGTTTTCGATCAGCTCGATGAAGACCAGCGGCAACTCCGCCAGTCCAACGATGCGCACCGCGTTGCGACTGGCAAAAAAATTGACGACATCGCGAAAATTCTCGTAATGATTGCCAGTTACGATGGGAACGCCATAGAGTGCAGGTTCAAGAATGTTGTGTCCGCCGCGCGGCACCAGGCTCCCGCCAACGAACGCAACCGTGGCCAGCGAATAGAGCGCCGCCAGCTCCCCGATACTATCGACCAGAAACACGCCGCCAGCGAGCGCTTCGCCGCTCCACAAAGAACGCCGCCACATGCGGAAGCCGAGGTTCTCGACGAGCTCGGCAACCTCCGGAAAACGCTCTGGATGCCGCGGTGCAAGCATCATCACGGCCTTTGGATGATTGGCCAGAATACTGCGGAACGCTGAGAGCAGAGAGCCTTCTTCATCCTCGAGCGTGCTGCCACAAACCAGCACCGGCTCGGCGCCGGAGTCGCGGAAGCTCTCCCGAAGGCTCGCAACGATCTTCGGCGCGGGCGGCGGCGCCACATCGAATTTCAGGTTGCCGGCGACCTTGATCTTTGATTCGGGCGCGCCTATTTCGATGAGCCGCTCGCGATCTTCTTCTGTCTGGGCCAGGAAAATATCGACATTCTTCAGCGTATTCGCCAGCAACCTCGGAAGCCAGAAGCGGAACCGCTTGTAGCCGGGAAACGAGCGGTCGGAAATGCGGCAGTTGATCACCGCGATGCGAGCCCCGCTGCGTTTGGCCAGCCGGAGAAAATTTGGCCAGAATTCAGTTTCGGCGACGACTACGAGTTCCGGTCGCAGAGCATCAAGGTAGGGCCGGATGGCGAAGGCGAAGTCCAGGGAGAAATAGAAAACGTTCTCCGCGGCGAACCGCTGCGCGGCGAGTTTCTGCCCCGTGCTGGTGGTCGTCGAAATCAGCACGCGATGGGTCGGAAATTTTTGTCGTAGCGCCGTGACGACTGCGCTCGAAGCCACCACTTCGCCCACCGAAACCGCATGAACCCAGATTGCGGGTTTCTCGCCGCGACCCGCGAGAGCCGCCGGAACAGCGCCGAACCTCTGGCGCAGACCCGCCCGGTACTTGCCATGCCGCATCATCTGCAGCAGCCAGTAGGGCAACGTCAGCAGCAGGAAAAAAGCGAGCAGCGCACTGTAGAGCGCATACATGAAGGAAGTCCCATTCTAAATCGCGAGCCAACTCTAATCTTCGCTGAGGAGGAGACAGCACCGCTTGCGCTGACGGCATCCTAATAAAGAACGTCCGCTTCGAGTCTCCGGACCTCGGGCTGGGACCGACCACGAATCGCGAGCTCAGAGCCCATAGCTCGAAGCCGTCTCCTATAATTCACGTATGCATAATGCGGGTTTGCAAAAATCATCTCGCGTGCCGGTGCTTCGAGCCCCGCGTCTTGCGGCACTCTGTGCTTTTGTGCTCGTCTGTTGCCTTTGCGCGATTGCAGCCAAAGAATTTGTAATGCCCACGGCGCAGCCCGCCCGCACCTACCCGGCACACGACGATCACCCCATGGAAAAAGTTGTGGTCGCAGTCGATCCGTATGACGTCGAAGACAAAGCCTCGATCTTCAGCGTCAACTACCGCAACAACGGTTACATGCCGGTTTTTTTTGTAATCACGAATGACGGCGATCAACCCGTCTCTCTCGTCAACATGAAGGCCCAGCTGAATACCAAAGATCGCAGCAAGCTGCTCCCCTCGACCACGGACGAAGTGGTGCGCCGGCTCTCGCATCCTTCGCGGAATGACGGGGCGACTCGGCTGCCGATTCCGATTCCGCTGCCCAAGAAAGAAGTCAAAGGCGGCGTGAGCCGCAAGACGTGGGATGAAATCGAGCAGGCCCAGTTCGCCGCCAAAGCCGTCGAACCGCACTCCACGGCACGCGGTTTTCTGTTTTTCGATATCGCCGACATCTCGAATCCGCTCGCCGGAGCCAACTTCTACCTGATGGGAGTGCAAGACGCGAAAGGCAATGAGCTGATGTATTTCGAAATCCCGATGGAAAAGTACTTGAGCGCGCCGCAAGCGAAGCGGCAGTGGTAAATCCCACGATGGAGCGCCGGGCGTCCCCGCCGGGCGGACGGGCGAGACGCCCGTCGCTCCATCAGCAACCCCAGCTATAATCTTCCGATATGGCGACCACTCCAGCCCTTTCCGAGGATCTCCTCGCGAAATACGAGCCGGTCATCGGACTCGAAGTCCACGTGCAACTGCTGACCGCGTCGAAAATCTTTTGCTCGTGCTCGACTCGTTTTGGCGATCCGCCGAATACAAATGTATGCCCGGTGTGTCTGGGACTTCCCGGAGCCTTGCCGGTACTGAACCGGAAGGCCGTGGAATTCGCAGTCCTGGCGGCGATGGCTTTGGAGTGCCGCATCAACGAGGTTTCCATCTTTGCACGCAAGAATTATTTTTATCCCGACCTGCCAAAGGGCTACCAGATCTCGCAGTATGACAAGCCGCTGGCGGAGTTTGGATTCATCGAAATCGATCTGAGCGGAGGCCAGAGCGGAAGCAATAAGACGAACGGCGGCAAAAAGAAGATCGGCATCACCCGTCTGCACCTCGAAGAAGACGCGGGCAAGAGCCTGCACGAAGGCTTCGCCGACTCTGCCCAGAAGACGGCCATCGATCTGAACCGCACCGGCGTGCCTTTGGCCGAGATTGTCAGCGAGCCCGACATGCGATCGCCGGAGGAAGCTTACGAATACCTTACCCGGCTGAAGGAAATCATTCTTTACACCGGCGTCAGCGACTGCAACATGGAAGAAGGTTCGCTGCGTTGCGACGCCAACATCAGCGTGCGGCCTCGCGGACAGAAAGAATTCGGCACGAAAACCGAGGTCAAGAACGTCAACTCGTTCCGCTTCGTCAAGCAGGCGCTGGCGTACGAAATCGAGCGGCACATAGAGGTCCTCGAATCCGGCGGCAAGATTACCCAGGAATCGCGCCTCTACAACGCGAACGAAGGCAAGACTCACGGCATGCGTTCGAAAGAGCAGGCGCACGACTATCGCTATTTTCCCGAGCCCGATTTGCTTCCCCTGGTGGTGGATGAGAAATGGCAAGCCGCAATCCGCGGCAGCCTGCCCGAACTTCCGCAAGCCCGCCGCCAGCGCATGATGCACGAGTACGGCATCACCGCGGGCGACGCCCACACGCTGACGCTGACGCGCGCGCTGGCCGATCAGTTCGAGTCCGCGGCCCGCACGGCACAAAATCCGAAGCGCGTCGCGAATCTGGTGCAGAGCGAATTACTCGGACGCCTGAAAGCGCAGGGCCTCGAACTTGAGCAGTCGCCAATTTCGATGGCTGGAGTTACGGCCTCGGCCGATCTGGTCGAGTCGGGCGCCATCTCGGGCAAAATGCTGAAGGATCTTTACGACCTCTGCTTCGAGCGCGGGCAGGACTTCCCTGCCGTATACGAAGCCGAGGGGCGTCCCGAGCAGTCGCGCGACACATCGGCGCTGGAGAAACTCGCCGATGAGCTGATCGCAGCCAACCCCAGGCAGGTGGAGCAGTATCGGGCGGGCAAGAAAACCATGATCGGGTTCTTCGTGGGCCAACTGATGAAGGCCTCGAAAGGCCAGGCCAATCCGCACCTGGTGAACGAAGTCTTGACCAGGAAGCTGGAAGGCTAGGAATGAAATGGGTTCGTATCAGGGCATCGCTTTAGCGACGCAAGAGCCGTACTATTGCGAACCGTCTAGGGGCGGGGCCATCGCAATCGGTTCGCTCTACTTCGCCGCTCCGGCGTCCTTCAGCACTTCTTCCGCATAGTAATTCGTGACTTTGGCGTCGTCGCGGAGGGTCTCGTAGTAAGCCGCTTTCAACAACTGCTCGCGGCGATCGCGCAATTGCTGCCGGATCGCCTGTTGCACCCGCGGATCGTTCAAGTCCCTCTGGCCCGCCGGCTCCTTCGAAATCAGTTTCACGATCATGTAAGCGTAGGGCTCATGATTGGTCGGATTGATCATCGGAATCACCGGCGTGTATTGCCCCGGTTTGAGCTTCATCACCGCCTCGCGAGTTGCCGGGTCGGCGTTCTTCAGCGCGGATTCGGGAGCCATTCCCAAATCACCGCCGTTGTTGCTGGTCTCCGGATCCTCGGAATAACTCATCGCCAGGGTGGCGAAGTCGTCTCCGCTATCGAGGCGGTTGGCGATCATCTGAATTTTCTTGCGCGCTTCGGCGTCATTCTGCGCCTTGTTGTTCTGCAAATTGTGCACTTGCGCGCTGACCATTCCTGTAACCATGATTTTCGCCAAATGGTACTGCGCTTCGATCAGGTTGAACTCGGCTTTGTGATCGTTGTAGTAGCCGGAAACGTCCTGGTCGGTGATGTTGATGCGCGAGGTGATTTCCTTGTTCAACACCTTGTCGCGCGTGAGCGAGCGCCGCAGGTCGCGCTTGAAATCATCGACCGATATCTTTTTGTCCTGCAGGCGCTTGTTGAATTCTTCGGCGGTGTAAGGCGACTTGATTTCGTTCAGCTTGCGGTCTACTTCTTCGTCCGTCGCCAGCAGCCCGAGCTTTTCCGCGCGCTGCATCAAAATTTCCGTCTCCACCAGTTCATTCAGAATGCTCAGCCGAAGGCTCACCGCCTGCTCGCCCGTCGGCTGCTGATCGGAGCCTGCCGTCTGGTTGGCGTAATACTTGTCGACTTCGCTGCGATAAATCTTCCGCCCATTGATCGAAGCCATGACGTCGCCGCCGCTGCTGTTGCGGCCGCAAGCCGAGAGTCCAAGCAAAAGTCCAAGCAACAGAAACGCGTCGGCCATAACCAGGCCCGCTTGCTCAAAGCAGTTACGATTTTTCAAGTTCTTCCCTCAAGAAATTTGTAATTGGTAACTTGTAATTGGCAATTTGAATCCGCGATCGCCAAGTGTTCAATTACAAATTACAAATCGCAAATTACAAATTCGTTACTTGTGCTCCGGAAGCGCGACGCCAGCATCCTTCAACGCCTGGTCGAGCGCCAGTCGTACCTCATCCGGAGGCACGGCTCCATCCAGTTTCTGTCCATTTACAAACATCGTCGGAGTTGCGTCCACTCCGACAATGTCTCCTTCGCGAATCGAGGCGCGCACCGCTTTTTCATCCTGGGCCTTGACGCAAGCCTGCAGCTTCACCGCGTCGAGATTATGCCTCTGCCCCTGCGCGCCAGCCAACCGGTCGAGTTCCGCATTCCAACCGTCGTGACCTTTGGCCTTGATCGCGTCCTGATTGCCGTGCAGAGTATCCGCATAGTCCCAGTAGGCGTCACTGTTTTGCGCACCCAGGCAATTGGCGTCCACCGCCGCGTGCATAGCCCAGGGATGGATTTCTTCGAGCGGATAATCCTTGTAGATAAAAAGGACGCGATCGCCGTATTCCTTAAACAGGCCGGGGAAAAGCGTCTGGTGCATGCGCGAACAGAAGGGACACTCGAAATCGTCATAGCTGACGACCGTTACTTTCGCATCTTTGTTGCCGCGCGTCGGACGCCCGCTGACGTCAATCTTCTTCATGATCTCACCGTAGGGATCACTGGTCAGATCAAACTTGGTCATGCGCACCAGGGTCTTGTGGTCATGGGATAACAGAAACTCGAACTCCTGCTTCTTATCGGGACTGGCAAACGTGACCGTCAGCGCATCATAGTTCGCAAACTCACTCGACCGCAGCGGCCCCACAATCACTTTTACGGCCGGTGGAAGGGAATAATGCGACCGCACCTGCCGCTCGACCACGCTCACGATATCCGATGGAGGAAGAGCGGAAGAAGAAGCAGGAGGAGACTGCGCCGAGCAGCCCAGGCAGATCACCAGAAGCACTAGAAACGCGCGCCGCACCATCATCAATCGTAACCACCTGAACATGAGGAAACCGCTTGATTATCTCATGGCAGCGAGGCTCACGCAGGTGGCACGTTCCTCCACTGTAGAGACGGGGCCTGCCCCGTCTCCCGCCCGCGTCTTCGACCGCGCAGAGGGAGACGCGGCAAGCCGCGTCTCTACGGGAGCTGTCCGCGCAACAACTCTTCTTTGGTCAGCAGTTGATTCATCGACCCGGAGCGGAAACCCTCCAAATCGAGAGTGACGAATTTGAATCCCAGTCCTTTGAAGACGGTGGTGAACTCGCGGGCCATCTCCGCGGTCAAAGCGCGGGGAAGTTCTTCGCTCGCAATCTCAAGGCGCACGATTTCCCCGTGATGACGCACGCGGAATTGCCGGAACCCCAGGGCCCGCAGCGCGTCTTCGCCCCGTTCGATAACACTCAACGCTTCGGGCGTAACCGCGCGTCCATATTCCAGGCGCGAAGAAAGACAGGCTGAGGCTGGCTTATCCCACACGCGCAAATCCGCCCGCCGCGCCAGTTCCCGGATTTCAACCTTGTTCAGACCGGCTTCGAGCAGCGGGGCCAGAACATGATGCTGGCGCGCGGCCTGTTGTCCGGGCCGAAAATCGCCTTCGTCGTCGGCGTTGACTCCGTAAGCGATGGCGTCGAATCCGTGAGCCTCGCGGTAGCGTTCGAGGACCGTGAACAACTCGTCCTTGCAGTGAAAACAGCGCATGGCATCGTTGCGGATGTATGCGGGATTTTCCAGTTCCTGCGTTTCCACAACCTCGACCGGAATGTCGTGTTCGTGCGCAAAGGCGAGCGCGTCTTGGAGATGAGTTCGCGCCAGGCTGGCGGAATCGGCAATCACGGCGCGCATCTGGCCGCCAAGCGCTTGATGCGCCATCCAGGCAAGAAAAGCGGAGTCCGCGCCCCCCGAGTAAGCGACAAGCAATCGACCGCTGCCGCCGAGGATCTCGCGCAAACGCTTAGCTTTCTGATCGAGCATGGCCGCAGTGTTCACCATCTCCATTATCCACGAAGAAACTGAGAACTCATTGGATGCCGAAGTCGCAAGCCCGGCTAGTAGAGCCGTTCCTGCCGTCTGAGATTGCCGAACTCTCCAATGTTCGCCAGCGTAAACGAGAAGCGATACTGATTCTCGTTGCGCACCGATCCCAGCGCAAAGCGCCGGTATTCCAAGCTTAGTCCGCAGCAGTCCCAAGTGTAACTGGCCTGTGCCGTCGCATACTGCAGAGATCCATTGTCCGCGTCAAAGCCAAAGCTGCTGGCGGCGCTCAAGCCGCGTTTGTTGAGTTGCCCATAGCCAAACAGCACCCGAAACTGCTGGAACTCGCAGCCGTTTGCGCTTGCAGTAGTTGTACGTACAGCACAGTTTGTCGCAGTCGTCGCTGCTACAGTCGTTCCCGCTAGAGTGTCGATCACGCGCAGGAAGGCGTCGCCTCCCCCAATGGTGAATGGGCCGTAGTGGTAGTTCACCAGCGCCATGCTGGAATTGATGCGGCCAGCTTTAAGGTCGTAGTCGACGTCCCACTCGGTGTTGGTGCGCGGGCTGGTTTCGACGCGCAAGCGGGAAATGAGTGGAGCGAAGCGCCGCTCCGCGTCCAGAAACGCGATGCCTGTGAAATCCGCGGTTGTCGTAAATACATTGCGTTGCGCTGCCACCAGCGCGTTCCCAAACGTGGGATCGAAAAAATATTTCTGCCCGACCTCCCAACTCAAGATCTCCCGCGGGCCTGAGGCACACGCTTGAGTGGCTGGGATCGGAGGCGCTTCCCACGGAACCGCTCCGACTTGCGGGACACCGCCGATGGTAAGCGTGCTCATAGTTTGCGGATCGCAATCCTTGACGTTCGGATCGAGGTGCCTGGCATAAAGACGATTCACCAGCGAGTACTCGACTTCATTGGTGTTGGTCAGCGTATCGGTCGCGTCGAAACGCAGAATGTCGGCGAAGTTATTGATGCCGGTGACGTAGTCGTAGCGCATGCGCGGCTCAATCACGTGTTTCCATTTGCGTCCGAGCCAGGGACGCTCGAACACCCGCGCCAATGCCGGCGGGCGCAACTCGACCGAAGCTTCCAGCGACTTGCGATTGAGAACATCGTCGGAAGCCGCTCCGGACGCTGCCAGGTTGCCCTGCTCCGTGTAGAACGTATCCCGCAGCGTGAGTGCGGGACGGAACGACCATCCCTGCCACTGCCAGGGCATCGAAAGCGTGGGCGCGAGATCGAACCTGCCCACCAGCAGACCGGTGCGGAACCCGATCTCGCGCCGCTGCAAGCCCTCGGCCGCGCTCTCGAATGACCAATACAGCGGCGTATTTCCCAACTGCCGTTCCTCACCAGAGATGAAAAAACTTGGTGTATGCAGAATCCGGACCAGCTCCGTCTGCGTAAGCGAAGTGCAAATCGTTTCCGTTCCCGGATTGCAAACTTCGAAGTTCTGGTAGCGCTCCGCCAGGGCGTTGAAGTGAAATCCGTTGGTCGTATTGGAGAGAAAAATCTGCGACCTCACTTCCGAATCGATGGCTTGCGTGTATACATCGGTGAACGCAATGCGGAAAACGAACGAACTCAAATAATCGACATTCGCGACGCCGCGGAAGTTTCCGAAAGGACGCTCGGCCATAAAACGCGCATCCTCGCCGCCCTGGTTCTGCGGCGGATTGCCGATGCCACGATCCACCATTCCCACGTAGGTAAAGAACAGGTAAGAGGTGTCGTTTGGACGAGCGCGGAATTCTCCGCGTTCGAACCAACCGCGTTTCGAATAGTATTCGGCGCCCATAAGGGCGTCCATGCTGCGATTTATGACCCAGTACACGGAATCGCCGGCGATCATTCCTTTGGTGGATGAGTTGCCGAAACTCGGAATCAACAGCCCCGTGTGGCGCTGCTCTTTCTGAACTGGAACCTCCACAAACGGAAAATAGAACACCGGCATACCCATCAGCCGGAAATCGCTGTTGTGAATTTTGGCGGTGCCGTCCACTTCAATCCACATGCGCTGCGCGTTGAATTGCCACTTTGGACGCGGCAGTTCGCAGGTGGTGACCGTGCCCTCGCGCACCAGGTAATGATCGGGCCCGTGTTTCTCCACAATTTTTCCGGTAAAGGCAAACGGATTGGAAGTGGTCAGCACGTAGCGGGAGTTCCTTATCCGGAATCCCACCGTCCCGATCACGCTGTAGAAAATTCCGGTTTGCGTGCGGATATTGTAAGTGCCGTGACTGGCCACGACGTGCTCGTCGTAAGGTCCGCCGTCCAGCACGACGTGGCCCTCCAGTTCGCTATCCCCGGTGTCCGCGTTGTATGTGACCTGGTCCGCGTGCAGGATGTAATTGCGATAGTCAATTTCCGCCTCGCCGCGCAGGTGGTAGATGGACCCGTCCTTCTCCTGTTGCACCGCCCGCATCGTAACCGGTTCTTCCGTCTGGTTGGCAGGCGCTGTCGGTAGAGTCGGGGCGATCGCCGGGGCGCTGGCAGGAGCGGAAACCGTCGCCGCGGCAGGGGGCAGCGTCTGGCTGGTTACTATCCCCGAAGCGAGAAGCAGATGACACAGCAATGCGGTCGTGATAAAGATTCGATAGCGAGTGATCATTAATGGATGACCATTAGCGGTGATCTGCAAGCGCGCGTGCGCTCCGCCAGCCGGTCTGCCAACGGGGAACGAACTGACCTTAGCACGCGAGCGGCAGGCGAAGCAAAGCTGCGCATTGCGGGCTCCGGCACTCGTACCCGGCCGGACTCCGCCTGCGGGCATTCTTCGTGACTTGCCAACGACGACCTGACTTACGACCACCGGATTGATGAAGGCCGCATTGATATCGACGACGACCGGATTGACGGACTGTCCGACCGGCGGCGACCCCGCCGTCCAAAACCATTTCCGCGCCAATGCCGCCGCTGAAGCTGTGGCCTCGGACCCGAGCCATTATCCGAATGCCGATCCGGCCGCTGATCTGAACACTGATCCGGCCGTCGATCAGAACGTTGATCGAAACCCGGATTCCTGGCGCGTCGAGGTGGCCGCTCGCCTCGAACGCTATCGCACGCGGCGCAAGCCCCGGACTCCGCGCTATCCCTCGTTGCTCCTGCCTTTTGATGCGCCCGAGAGCTGGCCCCGTCGTACGCCGCCGACTGAGTCTAAGGGAACTGGAGCGGCAACCGTTGCCGCTGCGCCAGCGCGCACCGAGCAAGACTCTGCGGTCCAGGCAAATGAAGAACCGGCGGCAGACGGCGCGCCCAGCCTCGCCGAACCTCGCCAGGCATGGCAGCAATATCCGGAGCAGGCCCCGGAGCACTCGGCGAACGTAATCGAGTTCCCGCGTTCCGCCGCAATTCCGGTTTTTCGACCGAGCGACCTCGCCGATCCCGTCTTTGATCGCGATCGTCCCCGCATAGTAGAAGCCCCGGAGATTCTGCCACCACCTCCCGCATTGGGTGGAATGCTGATCGAACCCGCCCATCAAGAGTCGGCGGACCAGCGAGCCGGAGCCGACCTCCCCTTGCCATCCGCATCCATTTTCCGGCGCGCGCTGGCCGCCCTCGTGGATGGCATTGCCTTAGTAATCGCACTGGCAGTCTTTGTCACAATCTTTCTTCGTCTGAACCCCGACCTGTTTCGTTGGAGCCCGGATCTTGTTCGCGGACCGCTCCCGATCTTCACCGGCACGATCGCCGGTGCGCTCGGCGCAGTCGCGGTCCTGCTCTGGGCGGCTTACGAATTCCTGTTTGTGGTGTACACCGGTTCAACTCCCGGACTGCGCGCGACCCGGCTGCGGCTGGCAGCGTTTGACGGCTCTCCGCCCAATCGCCGCTTGCGCCGCTGGCGCGTGCTGGCGTCGTTTCTCTCCGCCGTTTCTGCTGGGCTCGGCTTTCTCTGGTGCGTTCTTGACCAGGACGGATTGTGCTGGCACGACCGCATCACGCGCACCCACGTCCAATCGGCAGCGCCAGCAGAATAGAACACGCAGCGACCCCTGGATGTCAGGGCGAGCGAAGCTCGCCGGTGTCGTCCGCGCACATCGTTTGCTCCGCTCAATCGACGGCGAACCATCCACGCCGAACCATCAACGCCGAACCATCCGTGCCCAACCCAAGACCGGCACTATGCAAACCGTTTCACATCCTGGCTGGTAGCTCTTTGGAAGCGATCAGATGGCAAGATTTCGGTGGTGCAGTTTTCCCGTTCGGTGGTAAACTCCGCTAATTCGGCTCGGGGTCTCGGTACTTCCCAACCATTCCCTAGAATCCACGTTTAGTGGGTAACCCAGAAATTCTTACTTTTGAGAGGACAAGCATGAAAGTATTACGCGCAGTCACCGTGACTTGTGTGGTTCTGCTGGCCGGGCTCGGCATCGTTAGGGCCCAGAGCTGGACCCCACTAAACAATCAACCCACCATCTCGCCAAGTAATCCTCTCCTCCTCAGCGACGGCAGGGTTCTGGTGCACGACGCCAGTGCAGCGGATTGGTGGGCCCTGACTCCCGATATCAATGGAAGTTATCAAAACGGCACTTGGTCTGAATTGGCCTCGCTCCCTGCAGGATACGCTCCCCTTTATTTCGCTTCGGCCGTACTGCCGGACTCGCGGGTGGTTGTTCTCGGTGGAGAATACAACGAGGGTGTTGGGGCGTGGACAAACCTGGGCGCCATCTACACTCCGAAATCCAACACGTGGAAAAAGCTCAAGGCTCCAGCCGGTTGGTCCAGCGTCGGCGATGCGCAAAGCGTGATTCTTGCCGACGGCACCTTTATGGTTGCCAACTGCTGCACCACTCAGGAGGCGTTGCTGGATGCCAAGACTCTGACTTGGACTGCCACCGGCACCGGCAAAGCTGACGTGAACGATGAAGAAGGCTGGACCCTGCTGCCCAGCGGTGAAGTGCTTACGGTGGATGCCAACGACGACAACACCAACTCCGAGATCTACAATCCCAGCACCGGTTCCTGGTCCTCCGCTGGCAGCACCATCGTGCAACTTGAGGATCCCAGCTCCCACGAACTGGGACCGGCGATTCTCCGCCCCGACGGCACGGTCATCTACACCGGTGCGACTGGCCACAACGCCGTTTATAACTCGGTCACTGCAACCTGGTCCGCGGCGCCAGACTTTCCCAAGGCCGGCGGTCAGCAACTGGACATCGCCGATGGTCCCGCGGCTCTGCTGCCGAGCGGGAATGTGCTCGTCATGACCAGTCCCGGCGTGTACAAGACCGGCGCCCATTTCTACGAGTGGAATGGCTCGACCTTCACCGCCGTGCCGGGCACTCCGAATGCACCCGACGATAGCTCCTACTATGGCAATATGCTGGTGTTGCCCACTGGGCAGATCTTGCTCACCGATTTCTCCACCGATGTCGAGCTCTATAACTCCAGCGGAAGCCCGGAGCCAGGTTGGGCGCCCACTATCACCAAGTTTTCCAAGACGCTCACTCACGGCAAGAGCTCAACTGTGAAGGGTACGCAGTTGAACGGACTCTCGCAGGGCGCCGCCTATGGGGACGACTCGCAGGCTGCCACCAACTACCCGCTGGTGCGCATCACCAATGATGCTACCGGGCATGTGTTCTATTGCCTGACTGACAAACCCACCTCCATGGGCGTGGCCACTGGTTCCCTGATTGTCACTGCTGATTTCGCAGTTCCCGCCGGAATTGAGCTGGGAGCCAGCCAATTGGAGGTCGTGACCAATGGCATTGCCTCCACTCCGGTGGCCGTTACTATCAAGTAACCCACCGCTCAAAAAACGCAAGGCGGCCGGGCTGCATTGCCCGGCCTTTTTTTCTGCGCGCCATATATCTTTCTGCGGTTCAACCTTCCAGGCACTTCCAGGCAAGGAAAAGCCCCGGCCGTCAAGCGACCGGGGCGTAGGGTTAACAGGTTGAACTAGCTTTCCGCTGGGGTGTGCGGATGGCGTTCGCACTTACTGCCGCAGCAACCCATGGCAGTTTTGTCGCCCTTGGCCGCGCCGCAACTTTTGCCGTCGCCGCAGCACTTGCCGTCGGCACAGCAGCCGTTTTTCTTGCATTCCTTCATCGCCGCTTTCATGTCTTTACCATCGCAGCAGGACTTACCATCTTTCATTTCACACTTGCCTTTGCTGCAACAGGCGGTGGCGTCCTTGGCATCGGCCGTGGCGTGATGGCAGCAACCCTTGCCGTCCTTCATGTCGGCCATATTGTGATGACAGCATCCCTGGGCTTGCGGGGCCGGTGTCGAGTTCGGTGCTGCCGGTGTCTCCTGCGCCCAGCCAACTAAAGACAGGGCAAGGATGAGGATCAAAGCAAACAGTCTGAATTTCATAAGATCTCCTTATTAAGTTATGAGAACAGTTGAGAAGTTGCGGCCAGCTTGACGGCAGCGGAAAGAGTTCTCAGTAAGAAACGTAGCATGTGGCTTTTACTGAGAACCGAGAACTGAGAACGAAGACAAGGGGTCTAGACCCGGAGAACCATTCCAAGCCGGCCTGGTGGAGGACCAGGCGCAACCGCAGTCGCCGGGGAAACGTGCCACTCGGCAGGAGTCGGGCTGAATTCGACAATCTCTGCCGAGGCAATCTCTCGCGAAAGTCCGCGCCCGGCACTCACCGGTGCGGGTACGCTCTGTGGCCCTTGCAGGAAGCAGCAACGATGCTGATCCTGGCACGGCAGGCTGCTGGCCGCGAACTCGAGCGCTGCCGCATTCGCCGCCTTGCCGAGCCCGGGACAACACGGATGGCCAGCGGGCATGGCATGGTGGTGAGCGGCCATGTGCTCAGACATTTCACGCGCCGGATGCACCGGCCAAACATGCATGGCGAACATCGGCGCCACGGCCATCTCTGCCCAGGCCACCATGACCACAAGTAGGCCCGCCGCAATGGGCTTCTTCAGCATCCTGACCTAGTGTGACAGGTCAAGAGTAGCCAGGCTGTGACAACCATCACGTCCCGGTGTTTCAAGAACGACAGGGCTATCCCACCAGATTCTCCAGCGCCGCCCCCAACTCGCGAAAACGGAATGTATACCCACTGGCCAATAGTTTCCCAGGCTCAACCCGCTGGCTGGCGAGCAACATCTCCTCCGCCGCTTGCTTGCCGAATGCCAGCCGCAGCGCCAATTCCGGCACCGGGAAAATCGCCGGACGCCTCAGCACCGACGCCAGCGCCTTGGTGAACTCCGCATTGCGCACCGGGTTGGGCGCCACCAAGTTCACCGGCCCGTTCAGCGGAGCAACGACCGACGCCCTGCCCATCGCGTGCCGAATCCCTCCGACGATGTCGTCCACGTGAATCCAGCTCATCCACTGCTGGCCCGATCCCATGCGACCGCCCAGCCCCAGTTTGAACGGGGTCAGCATTTTTCCCAGTGCACCGCCTTTTGCGCTCAGCACCAGCCCAATGCGGACGTTCACCGTCCGGATGCCCGCCTCGGCTGCGGCTTGAGTCGCGTCCTCCCACTCGCGGCAAACCTCGGGCAGAAATCCCTGCCCCGCCGGACTCTCTTCGCGCAAAATTTCCTCGCCGCGATCGCCATAAAACCCGACCGCCGATGCGCACACGAACACGCGCGGCTTGGCCTCACTCCGCGCCAACGCCGCAGCCAGGTTTCGCGTTCCGAGCACGCGACTGTCGCGAATCGCCTTCTTCTTTTCGTCGGTCCAGCGTCCCACCACGCTCTCCCCGGCAAGGTGGATGACCGCATCGAACCCCGACACCGCAGCCGCCGGCACTGGAGCCAGAGGATCCCACGAGACCTGCGCCGCATTCTGAGCAACTCCCCGCACCAGCCGCACGATCTGCGTGTCCTGCTGCGTGTCTTGGCCTTCAAGCGGAGTCGCAAACGAAGCCAGAAGCGCCGTCCCAATCGGCCCCGAAGCTCCACTCACAAGAATGCGGTCCATGCCCGTATCTCCTTGTCGTACTCTACCAGCCCTCTGCGCCTTTCGTGGGGCCCTCCGCCCAAATGAGCCCTGCGTGCAAGAAGCCTGGGAAAATGGTATTTATTAATGGGTTCACCCATATTATAATGCCAATATGAACGCTCGCGTCATCATTGATAAAGCAGGCCGCGTGGTGATCCCCAAGCCTGTGCGGGAAGCGCTGCAATTGGAACCAGGAGACGCACTGGAACTGGAAAGCGCCGGTGAGCAGGTTACCCTCCGCCCGGCCCGTGGCGTGGGGCCGCTCCGGAATGAGCATGGCATCTGGGTGCTGCACACCGGAGAACCGTTGCCTGCCTCCGCCACTGACGATCTGCTGGGCCAAATTCGCGAGGAACGCGACTTGGCGAACTTGGGCGATGGCTTCGTTGAAGATGCGCGTCCGGACTCGAATAAGCAAGTTAAGAAAGGTAACAAATGAAACCATTGCCAGCACCGGACGTACCCGGCACACAGAGGCCGAAAAGTTTAACAATGCCGTCCGCCGAAATGTTCACGTCTCGAAAGAGGAACTGCTGAAACGCGAGCCGAAGTGGAAACGGCGAGCGCAGGCACGCAGGAAGCGAACGAAGAAGCTCTGAGCGGAGGACAGTCATGGCAACTCTAGTGATAAATGCTCCTAAAGCGAAGATCAGACAGACAAACGCGCAAAGTTTTGAGACCACGTTGACTTCCTGTGTTGGTGACGGATACGCGATTTGGAAGACATTGGTCGCACAGGTAAACACCGGGTCTGGCGTCGTGTTATTAGACAAGGACCAAAAGAAGCGGGCGGAAGGTACTCTGGTACGGCTTGTGCCAATCGAGAAAACCGGAAACGGTATTCAGCGGTATGAGGTGCACATGAAGAATCTAAGGATCGTGCCGTACAAATCCGAACGTCTGAACAGGAATGGCGTTGCAGTTATCTAAAGAAGAGAGCTGCGTCTCTTTTGTCAACTATATTATTGCCCGAATAAGCCTGCCCATCAAACCAGACGTAGAGCTAAAAAATGAAAGGCTTTTTCGACACTTCCGTATTAGTTCCGCTGTTTTACCGAGACCACGTCCATCACCGCCCAAGCCAGGAACTCTTTATTCAATTTGACCAGTCAACCGGCTGCTGCGGAGCGCACAGTTTGGCCGAGGTTTACGCCACCTTGACGAGGATGCCGGGCAAGCGCCGCATCAGCGGCGAACAGGCAATGCTCTTTATCGGCAACATCCGCGAGCGCCTGTCCATGGTTGCGCTGAGTGGCAAGGAATACGCCGACGCACTCGAAGCCTCAGCTGCTCGGGGCATCGTAGGGGGCGCCATCTACGATGCCCTGCTGGCGCATTGCGCGCTCAAAGCCAAGGCGGACGCAATCTACACCTGGAACGTCCGTCGTTACGCCCTATGCAGCCGGGAAATTGCCGACCGGTTGCGTACTCCGTAGGTGTATTAGTTTGAACTCGACCTTGCGGACAGGGCTGGCAGGTTCCCACGTATTGGACACCGATCCGGCATCCGATTGGGGGATTTTGAGCGGAACCGCGATTTTACGCCAACAACAAGCTAGGGACCGCTGGTCTAGCGATGCAATCGCTTGCTAAGAAACCAGAAGCCGGCGCTGCAACCAAGGCCGAAGATGAGTAGTGGAATGCCGATCACCCAATATCGTCCGTAGATCGAAACAGGGTCCCAACCGACCGATCCGTCTGAGGCAATTCCCAGAACATACCTGTCGTATACAGAGAGCGACACGAGCAAGAAAGCCAGCGACAGCACAATCGTCAACACTCCAGTGGCAAGACTCCCGAAAAACAGCAGTACCCAGCGCATAAGGCATTCTAAGCCTGAAAGCTGGTCAACGAGTGAAATCGCGATGTTATAACAGCAATGAGTCACGGCATGCAAAAAGGGGCGCAGATTATTACTCCTAGGAGAGTAAAAGGCGAGAACAGTCTGCTCGATTATGCTCTTGGCGCCGCAATAGCTTTCCCCTGCGCTAAAATCGATCATGGCGACGTTGCGGGAACAGATCAAGACCAACGTACTCACGGTGACCCGCTTCCGCGAGCTGATGAAGAAGCTGCGCGAGAACCGTCCCAACGACGATCTCAACCTGGTTAAGAAAGCCTACGAATTCTCCCAGAAACACCACGCCGGACAAACCCGTGCCTCGGGTGAACCCTACCTCGTGCATCCGCTCGAAGTCGGCAACGTTCTCGCCGACATGAAAATGGATTCGGTTTCGATCGCCGCCGGCCTGCTCCACGACTCCGTTGAAGACACGTCGGTCACCGCCGTCGAAATCCGCCAGGAATTCGGCGAACAGGTTGCCCACATCGTCGAGGGTGTCACCAAGATCAGCAAAATCGATTTCTCCACCCGAGAAGAAGCGCAAGCCGAGAACCTCCGCAAAATGATGCTGGCCATGGTCGACGACATCCGCGTCGTGCTCATCAAGCTCGCCGACCGCCTGCACAACATGCGCACCCTCGAGCACCTCGACCCCGAGCGCCAGCAGAAAATCGCCCGCGAGACGCTGGAAATCTACGCCCCCATCGCGCACCGTCTCGGCATGGGCAAGATTCGCGGCGAACTGGAAGACCTCGGTTTCAAGTACGTCGATCCCATCGGATACGAGCAGGTCCGCGTCGCCGTCGAGTCGCGTCGCAAAGAGGGCGAAGCTTTCATGACGCGCGTCGAAGGCGTGCTGCGCGACGGCCTCAAAGAAGCCGGCATCACCGGCCGCGTCGAGAGCCGCGTCAAGCGTCTCTACAGCATCCACAAAAAATTGTTGCGCCAGCGCATCAGCGTCGAACAGGTCTACGACCTCTACGCCATGCGCGTAATCACCAACTCCGTGCAGGATTGCTACGCCGTTCTCGGCATCATCCACAACCTCTGGCGTCCCGTGCCCGGCCGCATCAAGGACTTCATCGCCATGCCGCGGCCCAACCTCTACCAGTCGCTGCACACCTCCGTCATCACCGAGACCGGCGAGACCTTTGAAATCCAGATTCGCACCGAAGAAATGCACAAGATGTGCGAGGAAGGCATCGCCGCCCACTGGAAATACAAAGATGGACCCGTCTCTGCCGAGGACGAGCAGCGCCTGGCCTGGCTCCGCCAAGTCGTAGAGTGGCAGCGCGACGTCTCCGATCCCAACGAATTCCTCTCCACTCTGAAAGTCGATCTCTATCCCGAAGAGGTTTACACCTTCACGCCCAAGGGCAAGGTCCTCGTCCTGCCGCGCGAGTCCACGCCCATCGACTTCGCTTACTCCATTCACACCGAAGTCGGACACAATTGCACCGGCGCCAAGGTCAACGGACGCATGGTCCCGCTGCGCCACAAGCTTCATTCCGGCGACATCGTCGAAGTCATCACCCAACCCGGACACAAGCCCAGTCGCGACTGGCTGGCCATCGTCAAGTCCTCCCGCGCTCGCAACAAAATCAAGCACTGGCTCAACGTCCACCAGCGCGAGCGCGCCATTGAAATCGGAAAGAAGCTGATCGAAAAAGAAGCGCGCAAATACCGCATCTCGCTCAAGGAAATCAAAGACGCCGACCTGCAAAGAGCGGCCAGCGAATACGGACTCGGCCGTCCCGACGACCTGATGGCTGGCATCGGCTACGGCAAGTACTCGGCCCGTCAGGTGCTCGCGAAATTCGCCCCCGCCGGCGCTCAACCGATGTCCGACAGCGAAGAGCAGGCCGCCTCCCACGGTTTTTCGAGCGTTGTCCGCCGCGTTTTTGGCGGAGACGCCAACGCCATCGTCGTTCGCGGACAAGGCGACATGCTCGTCTATCGCGCCCGCTGTTGCAACCCGATTCGCGGCGAGTCCATCGTCGGCTACGTCACCCGCGGCAAAGGCGTTGCCGTCCACTCCGTCAACTGTCCCAACGTCACCAATCTTCTCTACGAACCCGAGCGCCGCATCGACGTACTCTGGGCCGGAGACCAGGACGGCCAGCCCGTTTACTATCCCGTGAAACTCACGCTTCTCTGCGACGACCGCTTCGGCATGTTGAAACAAATCACTGCCGTCATCAGCGACACCAACACCAACATCCGCAACATGGAATCCCGCAGCCAGAACGGCCAAGCCAGCATCGACGTAGTCCTCGAAATCGCCGACCTCAAACACCTCCAGAAAATCATGGACGGAGTCCGCCAGATCCCCGGCGTCCACGACGTGCAGAGACTGCAGAAGATCTAGAGCTTCGTATCAGAGCATCGCTTCAGCGATGCCAGGACCTTCGAAATTAAATGCCCCTTCAGGGGCTGGGCATCCGGCAATCACATCGTAGGGTGACAAATCGCACCGACAGAACTCACCAAAAGGTATCTATTTATCCTGCACAAAAATTCCCCAAAACCGAAGAGGAGACTCGCCATCAAAGCGCGATCCTCGGAGAGCTTCGACCAAATTCACTCTACCGAGGGCGCACAACAAAAAAATAAAGCTGTGAAGGAGGAACTATGGGTTCACCAGGAACAAGCAGTAGGACGACGGGCCCTAGGAACACTTCCGCTGTCGAGCCAAGATTCGGCTCGACGAAACTGGCAGCGGGTGCCCCACCCATTCGCGCTTTTTGTGAATGCGTGGGAGTGTGCGCCATCCGCGGCGCTCTGATACTAGCCGTGCTTTCCGCGCTGTTGCTGATCGCCGCTCGCCCCATCCCATTACCAGCCTCATCCCCGACGGTGCTGGCAACTTCTATGGGGCGACCGAACTCGGCGGTTCATGCCCGGGGTGGAACGGTTATGGATGTGGAGTCGTATATGAGCTTTCGCCGAATGGCAGCGGAGGCTGGAATGAGACCGTGCTCCACACCTTCAGCGGGCCACCGGACGCGGCGAATCCAATTTTCGCTCCTGTGGTATTCGATAGGGCGGGAAACCTTTACGGCACGACCGGGTATGGCGGCTCGGATAATCTCGGCGCCGTGTACGAACTTAGCCCAGCGGGGGCAAGCTGGACGGAAGCCGTTCTGTACAGCTTTGGTACCGACTGGTATTATCCGACAGCCGGTCTGATCATGGATTCGGCGGGCAATCTTTACGGCACAACTGCCTGGGGCGGCGACGGGAATTGCGGAACCGTCTTCGAGATGAGTCCATCCGGTGGCGGCTGGACGGAGCAGGTGATCTACAGCCCATATTGCCCCGCAGGGAGTGCCGGGCTGATTATGGATGCCGCCGGGAACATCTTCGGCGCCGCAGCTTCAACGGTATTCGAGCTGTCACCGAACGGCAGCGGCGGTTGGAACCCGACTGTGATCCACACCTTCGCCGGCGCTCCTAAAGATGGCTACGGGGCAGCGGGCGTTCCCGTCCTCGACCATGCCGGAAACCTTTACGGTGCGACCTATTCTGGCGGCACAAATAACTATGGGACCGTCTACAAGCTGAGCCCTATCACGGAGGGAAAAAAGAAGGGACAATGGGAAGAGAGAATCCTCCACTCCTTTAGCAGCGGCAAAGATGGCGCCAATCCTTCTGCGGGGGTTGTGCTCGATGCGGCCGGGAACATTTACGGCACTACCTACTACGGTGGCAAGTCCGGGGTGGGGACTGTTTTCGAGCTGATAGCTCCGGCTGGGACCGATAAATACTACAAAGAGAAGGTTCTCTGGACTTTCAACGGCTCGGACGGCATGCTCCCGTATGGCAACCCGATCCTTGACAGCGCAGGCAATCTCTACGGCACGGCCAACGAGGGTGGGTCGTACAAGTTCTTCACAGAATCCCTCCACCTATGGCCAGGCAGTGACCTTCACTGCAGTGGTCGCGTCCAGCGCTGGAGCGCCGCCGGATGGAGAAACCATCTCGTTCATGAAAGGCAAAACGGTATTGGGAACGGGGACGCTGGGTGCCGGTTCGGCTACCTTTACGACCTCGGCGTTGGAGGTTGGAACGTACTCAATCACCGCAGTGTACGGCGGTGACTTCAATTTCCTCGCCAGCAAATCGAACCTGGTGAAGCAGGTGGTAGAGAAAGCGGCGGAATAGCCGCTTCGGGAGGCTCGTCAACTTGCGCACCTTAACGTCGCAGAGTGCACGATAAGGCGCGCGATATTAGAAGCGTGCACGTTGTTGCAGCGATCCTCGGAGAACGTCTGGGAAATTCACTTTACGGAGGAATCACAACCAAGAACAAACTAACAAAGCTATAAGGAGGGCACTATGAATTCAGCAGGAACAAGCAGTAGGACGACAGGCCCTCGGAACATTTCCGAAGTCAGGCCAAGATTCGGCTCGACGAAACTGTCAGCGGGTGCCCCACACATTCGCGCCTTTTGCGAATGTGTGGGTGTGTGCGCCATCCGCGCCGCTCTGATACTAGCTGTGCTTTCCGCGCTGTTATGCGCAACGCCTGCGTCGGCGGCCCCGTTTGCCTTTGTAACGAATGCTAACTCCAACAATGTCTCGGTAATCGACATAGCTACTAATACCGTGGTCGGCACCATTCCGGTTGGGAAGGATCCAAATGGCATAGGGATCACGCCAAATGGGGCTTTCGCCTATGTGGTAAATAATGGATCTAACTCTGTCTCCGTAATCGCCACCGCGACCGGAGCCGTGGTGGCCACCGTCCGGGTGGGGCGCATTGGGACGGTAAGCGGCATGAATTCGGCCGCTGCGATTACTCCAAACGGGGCCTTCGTCTACGTGACGAGTTATCGCGCTAATATCGTGTCGATAATCGACACGACGACCAACAAGGTGGTGGCCACTGTTCCGACGACGAATCCGATCGGGATGGCAATCACACCGGATGGAGCCGATGCCTATGTGACGAACGATAACGCCGATACTGTGTCGGTGATTGCAACGGCGACCGACACCGTGGTGGCCACCATTCCGGTCGGGTCAAGGCCTCAGGGCGTGGCGATCACGCCGGATGGAGCCTACGCCTATGTGGGAAATAGAACTTCTAGTACGATCTCGGTAATCGCAACGGCAACCAACACCGTGGTGGCCACCCTGCCGGGGGCGTATCCGGCTGAAGTGGAAATTACGCCGAATGGAGCCTACGCCTATGTAGCGATGGCTGATTCTGATTCCGTGTCTGTGTTTGCAACGGCAACTAACACTGTGGTGGCCACCGTTCCAGTCGAGTCATGGCCAATCGGCCTGGGGATCACCCCGGATGGAGCCTACGTCTATGTGGAGAATCAATTCTCGAACTCGGTTTCGGTGATCGCGACGGCGACCAACACCGTGGCGGCCACCGTTCCGGTTGAGTCTGCCCCCACGTGGGTGGCGTTTACGCCAAGTTATAAGGCCGCAACCACAACTACGCTCTCGTCTGCGCCGAATCCGTCCACCTATGGTGAGACGGTGACCTTCACGGCGGTCGTCACTTCCAGCGTCGACACTCCGCCGGATGGTGAAACCGTCTCGTTTATGAAAGGCGCAAAGGTGTTGGGTACTGGGTCGCTGAGTGGCGGAGCGGCTACCTTTACGACCACGACGCTCAAGGTGGGTACAACGACCGTCACGGCGGTGTATGGCGGCGACTCGAACTTCGCTGGCAGCAAGTCGAAGCCGGTGAAGCAGGTGGTGGATTAAGCCACGGCCACTTCGGCTTCCTCGCAGAATCCGTCGACCGTCCGGGTAGTCTGTGGTCTTTTTTCATCACAAACAACTGGTGAGCACCATCACAGACACTCACCCCGCCCTGCGCGATAATGGAGACCTGATTGGGGCAGTCAAGAGGGTGCCCGTCAAGCCAGACGGCCCTCGAAGCTGCCCCAAACCCATTTTCAGCGCTCTTTGACAACTTAAGTCCTTATTCCGGAATATTTTCCATATAAGTCCTTATTCGCGAATATTTTACCCGTAACCATCTGATTCTAATGGATCGAAAAAGTAGGGGGGGAGGGGGTACCCCACCTTGGCAATCTTCGCCAACTGTGCCCAAGCGAAAAGATTCATGCTCGCAAGGCGCAGGCTCCCCATGAAAATGCCGGCAGTTTCAGGGTTTGCCAACGACCATCGACGAACGACTAACGACGAACGACTAACGACGAACGACCGACGCCACCAGAATCCGGTAGAATAGAAAAACATCCTTCCCGGAGGGGCAATGGCAGTTCCTGTATCCCAGATGTGGACAGTGGCTTCCTACGTTCTGCGCCAGAAGCTGGCCGGACGCAAGCGCTATCCGCTCGTGCTCATGCTCGAGCCGCTGTTCC
>JBEKIB010000027.1:0-47935 GCA_050011975.1 Terriglobales bacterium | reverse complement strand
AGTTGAGGGGCAGCATCTGAAAGGCTTCGAGGATGGGAAGCGGAATGTTGGCCAGAGACTGGACGGTGGAGGGATCGAAGGAGGTTGCGACCGGGCATCCCCATTGCAGGGCGAGGGCGTTGGTGACTTCCTGTTCGGTGGCAAAGCCAAGTTTTTCGATCCACTCACCAATCTTTCCGTAGCGGGCGCGGCGCTGGGCTTCGAGGGCGGCGCGGACTTCGATGTGGGTAAGCTTGCCGCGGGCGACCATAAGGAGCCCCAGGGGAATGCGGTTGGGGGGCGGCGGCGATGGAGCGATTACGCGCAGTCGGGAGAGCTGGTTGATGAGGGCGGTCTCCAGGCATTGGGGCTGGCAATAGAACGCACCCTGGAGGAAGGTTCCGTTGGGGCGGTGGCGTTTGCGGAAGCGCTGCCAGAGCGATTGCGGGCCGGAGCAGGAAGGGAGCTCGCAAGGGGGCTCGGACGGGTCGAAGCTGTGGCGCTTGATCCAGTTGGCGCACCAGGTTAACGGCTTCAAAAAGTTTGGCATTGGGCATTCATCCTTAGGCATTCATCCTAAAAAAAATCGGCAAACGAAAATCAACCAGGAGAACCGGCGGCGGGAGCGGGATCGACGACGCTGGTGACGCGCAGTCCGTATTTGCCATCGACAATGACGACCTCGCCCTGGGCGATGAGGCGCCCGTCGAGCAGCAGATCTACAGGCGAATGGAGAGCGTTATCGAGTTCGACGACGACTCCGGCACTCAGGGCGAGCACATCGCGCAGCAGCATGCGGCGGGTTCCAAAGCGGAGTTTGACGTCGAGGCCTACGTCCATGAGGCGGCCGTAACTGGAGGACGGAGGTGGCAGGGTCGAAGACGCAGGTGATGGTTCTGCGGATGTTTGGGCGGGCGCTGCTCGCGGCTGAAGCTCGGCTGCGAGGGCGGGACTGATCTGAATTTCGACGGAGGTGAAGGCGCCATCCTGGTCGGGGGTTTGGAGACAGACGATAGCGTCGGAGGACCAGGAGGGAGCGACGGAGGCGGAGAGATTGAGCTGAACTTGGCCGCCGGCGGTAGCGGCGAGCGCAGTCGCGGCGAGGCCGGCAACCTGGCGCAAGAGTTCTTCCAGGGCCTCTTTGTGTTCAACGGTAATGCCGGGAGCGGCGGGCTCGGTTTCGCTGAGGAGCTTCTGCGCAAGACGGGTACCGGAAGCGGTGGGCAGACGCAAGCTCATCTCACCATGGACGGCGCCGCCGGCGACGACTGTGTACCAGACGTCGGAATCGGTTGCGGGCAATGGCTGGGAAGAAATTTCGAAGACGGCGGGTTGGCCGGAAATCTGGGTGAGGACATTTTGGAAACAGGTCTTCCACACTTCGCACCAATTGGAAAGTTCGGTACGAAGCGCGGGGGCCGGGTTTTTGGCGGGTGCGTCGGGAACGTCGGTCATAATTCACCGTTCATAAATTCACCAGTCATAGTTCACCAGTCATGTTTCACGAGTCATGGTTCACCTGCGGTTGGAGGTGGAGCGTCGAGAGAGAGGACGCGGGCGGCGCGGCGGGCGTTGACGCGCACCGGGGTAGCCGAGCACAGACGAACGTCATCGACCATCATGAGGGCTGGAGCGGAGGCGCTCCTGGGAAAAGCAAGCACGTCGCCGGGAGCGAGTTTGGTGAGGTTCTGTACCGCCACTTGCAACCCCGGCATGGAGAGTTCGACGGGGAAGAAACAGTTGACCAGTTTTTTCTGAATCTGGTGGCGAGTCTCGATGGGAGTGCGGCGGCGTTGATAGCTGAAGTCGGCGGAAATTTTTCTGAGCAAGGCGTTGGAAACCACGGCGGGAATGGCGAGGTTGAGGGTACCGCGGGTCTCCGACATCTTGATTTCGAAGCTGAGGCAAAGATTTTTTTCTTCGGGAGGCATCAGACGCTGGGTTTGCAAAGGCTGCTGATGCTGGCCAAAACTGAATTCGAGCGCAATCGCTTGCCAGGCAGTTTGCAACTCGCGGCACATGATGCGGACGATGCCTTCAAGAACCTGTTCTTCGATCTCGGTGAGGTCGCGGGTAATCTGGCTGCTCTTGCCTTCACCGCCGAGCATGACATCGATGATGGGGAAGGCGATGGCGAAATCGAGCTGGAGCACAGCCGTGGCGCCGACCGGGGCGAGATCGCAGGATGCGATGTAGGTTTTTTCCGAGATGCGCTGCAGGAACTCGAGGAAGGTGAGATGCTCGGCCGAAACCAGGCTGCAGTCGAAAACGATGCGCAAGTAAGCGACGTAGCCTTCGGCATTCGCGTCGGGATGTCCAGGCTCGAAGCGCATCACCGGCGGGCGCTGGTCGGAAACCACGGCGGCCACCCGCACGGCAGAAGAGGTTTCCGGATGCAGGCCGGCGAGCGCCAGCGAGAATCGAGGAGCGCGCTGCGCTTGAAAGACCACCATCTGCCGGCGATAAGGGCCGCCCTGCGGGGTGCGCGTGGTTTGGACGTTGGCCATGTTGCTCGCGACCACTTCCGCCCGCTGCCGCTCGGCGCCCAGCGCCGAGCCACTGAGTTCCAGCATGCCAAACAGATTCATGACGTACTCCCTCCACTGATGGCGGCGGACATGGTGTGGAATTCGGATTTCAGGAACGCCACCGCCACCGTAAAGCGCAACTGGTTCTGGGCCAGCAGCAGGGTTTCACGCTCGACCGAGACGTCGTTTCCGTCGGGACGTTCCATCAGTCCGCGGATTTCATGCGCCACCGGGGTGAAGGACGGCTGCTCGCCGGCCATGGCCTGCTCGATTTCGCCGGCGAACGGACGCAGGTCGCGGGCGTGATATCCCGGGGTATCGACATTGGCGAGGTTCCCGGAAATCACTTGATGGCGGAACGCGCTCAGGTCGAGCACGCGCTCCAGACCACGCATTAGCGGGGTTTCAATCATGGACATGGTTGCTCCTTGGGATGGCTATTGTCATTTCGAAGGTCGTTGCTTCGAGGACTGTTGTCAGAAAGATCGTGGGTAGGAAGATCGTGGTTAGGAAGATCGTGGTTAGAAAGATCGTGGCTAGAAAGACCGCTGGAAACGCCATTGCGGTAGTTGTCCCGCGGCGGCAGTCCAAACTCGCGGACCTTGTTGCGCACCGTGCGCAGGCTGACGCCGAGCAACTCGGCCGCCCGCGCCCGGTTGCCGCCGGTGGATTCGAGGGTCATGGCAAAAAGCTGGCGTTCCATTTCGCCGAGCGAGAGCCCCGGTTTCCACTCCGGGGACGAAGGCGGGCGCGGGGGAGGAATTCCCCCGTGAAGACTTTTTCCGTGGTCGAGGGCTTCGACGCCAATCTCGCCGCCGCGCGACAAAGCTACCGCCCGCCGCACGAAGTTTCCGAGCTCGCGCACGTTGCCCGGCCAGGCCTGTTCTTCGAGACGCGCCATAAGTTCCCGGGACAGGCGAGCTTGGGTTCCCGGGGTTCCGGACGCGGCATAGAGCCCGACGAAATACTCGGCCAGTTCCGCAATGTCGCCGGCGCGATCACGCAGCGGCGGCAGAGAGATCGGAATCACGTTGAGGCGATAGTAAAGATCGGCGCGGAAGCGGCCTTCGGCGACCGCGGCTTCGAGCGGACGGTTGGTGGTCGCGATGACGCGGATATCGACGTGTACGGTCTGGTTCGATCCCAGGCGGTCGAACTCGCGCTCCTGCAGGGCGCGCAGCAGTTTCGGCTGCAACGCGAGCGGCATCTCGCCCACCTCATCGAGCAGCAAGGTGCCTCCATTCGCCGTTTCGAACTTGCCCGGCCGGGCGCCGACGGCCCCGGTAAAAGCTCCACGGGCGTGGCCGAACAACTCGCTTTCAAGCAGGGTTTCGGGAAACGCGGTGCAGTTCAGCGCGATAAACGGTCCTGGTTTGCGGCGGCTGAGGCGGTGAATGAGGCGCGCGATCAGCTCTTTCCCGGTGCCGCTTTCCGCCTCGATCAGAACGTCGGCATCGGTCGAAGCCGCTTGCCGCGCGCGCTCGAGCGCCTGCTCCCATGCCGGGGAGTGGCCGATGAGCGTTTCGGTGTCTTTGCCAAACTCCTCGGCGCGCCGCAGCACCTGCTCGACGGCGAGCTCGAGTTTCTCGAAGCAGACCGGCTTGACCAGGTAATCGCAGGCTCCGTTGCGCATGGCTTCGACCGCGTCGGGCACGCAGCCATAGGCGGTCAGCAGAATCACCGCCGTGCGCGCCGACGAGGTTTGCACCTCGCGCATCAGTTCGAAGCCGTCGTGCCCCGGCATGCGCACGTCCGTGATCACGAGCGAATGCAACCCGGCGCGAAACTTGGCCAGCGCTTCCGTGCCGTTCACGGCGACATCGACCAGCCATCCGCGGCGCTGAAAGCGTGCTTCAAGTGCGGCGCGCATGCCGGCATCGTCATCGGCGATGAGCAGGCGCTTCATCGCCGGGCTCCCGATGCGACGGCAAGTTCGACTGCAGATGCGCCAACATGTTCGGAAGAATGTTCGGGTGATGGTTCGGAGGAGTGTGCAGAGAAAGGTTCGGGTGCATGTCCGGACGAATCTTCGGGCGAATGTCCAGCGCCCATCGCTTGCGCTGCGCCCGTCGCTCCATTGCGGGGAAGGCGGAGCCGGAAGGTGGCGCCGTAACCGGGGCGGCTCTCGACCGCGATCGAGCCCCCATGCTGTTCGAGAATGCGATGGCAGACGGCGAGTCCGAGTCCGGAGCTGCCGGCTCGGGTGCTGAATCCCGCTTCAAAGATGCGCGGCAGATCGCCGGGCGCAATGCCCGGCCCGGTGTCGCGAACCAGAATTTCGACCCCGCCGATTTCGACGCCACCGATCTCGACGCCGTTGCCCCGCGCGCCCGGCGAGCTCGCTGACGAGGTGCAGTCGACGCCGCGCAGGCAGAGCCATCCACCGCCCGGCATGAAGCGAAAGGCGTTGAGCGCGAGGTTGAGCAGCACCTGCTCGAGACGGTGCCGGTCGGCATGAATGGTGACGCCACTGAGGCCGTTGATGACCTGCATTTCGACGCGTGCCTGCTTGGCGAGCGGCAGCAGAAAGTCATAGGCCCAATCGAGGAGTTGGCCCGCGTCGGTCGGGGCGAAATCGGGCAGCGGCGTGTTGTGCAGGTGAAGCACGTTGTTGACGGTGGCGGAAAGCGTGCGCAGACCGGCCTGGACGTGTTCAATCCAGCGGTGGCTTTCGGCTTCGAGATTAGCCTCAGCTAAGAGTCCAGCGAAAAGTTCAAGGCTGCCCAGGGGATTGCGAATTTCATGCGCCAGCAGCGCCGACATCTCGACCAGCGCCTGCTGCCGCCGCAGATGTTCGCGATCATGTTCGAGCTTTTTCGCCTCGCTGACATCGCGCAGGATAAAAACCGAAGTGGCCCGAACCGGACTTTGCTCGAGCCAGGCGTGGCGGATGGCAACCCATACGGCTTTGGAAGAAGTGGAGAACGCATCACTGGAGAGAGAATCACTGGAGAGAGAATCACTCGAAGAGGATTGCTCTAAATCAGAAAGCGGCAATTCGGGCTCTTCGCCGGTGTCGCGCGCCCGGTCGAGCGCCGCCCGGAGCGCGGCAGGCAACGCGTCGGCCGATTCGAAGCTGCCGCCGACGAGGCGCGCCGCCTCGGGATTGAGCGTCGAAATCCGCGCTCCCGCTTCGATCACCAGCACGCCGCAGGGCAAGCCTTCCACTATGCGGCGCAGGCGTTCCCGCATGCGATGGTTTTCTTCGAGGCTGGTGGCCAGGTCGCGGTTCGTGACTTCGAGTTCCTGGCGGAGATGAGCGACCTGCCCTTGCAGTTGCCCGTAGGTGCGCTCGAGCGAACCCGCCGCCTCGGTGAACGACGCAAAGGCGCGGGCCAGCGGATGCTCGGGATCACGCGCCGGATCTCGTGGTGCTGGAGAAGAGGTGGACATAATGATTACGTTGCAACGGCGATGCCAGCCCGGCATAAATTGCCTTAGATCGCTCTTATGGGAAGTACGGATGAAGATGACCTACTGCTCGACTTGGTGAAAATGAGTTCCGCCCTTCAACTCTCCATTCACCAATTTCTTCTTTCTGTATTTGGACGCGGGACCCCGAGTGTTCGCACGGAAAGCATTTCGGGCCGCTTGTTTTAGAGCTTTTATTCCTGTTTGCTCCGCGAACTCTGCGCTCTCCGCGGTTAAAGCCTTCGCTCGCAGGCTCTTAATCGCTCGCCCTAGCGCGAGTTGAGAAAGCTCGAGTCCGCCAGCAACAGGTGTTCGGGGTGAATCACCGGTTGGTCTTCGGAGAGAATCAGCGCCCGCTCGATCACGTTCTGCAGTTCGCGAATATTTCCGGCCCAAGGTTGTGTTTTCAGCAGTTGCAGCGCCGCAGCGGACAATTGTGGCGCGGGCAGGCGCAAGGCATATTTGTCGAGAAAGTGCGCGGCCAGTTGCGCGATATCCTCGGTCCGTTCACGCAGCGCCGGAATTTCAACGGGGAAGGCGCAGAGACGATAGTACAGATCTTCGCGGAACTTTCCCTCGCGGACCAGGGACAGCAGGTGCGCATTGGTGGCGGAGATGACGCGGGCATCCACGCGCACGACGCCGGCGCTGCCCAGGCGCTGCAATTCTTTCTGCTCCAGAAAACGGAGCAGTTTGGGCTGCAGGCCCAACGGCATCTCGCCAATTTCGTCGAGAAAGAGTGTTCCTCCCTGCGCCACCTGGATTCTTCCCGCATACGATTGCATGGCTCCGGTGAAAGCGCCGCGCGCGTAGCCGAAGAGTTCGGCTTCGAGCAGAGTCTCAGGAATGGCGGCACAATTGACCACCGCAAACGCGCGCCCGGCGCGTGGGCTCAACTGATGAATGGCGCGGGCGACGATCTCCTTGCCGCAGCCGGTCGGGCCCGTGATCAGGACGGTTGTGTTCCGTTGCGCCAGCAGGCGCGCCAGACGATAGACGGGTTGCATGATGCGGGAGTTGCCGATCATTCCGGGTAAGGGAGCTGCGAAAATGGGGCGGGCAGCGGGCGGAAACTGATCTTCGTTGTTGTCCTTGTCTTTCTTTTTGTTCTGGGACAAGACCGGCCACATTTCCAGAAGGTCTTCTTTCTCTTCGGTCGCGGTGGTTTCGGCACCGCTCCTTGGACCGAGATCCGGACCGAGATCCGGATCGGCCTCGGCATCGAGCAGCACGACTTCGATTCCGGGATAGCGCTGCCGCACGGTGTGGCTCAGTTCCTCGGCGTCGAGGTCGGGCAGGCGGCGATCGAGAAAGAGCACCTGCCAGAAGCCGCTCTCTAAATGGACGAGGGCTTCGGCTCCTCCGGTGGCCTGCTCAAAGCGGCGGGCCGGGGAACGTAGACTTTCGAGGACGCGCTGGCGCACCACGTTGCTGGGACTGGCCACCAGGATGTGGTTAGCATAGTTGGACGGGATCGGATAACTCGTCATACCGTCGATTTGAAACGGATGCGGTTAGAAAGAGATTAGATGGAGATTAGAAGACTCTCTCGAAAGGAACCCATAGTGTAGCGCGAGGGGCAAATTTTGCTTTACAAGCGGATGGTTAAGTAGTTGTGGGGCATTTTCTGCAGGGTAGTCGTTGTCAGCCAGGTCCCTGGTTCAAGCCCCGGGCTTCAGGCTTCGAGCCAGCCCCAAAATCTGTTTGCTCGTGGCGCGCAGTTCGTAGCCGCCCGGATTCGCATCGATCACTTCTCTACGAACACGAGCTCGCCGTTTTCGACTTTGATATCTTTGACGTTGTTCGGCAGCTTGAGCTGGTCGCGCTGCTCGGCGAGTTTTTTCTGCAACACCTCGTTGACCAGCGATGCGGGCACAGAGAGATCGCCGACCTTGACCTCGGTCGCATCGAAGGTGGCGTAACCATCTTTGGAGCCGAGATGTCCGGCCAGCGTGAGGTAGACGTCTTTGCCGGCGATCTGCGTGAGAAATTGACCGCGAACGATGTCTCCATCCATGGAGACCTGGTAATCCTTGATATTGGGAACCGCGCCGGGAAATTCCATCGCGGGGCTCGCGGCGGGGGAGCTGAGGGAAGAGCTGGCGGGAGAGTTGCTGGAATTATTCGCGGGCGCAGGCGTCGCTGCGGGCAGCAGGCCGGCAGCTTGCGCAAGCGCAGCCGACAATTCGCCGGAGTTCATGCGGACTTCGCTCTCCCCTTCTCCGGCCACTTTGGGTTGCGCGAGTTGGTTCACTTTCTCCTGGAAAGACTGCGCATTGGCGGCAGCCGCGGCGGGCGCGGCCACCGGCGCAAGCGGCGCCGGGCGCTTTAAAACCAGGACGAGCGTAAGAAACGAGATTCCGAGGGTTACGAAACTGATGATGCGCTGCAGCTTCACGAAGACACCTCCGCCGTCGCTGGCTTCTATCTGTCGCTGCCTTCCATCGTACCCGCGAAAAGAGACTGGTTTGAGATGACGTAGGTGCTATGGCTGTGGGATGGTTCGCGCCGCGGGTTTTGGGCCCAGGGACTGTGTGATCGCGGCGCCTGAGGCGAGGCCCAGCCTTTTCATTCCACGATGGCCAGCACATCGCCGGGGTTCACGGCTGCGCCTGCGGTTGCCAATATTTTTTTCACGACTCCCTTTTTCGGCGACTTGATTTCGTTTTGCATTTTCATCGCTTCTACTACGACGATGCCCTGGCCGGCTTCGACCTCGGAATTTTCCGCGACCAGCAGACGCACGATGCGGCCGGGCATGGGAGCCAGGATTTTTCTGGGGCCCTTTTCGTCCCCGGCAGCTTTCTGGCGCGAGCGCAGGGAACGCGGATCCCGCAACTCTACCGCGAAGCGGCTCCGGCCCACCCACATGTGGAGATCGGTTGCGGTCTGCTCGCGCTTGATTTCGTAGGCATGCCCATCGACCAGCAGAGACAAGACGTCGCGCCGCGTGATGACCGCGTCGATATGAACCGGCTGCCCGTCCAGACGGCACAGCCATCCGCCAGCGGCTTTTTCCAGCTCGAGCCGGCGTGGTTTGCCTCCGACGATGACTTCATACACCATAAGATCAACGCATCGCTTCCGAGCGTCCTTTCTGTTTCCAGTTGGATGGCGGCGCAGCCGGGCCCGAACCGGTTGCGCCGGTGTCGCCATTCTTGCTGACAGCCGAAGCCGGGTCGAGCACGGCAAACATTCCGGCCGCAATCGCGGCGACCGTCTCCATCACTTCGATCTCACGCTCCGGTGCGGTAGAGGTGACGGCCGGATTGCCTTTCGCGATCAGCCGATCGAGGTAGCCGGTATCGACTTTTGCCGCCTGAAAATCGGCATCGCCGAGGATGCGCTGGAAGAGAGAAATGTTGGTCTTGATACCGGCCACGAAATATTCGTAGAGCGCCCGCTCGAGCCGCATGATGGCCTGCCGCCGGTCCGTGCCGTAGCCGATCAGTTTGGCGAGCAGCGGATCGTAATCCATCGGAACCCTCCAGCCTTCATACATCCCGCTGTCGCGGCGGATTCCCGGTCCCGAGGGCGCGAGCAGCAGCGTGATCTTCCCGGGGCTGGGAAAATAATTGTTATCCGGGTCTTCGGCGTAGATGCGGCACTCGATGGCGTGCCCGCGAATCTCCACGTCGGACTGCGTAAAGGGAAGCTTCTCGCCGCTCGCTATCCGGATCTGCAGGTGCACGAGATCGAGTCCGGTGGTTAGTTCGGTGACTGGGTGTTCCACCTGCAGGCGCGTGTTCATTTCCAGAAAGTAGAAATTTTTTTGCGGATCGACCAAAAATTCGACCGTGCCGGCATTGGTGTAGTCGGCCGCCTGCGCGACTTTGACGGCAACCTCGCCCATGCGGCGGCGCATGTCGGGATCGACAATCGGCGATGGCGCCTCTTCGAGAACCTTCTGGTGGCGGCGCTGGATGGAACACTCGCGCTCGCCGAGCCAGACGGTATGGCCGTGCTCGTCGGCCAGCACCTGCATCTCGATGTGGCGGGGATTGACGATCGCTTTTTCGATATACACTTCGCTGTCGCCAAAAGAACTCTGCGCCTCGCTTCGGGCGGATTCGAGGGCGGAACGAAGCTCCTGGCGGGTGTGCACCAGGCGCATGCCTTTGCCGCCGCCGCCGGCTGCAGCTTTCAGCATCACCGGGTAGCCGATGCGCTCGGCGACTTCCTCGCCTTCTTCCGGAGAGGCCAGGCCGCGTGAGGTTCCGGGAACAAACGGCACGCCGGCTTTTTCCATCTGCTGACGGGCGCTGGTTTTCGAGCCCATCAATTTCATGGAGTGCGGAGTCGGCCCGATAAATTTCACGCCCGCATCGGCGCACGCCTGGGCGAACTTCGCGTTTTCCGAGAGGAAGCCATAGCCGGGATGGATGGCCTCGGCGCCCGAGCGTCTGGCTACCTCGAGGATCTTGTCCATCCGAAGATAAGACTCGGCTGCCGCCGCCGGACCGATGGGATAGGCTTCGTCAGACTTACGGACATGGAGCGAGGCGCGATCGACGTCGGAATAAACGGCGACGCTGACGATGCCCATTTCGCGGCAGGCGCGTATGATGCGCACCGCGATCTCTCCCCGGTTGGCGATCAGGATCTTCTTGAACATTCTGGGTTGAACCCGTCTGGTTAAAGGCGCGGGGCCGCACTGATTTTACCTGTAGGAGAGGGGCTGTGTATGCCACAAACGCTTCAGGGTGTGATTTTAGGACACAAGGATAATTAGAGGAGTCGCCGAGCATTTGCCCCGAAAAAGCAAAAGGCCCCACACCGTAAAGCATGGGGCCGACCTGCGCTCGACTTGGACGGGGCAGAGCCCCGTCCGCGCACGAGCAACCATTTACTTGTTCTGATCCATAACGATGTTGCCGCCGCTGCCGGGCTGCTTTTCGGCCTTGGCTTTCTTGGTGGCCATGGTTTTGTCGACCCAGTCGTCGGCGGTCTTCAGATCGGCGGCGCGGGCTGCCGGGTCATCGCACTGGATATCGGCGCGTTCCCGGTACATCAGGTTCAAGTAGGCCATGGCGTCGTCGTAGTCAGGACGAAGCTGCAGCGCCTTGTTCAGGTTATCGATCCCTTCCTGAACGTTGGCGGTATTCTGCTCTTTTAGCTCAGCACAGACCTTCTTGTCTTTGGCCGGCAGCGAGTCTTCGGGCTTCATGCCGAGTTTGGCGCGCTCCTCCTGACGGGGCACGTAGGTCTGCGTCCAGTCAATGACGGCCACCGAGTAATACGGCTCGGGGTCATTCGGATCGACCTCGGACGCCTTCTTGTAATACTCCTTGGCCAGCGGAAATTTCTTCATCTGCAGATAGAGATAGGCGATGCCCTTGATGCTGTTGATGTTCTTGGGATCGCTTTGCAGCACTTGTTTGTACTGGTCGATCGCCTGCTCGGCATAGCGGTTGTTGTCGGGAGTATCGGCACCCGGAATGTACTGCTGGGCAAGAGCTGTGGCCAGATACAAGCGGGCATTGATGAGCGTCGGGTCGAGGGCGACGGCTTGCTGGAAATGATCGATGGCTTGTTCGAATTTCGAGTTCTTATAAGCCTGCACACCCTTGTTGAGGTGGTCACGCGCCTTAAGCTTGGCGCAGCCGGTGCTGGCGAGCATCACCAGCGCGGCGGCGAGTACCACCAGGAGCCTTTGAGTTGTTTTCATTGCTTTATGAATCTCCCTTTGCCGCGGAGTGTAAGAACTGAGCCGACACGGATCGGCGTGAGTATTGTAGCGCCCGTGGTGAAATCGCGCTTTCAGAAAGCAGCGCCTGAAGGCGCTCGCGTAAAACAGCCCTCAAGGCATGCTCGAAAGCATGCCTTGATACGAACCTCGTTGCAACTGGAACTCTAGCCGCCCGCTTCGATCTTAGCCGTGATCAAGCCGACCTTGTCGACACCGGCCGAATGCGCGATATCGATAACGCTGGCCACGTCAGCGAAGGGCACATTGTCATCGCCCTTCACGAACATGACTTTCTCGGCGCGGGTTTTGAAAATATCTTCCAAGCGGCCCTGCAGACTTTCCCAAGTGGCCTCGTCCTGATTGATCTTGAGTCCGGGAGGGTTACCGGCGCCGTGATCAATCAACTGCACCACGATGGTGCGATTAACGTCGGGCTGTTGTTTCTGATCCTTCGGCGGAGGCTGGGGCACCAACGCTTCCAAACCCTTGGGCGTCAGCGGCGTGATCACCATGAAAATGATCAGCAGCACCAGCAACACGTCAATCAGCGGCGTGACGTTCATGTTTGCGTTCTGGCCCCCTTTGGGGCCGACTGCCATACTCATAATCGATCTCCTGCGTTGCTACTGCTGTATTGCTATTGCCCGCCCTTAGGCGTTGGTGTAGTGGCGCCTGGCGGCGGGGCCATGCTCCCGGCCTTCTTGATATCCGTCAAAAGGCCAAGTTGGTCCACGCCAGCGGCGCGAACATTGTCGACCACTTCGACCACCCAGCCGAAATGCGCTCGGGCGTCGGCCTTGAGAAAAACCCGTTTGTCGGTCCGGTTCGCCAGGCGATCCTTGATCTTATCGGTCAGTTCATCCACCTTGACGGGATCCGTACCGAAGAAGACGTGGTCATCGCGAGTGACGGCAACCAGAAGCGCGTCTTCCTTATCGGCGTCGTGCATATCCGTGGGGTTATTGACTTTAGCCATGTCCACAGGAATGCCGTGTTGCAACATAGGGGTGACCACCATGAAGATGATCAGCAGTACCAGCATCACGTCCACCATCGGGGTTACGTTGATATCGGAGGTGACGTTGGCCGCTTCGTTTCGTTTCGCTAATGCCATGGAATTCTATCTCCTGCGTACGCTTGCCCTGGCCGGGAACCGCAACCATGAAGGTGAGGAAGAGTGGGCGCCGGCAGGAAACCGGCGCCTCTTCAGCAACTCATGTGTGCGGCCCTCGTTCTTGCGGCCCTCGTTTTCGCGACGGCCCAAAAACGTGGCCTTAGGACCGGCGCATGCTCCGGCGCTTCAGGAAGTAGTCGATCAGTTCGCTCGAGGAGTTATCCATCTCCACGTCGAACGCTTCCACGCGGCCAGTCAAATAGTTGAACATCATGACCGCCGGAATCGCCACGAACAGGCCCACCGCGGTGGTTACGAGCGCTTCGGAAATGCCGCCCGCGACCGCTGCCAAGCCGGTTGCCTTCTCCTTGGCGATGCCGTTGAACGCATTCAGAATGCCGACCACCGTCCCGAACAGTCCCACGAAGGGAGCTGTCGAACCGATTGTCGCCAGACCGCCCAAGCCACGCTTCAGTTCCGCGTGCACGATGGCTTCGGTGCGCTCCAACGCGCGCTTCGATGCTTCAATGGTCTCGCCCGGAATTTCACCCGGGCTATCCTGGTGAGCCTTGAATTCCATCAGGCCCGCCGTGACCACCTTGGCCAGGTGACTCTTCTTGTTGCGCTCGGCGACTTTAATCGCTTCGTCAATCTTGCCCTCGCGCAGCGCTCCGGCAACCGCGGGAGCGAACGAGCGGGACTGATTGCGGGCGGCGTTGAAAGCCATCCAGCGGTCAATCATCACGCCGATCGACCACCCCGACATGATGAACAGAACAATAACCACGACCTTCGCCAGAATACCCATCTGCTTCCATAGCGAAATCGGGTCCCAACCGACCGTGCCCTCGTCAAAGAGCCAAGCGGCGAAAAGATGGAAATTACAGAGTGCGACTGCTGCTAGGTTCACTACCATGAGTTGCTTCTCCTCCTCAGAACTGTTTCAATCCCGCTGCTAACTGCCCCGCTGCTAACTGTTACGTAAAATTCTGCGGCTACTTCTTCTATAGACACCGGGCCTGCCCCATCTCTGCCGGAAACCGGGCATCTGGTACTTCTCCCAAAACCCGCGTGAGTCCTGAACCGTTTGATGCACGAAAACCAAAGCGGGCAGAATCGCCCTCGGGGCGCCAAAACCACCCTGGTTCCCCGTCTCGGGAAAAGGTGGGACGGGGAGGGCTTTCAACCGCCACAAAGCCTGAAACCGGCACCAACAAAACCGGCGCAAGCCAGCCCGGAGAGTCTAGCCTCCAGACAAGCTAAAGTTCACCACCACCTGTGTTTCCACGGCCACCGGCTCGCCGTTGAGCAGGTAAGGCTTATAGCGCCACTGCTTCACGGCCTCGATCGCCGCCGGCGCCAGCATGGGGTGCCCGCTGATTAACTGCAGGTTCTGAATCGTGCCCTCTTTGCTGATTTCCGCCTGCAGCACCACCGACCCTTGAATGCGGGCCTGTTTTGCCAGCTGCGGATAATTGGGCGTAACCTTCTTGATCAAAAGACCGGTCGACACGCCCGACGAAACGCGGACGCGCTGCGGAGTCGCAACCTTCGGCACCGCGGCCGTCGAACTGAGAATGCCGCCGATCACGCCGCCCGCCGAACCTCCGGGAATGCCGCCCGGGACACCACCCGGGACACCGCCAGCACCCAGGTCCGGTGGCGCTTCGTCTTCTTTGATCATCTGAACCTTGTTTGGAATCTTGCTGGGTTGGCGCAACTCTCCGTTGACCACTTCGCTCACCATCTTCACCACCTTAACCGCAGCGGCTGCTGGCGGGGGTGGTGGTGGCGGCGGCGGCGGGGGCGCTACCAGGAAGGTCATCAGCTGCGTCTTGGGTAGCGCGTCGGTATAAATCAGAGGGATCAGGATCAGGACCCCGATGAGCAGGACCTGCAATGTAAAAGATAGAATCGTAGTGCTCAACCGCTTGGTCTTGAACCTATTCCCTGACTCAATGAGGCTGTCTTCAAACATGGGCTTCTCCTACACACACCAGACCTTACTAAAATTTAGACACCGGCTACATCTTCTTTGCTCCCGGTCTTTAGAGTTTTTCTTGATGCAAATCCCTGCCTTTGCCAGGCAAGTGAAAATTCTACGCCAAATAGCCCGGATTCAAACCTTAACTTTTTCCTTCGGCTGCGCCGGGCCGGTTGCCGGACCGCAACGGCATGGCAATCGGCTTTTTGCCTCGCTCGCCCCGCCACTCCTGGTAGGCGACCAGAATCGGGGCGGCAATCGCGATCGAGGAATAGGTCCCGATCAGGATTCCGATGACCAGGGCGAAGCTGAAACCATGCAACACCTCGCCGCCGAAAAGAAACAGCGCAAGCACGGTAAGGAAAGTCAGGCCCGCTGTCAAGATAGTTCGGCTTAAGGTCTGATTAATACTCTTGTTGACAATGTCGGCCAGCCTTTCCCGCCGCAGCAGTTTGATGTTCTCCCGAATGCGGTCAAACACGACAATGGTGTCGTTATTGGAATATCCGATCAGGGTCAAAATGGCCGCGATTACGGTCAGGGAGATTTCCCAGTTCAAGAGCGAAAAGGCGCCCACCGTGATCAGAGTGTCGTGGAAGACCGTCAACACGGCGGCGACACCGTAGATCCATTCGAAGCGGAACCCCAGGTAGATCAGCATTCCGCCGAGCGAGTATAGGGTGGCCAGAATGGCTTGCTTGCGGAGTTGCTGTCCCACCTGCGGGCCGACAATCTCGACGTTGCGGATGCCGAAATCCGAGACGTAGAAGTTGTCCTCGAGCGAGGCGACCACGGAAGGATCGGCCACGCTTTTCAATTCATCGATCGAGCCGAGCACGCCGCTTTTCGCCTTGTCGCGATAGTCGACAATAGCTTGAGCAATGGCGGTGTAGCGCGGGTTGGCGTCGATGCCTTCTCCGAGATGGAGCGGGTCCTTCTCCAGTAGATAATTCTTGATGGCCAGCGAACTGGAGTTGTTGAGATCCTGCTTGCCCGCGGCGGCGTGGCTTTCGAGCGCCTGAATGATCTGGAGTTTACCCTTGTCGAGAGCCTGCTCGCTGGTCTCCTGAATATCGAGGGCGATCAGCACATCGTTATTGGCGGCTTGCCCGTATCTTTGCACGCGGGCATTCTTCAATCCGGCGCGCTCGATCTCGTTGTGAATGGCGGACGGGTCCGGAGTGTGCGCGTACTTCACATACACCAGCGTGCCGCCGCGGAAGTCGACGCCCAGCGGGATGCCATGCCAGAACGCCATGGAAAGCAACCCGGCCACGCTGAAGATTAGCGAGAAGGTCAGAAAATACCACTTCTTCCCGAGGAAATCGATGTTTGTGTCTCTGAAGAATTCCACGCTGCTTACGATCCCTTCAAAATCAGTCGTTGGTCGTCAGTCGCCGGTCGTTCGGGGTGCGTCGTTCATTGAAGTTCGCGAACGACTAACGACCAACGACCAGCGACTTCCTTTAAATGCTCAACGCTTCACCGCGCTGCTTGCGGCTTAAAACCCAATCAAAAATCGCGCGCGATACAAACACCGCCGTAAACAGGTTTGCCAGTAGACCAAAGACCAGCGTCGTAGCAAAACCCTTTACTGGCCCGGTTCCAAAGATGAACAGAATCGCGGCCGAGACGATGGTGGTGACGTGCGTATCAACGATGGTGATCCAGGCGTGGCTGAACCCCTGTTCCACGGCCGAGGGCGGCGTCTTGCCGTTCCTCAGCTCTTCCCGGATGCGCTCGAAAATCAGCACGTTCGAATCCACGCCCATGCCCACCGTCAGAATGACGCCGGCAATGCCCGGCAGCGTCAACACCGCTCCAAAGTAGCCCATGAACCCGAGCAGGATGACCAGGTTCAGGATCAGCGCGACATCGGCATTCACGCCCGCCCAGCGGTAGTAAATCAGCATGAAGATGAGGACGGCGAACATGCCGACCATGGCCGCCCGAATGCCCGACCGAATCGAATCGGCGCCCAGCGACGGCCCCACCGTGCGCTCTTCCAAATACTTGATGCCCGCTGGCAGAGCGCCGGAACGCAGCGTCATCGAAAGATCCTGCGTCTGCTGCTGCGTGAACCGCCCGTTGATGATGCCGGTGTCGTGAATGGCTTCTTTGATCACCGCCACTTCCTGCACCTTGTTGTCGAGAACCACCGCCAGGTAGTCGCCGACATGAGCGGACGTGAAGGCGTAGAACTTGCGCCCACCCTCACTGGTAAGGATAAATCGCACCGCCGCCTGGCCATTTTCGTCGGTGCTCGGCTCCGCGGTACGAAGATCGCGGCCGGTCACCGCCGAGGCCCGCGAAATTATGTACCAGGCTTCGCCGGTTTCGGTGTCGCGGGAGCCGATGCTTTTGCCGGGCATCAGCACCGTGTCTGGAGGCAGCACGCCGCCCTTGTCCTGCAACGCCGCTTGCTCGCTCGAATAGGGCCCGCCCAGCGATTGCTTGATCTCAAGCATCGCCGTGGATTGCATGATTTCCTTCACCCGCGCCGGATCGTCCACGCCCGGCAGTTGCACAAGAATCTGATACTGGCCGAGACCGTGCTCCTGGATCACCGGTTCGCTCACGCCCAGCTGATCGATTCGATTGCGGATGGTCTCGATGGCCTGCGCGACCGCGCGATTCTTCAAATCGGCGAGGTTTTGCGCCTTCATCGAAACCGTCCAGGAATTTTCCGCGCCCGAAGTGGCATCGTATTCCGGCAGCCGGTCCGAAATAATGCTCTTGAAATCGCTGGTCTGATCCGGCGGCACGCCCTTGACCACGATCGTTTCCGGATGGTTCACCGGGTCGGGCTTGGTGATGTCGGCATAATTGATCTTGTGCGTCCGCAAGTCTTCCTTCAGCCGCGCCAGCGCGTTGTCGGAGTCGACGTTGACCGCGTCGTTGACCTGCACCTGCAGGATCAGGTGCGTCCCGCCACGGAGGTCAAGGCCCAAATGAATGCGGTCGGTGATCGACGCCAGCAGACCCCTGCCCGACCAGTCCTTCGGAATGCCAAGGATGCCGGCCAGGAAGACCAGCAGGATCCCGATGATAACTGCCAACTTCCAACTTAGGTTCTTATTCATGAAAAACCAATCCTAAAATCAATCCCAAAACACTCTGTCATCCTGAGCGGAGCAAGAACTTCGCGAAGCGAAGTTCTTGTGGAGTCGAAGGACCCCTACCTCCACCTCAAAGCTCGCAGCTATTTCCCTTCTTCCGCCGTCGTCACCGAGACCACCGATGCGCGGCTGATTTCGAGCTTCAGATTGTCGGGAGGCACGCGCAAGACCAGCGCATCGTCCTTGAGACTGATGATCGTCCCGCGCAGGCCGCCGCTGGTGGTGATCTTGTCCCCGTTTTTCAATTCACTCAACATGGCCTGCCACTTCTTTTGTTTGCGCTGCTGCGGCAGAATCAGGAGGAAATAAAAAATAGCAAAAATGAACAGCAGGGGTGCCAGCCCGAGCAGACTCGTGCCCCCGGGTAGCTGCAACCAGAACGCCAATCCCCCAGTCATCCCAGACAACATGCCAGACAACATGCCAGACAATATAATTTCCACCGCAAGTCGATCCTCTATAACGAAATAGGCAACGAAATACCTGATTAAAACCGCAGCCGCCAGAAGCGCCCTCTCGGGGCCAGCCGAGCGAGACTCGGCACAAGTTTGCTTCTTTGGCCGCTCGACTTTCTCTCGCTTGACTTTTGCTGCTTAACCGCGGGAATTGTTTTCTTCTATGGCCGGAGATCCTACAACTTGCAGGCTAGAACCGGCGATGCCGCGCCCCGGTTCGATCGGAACGGCACAGAAAGAAACTGCCTTTATCCCTAAGTTAAATAGAATGCCGGACGGCTCGCAAGGTGTCAAGGACACCACGCCGAATTTACATCCGGGAAACGCCCGCGCCGGTCGCATCGCCCGCCCGAATCCACGCCCGGACGGCCCGCATAGTGGCCAGGTAAAAGTGCAGGTTGTGGACCGTGTTCAAAACCTGCGCCAGCAATTCGTTCGCGGCATAAAGATGGCGCAGATAGGCCCGTGAATAACGCTGGCAGACGCGGCAGTCGCAGGCCGGGTCGAGCGCGCTGTCGTCCTGCGCGTACCGGGCCTGCTTGATCGACACTTTGCCCTCGGACGTAAACAGCAACCCATGGCGGGCGGCCCGCGTGGGCAGCACGCAATCCATCATGTCGACGCCCGACTGCGCGTACTGCGCAATCTCTTCGGGAGTGCCAACTCCCATCAGATAACGCGGCTGGTCGGTGGGAAGATGCTCCAGCGTGGATAAAACAATTTCGTGAGTAAGCTCCCGCGGTTCGCCAACGCTAAGCCCGCCAATGGCATATCCAGGGAAGCCGATGGCGATAGTTCGCTCAGCCGATTCGCGCCGCAGTTCAGTGTCCATGCCACCCTGCACAATGCCAAACAGAGACTGGGTACTAGGTACTGGGTACTGACCACGGACCACTGGCCACTGACCACTGACCTCCCAAGGCACCTCGTGCTTATGCGCCGCAAAATAATTCTTGCAGCGCTCAGCCCAGCGTACGGTCAGCTCCATCGAAGCCCGCACACGCGCGCGGTCGGCTGGATACTCGGTGCACTCGTCAAAGGCCATAATAATGTCGGCCCCCAGCCCAATCTGCACCTCCGTGGCTTTTTCCGGACTCAAAAAATGAGACGACCCGTCCAGATGCGAGCGGAACGCCACGCCTTCTTCGCTGACCTTGCGCAGATCGTTCAGACTGAAAACCTGGAAGCCGCCCGAATCAGTAAGAATGGCCCGATCCCAGGACATGAACCGGTGCAGCCCGCCCATCTGCCGAACCGTTTCAACCCCAGGCCGCAGAAAAAGATGGTAGGTATTGGCCAGCAGAATCTCGACGCCAAGTTCTTCCAGCACATCCTGCGACACACCCTTGACCGAAGCCAAGGTTCCGACCGGCATAAACACCGGCGTCTCCACTTCTCCATGAGGAGTAATGAGCTTGCCGGCACGGCCCGAGCCGCGGGTAGCTTCAATCTGAAGTTGAATGGACACTGCGGAGGATTCTAAAGGATTGCAGAGGTCAGAGGTTAGGTTGCAGAGGTAATTACCGCAATAGGGTCTTTACCTCTGCAATCTAACCTCTAAACCTCTGACCTCTACTTGGCGTACAGATTTTTAACCACTTCGCCGCCCTTCATCACAAACTTCACGCGTTCCAGCGTCGTCACGTCGGCCAGCGGATCGCCATCGACCGCAACCATGTCAGCCCACTTGCCCGGCTCAATCGTCCCGACCTTATCAGACCACCCCAGCAGATCGGCGTCATTAATAGTTGCTGCCTGAATCGCCTGCAGCGGCGTCAGACCCAGCTTCACCATAACCGCGAACTCATGCGCGTTTAGCCCGTGCGGATACACGGCCGCATCGGTGCCGAACCCGACTTTCACTCCCGCGGCAAACGCGCGCGCCACATTCTTACGCGCGGCGGGCATCACTTCCCGGGCCTTGGCGATCAGTTCCGCCGGCGTGCCGATCTTCTCCGCGTTTTCAAAAAACCAGTCAGCGAGATAAAGCGTCGGCACAAGATAGGTGCCGTTCTTCTTCATCGTGGCGATGGCCGCGTCATCGATGTAAGAACCGTGCTCGATCGAATCCACGCCCGCCTCCGAAGCCCACCGGATACCCTCAGCGCCATGCGCATGCGCCGCGACCTTGCGCCCCAGTCGGTGCGCGTCGGCCACGATGGCCTTCATCTCTTCAAGCGTGTACTGCGAGGCCTGCGGATTGTCGCCGTGTGAAAGCACGCCGCCAGTGGCGCAGATTTTGATCAGGTCGGCGCCGTACTTGATGATCTCCCGCGTCTTGTGCTGGACGGCTTCGACGCCATCGGCCACACCTTCGCTCTGCGCGTGCCACTCAAACGGCAGCAGATTCTCGTCGCAGTGGCCGCCCGTAATGCTCAGGGCCGGACCGCTGACCAGCATGCGCGGTCCGGGAACGTCGCCGGCATTGATGGCATCGCGCAAAGCAACGTCGGTGAAGCCGCTGGCGCCCACGTTGCGAATGGTCGTAAACCCGGCTTCGAGCGTGACCCGGGCATTGCGTGCTCCAGTGAGGGCCTCGCGCGGCACGGAAATCGCCAGGCGCGAATAGCCAAAGTTGGTAGTGAAGGTGACGTGGGTGTGCGCGTCGATCAATCCCGGCAGCACGGTGGCGTCGGGAAGTTCGATCACCGTGGCGTCCTTGGGCAGGAGTTGGTCGCGAATCCCTCCCACCTGGCTGATCTTGTCGCCCTGAATGATGATGGTTTGGTTGGTCAGCGTCTTCCCGGTTTTCACGTCAAGCAGGCGTCCGGCGTGGATGACGGTTGTCTTCGGAGCAGGCGCGGGCGCGGCTTGCGCCCAGGAAAAGTTGAAGCAGGAAAGCGAAACCATAAACGCAAACAGATGACGGCTGAGCTTCATTTCATCCCCCAATGAGAAACAAGAAACGAGAATTGAGTCTTGGCCGAGTACCTTACAACTTCGGCGAGGAGAACGGCAACTCTCCAGCTGAAAACTCAGGCTTGATGTCAGGGCATCGCTTCAACGATGCCGTAAATCTCTGAAATCAGACGCCCCTTTAGGGGCCGGGCGTCCGAAGCTGATTTTTATCGCGGACTTTCAGCGAAAGATGCGCGAGGTATCCGCCGGAAACTCGACCAGCGTCATGCCCGCATTTCCGCGATCGAGATCTTCATCCTTACTAAGAAAAGCATAGCGCTGGCGCAGATCCTGCGAGTCCGCATCGAAGATGCTCCAGTTTTCGCCCGGCACCACCTTGAGCACTTTGCCGGCGCGCTGCCACTCCGCCATCTGTTCGCGGATCGCGCTGCGGATCGCGCCGCCCGTCCCCGAAGATCCGTAGCCATGAATGATCTTCACCACCGGCCCACTCCCTCCCCGAGGCGCGTACAACGCCTCCAGCAGCCGTCGCTTAGCCTGCTCGACCGTAGGCATCCCCGCCTTAAGGTTCAGCACAATCAGTTTTGTTTGTGAGGGCGCAGCCACAAGCTAGTATTCTACGAGCCGCGAAGCTCGTGTGGGGCGGACACTCTTGTCCGCCAGCCGAGCGAAGCTCGGCAGTCTGCCTGTGGTCGCAGCAACTGTGGGTTCGCTCTAGAGAAATGATGACGGATAACCCCGCCAACCTGGCCCCAAATGGAGTGCGAGCCATCGCCGCGCTGTTCGCTCTCTGTGGAATCTATCTGGGCATCGCGGGCGGCCTAATGCTGGTGCGTCCGGGCACGATAGCGATGTCGGCAGGCGCGCCGCTGTTGTTCGGACTGGAATTAGCGGGCCCGTACTTGTTTCTGCTCATGGCCGTCGCAGGAGCCGGAGTCGCGTGGGGTCTCCTGGAACTCAATAACATCGTGAGGCACGCCGCGATGCTGATCGCCATAACAGGAATCGTAATGCTGGTGCCATCAGTTTCAGCCGCAACCGTAACGGTTCAACCCAAAGCGCTAGCAATCGGCGGCCTCGGAATCATCGTGCGCGCGATCGTGGCATGGTATTTGTCGCGCGGAGAAATCGCCGACCAGTTCAAAGCCCCACCAGGACCCACGCCACGGGCGCAATAGAAATATGGCTATTATTTACATTTGTAATGTTATCTATAAGTAACTACATTTCGCAATTATGTTCCACGTGGAACACTTTTGGCCGAAAACAAAGGGCTTAGCTCTGTCGAACCGCCCTCAGACCTGAACGGTTCAGACGCTCGCCCCCACAAAAGCCGCATTATTTCTTCGCCCGCGCCGCCACTTTCTCCCCCACCCGCTCGCTGACCTTGAACGTCATCTTCCCCGCCTTCTTATCGGCATCCACGATCACGTGGTCGCCGTGCAGCACCTCACCGTCCAGAATCTTCAGCGCCAGCGGATCCTGCACCAGCTTCTGAATGGCGCGCTTCAGCGGACGCGCTCCGAAGTTTGGATCGTAGCCTTCGGTGAAGAGAAGTTCTTTCGCGCCGTCGGTCAGCTCCAGAGAAATCTTGCGGTCGGCGACCAGGCGGCGCAAGTCTTCGAGACGCAGTTCGATGATCTTGACCAGCTGTTCTTTGCCCAGCGGATGGAAGATGATGATGTCATCCACGCGATTCAGGAACTCGGGCTTGAAATGCCCGTGCAGCGCCTCCATCACCTGCTTCGAGGCGCGCTCGAAGCCATCCTCAGAGCGAATGTTTTCCGACTGCAGGTACGCCGAGCCCAGGTTCGAAGTCATGATGATGACCGTGTTCTTGAAATCCACCTTGCGGCCTTTGCCGTCGGTGAGCCGGCCGTCATCCATAATTTGCAGCAGGATGTTGAACACATCCGGGTGCGCCTTTTCAATTTCGTCGAAGAGTACAACCGCATACGGATGCCGCCGCACCTGCTCGGTGAGTTGTCCACCTTCCTCGTAGCCAACGTATCCCGGAGGCGCGCCGATCAGACGCGACACGGCGTGCTTCTCCATGTATTCGGACATGTCGATGCGGATCATGGCGCGTTCATCGTCGAAAAGAAATTCGGCGAGAGCGCGCGCCAGTTCGGTTTTGCCGACGCCGGTTGGCCCCAGAAAAATAAAAGACCCGATCGGCCGCTTCGGATCGCTTAGCCCGGCGCGCGAGCGCCTGATAGCGTTGGCCACGCGTTCGAGCGCCTCGTCCTGTCCGATGACGCGCAGCCGCAGCCGGTCTTCCATGTTGATCAGCTTCTTAACCTCGCCCTCGAGCATCTTCGAAACCGGAATGCCCGTCCACTTGGAGACGATGCGGGCAATATCTTCCTCATCGACTTCTTCTTTCAACATGCGGTGCCCAGTCTTGCTGTCGATCTGCGCGGTGACTTTCTTCAGTTCCTCTTCAGTGTTGCGGATGAGGCCATAGCGGATCTGCGCCACCCGCTCCAGATTTCCTTTGCGCTCCTCGGCGGCTTCTTCGATTTTGAGCTGCTCGAGTTTTTCTTTCAGCGCGCGCGCCTTCGCGATTACGTCTTTCTCCTGCTTCCACTTGGCTTTGAGCGCGTTCGACTGTTCACGAATGCCGGCCAGTTCTTTCTCGACGTGGGCAAGGCGCTCTTTGGAATTCGGGTCGTCTTCCTTTTTCAGCGCCTGTTTTTCGATTTCGAGTTGCGTGGCGCGGCGTTCAAGCTGATCGATTTCCGTCGGCATGGAATCGATCTGGATGCGCAGCGAGGCGGCCGCCTCGTCGATCAGGTCGATGGCCTTGTCGGGCAGGAAGCGGTCGGAAATGTAGCGATGAGATAACGTTGCTGCCGCCACAATCGCCGAATCCTTGATGCGGACGCCGTGATGCACTTCGTACTTTTCCTTTAGCCCGCGCAGAATCGCAATCGTGTCTTCGACATTTGGCTCGCCCACGAACACGATCTGAAAGCGGCGTTCGAGCGCCGCGTCTTTCTCGATGTACTTGCGATATTCGTTGAGCGTGGTCGCTCCGATGGCGCGCAACTCTCCGCGAGCCAGCGCCGGCTTCAGCATATTGGAGGCGTCGATCGCTCCCTCGGCGGCGCCTGCGCCGACCAGCGTGTGCAACTCGTCGATGAAGAGAATAATCTTGCCCTGCGAGTCTTCGATTTCCTTGAGGACGGCCTTCAGCCGGTCTTCGAACTCGCCGCGATATTTCGCCCCGGCGAGCATCGAGCCCAGATCGAGCGATACGACGCGCTTGTTCTTCAGGACTTCAGGCACGTCGCCCGAGACAATGCGCTGCGCCAGGCCCTCGACGATGGCCGTCTTGCCTACTCCCGGCTCGCCGATCAGCACCGGATTATTCTTGGTGCGCCGCGAAAGCACTTGCACGACGCGGCGTATTTCTTCGTCGCGTCCGATGACAGGATCGAGTTTCCCGCGCCGCGCCTGCTCGTTCAGATCGCGCGCATAACGCTCCAGCGCCTGGTACTTCCCTTCGGGATTCTGGTCGGTGATGCGCTGCGATCCCCGAACTGCGGTGAGCGCCTTCAAGATGGCGTCGTGCGTCGCGCCGTGACGCGCCATCAACTCCTGGGCGGGATCGCGCTTCAGATCGGTCAACGCCAGCAGCATGTGCTCGGTCGAAACGTATTCGTCTTTGAAGGCGTCTGCTTCTTTGAAGGATTTTTCAAGAACCTGGTTGATCTGTGACGACAGAGCCGGCTGTTGCGCGCCGCCGCTGCCCGAGACTTTCGGCAGCTTCTCAATTTCTTTATAGAGGTCGCTGAGCACGGCCTGCGGCCCGATGCCGATTTTCTCCAGCACCGGCGTGACGATGCCTTCTTTATCTTCGACCAACGCGGCCAGCAGGTGCAGCGGCGTCATCTCCGGATTGCCGTGTTCGGAGGCAAGCTCGTTCGCGCGCTGGACCGCTTCCTGCGCCTTGACGGTGAATTTATCCCAACGAATCGGCATTTGTTTGTTCCTCTGACTGTCATGTCACTCTGAGCGAAGCAAAGAACCTATGCAGTTTGGCGGCACCTCAAGAATGCAGAGGTCCGTCGCTTCAGGTGACAAGATATTTTATGTTCAAAATGAAACGGGAGGCGCTGTTTTTCGCCTCCCGCTGAGTTTACCTCTGCCGGCCTTTGCCTGGCTGGCAACTGGCAACTGGCCACTGACCACTGGCAACTGGTTTACGCGGCTTTGCTGGCGCTCTTTGGTTCTTTGCCTTCCAGCGTCTTCTCGCTGCCCAGCTTTTCACTAGAGACGTTTACCTTGATCTGCTTGGGCTTGGCTTCGGCTTTCTTTGCCAACTTGATCTTCAGCACGCCCTTGTCGTAGTCGGCCTGAACGCTCTCCTGGTTGACGGTGTTCGGAAGAGTGAAGGTGCGGGTGAAGCTGCCATACTGACGCTCCACACGTCGGAAGTTTTCTTCTTTCTCTTCCTTCTCGAACTTGCGCTCGCCGTGCACGGTCAGGGTGTTGTTCTCGATGCGGACGTCGATGTCCTTCTCGTCGATTCCCGGCACTTCGATCTTCAGCGTGATGTTGTGCTCGTCCTCGTAGACGTCCACGGGCGGCGCAAATGCGGTTGTGGTCAGAGATTCATCCTGCCCTTCCGGTCCACGCGGATCGCGGAACAACCGGTTCATGCGGTCTTGCAGGGTGACGAACTCACGGAATGGATCCCAACGGGTAATCATGGTCATAACCTAAATCCTCCTACTTGAAATTCAAAACTGAGAGCTATCGGAAGCTCCCGGATTTGTTAATTAGTATAGCGTAAGCATAAAATCTTAGTGTGTTATTGTCAAGTATTTTATCTGTCTATTTTTCAATTGCTTACACTCAATATCAAGCACTGGAGGTAGCTGGTTTCGGGCACATTCAGCAGGATTGGATGATCTTTAGCCGCCCCGCGGTGCTCTACCACACGCAAGGATTTGTGGGCGTCCTGGGCGGCGGCCGCTACGACTTTCAGGAAGTCGGCGGGGCTGACGTGGAAGGAGCAGCAGCAGGTGACGAGAATCCCTCCGGGGCGCAGCATCTTCATGGCCCGCAGGTTGAGTTCCTTGTAGCCGCCGAGGGCTTTTTCCAGGTCGCGCTTGGTCTTGGCGAAGGCTGGCGGATCGAGAACGATGGTGTCGTATCGCCGGTTCGCGGCGGAGTACTCCCTTAAAAGGTCGAAGGCGTTGGCTTCGATCCACTCCAGTTCGCGCCCGTTCAGTAGCGCGTTCTTCTCCGCCATTTCGAGCGCGGGACGCGAGCTGTCGACTCCCGTGACGCTAGAACACTTCGCGGCGGGGAGCATAGCACTAATAAGGTGCAGCGCGAATCCTCCCTGGTAGCAAAATGCGTCGAGGGCTTCGCCGTGAGCGTACTCGGCCGCGGCGGCGTAGTTTTCTCGCTGATCGAGGAACGCGCCGGTTTTCTGACCTTCCATGCCGTCGTAGTGGAAGCGGACGCCGTTCATGTTGAATTCGGTCAAACTCTTCTCTCCCCAAAGAAGTCCGGACTGTCGCGGCGGCAATTGCTCAAGTTCGCGAATGCGAGCCTCGACGCGCTCGACGATTCCCGCCGGTCGCAGTTCGTCACGTAACGTTTGCAGAACGGCTTCGCGCACGGAGGCGGCGTCCATGGCTTGAGTTAGGATTTGCAGCGTAAGCACGTCGTTATAGCGATCGACGATGAGGCCCGGCAGAAAATCAGCTTCGCTGAAGACGATGCGGTAGGCGTCAGTGTTGGAGACGAGGTCGTTTTCTTTGCGGTAGGCGATGGCGGCGCGAATGCGCTCCGCGACCATGGCGGGCAGATCGGCGACCGAACCGTGCGAGATCATGCGGATCGCGATCTGCGACGAAGAACTGTAGAGCGCGGTGCCGAGGAATTTGCCGCGCTGATCGAGGACACGAACGACGGAGCCAGCCGGGATGTCTTTTTCTTCGATAATGTCGGAACGGTAGACCCAAGGGTGACGGGCTTCGAGGCGAGCCACTCCTCGGGCAGAGAGTTTTACGGAAGGCTCCGCATGCTTGGCGGAGACGGCGCGTTTTTTCGGCATGAATAGATGTTATCGCGGAGCCGCAGCGAATGTGTGATAGCGGGGCTCTTCCCCGCTTGGACGGGGCGAAGCCCCGTCACCACACGAGCCCTCGAGCCCTTAAGCTTGGATCACAATGCCGTCCAGATTCCGCCCGCGTTTGCCCAATTCTCCCGCGCTCGGAGGGCCGCCGACGCTGGCCGTCACCGCGCCTGACATCACTTTCTGCAATGCGGCCTGGAACTGCTCCATTTCGGGCGCGGTTCCTACCGTGATGCGCGCGTAGGTTGGCCACACCGGCCAGATGCGTCCGATAAATACATTTTGCTTGGCCATGGCATCGATGGCTGCCTTGGCCGGGCGTTTCGTGTCGAGCATGAAGCAGTTCGATTCCGAGGGAACGTAGGAGTATCCGTTGCTGTCGAGCCAGGCAAAAACCTGGCCGCGGACGCTGGCGTTGATGCGCTTGCGCTCGGGCACCAGTTGTGTGTCTTTCAGGCTGGCGGATGCGGCGGCGAGAGCGGTGATCGGCATAAAATTCCAGCCGCCGTAGTGTTCAATTTTCTCCAGCAGGTCGGGCCGGCCGAATACCGCTCCGCAGCGCAGGCCCGCCATGCCGTAAATCTTCGAGAAGGTGCGCAGCAGGAGCACGTCCTTGTCGGCTTTCACCAGGTCCATCACCGAAACCGCGTCGGAAAAATGAATGTAGGCTTCGTCCACCAGCACGACCGAACCCTTGGGCTTGTTCTCGACCAGGTATTCGATATCGGAATGACTGGTCAGCGTGCCGGTCGGGTTGTTCGGAGTGCAAACATAGAACACGCCCGCGTCGGGCGCCGCGGCCAGCATGGCCTTAACATCGTGCGCGTAGGTCTTAGTCAGCGGGACTTTTACCACCTTGGCGCCGGCGGCGTGGGCGGCGAACATTCCTGCTTCGTACCCCGGATCGGCCGTGACATAGCTGCGTTGCGGCGAAGTGAAAGCGGCCACCGTGTGATGCAGAGGCTCGCTCGATCCGGCATAGACGCGAACCTGTTCCGGCTTCAGGCCTTCCACTTGCGCCAGCGTCTCCACCAGATCGTCCGCGAGCCAGAAAGAATAACGGCCGCCCTGCGGAACCATGGCGGCTGCCGCCTCGCGCGCTGAAGCACTGGGCCCCAGCGGGTTTTCGTTGGCGTCAATCCGGATCGCATCTTTCGGAAAACTGCGCACGCGCCGCGTCTGAGCCGCCAGCATCGGCTCGGTGACAATGCGCAATGCCAGCGCGGCCGATGCGGCGGCCGACAGGCTGAGAAACGAACGCCGGGATTGGGAAGAAAGGCTGAGGTCGTGGTCGCGGAAATCTGCGTCGTGGGAATCGTTGTCGTTGGGGGCCATCGCTCACCTCGTGCGGGCAATCTTACAGCAAAATCGGCGTCAAGTTAGGGCTCAAATTGTGACCGGGCGGCGCAAAATGGGCGCGGGGCGACGGCAGCGCTTTTATGTTAGCCTTCGGCCATCGATTGATGGTCAAATCGACATTTCCCCCAGGAGGCCCCTCGTGAAGCGTCCACTCGCCGTACTGATGATAATCCTTTGCATCGCAATCGCAGTTTTTCTTCCCGCCGCCAGACCCGTGCAAGCCGGGAGTGCCAGCAATGCGAACTCGCAGGATAGCGCCGATCTTGGCAAGGCCGAGGCGTATTGCGTCAAGAAAGGCGGCGAAGTCGACCTTCGCTCTCCTTACTTCAACACTAACGACGACGAGAAGAACTGGCTCCGTCTTTCCGGGGATCGAGAATTTTGCAAGTTCACGTCCAAAAAAAATGGATCGCGGATTCACGTGCTGCTTTCGACGCTCTACACCGATCAGCCCACGCTGGCAGCGCTAGCCTATTACGCCGAGGTTCCGTATAACGGCAGCAGTTGCAGCGGCAATCCGGCATCCTGCTACTGCTCCCAGCTTGGCGGCAGCGATCTGTTCGGTGGGATTAACCTGAACGGAGGGGGGTGGGTACAGAAGTCGGACCCCATCGACACCGTGCTCGAGGCCTGCATCTTCCCGGATATGTCAACCATCGATTCCTGGGGACTGACGTATCACCAGGCAGGAATCATCCGCGGCAAGAATCTGGCCACGGTGCTGCGGTATAAAAATCCGTACGGCGCCAAGTAGGAGTTGGTTTTCGCTGCGACCTGATTGAGGGTAACGCGGCGGCCGGCCAGACCGCGAGTTGCTCTGGCGTCCAAGCTAGTTTGCCAATAACTGTTTCACGATGGCCATGTCGTCGTTAAGATCCCGCGTCATGCTGGCCGCCTGGGACTGCGCGGCACGCGCGGCTTCTGCCTGTCCGCCCAGTTCGAGGGCCTGGGCCAGAAGCAGGTAACCCATCGGCGTGGGCTCGAGCTCGACCGCCAGTTCATAATCCCGGGTAGCCTGCGTAATGTCGCCAGATCGCTGCGTCACCAGGCCCAATCCGCGATAGGCCGCCGCATTCCCCGGCTGTTCCTTAACCACGGCTTCGAAGTCTTGTCGCGCGTGGTTATATTGTCTCAGCGCGTAGTGCGCATATCCGCTGTACACTCCCGCCATCGCCAGCAAAGAAAGATCCTTCGTACATTGCGGCATTCTCGCGTAGCCATCGAGAGCCACTTGATAGTTGCCGTGCGTCTGCTCGTAGATCGCGATATTGAGTACGGGCAGCGGGTCGTCGGGCCGCCACATTCGTGCCCGCCGCAGGTGTGGCATGGCTTCGTCCAGCCTGCCCTCGTCAATCAACGCGGTAGCAATGTTATCTTCGGCAATGTAGTTTCTCTCCGTGATCTCCGCCGTGTGCGCCCACAGGGTGACATTGTCGCTCCAGAAACCCACCTGCCGATGCAGCGCAACTCCCAGTGTCAGCAGGATGGCTGCAGTGCCGGCCGCTGTCACCACCGTTGGGACATGCCAGCCTTTCATCAGATCCGCTGCACCCCAGCAGACGATTACGAAAATCCCCAGCAGCGGGATATAGGCGTAGCGGTCGGCCATAGCGTGAACCCCAATCTGCACCAGTCCAATCATCGGCACCATCGTCCCCAGAAACCAGAACCATCCGACAAAAAGAGGACGCCGCTGCCGGAAGATCACGGCCAGCGTTGTGACCCCGATGATTGCGCCGGCCGACAACGCCGCCGCGGAGACGCTGATCCCAAGCTCGGGATGCGGATACACCAGCGCCAGATTGACCGGCCAGAAGGCCTTTCCAAGATATTGGACATAGGAGATCGCCGCATTTCCAAAGTGTACCCAGAGCGGAAGTTTCAATTGGGTTGCGGCGGTTGCGTCCGCCTCCACCTTCAGGGTGATGACTGCGCTCACCGCCGACATCGCAAACCAAGGTACTTTCTCCCCAACCAGACTCCAGAAAGCGTGGCCGCGGGCGGGTGCGACTGCCGATTCGCCCTCAACGGCATCCCGAGGAGCGAGACGGCCTAACGGCCAGTAGTCCAGCAGCAGCAGGGCAAACGGCAACGTAATCACCTGCGCCTTGGACATCAGGCCCAGAGCATAGGCAAGAGTCACAACCAGGTATCGCCCGATGCCGGGCCGGCGCGCGTACCAGCCATAGGCAGCCAATGCGAGCAGGAAGAAGAACATGCTGAGGACGCACTTCCGTTCCGCGATCCACGCCACCGACTCCACATTGATGGGATGAAGACCGAAGAGCGTGGCCACCACCAGGCTGCGCCAAGCCATGCCCGTAGCGCCCTCCAGAATCAAAAACAGCAGCACCGTGTTGGCCGCATGGAGAAGCACGTTGATGGTATGCGGACCCGCCGGGTTCAAGCCGAAAATCTGGCAATCCAGAGCATGAGAAAGCCAGGTGATCGGTTTCCAGTCCGAAAGTTCGGCGCTGCGAAAAGCCCAAACCACAGTGTTCCAGGTGAGCCCGGCACGAACCTGGGGGTTGCGGGTGACGTATGCGGCGTCGTCGTAATTGAGAAATGGAGCGCGGGTGACGGAACTATAGAGCGCAAGCGTTGCCAGAACCAGCAGCAGGCAGACAATCAATCTCCGCTTCTGCGGGGACTGGAAAACATAGGACTCCGCCGGGCGCTGGTCGGGCTTCTGCTCCGTCGAATCCATGGCGTTCATCGATAGTTATCTCTAATCTCTGCGCTTGCGGAGACGATAGCATGGATGAAACCTCTGTTCCGGTCATAAAACGGCTTTCCGTAATCCACGGTAATCTACGGCTTCGCTGAACGCTAGCTGTGCGAAGTATGTTGCTGCTCGTCCCGGATCAGGAACAGAAATGGGCCGTCCACAATCGAAAAGAGGATCGGGGAGTTGAAAGCTCGGGCGCCGTTTAGCGAGGCTCTAGTGGACAGCTGATTGTTCCGCCGGAGGGGCGGAGTGCTTGTGGCTCGCCTTGTGCTCGCGCCGGATGGCGAGCAGATCTTTTTGAAGAAGGTCGAGCGCATTCGAGGGAATTTCGGAGCCCCACTCGTCGATCTCTTTTTCTTCCCAATGCCCGTTCAGCCGGAGGGCGGCGTCGGTCAGGTCCTCGGGAAACGCCTGGCGGTAATTTCCTTCGCGCAGCAGTATGTCGCCGAACTGGCGTCCCGTGTGCAGTTCGTAGATGCGCCGCGAAGAATTGCCGCCGTTATTAATAAACACCAGCAGCACTTCGCCTTCTTCGCCGTAATCCGGACGGTAGAACCACGCCTGTGGCGCATCCGCCTTGGGCCGCGCTCGTTTTCTCCCGGTCACCGTCACCACTTCCTGCTCCGGCTTTACTTCGTTCGCGGGATTGAAGTAATAAACTCTCGAGCACGATTCGCAGACCATAACCTTCTCGCCATTCCGCACTTCGTTGTAGGTCTGCGGCCGCAGCATCACCTGGCAGCCCATGCATTTGTGGTCAAGGACTTCCGCCAGTCCATTGCCGCGGAACTTCGCCACCCGCTCATAGTGACGAAGAATATCTTCGGAAATCCCGTGCCGCAGCGCGTCGCGCTTGGCGTTCCACTCGGAAAGCTTCTTCTGATCCTCGGCCGTAACTTTTCGCGCTTCTTCTTTTTCTTTTTCGATCTCGGCCGTCTCCGCCTTCAGTTCCGCCTCCGCCGCTTTGACGTCCTTCTCGCGCGTCTCGACGTTGACCATAACCTCCAGGATGCGGTCCTCGTTGAGGCGAATCTCCTGCTCCGCAAACTGGATCTCATGCAGAATGGCTTTGTACTGTTCGTTGGTTTTTACGTCGAGCGACTGGTCGCGATACTTGGAAATCTTGCCTTGCAGGTCTTTTATGTTGGCTTCGAACTTCTTGCGGTTGGCTTCGTCGCCCTTGGCCGCAGTCCGCGCCTTTTCCAGGTGCGCCTTGGTCCCAGCCAGCTTTTGCTCGATCACCGCCACGCGTTTCGGCAGCGCGGCGACTTCGTCCCGCAGTTTGCGGATCTCTTTATCCGCCGCCTGCAGTTCCAGCAATTTGTCGATGTCAGGAAGCATCGGTTCGGGGCATCACACTATCGATTCTAGCATGCGAGAGGGGCGGGTCTGCCAGGGCGGGTAGTGGGTCGGTTTGAGGTGAACGTCAGAGCAAGCGCACGGTTTGACGAATGGCTCGTCAACGCCCCGAGGCGCCCTAGTTGTAACGAAGCAGGTAGCCGGGTTCGAGAGGAAGCTTTCCGTCAACCTTTATGACTTTGATTGCGCCCGTGATGGAGTAAACGTCAACAACTCCCACCGCATTGGGCACATTACCGACAATTCTAATGACTTCTTCGTCGCTGCTGACCACGATAATGGTTCGCCTGGCCGCTGCTTCGTTCAGTCCCTCCGGCGTCTGCATCAGGAGTTTGCGGCCCACAATCTGAGTTTCGGGCGCGTCCAGCCCCTTGACGACCAGAACTATTTCCTCGCCGTCAGCCAGCCGAGCTGGCGCCGACTTGAATGCCTTCATGAAAGCAGCCGACTGTATTGCGGTCACCTTGGAGTTCCTGGCCACCACCAGCGCCGCGTCTCTTGCAAACCCCAGCAGCGGCGCAGCCGCGAGCAGCGCCAGCATCGCCACCTTCCGGACTGAGACCCTCAAACTGCCAAAATTAGACTGACTCACGATGCGGTGAGTTAAGCATATAGAGAAAGCTGGTTCAAGTTACCCTGGTCATTTCTCTCGAAATCCAAACTCTGCTACGTTGCTAATTATGCGATACGTCCTTGTGTGCATCGTCGCAACGGTGCTGATTGCCTCCGCCGTCGCCGAGACCGCTGCGCTTCCGAAATCCCCGCAGGCCGTCCGTCTCTATCAGGAAGGAATCAGGCTGCAGGAAAACCGCCGAAGTTATGAGGCGATGCAGAAATGGCGCGAAGCCACGAAGCTCGACCCGAACCTGGCCCTCGCCTGGGCAATGCTTTCCATTGTAGAAACCAGCCCGGATTACGCCCGCGAAGCTCGCGATAAGGCCCGCTACCTCATCGAACATCAGCCGCAGGGCGGCGTTGATGATCTATTGGTTCGCTGGTTCCTTAGCCGGTCCGAGACGGATCTTATGTATTCCATCCAGGTCGCCAACGACCTTGTATCGCAGTATCCAGAACAGAAACGCATACTGTGCACGGTTGGTTCCTGGTACGGACTCCAGATGCATCAGTACGATCGAGACGTTGCCTTGCAGGAGGCGGCTCTGAAAATAGACCCGAATTTTGCTCCCGCTCTCGATGAATTGGGATTCGCATATGCGCATCTGCAGCGATTCGATCGCGCCGTTGAAATGATCAGGCGTTACGCCGAGCAGGTCCCGGACGAACCCAATTCAGAGGATTCGTACGGCGAGGTCCTGCGCCTGGCCGGGCGCTATGAAGAGTCTTTGGAACATTACCGCCGGGCCCTGAAGATCCTCCCCACGTTTGAATCCTCTCAACTCGGCCTGGGCGACACTTACGCCTTGATGGGCGACGAGAAGAAAGCGCGAGACGAGTATGAGAAGTGCAGCGGCAGCGGCTCCGTCAGCACGCGCCTGGACTGCCGGAAGATGTCTATCTACACCTACGTGCGCGAGGGTAAGAACGAAGAAGCCTCAAAGCTTCTAACGGACTTCACTGGGCAGATGCATTCTGTCAAACGCATCTCCCTGGAACTGGAAAGCCTCATCGCTCTCGGGTTGATTACGAAGAAAACCGACGCTGCACTCGGATATTTTGACCAGGCAATTGAGGCGGCAAAAGCCAGCAAAGCGATCCCCAAGTCGGACCGCGACGAAGCCGTAGCGCGGGTAATGGCGTACAAGGTTCGCATTGCCAGCGCCAATGGCGACACCGAGACCGCCCAGAAGGTACAGGCCGAACTTGAGGCATTGGGCGCATCCACGAAGGATCCCAACGTGTACGCGGCCATGCGTGGAGGAAGAGGCTCGATCCTCTATTACCAGAAGAAATATGACGAGGCCTCTAGCGTACTGCAGGACGATCTCAACGATATGTTCTCGAGGTTGCTGCTTGTACGGTGCTTCGAGCAGCTGGATAAGAAAGATGCTGCCGATGTGATGAAGGGATTGATATTTCAAGAACACACCATGGACATCGACCTCGCCGTGGTGCAAAGGGAGATCAAAGGCTAGCAGGCTGCGGGAAACTCGAATTTTGTATCAGGGTATCGCTTTAGCGATACCGTAAGTCCTTCGAAATCAGACGCCCCTTTAGGGGCTGGGTATCGAGGGCCGACTTTTTCCGCAGCCTTCTAGACCTCCAGCGTTCGTAAACCCAGGTTAATGCCTTCCGAGTAAACCAGCCCTTTCCCGGGCGTCCCTTCCATCCCGACTGCCCAGTTTGTGGTAGCCTGCGGAGTTTGGTCCCGGTTCGGACCGAATCGCATGGAGGCCATCCCTTGAAACCGTTGAATTCCGCACTCTTCTTTTTGCATTTGCTCATCATGTTAGCTATTGCCACCCCTGCACTGTGCCAGCCGGACCACGCTACGAACGTCGTCGTCGAGCGCGTCGGCGACACCGCATTCATTCAACTGCACGCTCCCAGCTTTCAGGCGCTGTCGCCCCGGCAGCAGGCCCTGGCGTACTGGCTGACGCAGGCTTCGATCGCTATCGACCCGATTATTTACGATCAGTTGTCCGCCTACGGTCTGCAACAGAAGCGTTTGCTCGAGGAAATCATGGCGCGTCCGAAGGGGATCGATCCGGCGGCGCTGGCAAAGATCGCCGAGTTTACGAAGCTCTTCTGGGCCAACCGCGGCAATCACAACGAGATGACGTCGCAGAAATTTCTGCCCGCTTTTACCTTCGAACAGTTGAAGGAAGCCGCGTTGATCGCGCAGAAGAACGGAGCGTTCCGCACGGCGTACGCCGATCTGCCGCCGCTAAAGAACTCAGCCGATGTGTCGCGGGAGCTGGAGTCATTGCGCGCGTCGCTTTTCGATCCCGCGTTTGAGCCGATGACGACCGCCAAGAGTCCGGTGGGAGGAAAAGATACGATCCAGGCCAGTTCGAACACTTTTTACCCGGGCGTGAGTCTGGACGATCTGAAGGGGTTTCAGGAAAAGTATCCGCTGAACTCGCGGGTGGTCAAAGGCGCGGATGGCAAACTTACCGAACTCGTCTACCGCGCCGGCACGCCCGACGGCAAGGTCGCTCCCGGACTGTATGCCACGTTCCTGAAGAAGGCCGTCGAATGCTTCGAGAAAGCCCGCGGCTACGCCGAGCCCGCGCAGGCCGAGGTGATTGATCCCCTCATCCGCTTCTACCAGACCGGCGAATACAAGGACTGGGTGGCATTCGGCACCGCGTGGGTGCAGAACGACGCCACGGTGGACTTTGACAACGGCTTCATCGAGGTCTATCGCGACGCCCGCGGCGCGAAAGGCAGCTCGCAGAGTTTTGTCACCATCACTGACAAGCCCGTTACCACGGCCATGAAAAAATTGGCGGAAAATGCCGGCTATTTCGAACAGAAGGCTCCCTGGGACGCGAAGTACAAGCGCGAGCAGTTCACGCCGCCGGTGGTGAAGGCGGTAGAGACGCTGATTGAATCCGGCGATTTCACCGTTCCCACGGTGGGCGACAATCTTCCCAACGAAAACGAAATCCACGAAAAATATGGCACCAAGAATTTCCTCTTCACCGGGAGCAGCCGCGCCCTGGACCAGGCCGCCGGTAAGACGGCCATCGCGGAATTCGCCGCCGGCCCCGCGCAAGTCGAGCGCAACGCCAGGTACGGCCAGGAAGCTGAGGACCTGATGACGGCCTTGCACGAAGTCATCGGCCACGGCTCCGGCAAGCTAAGTGAACGCATGAGCCACGGCGCCGAGCCCTTCCTGAAGGAATATTTTTCCACGCTTGAGGAAGGGCGCGCCGACCTGATGGCGCTGTGGAACGCGTGGGACCCCAAGCTGAAAGAACTGGGCCTGATCTCGAATCAGGAGGAAGTGGCCAAGACTATGTACGACAACGCGGCCGTGGTCGCCTTGCTCCAACTGCGGCGCATTCCACACGGTGACACCATTGAAGAAGACCACGAGCGCGACCGGCAGCTGATCGCACACTATATCGCGGACAAGGTTCCCGGCTCGATCGAACAGTTTACGCGCGACGGCAAGACTTACGTTCGCGTAGCCGATTATCAAAAGATGCGCCAGGGGGTTGGCATGCTTCTCTCCGAAGTTATGCGCATCAAGGCGGAAGGCGACTACGACGCCATCAAGACGCTGGTCGACAAATACGGCGTGCACTTCGATCCTGCGCTGCGCGACCAGGTGATCGCGCGTTATCGCAAACTCAATCTGCCGACATATTGGGCCGGCATAAACGCCCACTTGACCGCCAGCTTTGGCAAAAACGGCGAAACCGAGAAGGTCGAGATCAGTTATTGGGACAACCCCGCCGCGCAGTATTTGGACTACGGCGCGATGTACGACAAGGGCCTCCACCACGAACCGAAGGAATGAGCTGCCGTTTCTATCACCGTAAGCGGTGATCCCAGTCACGAGTATCAGCAGGATTTCTGGCTTAGTCTGGTACTCAGCCACACTGGCACCACTGTGAGGATGAAATAGAAAAACACCTGGTAAGTCTATGACGGTCAATCCGAAATGCCGTGCCGGCAGCCAGGAAGGGAGGAAGGCGTGACACCCGATCAGGAAAAAGAGATGTTAGCCTCACTCAGGAGCGTGGCGTGTTCACTTGAATGCCTGGTGGGTATATGCATTTGATTGCGGCGAAGGTTGGGATTCCTGTGATGATCCCTCCAGAGCAGCCCTCGTCTCGACGTTGATTCTGCACGGTGACATAAGTCCCGAGTTTCATAGGATTCCTGGGGTAACCGGGCGTTCTTGCCGGGTAGTCGGCTTTCGAAGAGCGAACCCGAAGCCGGGGGCTGCGCCGCCCATAAAAACCGAGGCCCTGACTTTGGTAATCTGCCCTGTTGCCGCCACTTGATGCAAAATTGATCGAGAATGTCTTCCACCGCCACCATACCGAAAGGACAACGGGGCTCGCGCGTCAAGCTCGGTGGCTCCATCCTTGTCGTGGTCGTGCTCGAAAACGGGCGTCAGATCCGCGGACGCATGAATCAGCTCTCCGTCAACGGCGGCTTGGTCTCGCTCGAACGCCCGCTCGACGAAGGCATCCGGGTGACAGTCGTGTTCCACCTCGGCTGTACCAGCATCCGCTGTCGCTCACATATGTTGTTTCCCATGTGGGCGACCCAGGGATGTCTCCAGCCTTTTCGCTTCTTGGAATTGCCCGAAGCCAGCCGTGCCAGTCTCAACCGGGAATTGGAAACTCTGGTGCGAGCCGGCGCGTCTCAGGAAGAAGAAGAACCCGAGTAGACGCTCACTTTCCTGCTGCCGCCAAAATCTGTTCCAGCGAATATTTCTGCAACTCCCCAATCCGCTCCAGCGTGATATCCGGCTTCGGATACTCAGCCACCAGCGCCGCATCGTGCGCGTAGTGTCCCTGGCGCGGGAACACCGTGGTCACCCGCGCTCCCCAATACTTCTTGATCGCCGCCAGAATACGCACCTTGTCGTCCACCATCACGTAGTGCGTCGCCGGATACTTCGCCTCCACATCGTCCAGTTCCTGTTCCTTGTGGATATAGATCAAGACATGCCCTTCGAAAATCTCATACAGGCCCGAGTGGTCTACCTTGAGAGGCTGGAAAACCACATCGCCGTCGCTCAGGATCGCCGCTCGCCCCAATCGCTGCGCGTACTCCACCGCATCCAGCGACTCCGGAAACAGCCGGTTGGCAAAAGGATAATTCACCATGAAGTGCGACACGGCCAGCAGTTTCAGATCGCGCGGCCGCTCGACGCGATACCGCTGCAGCGCTCCCAGGTAGTCCGCGTATCCGAGCTCCTTGCGCAACTGTTCGAAGATTTCCCAATAGCGCTGCTCGCAAGCCTCGCCCACTTTGTTCGTGAGATACCGCTTCAGATCTTCCGCCACGCGATCATTGTCGAGCAGCGTATTGTCCACGTCGAAAAAGAACACCGTACTCGGGTTGGCATCGGCGCGCTTCACGCGATCTCCAGATTATGATCTCCAGAACAAGACGTGGCTTTATCATGCCAGAAATCACAGCCCAGCGTCGCCGTCATGTCACCGCACGTCAGGGCTGGATTTCCGCCCTTCCTGTAGACTTAAGGTATCCCGAAAGTAGGAAATTTGGGCGCGCCACAAAGGGGCTTGTCAGCTCCCTTGCCGTGTAGTACAAAAGCGTCGTCCAAACAATGAATGAATCTGCCGGGGCATAAAAATGTGACTCTGCCTCACAAACCGGACATCTATTCTCGCCCCTCCCAGGAGCCGCTCTCGTGGAACATATTGATCCAGCCGTCATCTATCGCTTCGACACACGCTCCAGCCGGCCCTGCGAATTCTGCCGTGAACTCGACCCGCAATTCCCCCAACGCCGCCCGCTCGACCAGATGGTTGCCAGCAGCCGCAAAGCCATTGCTTCCGCCCATTTGACCGAGGACGGCTACGTCCGCCACCGCATGCTCGAATTGCGCCGGATAGCTGCCCGCGCGCCCCTGACCGCAGCCTAACCGGCAGATTTGGGCCCCAACGCAAATTTCTCGCGCAACTTCAGCGGTGGCCGCGAGTTCTAATAGGTCAGGCGTCAAATTGGTGTACCCTAGGCGGGGGAGGCTTCCCATGCTGGCCGGTATGCGATCCTGTTTCCTGCTTATCCTCTTCCTGCTTACCTTCTTACTCGTGTTCTCCGTCGCTGCCTGTTTGCCCGTTCAGGCCCAGACCAACGGTGTCCCCGCTTCGGTCACATCAATGAACGGCGTCGCCCCCTCGGTCACGTCAATCGGTTTCGGCGGGAGGTTCATTAATGGCGTGAGTCCCAGCGTAACGTCGCTCGGGCCAAACGGTTACGGCAGCAACTGGCCAATCTTTGGAAACTGCTGTGCCAACTTCTTCTTGCCCACGAACCCGAATCCTACGCTGTCCTCCGAGCACCATCACCATCACCGCAAGGCTAAGGCTAAGGATGACGATCACGCCGATCTTGTCGGCGTCCTCGAACCGGTCTACATCCCATATGCCGTTCCCGATGTCCAGGAGGACGTCCAGGAGAATGACAATGACAATGACAATGACTCACCCGACGTCGTCGACTACGTCCACGCTCCCGGTGCGCGGAACTCCGCTGCGCAGAACTCTGGCACGCGGAACTCTGGTGCGCGGAACCCTGGTGCGCGGAACCCTGGTGCGGCGAACGACGATCCTTCCACCGAACGTGCCAGCTACCGTGATTCCGCTCCGCAGGCCGACGCTTCCGCCAACCTATCGCCCGATGAACTAGCCGAGCCCGTGGCTGTCCAGCCCCCGACCGTGCTTATTTTTAAAGACGGCCACCATTCCGACGTGCTCAACTACGCCATCGTAGGCGATACCCTCTTTGACTTCGCCGACGGCCGCACCCGCAAGATCCTCCTCGCCGACCTCGATCTCCCCGCAACCCACAAAGCCAACGACGACCGCGGCGTAGACTTCCAGATTCCGGCAACGACTGCACGGCAATAAAAGAAGTCAGCGCTACAGATCGACGCGTGTGGCGCGGACACTCCTGTCCGCGTGTTTCGGAAGTTCTCGTCTATTCGCCGTATTTGTCTTTGAGCGCGCGCGTCATTTCATCGCGGAGTTGCCGGTAGTCGGAGTGGACGGTGGCGCGCAAAGCGGCTTCGGTGGAGCTGCCTTGCGAAAGCAGTTCCAGGAGGCGCGTGATTTCGCTCATGCCGTAGGCATCCCGAATGTATTCGGTGGCAGCTAGAGATTCGGCGTAGGCGGCGGTGGCTTCGGGAGCGGAGAAGTTCATGAAGCTGCCTTCGAGCACATTGAAGGGAATTTCATTTCCGGCGGCGAAGAGTTGCGCCAACTGACGTCCGTAGGCAGCAGCCGACTTGCCCTCTTCAATTTGAGCAACGCCTTCGTTCAGCCAGGTGGGGCAGCGGTTGCTCGACATCTGCGAGACGAAAGAGTGCGTCAGTTCATGTTTGAGGACGCGGGCCAGCTCGGGCGTAACGCTCTGCACGCCGCTGATGGGGATGCGCAGCTTGCCATCGTTGAGGGCGCCGGTCCAGGAGGGCGCGCGGGTCACGTCGAAGAACGTCTGCTGGGTGTAGATCGTGACCGCGATGTTGTTGTGGGGCGAGTAGCCGAGATCGCCCACCAGTTCGTCATACTCGGAGTCGAGGGTCGCGAGCAGGTCGCGGCGGAAGCTCTCGGAGGTGTCTTTGCCTTCGTAGTGCAGATTGAAGTGGGTGCTTTCGCGTTGCGAAAAATCGGTTTCGGCGCTCGATTCGCGCTCGGCGCGAGCCAGATATTGGCTGACGGTCGGATCGGGACGCAGAGTCAGCGACTTCTTCCAGGAGCGAATGGCTTCGGGCGTATGATCGCTGGCGAATTGCACGAAGCCCAGCATGGCGATGGCATCGGGCGAACCGGGATCGATGCTGGCGGCATGTTGCGCGTAGGACAGCGCTTCGGAGGCATGGCCAGTGCGCATCAGCGTGGCCGCATAGTAGATCAGCAAGGTCGAGTTGTCCGGCTGGAAACGGAGCGCGGACTCGTAGTAGCGCTTGGCCTGCGGAAAGTTACCGTGATCGGATTCGTGCTTGCCGGCGAGGAAGTAGGCGGTGGCGGCAAGTTCGGGATTGGCGTTTTGCGCGAGGCTGGCGAGGGCGTCGGTATCAACCTTGCCGTCGCGGATGAGTTTTTCAGCGACGTCGGCTTCGTGGTTGAACGAGGGCGCGGGCGGATTGATGTCGGGAACGCTCCCAGAGGCTCCAGCGTGAACCGGGGCCACGCCGCCCGCATCGATGCGCTCGACCGAGGATTTCGGGATGGCGTAAGTGTCTTCGCCGAGGTCATACTCGACCCGGTCTTTATTCTCGCGGACCTGGTCGGCCCAGATGGTGCGTCCATTCTTGAGGTGAATGACGTCGGCGGACGCGGGAAGCGCCGCCAGAAGCACTAAAATGAGGAACAGGGTTCGCACTTGGCTGATTCTAGCAACGGGGTTGAGGGGCGTTAAGGTGACCAAGGTGCTGGAACTGGGGCGACTGGAAGAGGTCGCGCATCCTGAAAAGTGCGTATATCAGCCCGGAGGGGCAAGCTAGCTTAGCCCAGCGCTTCAGCGCTGGGAGAGACGGAAAAACGAGTCAAGTCCCGGAGGGACGGCCCAGTTTATGAGGCCAAGGTCGGTTCGGTGGTGTTGGATATTCGGTTTAGCTTTGTGCCTCGTGGCCGCGACGGCGTGCGCGCAGGCGGCGCTACCGGGACCCCCGTGTCCGCAAACCACTAGCGATCTGTACGCGCGGATCCGTTCGGTGGGACTCGATCCGCAACGCGTGCACCACGTGCGGGGCGCCTCGATTGACCGGCCGAATCTCCACCTTGATTTCGACGACGGCACCCTGGCGTTCACAGAAGATATCTGCGGGCGCATTACGGGCGCGTTCTTCGAGGGTGAGGGCGAGATACGGCTGCGGCCACCAAACCGCGTGGAACGCGGATCGCTGGCACTGTTCACCGGGATGGCGATTCTCGAAGAGCAGTTCACCTCGGGATATCTGCGCTTCAACGACGACACGGCGGCGATCTTGCAGCCGTTTCTAACGCCAGCGGACGAGGGCGCGGAATTCATAAAACAATGGAACGACACCAGCCGGAGCCTGGCGGAGTTTGATGCCTTGCGCCTGCTGCTGGACTTCAGTCATTTTCTTCCGACCCCGGGGGGTAGCGAGGGTGGAAGCGAATTGGCTCGAAAATTTCCACCCTTGCTCCACGCTCATTTACAGGGCAGGAAATTGGGTAGTTTTGAAGTGTTCTGGGATGCGGCCAGCCCCGAGCCCTTGTGGGCCGGGCAGCCACGGACGAAAGACGGCATCCAGTTCTTCGACATCTGGACTTCGTTCGCACCCAGCAGGTCTGGCGGCGCGGCCGCCGCTCCACTGGCTGGTGACGCTTCGATTACGGACTTCCGGATTCGAGCGTCGGTCGAGCCGCCGACGAGGTTGCAGGCATCGACGGAGATGAATGTTCGAATTCGCACCGGAGGAGAAAGGACGCTGGTGTTTGAATTGTCGCGTTATCTGAAGATTGATGCCGTCGAGGCGGATGGTCGGCCGGTGGACTTAATCCAGAACCAGGCGCTGGAAGGAACCGCTCTGGGGCGAAAAGGGAACGACCTGGTGGCGCTCGTGTTTCCCGCTCCGCTTGGGCCCGGACAGAAATTGAAATTGCGCTTCAGTTACGCGGGCGACGTTCTGTCGGAGGCGGGAAAAGGATTGCTGTATGTGGGCGCGCGCGGCACATGGTATCCGAATTTCGGTTTGAGCCCGGCGCAGTTCGACATGGAGTTTCACTATCCGGCGAACTGGACGCTGGTGGCGACCGGAAAGCAGGTCTCGCGCGCCGGCAATAACGAAGACAAAGACAAAGACGAAGACGCGGCGGAAACCAACCAGGCGGCAGGGGCGGAGAAAGTTTCACGTTGGACCTCGGAGCGCACGATTCCGGTGGCCGGATTCAACCTGGGCAAGTACGTTCGTGCGGAGGTTAAGACCAAGCCGGGCAACGTTCTGGTCGACGCCTACGGCACCAAGGGAGTGGAGAAGTCGTTTCCGAAGGCGCAGGCGGAGGCGGTGGAACAGCCCGATTTTCCCAGTTCTCTTACGCCCAGATCGAGGCCGCCGCTGGCGGTGACTCCGCCTCCTCCGTCTCCGGCGCGTGACGTGCAAGCAGTGGCGGACAGGGCGGCGAACGCGATTGAGAGTTTCTCGCAATGGTTTGGTCCCTATCCGTATAGCTCGCTCGCGCTGACCCAGATGCCGGGGAATTTAAGCCAGGGATGGCCGGGGCTGGTCTTCCTGTCGAGCTTCGCGTTTCTGAGCCCGCAAGAGCAGACGGATCTGCATCTTGATCCGGTGGCTCGCGAGCTCGACAGCCAGGTCCTGGTGCATGAGACGGCGCATCAGTGGTGGGGCGATCTGGTGCTGTGGAAGAGTTATCGGGATCAGTGGCTGGCCGAGGGTCTGGCGAACTATGCGGCGCTCCTGGTGCTGGAGCAACAGAACCCGGCGCAATTCCGGCAGGTTCTCGAAAAGTACCGGCGAGATCTTCTGAGCAAGAACAAAGATGGAGAGCGGCTGCGCGATGCTGGACCGGTGACGCTGGGCCAGCGGCTGGAGTCGTCGCATTTTCCCGAAGGATACGAGGCGATCAGCTACGAGAGAGGGACGTGGCTGTTTCACATGTTGCGTTCCATGTTGCGCGATTCAATGTTGCGCGATTCAATGTCGCGCGATTCGGTGTTGCGCGATTCCATGTCGCGCGATCCCGAAGCGGAATCCGGTTCCCGGAAAGGGCGGGCGAATTCGCTGTTGAATCCCGAAGAACCGTTCTTTCGTGCGCTGCGGAAAATCAGAGAGCGCTATGCGGGAAAGAGCATAAGCACGCAGGAATTAGTGGAAGGTTTCGAAGAGGAACTGCCGCGCCCACTTTGGTACGAGAATCGTCACAAGCTGACATGGTTTTTGGAAGGTTGGATCGAAGGGACGGCCATCCCGGAACTGGAAGCGCGGGAAATTCGCTTCACGGAGAAAGCTGGTGTGACCTCGGTTTCGGGCGTCATCGTACAAAAGGACGCACCCGACGATCTGGTGACCGCGGTTCCGGTGTACGCGACAACCGCGGGTAACGCATTGGTTTTTCTCGGCGAAGTGCTGGCGGATGGCCGGGAAACTGGGTTTCGGCTTCCCGCGCCGAGCGGCGTGCGCAAGATTGTGCTCGATCCGAAGCAGACGATTCTTACCAATCTCAAGTAGATTCCGAACCACATTCCCGAAGACTGAGAGGTTAGTGCGGAGCGCGCTCGCTTTGCGGAGCCGCCGAGGCCATGCGATTGCTGGAGAAAGACTTGTCAGGAAAGTGAATCGGAGGATGGTATGACTCTTCAGCCCCATGTATTCGCAAACGACGCATTCGCAAACGATCCATTCGCAAACGATCGGCCACGGCGGCGCACCATTCTTCTGGTTGAAGACGAACCTTTTGTGCGGGAGGCTACTTGCAGCATTCTGCAGAGCGCCGGTTTTGAAGTTCTGCCGGCCGGGGATGCGCAAGATGCGATGAAGGTTTACGAAGAGTGCAAACGCCGAATCGATCTGGTGATGACCGACATGGTGCTTCCGGGACGGTCGGGAGAACAACTCGGGCAGGATCTGCGGGAGCATTCACCGGAGGTGGTGATTCTGGTGACGTCGGGTTACGGCGACCCGGAGTACGAAGCGGAAGCGCCCGAATCACGCACCTATTTTCTGGCGAAACCTTATTCAAGACGGACGCTGGTCGAGAAAATTGAAAAAATTCTCGGGGCGGCGGCGCTAGGAAGGACCGCGTCGCAAGCGGGCTAAGGCCGCGACCCTACGATGGCTGGTGGAGCGCCGGGCGTCCCCGCCCGGCTGGGCGAGACGTCCGTCCCTCCCCGGGTCTTCTAATCTACGCCTGCGAAATCGCGGTGAAGCTTTCGAGCGCCGCCTGGCGAGCGCGCAACTCTCTCAGTTCCTCCTCGCCGAGCTTTTCGGCGCAGCCTGCCACGGTTCGCATTCCTTGCTCGACGAGTACCCGGCGAAACTCCAGATCGGGCGTCGAGGCGGCGATATCCCCCAGGGCTCGCAGCAACCGCAAGCTGACCGCCACGTCCGTTTTCGAATACATGCGGATCTGCTCCAGGGCTGCCTCCAGCAGGCGCTCGAAGTGGATCGATCCAATGCTAGCGCGAACGATGCCCGGCGGATCGTAGAGCAGATCCTCCGGCGGCTCTCGCGACGCGAAGCGGATCAGAATGCGGCTCAACTGATCGATGCAGTTGATGGCGGTAGTAGGGTCGTTGACCGCAGGCGAGATCGCCTTCAACGCCACGTCGACAATCTGCAGCACGCCAAACTCCACATCCTGCTGCAACGTTCGGGTCGGGCCGAGGTCGAACGCCGCCAGCAGTTCGGCGGTTCCTTCGGGCGGCAAACGGTTCCCCTTGGAGACCATCATCAGCGGAATTCCCTCCGGCACGAAGTGCCCCACCCGGCGCAGAACGCGGATAGTAACGTGATAGTGCTTCGCCAGGGCGACCAGGCGTCGCGTATCGACGAAGCGGATGTACCCGGAGCCCTCGCTAAAGACGGCCACTTCGCTAGGGTTAGGCCGCAGCGGTTCCGCATCTTCCACGTGGTGGTTCAGCCGGTGCGGCCAGGGCATAATCTCATCGATCATGGCTTCGGTTTCTACCGCGATCCGGTCGACAATGTGATTGACGCTGATGGCCTGCGAGATGTGGTGAATAAAGAAGAGCAGCAACCCGACGCAGATCAGCGCCAGCACCATCGCGCCCAGAACGGTAGCGACTGGCGCAAACGGGTGAGGCAGCGAGCGCGCCGCCGGCAGCGCCGCCATGCAGTACAGGAAAGTGCCGAGAAAGATCCCAAGCGTCCATTGCGTCACGCGGTCCCGGGAAAAGCTGACGATAATGCGCGGCGAGAACTGCATCGACGCCAGGGTGAGCGTCATCAACAGGATGGCGAACACGATCGACACCACCGTCATAATGGAGGCGGCAATCCCCGCCAGAATGGCCTGCGCGACTTGCGGGTCGGCGTGCGAGGGGAATAACACAGTTGGCACCCACGCGCTCGTGACCGGAAACTCCTCTTCCAGCCACGACAGGAATGCGCCCGTGCAGCCGAGCGTCAGCGCGATGGTGAGCGGGCGAATCAGGAAGCCGCCACGCAGGTTATACATAGCGTGGCGAAGCATCAATGTCAGGCTCTTCCGCATGGCTCTATCCGCTCAAGTGTAGTAGGTCAGACCCGCGCGTTCAAAGGAAACATCGCTAAAGCAAAAGGTTTCAAGGTTTCAAAGTTTCAAGGTTTCAAAGTCTGCCCGCCGTCTCTAAGCCTTTGAAACTTTGAAACTTTGAAACTCTGAAACCTTGAAACCCGAACTCTCCATTTATAATTTCAGCTTCCTATTAAAAAGGAGCAGTCATGAAACTCGAGGGTCGAGTCGCGCTGGTTACCGGAGCGTCGCAGGGCATCGGTCATGCCTGCGCGCTGGCCTTGGCGCGCGAGGGCGCGAGCGTTGCGGTGGCGGCGCGCAATCGCCAGAAGCTCGACGAACTGGCCGCTGAGATCGCGGCCGCGGGCGGCAAGTCGGCGGCTTTCGTCCTCGTTATGGACGTCTCGGACGAAGCCCAGGTGAAGTCCGGCATCAAGTCCGCCCTCGCGCAATTCGGCAAGATCGATATCCTGGTGAATAACGCTGGCATCACGCGCGACCAACTGCTGATGCGCATGAAGCGCGCCGATTGGGACGCCGTGCTCTCGACGAATCTGACTTCCGCCTATCTGTGCATTCAGCAGGTAATAGGTTCGATGCTCAAGCAGCGCTGGGGACGAATCATCAACATCACCAGCGTCTTCGGGCAGATGGGGCAAGCCGGGCAGGCGAACTACGCGGCTTCAAAAGCCGGGCTGATCGGGCTGACCATGGCGATGGCGCGCGAAGTGGCATCGCGCAATATCACGTGCAACGCGGTCGCTCCGGGATTTATTGAAACCAGCATGACGGCAGTGCTAAGCGAAGAATTCAAGCAGAATGCGGTGAAGCAGATTCCGCTGGGGAGAGTGGGCAAGCCGGAAGACATTGCCAGCGCAGTGTGTTTTTTGGCTTCGGAGGAAGCTTCCTACATCACAGGCCACGTGCTCAACGTGAATGGCGGAATGCTGATGGGGTGAGTGTGGGGCGGACACTCCTGTCCGCCGCCCTTGACTTTGTTGTTGATTTTGATTCTCCGAACCCTACCGCAACGATGCTAGACTTTTTATGTTCTTCCCCAGAAGCCCAGAGCGATGTCCCAGCTCAACCTCAAGCCGACGCACGCCGCCGTCAAGAACTACTACGCCGCCCTCCACCAACTCGGCCAACTCCTTTTCGTCCTTGGCTTCCCAGTAGCCGCGGGCGAGGTGGAACTCGTCGAGGAGAGCGCCGTCGACGCGAATGGATGAGTGCTTGCGCTTATTTCGCGAACTTCCCCGCATCCCCTTCGTCTCCGCCAACGCCATCTCATCCCCAAATAACTGTCATCCTTCTATGAAAACAGGCGCACCGTCCACAGGTATTTTTGCGGCGCTGCGGACAGGCTTCTATTCGTGCTCGAGGCACATAAGGTATGTCCGGACTCCGCCGCTCCCTCTGAGC
>JBEKIB010000026.1:0-48556 GCA_050011975.1 Terriglobales bacterium | reverse complement strand
GAATCGATTGCGCTGCAACTGGAAAAGCGCGTGGGCTTCCGGCGGGCGATGCGCAAGTCGGTGGATTCGGCGCTGCGCTTCGGTTGCAAGGGCATCAAGGTGCGGGTGAGCGGACGGCTGAATGGCAATGAAATCGCGCGTTCGGAGTGGTATCTGCAGGGGCGGTTGCCGCTGCACACGCTGCGCGCCGATATCGATTACGGTTTCACCGAGGCGCGCACGACTTATGGCGTGATTGGCGTGAAGTGCTGGGTTTATAAAGGCGAGATTCTGCCGGCAAAGAAGCGCGAAGCGACGCCAGCGCGGGAAGTGGCCACGACGGGAGCGTTCTAGGAAGTTAGAAGTAATTAGTCGAGTTCAAAGTAAAGGATTCGAGGCTGTTACTGAGAACTGACAGCTGAGAACTGAGAACTGATTCTTATGTTGATGCCGAAGAAAGTTAAGTACCGCAAGCAGCAGCGCGGACGCATGACGGGGAAGGCCTGGCGCGGGAGCACGCTGTCGTTCGGTCAATACGGACTGAAAGTGCTCGAACCGGGCTGGATCACCGACCGGCAGATCGAAGCCAGCCGGGTGGCCATGACGCGCTTTGTGAAGCGCGGCGGCAAGGTCTGGATCCGGCTGTTTCCGGATAAGCCGGTCACGAAGAAGCCGGCCGAAACCCGTATGGGCAAAGGCAAAGGGGCGCCGGATCACTGGGTGGCGGTGGTGCGTCCGGGGAAGATTCTGTTTGAGATGGAAGGCGTTTCGATCACGGACGCGAAAGAGGCCATGCGGCTCGCGTCGCACAAGCTTCCGTTGCGGACGACGTTCGTGAAACGCGACGTGCTGTAAGAAGCAATTTGCCAGGCAGGAAGTTCTTACTGAGAACTGACAGCTGAGAACTGAAAGCTGAGAACTGAACTTATGAAGGCAGAAAAGATTCGCAACTTAACCGACGTCGAGCTCAAGCACCAGGAGCGGGACTTGGCCGACCAGCTCTTCAAGCTGAAGTTCCAGATGAATATGGGACAGACCGAGAGCCTGAAAAAGATTCGCGGGCTGCGCCGGGATATTGCGCGCGTCCAGACGGTACTGCGCGAGCAGGAACTGGCCGCGCAGAAGACGCAGACCACGGCGCAGATCAAGACGGAGAAAAAATAATGGCGGAAACTACGAGCCCATCCGAAAAAGGCCAAGCCGAAAAGCATTCGGGCCGCAAGGTACTGATCGGCACGGTCGTCTCCAACAAGATGCAGAAGACGATCGTGGTCGAAGTAACGCGGAAGAAAGCGCATCCGATGTATAAGCGGGTGATCGCGATCCGGAAGAAGTTCTACGCGCACGACGAGAAGAACGAAGCGCATCCCGGCGACCAGGTGCGGATTGAAGAATCGCGGCCGTTGTCGAAGCTGAAGCGCTGGACGCTGAAAGAGATTGTGCGGAGGACGGCGCTGGTGCCGGAAGTTGATATTGATGCCGGCACGGGCGTTTCCGTGGAGAAATAGGAAGCGCAAGAGGAAGAGGAGACGAACATGGCCGTAATGATGAGATCCATGCTCGAGGTCGCCGATAACTCCGGCGCGCGCAAGCTGCAGATGATCCTGCCGCTGGGCGGCTCGACCGGTCTGCGGGCGGGCCTCGGCGACGTGATCACGGCGAGCGTGAAGGAAGCTGCGCCGGACGGTCAGGTGCAGAAGGGCAAAGTGGTGAAGGCGGTGATCGTGCGGACGCGGAAAGAACATCGGCGGCGGGATGGGACTTACATCCGCTTCGATCAGAATGCGGCCGTGCTGATCAACGAAACTGGCGAGCCGGTGGGCACGCGCGTGTTCGGTCCGGTGGCGCGTGAACTGCGCGAGAAGAAGTTTTTGAAGATTGTGTCGCTGGCGCCAGAAGTTCTGTAGCGCTGGTGTAGAGACGCGGCTTGCCGCGTCTGAGACGGGGCAAGCCCCGTCTCTACAGGACGAAAAGTGGAAGGGTTAGACGATGAGAACAGTATCGACTGAACATAAGCGAGTGGATATCCGCCGGAATGACACCGTGAAGGTGATGACGGGGCGGGATACGGGAAAAGAAGGGCGCGTGTTGCGTGTATCTCCCGACGAAGGCCGGGTGCTGGTGGAGCACGTGATGATGGTGAAGAAGCACGTGCGGCCGAATCCGCAGCGCAACATTAAGGGTGGAATTGCCGAGCAGGAGCGGGCGATCCCTCTGTCGAATGTGGCGCTGGTGTGCGCGACCTGCGGTCCGGTGCGGATCGGGCACGAAGTGCGTGGCGATCGCAAGGTGAGAGTTTGTAAGAAGTGCGGGACGACGCTGGATAAGTAGCTGTCAGCTCTCAGCTATCAGTTCTCAGTTAAGCACATGGTGCGAGCGGCAGTGGCGAAAAATTTGAGACTTACGAACCGGTACACGTCGGGCTAAGGGCGACAATCCGAAACCGTGAGAGACAAGGCAGCATAGGCAATGGCGGACGAACAGAAAAAAGACGGGCAGAAGAAGGACGCGCAGCCGAAGAAACCCAAAGCACCCAAGGGCGACAAGGGGCAGGCTCCAGTCGAGGCGAAGGCTGGTCCGGAGGCTCCACGGCACGCGGCGAAAGAGCGGCCGCGGCTGCGGGCGCGGTTTGAGAAGGAAGTTTCCGCAGTCCTGATGAAGGAACTGGAACTCAAGAACCCGATGGCGGTGCCGCGACTGAATAAGATCGTCGTGAACATGGGTGTGGGCGAAGCGACCCAGAACGCGAAACTCATCGACCCGGCGGTGAATGAACTGGGACAGATTGCGGGGCAGAAGCCGGTGGTCACGCGGGCGAAGAAATCGATTGCGGCGTTCAAGGTGCGCGAGGGCATGCCGATTGGCGCGATGGTGACGCTGCGCGGCGACCGCATGTACGAATTCTTCGACCGGCTGGTGAGCATCGTGCTGCCGCGAGTGCGCGACTTTCGCGGAGTCTCGACGAAGTCGTTCGATGGGCGCGGCAATTACACGCTGGGTTTGCACGATCAGCTGATTTTTCCGGAGATCGACTACGCGAAGGTTGACAAGCTGAAGGGCATGAACGTGACCATTGTGACGACGGCGCGGTCCGACGACCAGGCGCGGACACTCTTGAAGCATCTGGGCATGCCGTTTAGAGCATGATGGTAGAGACGCGGCTTGCCGCGTCTGAGACGAGGCAAGCCTCGTCTCTACAGCAAGAGTTGGTTAGGAGCGAATTTGGCCACTACAGCAAAACGAGTGAAGGACGGCGCGGAGAGCAAGACTAAGCCGCAAAACAGGAAAACGCCGAAGTTTTCGACGCGCAAGCATAACCGCTGCAAGATCTGCGGACGTCCACGGGCCTATTTACGGAAGTTTGGCCTGTGCCGTCTGTGTTTCCGGCAACTGGCGCTGCGCGGCGAGATCCCGGGAGTTTCGAAGTCGTCCTGGTAAGGCGGTCGTTGGTCGCTAGTCGTTGGTCGTTCGCGATCACGAGTGCCGAAGACGGCGTGGGTTAGCCGCAATGAAGTGGAAGGAATATCGGTTCGCCAGAGATTGTTCGCTAACGACTAGCGACCAACGACTAACGACCGACAGTAAGCTGCCGCAGGTTCTCCGCTGAACGCGGAGCGAACGGGCGGCTTTAGGAGAAGCAAACGATGAGGTTGACCGATCCGGTCTCAGACATGCTGACGCGCATCCGCAACTCGATACGCGCGCGCCACCAAAAAGTTGATATACCAGCTTCTAAGCTGAAGACGGAGATAGCCCGCATCCTGAAAGAAGAGGGCTATATCGCGAACTTCAAGCCGGCGGAAGAAGAGGGCCACAAGGTCCTGCGCGTGTATCTGAAGTACGGCAACAACAACGAGGCGGTGATCACGAACCTGTCGCGGGTGTCGCGTCCGGGTTGCCGCGTCTATGTGCGCCGCACGGAGATTCCGCGGGTGCTGGGCGGGATGGGAATCAATATCCTGACCACGCCGAAGGGCGTGATGACGGGACGCCAGGCGCGCCGCGAAGGCCTGGGCGGCGAATTGCTTTGCGAGATTTGGTAGAAAAACGCTTTCAGCTGTCAGCTCTCAGCTTTCAGTCAAAGCGCTGAGATGTAACTGATAGCTGATAGCTGAGAGCTGAGAACTGACTTATGTCACGAATTGGAAAAAAGCCGATCGCGATCCCGAAGGGCGTGACGGTCAAGATCGAAGGCAACACGGTGATGGTCCAGGGGCCGAAAGGCAAACTGGATACATCTCTTCCGTCCGGCATCAAGATGGAGCAGAAGGACGGCAACCTGGTGGCGCTGCGCGAGAACGATTCGCAGGCGGCAGTGCACGGACTGGCGCGGGCGCTGGTCAATAACGCGGTCGATGGCGTGACCAAAGGCTGGACGAGGGACCTGGAAATTGTCGGCATCGGCTACCGCGCGGAGATGAAAGGCAAGGGGACGGTGGTGTTCAGTCTGGGTTACTCGCACCCGATTGAGTATCCGCTGCCGACCGGCGTGGATTGCGCGATCGATGCGAAGCTGACAAAACTGTCGCTGAATGGGATCGACCGGCAGAAAGTCGGCCAGGTCGCGGCGGAAATGCGGTCGCTGCGTCCGCCCGATCCGTATAAGAACAAGGGCGTGCGCTACGCCGGCGAGCGCTTGAAGAAGAAGGTTGGCAAGACGGGAGCTAAGTAATAGTCGACGGTCGTTAGTCGGTGGTCGTTTGCGAGACCCCGATTGACTAACGACCAACGACTAACGACCAACGACTGAGGGTTTCAAGATGCTGAGAATCGCTTCAAAGAATCAGACGCGGCAGCGGGTGCATGATCGTATCCGAAAGAAAGTAATGGGTACGCCGGAGCGTCCGCGGCTGAATGTGTACCGGTCGCTGAACCATATTTACGTGCAGTTGATTGACGACCTCAAGGGCGTCACACTGGTGGCGGCTTCGACGGCCGACGACCGCAAGGGCGCGCGCGTGACCGGCGGCAACGTGGCCTCGGCCAAGATGGTTGGGAAGAAGATTGCCGAACTGGCCAAACAGAAGGGCGTCACCAAAGTGGTGTTCGATCGTGGTGGCTACATTTACCATGGCCGGGTCAAAGCGGTCGCCGATGCGGCGCGCGAAGCAGGATTGCAATTCTAGTCGATAGTCGTTGGTCATTAGTCGTTGGCAAACTGAATCTGCGAACGACTAACGACCATCGACCAACGACCGAATTAGGAAATGAGATTTCAGAATGCCAAGAGTTACTAAAAAACTCGATGCGGGGTCGTTCCAGTTAAAAGACCAGGTGGTCTCGATTAACCGGGTGACGAAGGTGGTTAAGGGCGGCAAGAACATGTCGTTCGCGGCGCTGGTGGTGGTGGGCGATCCTTCGGCGGCGGTGGTTGGCTTCGGATCGGGCAAAGCGAAGGAAGTTCCGCAGGCCATCCGCAAGGGGATCGAGGCGGCGAAGAAGAACCTGATGAGGATCAACCTGACGCAGACGACGGTGCCGCATACGGTGCTGGGACGTTTTGGGTCGGGCATGGTGCTGCTGAAGCCGGCGCCGGAAGGCACGGGCGTGATTGCGGGCGGAGCGGTGCGGGCGGTGATGACGTCGGCGGGCGTCCAGAACGTGCTGACGAAATCGATTGGCACGAACAATCCGCACAACGTGATCAAGGCGACGTTCGAAGCGTTGAAGAAGCTGAAGAGCCGGGAACACGTCGCGGAACTGCGCGGCAAATCGGTGGAGGAGTTATAGCAGAGCTAGTCGTTGGTCGTTCGTCGCTGGTCGTTGGCTGGCAAGGCTCGCTGACGACCAGCGACTAACGACTAACGACCAAGGAAGTGAAATGACAACTAAGACAGCGAAATCGGTGGCGAGCGGCAAGATTCAGTTGAAGTGGGTGCGGTCGATGATCTGCACTCCGGTAAAACACAGGAAAGTTGTGAAGGGGCTGGGGTTCACGCGGCTGAACCAGGTGATTGAGCGGCCGGACACGGCTGCGATTCGCGGCATGGTAAAAAAGATCCCGCACTTGGTTGAGATCGTGAAGTAGCAAGGTTTCAATGTTTCAAAGTTGCAAGGTTTCAAAGTCAAACCATGCGGCACTGCGGTTTACCTTGAAACTCTGAAACCTTGAAACCTTGAAACATGGAATCTGACTTATGAATTTATCGACGATACGGGCACCCAAGAAGTCAACGGAAAAGAAGAAGCGGGTCGGACGCGGCATGGGGTCCGGCATGGGCAAGACTTCCACGCGCGGCCACAAGGGGCAGTGGTCACGATCGGGTGCGCGGCTGATACGCGGGTTTGAAGGCGGGCAGATGCCGTTGCACCGGCGCGTGCCGAAGCGCGGGTTCACCAACATTTTCCGCGAGGAATACGACGTTGTGAACCTGGACCGGCTGGCCACGCTCGGCGAGACTGAAATTACGCCCGAAGTCCTGAAGAAGGCGGGCGTGGTGAATGGCAAGTCGCCGGTTAAGATACTGGGCACCGGCGAACTGACGACGGCGATCACCGTGCACGCGCACAAATTTTCGAAGTCGGCGCAAGAAAAGATTACCAAGGCGGGCGGCAAGTTTGAGGTCTTACAGTAATGCTCGAAAAGCTGGCGAACATCTTCCGGGTTCCTGACCTTCGCAAGCGCGTGCTGTTCACGCTCGGTCTGCTGGCGGTGTATCGCATCGGCGGCCACATTCCCACGCCCGGGATCAACGGCGACCGACTGGCGGCGTTCTTCGAGCAGAACCGGGGCTCGGTGCTGGGCTTTGTCGATCTGTTCAGCGGCGGCAACCTGCGACGGCTTACGATTTTCGCGCTGGGCATCATGCCGTACATTACGGCGTCGATCATTCTGCAGTTGCTGACGGTGGTGTATGAGCCGCTGGCCAAGCTGCAGAAGGAAGGCGAACTGGGCCGCAAGAAAATCACGCAGTGGACGCGTTATCTCACCGTGGTTTTGAGCGCGGTGCAGTCGTTTGGAATTGCTATCAGCTTGCAGAAGGCGGGCGATTTCGTCAACACTCCCGGGCCAAGTTTCATCCTGATGACGATGCTGACGCTGACCACGGGCAGCGCTTTCATCATGTGGCTGGGCGAGCAGATCACCGAGCGCGGCATCGGCAACGGCATGTCGCTCCTGATTTTTGCGGGCATTGTGGTGGGTCTGCCGCGTGGCGTAATCGATCTCTACCAGAAGGCGAGCACCTCGGCCTGGGGAGTTTTCACGGCTCCGGCCATCCTGATGTTGCTGGTGCTGATGATTGCGGTGGTGGCATTTATCGTATTCGTCGAACGCAGCGAGCGGCGAATTCCAGTGCAGTATGCCAAGCGTGTGATCGGACGCAAGGTGATGGGCGGGCAATCCACGCACCTGCCGCTGCGGGTGAATGCCGGCGGCGTGATGCCGGTGATTTTCGCGTCTTCGATTCTGGCGTTGCCGCAGATGCTGGGCGCGGCCTTCCACAACAACAAGGTGGTCGGCCCGATTCTCGATGCGATGCGCTGGGGTGAGCCGTTGTACACCTTGCTCTATGCCACCGGGATCGTTTTCTTTGCCTACTTCTACATCTCGATCGTGTTCAATCCGAACGAGGTCGCGGACAACATGCGGAAGTGGGGAGGTTTTGTTCCTGGCATCCGGCCCGGGAAGCGGACCGCGGATTTCATCAACGATGTTCTAACCCGGATCACGCTGGTCGGCGCGCTCTACCTGATTTTGATTTCGCTGATTCCGGAGTGGATGATTGCGGGCATCAAGCTGAACCACCTTCCGCTGCTGGGGCGAGTGTTTGAGAACCTGCCCACCTGGATCACGAACGGCCTCGGCGTGAATTTTTATTTTGGCGGAACGTCGCTGCTGATCGTGGTCGGCGTTGCCATGGATACGGTGACGCAGATTGAAGCGCAGCTGATCATGCGGCACTACGATGGATTCACGCCGAAGAGCGGCCGAATTCGCGGACGCCGGACGTGGTAAAACGCAGTAGCCAGTTGCCAGTTCCCAGTTGCCAGCAAGAACGGCGGAACTGGAAGTTACTGGCAACTGGCCGCTGGCAACTGGTTTTGTGAGCGCGGAGCAGAGCGGTATTTACGCGACGGGAAATACGAGTAAAAGGGGCCATTTCGATGGCCAACGAGACCGCTATTTCGACGGCTAACGAGACCGCGCGAAGTATTGGACCGGTGATTCTTCTGGGGCCTCCCGGGGCCGGGAAGGGCACCCAGGCCAAACAGATTGTCGACCGTTACGGTGTTCCGCAGATATCGACGGGTGATCTTTTGCGGGATCACGTAGGGCGTGGTACCGAGCTCGGCCGTGAAGCCAAGGCGATCATGGCGCGAGGCGAGCTGGTGCCGGACGAGTTGATGTACGGCATCGTGGCCACGCGGCTGCGCGAAACCGATTGTCAACGCGGATTTGTGCTGGATGGCTTTCCACGGACAGCCGCCCAGGCAGGATGGCTGGACGCTTTCCTGGAAAAAGAGGTCTTTGACAAGAGATCGGACAAGGGATCGGACAAGAGCTCCGAGAAGAGCGCGGAAGAATCGGAGAAGTGTCTGCCGGTTGTGATCCAGTTGCTCGTAGACTATACTCAATTACTGCTGCGGCTTACCGGGCGGCGTTCGTGTCCCACCTGTGGACGGCTCTATAACATCCACTTTCAGCCACCTCTCGTTGACGAGTTGTGTGATGTGGACGAATCTAAGCTGGTGATCCGCAACGACGATCGCGAAGAAGTCATTTCCGAGCGATTGACTGCGTATGATACGCAGACCAGGCGGGTCGCGGACTACTACCGGGCGCAGCGGCGGCTGGTCGCGATCAATGCGGATCGGCCGATGGAAGAGGTTACGGCGCAGATTTTCGGCGTGATTGACAGGCATTGCCAGGCTGCCTGCCCGTAGCGGAACGACGAAGCTATGAGTTTTGGAGAAGACCGGATCATCCGCAAGTCGCCGGAAGAGATCGAAAAGATGAGGCGGAGCGGCAAGATGGTCCGCCAGGTTCTGAACCATTTGAAAACGGTAGTGGCGGCCGGCGTTACGACCATGGATCTGGAGAAGGCCGCTGAGAAACTGATCACGGAACTCGGGGCGGCGCCGGCGTTCAAGGGATATTACGGCTATCCCTGCGTGCTGTGTGCTTCGATCAATGAAGAGATCGTGCACGGGATCCCGTCGGAAAAGCGGGTGCTGAAAACGGGAGACATTGTTTCCCTCGACTGCGGCGTTGTTTACGATGGGTATTACGGAGACGCTGCCATCACGGTGCCGGTGGGCGATGAGCTGACCGTGGAATTGAAGAAGCTGCTCGAAGTTACCGAGGCTTCGCTGTACAAGGGCATAGCGCAGGTGAAGATCGGCAACACGATTGGACACGTTGGGTCGGCGATCCAGAAGTATGTGGAAGCGAACGGGTTCAGCGTGGTGCGGGAATTTGTCGGGCACGGCATCGGGACAAAGCTACATGAAGCGCCTCAGATTCCGAATTTTGGCAAGAAGGGCCAAGGCGCGGAGTTGACCGAAGGCATGGTCCTGGCGATTGAGCCGATGGTGAACTCGGGCGGTCCCGAGACCAAGGTTTTGAGCGATAAGTGGACGGCCGTGACGGTCGACGGCAGTTACAGCGCGCACTTTGAGCATTGCGTAGCGGTGACGCGGCAAGGGCCGATGATTTTGACCCAGTAGAGGCTTTCAGCTATCAGCTCTCAGCTTTCAGTTAAAGCGCTGAGATGAAGGTTGAAAGTTGTAACTGAGAGCTGACAGCTGATAGCTCAGAGCTGCTTAAGGAGTCGATGAGCAAAGAAGACGCGATTGAAGTGATGGCAACGGTGATCGAACCGCTGCCCAACGCCATGTTCAAGGTGGAGCTCGAAAACAAGCACCAGGTGCTGGCGCACGTTTCCGGCAAGATGCGGAAGAACTTTATACGGATTCTGCCGGGGGACAAAGTCGCGGTCGAACTTTCTCCGTACGATCTGAATCGCGGGCGGATTGTGTACCGCTATAAGTGAGCTGCGGAGCTTTGCTCCGCCGGACGGCCGAGGGCGGCCGCCCCTACGTGAGGACTTATGAAGGTAAGGGCATCAGTTAAGAAAATTTGCGACAAGTGCAAGGTCATCCACCGCAAGGGAGTAGTGCGGGTGATCTGCGAGAACTCGAAACACAAGCAGCGTCAGGGTTAGTAACAAAGAGAGGGATCATGGCTCGTATCGCAGGCGTCGATCTTCCGCGCAACAAGCGCGCGAATATCGGGCTCACTTACATCTACGGCATCGGCAATTCGCGCGCGGCAAGCATTCTGGACGCAGCGAAAGTGGACCCGATGAAAAAAGTGTCGGACCTTGCGGAAGATGAGGTCAACCGCATCCGCCAGGTGATCGAAGCGGAAGGCTCGGTGGAAGGCGATCTGCGCAAAGACGTTTCGATGAACATCAAGCGGCTCATCGAAATCGGATCTTATCGCGGATTCCGTCATCGCCGGAATTTGCCGGTTCGCGGGCAGCGCACGCACACCAATGCTCGTACCCGCAAAGGTCCGCGCAAAGGCACCGTCGCGCAGAAGAAGAAGACAGCGAAGGCGTAAGAGCAGTTGCCAGTTGCCAGTACCCAGTACCCAGTTATTTTGGAGAACGGTTTCACTGAGAACTGAGAACTGAGAACTGAGAACTTCAAACATGGCAAAACCAGCAGCAGCAGGCGGCGCCGCGGCGCCCGAGAAAAAAGGCAAGAAGAAGACGTTCAAGAAGAAAGAGCGCAAGCACGTTCCGCACGGACTGGTGCATGTGCAGGCCTCTTTCAATAACACCATCGTGACCATCTCGGACATGACCGGCAACGTGCTGGCGTGGAAGAGTTCGGGGTCGCTCGGTTTTCGTGGGTCGCGCAAAGGGACTCCGTTTGCCGCGCAGCAGGCCGCATCGAACGCCGCCAGCATGGCGCGCGATCACGGAGTGCGTACGGTGGATGTGCGGGTGAGCGGTCCGGGATCGGGGCGCGAATCTGCGGTGCGCGCGTTGGCCTCGGCGGGAATCGAAGTACGGTCCATTAAGGACACGACGCCGATTCCGCATAATGGTTGTCGTCCGCCGAAACGGCGGAGAGTGTAAAGGCAGCTCTCAGTTATCAGTTTTCAGTAACACCACCGAACCGGCAGGTTCAACTGACGACTGATAACTGACGAGTGATAACTGATTTTTGTCCGGGACGAAGGGTGAAGCCAAGGGTTCCCAACAAGCCTGTTTTTGGCTTGTTGGGACGGAAACCTGTAAACCGGTCATCTAACAAAGGAGAATAACTTGGCACGTTATACCGATGCAGTGTGTCGTCTTTGTCGTCGGGAAGGCATCAAGCTCTTCCTCAAGGGCACCAAGTGCTTCAGCGACAAATGTCCAATTGAGAAACGCAACTTCGCTCCCGGACAGCACGGGAAAGACAAGAAGACCAAGGTGGTAGGCTACGGTCTGCAGTTGCGCGAAAAACAGAAAGCCAAACGCATCTACTTCACCCAGGAAGGCCAGTTCCGGAATTACTTCGAGAACGCGGTCCGGTTCAAGGGGGTGACGGGCGCGAAGCTGCTGGAGCAACTCGAGCGCCGTCTGGACAACGTGGTCTACCGGCTGGGCTTCGGCATTTCCCGCCGTCAGGCGCGCCAGTTGGTGCGTCACGGGCACGTGCAGGTGAATGGGAAGAAGGTCAACATTCCTTCGTACGAGGTCAGCGCGGGAGAAGAGATTGCGATTCGCGAAAGCAGCCGCAAGGTGCCGATTCTCGAAACCGCGAGGGATTTTGCCAGTCATCAGCCAGCTCCGGTGTGGTTGGAGATTGATCGCGAGAACTACAAGGGGCGCGTGCTTGCGCTGCCAAAGCGGGAAGACATCCAGTTGCCGGTGAATGAGCAGCTGATTGTTGAGTTGTACAGTAAGTAACGGTCAGTCGTTGGTCGTTAGTCGATGGTCGTTGGCAAGAACCAGCGACCCGCGAACGACCAGCGACTAACGACTAACGACTTTTTGGCCCACTTTTTCGCGCCAGATCAGCCTTTCCTGCTGTGACCTGAGCCGGGCCGCTCAGCGAGCAGGATTGAGCCACATGGCCGAGAGGAGAAACACAGAATGCTTTGGAGAGGTTTTCAAAAACCGAAACGCTTGGCGAGCGACACCAGTTCGCTCACCGATAAATACGGGATGTTCTGGGCGCAGCCGTTTGAGCGCGGATTTGGCACCACCATAGGCAATGCGCTGCGGCGCGTGATGCTGAGTTCGATCGAAGGCGCGGCCGTTACCGCGGTGAAGATTGAAGGCGTGCTGCATGAGTTCCAGTCGATTCCGGGTGTGGTCGAGGATGCGACCGACATCATCCTGAACATGAAGCAGGTCCCGTTCAAATTGGCGGGAGACGGTCCGAAAGCGATTTACCTGCGCGCCGATCAGCCAGGCGTGGTTACCAGCGGCATGATCGAAGCCGATGGCGATGTGGAGGTTCTCGACAAGGAAATTTACATCGCCACGGTAAGCGAGGGCGGCAAGCTCGATATGGAAATGCGCCTGAAGCGCGGCCGCGGTTACGTTTCCGCGGACAAGAATTTCGAGGACGATCTGGGCATCGGATTCATTCCGATCGATTCCGTGCACACGCCGGTGCGCAAGTGCAATTACACCGTCGAAGCGGCGCGTTTGGGACAGATCACCGATTACGACAAGCTGACGGTCGAGGTCTGGACCAACGGTTCGATCACTCCCGGCGATGCGCTGGGACTCTCGGCGAAGTTGATTAAAGATCACATGAATATTTTCATCAACTTTGAAGAAGAGATCGAAACGGCGTCGGCGAGCGAAGAGCGCCGGCCCGAGATCAAGAACGAGAACCTGAACCGTTCGGTTGAGGAACTCGAACTCTCGGTGCGCAGTTATAACTGCCTGAAGAACGCCAACATTCAATCGATTGGCGAACTGGTGCAGAAGACCGAAGCCGAAATGCTGAAGACGAAGAATTTTGGCCGGAAGTCGCTGAACGAGATCAAGGAGATCCTCAACTCGATGGGTCTGAGCCTGGGCATGAAGATCGACGAGCACGGAAACGCCGTGCCCGGACCGACTTCGAACCAGGTGCTGCCCGCTTCGGCGTACGGCGATAACGATTTATAGAACAGTGGCCGGTGGTCAGTGGCCGGTGGTCAGTAAAATCTGACCGCACAAGTCACTGACCACTGGCCACCGACCACTGGGGTAAACCATGCGTCACAAAGTTGCAGGATACAAGCTAGGACGGACCACTTCTCACCGGCGCGCCATGCTGCGTAACATGGTCACGTCGATCATCATGGAAGAGCGTATTGAGACGACCGTGATCAAGGCGAAGGCGGTGCGTCCGCAGGTCGAGAAGATGATCACGCTCGGGAAAAAAGGAGACCTGGCGGCACGCCGTCAGGCGGCTTCCTATTTGATGACCGGAGAAGCGGTCACCAAACTTTTCGATACCGTGGCTCCGCGCTTCGGCGACCGCAAGGGCGGATATCTGCGCATCGTTCGCACCGCCTGGCGAAAGGGCGACGGCGCCGAGAAGGCGTTCATCGAACTGCTGGGCAGCGAGCAGGTGCTCGATGAAAAGCGCCAGAAGCGCGCCGAAATCCGCGCCAAGCGCGCGGAGGAAAATCGCAAGGCGATGGAAAATGCCGACGCCGAAGCGCAGGTGCAGAAGGACATCGCCAGCGCTGAGGCCGAGGGTAAGACTGAGGGCAGCGATAAGAAAGAGTAGTGGCCGCAGTCTCACATTTGGCGAAGGAGTATTTCCAGAAAGCGCAAAAGGAGGTAGCGTCCTAGGGGCGGCGCGGCCGTCGACGGTCCGGATCAAGCCGCTTAATGGCAAAAATTGGCCGTTAGCCAAGATTCCTGTTGCATTTATGCAGGATTGTTCTATTGTGGTGGAGATTTTGGAGTCAGTTTTTGACTTTAACCCCTGAATTTCTCGGGGGGATGAGTCTCCCCAATTTGGAACCCTGATTGCTCTAGACCGTAGGTCACTGTGGGGTAAATACCTTGGTGACTGCCAGACGAGAACGAACGATTGACTCGCGGAGGGCGACGTGTTTCCATTTGGACAGCGTCAGAACCAACGGTGTAGCCTAGGAGTGCATCCAAGACGGGTATTGGTGCATCTATATAATAAAAAGGGACTTACGAACAAGTAAGAGGCAATACATTATGGCTTCCCGTCACATACCGCGTTGCACACCGGCCCCAGCAAATCCATATCTAGGGTGCGGAGATGCCATCGTATACAGCGTCAATAAGATCGCCGACGGCTGGAAGATTTCGGCAACGCTGCCGGAATCGACATCTCCGAGTGATCGAGTGAAAGTGATCGATTGGTTTCATTCCTATCGGGCAGAGGTTCGGAGGACCAATCCGCTGTGGCTAGCGAGTTTCCGTATCGGCGCCAGCAACAATGACTATGTTTTAGAAATCCGTCCAACGGGGAACCTCCGGCAGCTTGCAGAAGAGGGCGAAAAGGTCCGAGAGATTTTGGATGGCACTCTCAAGTATGCCCAAGGACGATGATGAATCGAGCGGCGGATCAGACCTAGTCCACTCGCCAACGGATATAGAAGCCGTGGCGGAGAGCGCAAGGTCTGCGCCGCCCGAACCTGTGCTCCCACTCGTAGTCCCGCCACAAACTTCTGCTCCAGTTCAGTTCAACCAGCAGCTAAACCTTTCCGTCCAACAAATTCCGCCGTCCGCTTGGGACAGGCTGTCGGCAGAACAAATAGTAGATATTTCCAAAATGATAGTTACCCAAATCGACAAGACCGACCAACGTCACTTTGACTATGCAATGGAGCACGTCAAGCGCTCCGCCTCAGGGAAAAGGGTTGCGATCTGGTGTGGTGGACTTATTTTCTTTGTAGGAATTGCGGCAACCAGCTACCTAGCCACACATGGGCATGAAATCAGCGCTCTGGCCATCAGCCTTCCGCTCGCCACTATCCTCGCCATAGTCGTCGGCAATCGCTTTCTTGATTAAGCCGTCAACGCGCTCTCGGGGCGCTGCCCAAAATGGTGTCCGACACGAACGCCATATGCGCGCCCCGCCGTCAGCCTATCGCCTCACCTGCGGTCGTGGTGCATATCCATTGGCAATGTGCATGCATTTGCTTGATGCTCACGTGCTCCCTACAATAGAAATTTAATCCAAAATCCTATGATCCATTTTCCCGTTCCCGAAGCCCTCACTTTCGATGACGTTCTGCTCCTGCCGGCGCGCTCCGAAGTCGTGCCCGCCAACACGAACACTCAGACCCAACTCTCGCGCCACATCCGGCTGAATATTCCCATCATCAGCGCCGCCATGGACACGGTGACCGAGTCGCACATGGCGATTGCCCTGGCGCAGCAGGGAGGCCTCGGCATCATTCATCGCAACCTGACCATCGACCAGCAGGCCAATGAAGTGGACAAGGTGAAACGGTCGGAGAGCGGCATGATCGTCGATCCGGTTACCATGTCGCCGGATGCGAAGGTTTCCGATGCGCTCGACATCATGCAGAAATACAAGATTTCAGGCGTGCCCATCACACTCAAAGATGGAAAACTGGTCGGCATTTTGACCAACCGCGATCTGCGCTTCGAGACGCGCTTCGATATCCCGATCAGCAAGGTGATGACCCAGAAGAATCTGATCACCGTGCCGGTGGGTACGACGCTGGAGCAGGCGGAAGAGATTCTGCACGAGCACCGCGTGGAAAAGCTGCTCGTCGTCGACGACAAGTACATCCTCAAAGGCTTGATCACGGTTAAGGATATCCAGAAGAAACTGAAATATCCCGGCGCCGCCAAGGACGATAAAGGGCGGTTGCGGGTGAGTGCGGCGATTGGGGCGACGGGCGATTTCCTGGAGCGCGCCCAGGAACTGGCGCAGGCGAAAGTCGACGTGCTGGCCATTGACAGCGCGCATGGGCATTCTTCGTTGGTGCTCGAAGCGGTCAAGAAGGTCAAAGCGAAGTTGCCCGAGGTGGAACTGATTGCCGGCAATGTAGCGACCTTCGACGGCGCCTGCGACCTAGTGCGCGCCGGAGTGGACGGCGTGAAAGTCGGCATTGGGCCGGGCTCGATCTGCACCACGCGCATCGTGACCGGCGTGGGCGTTCCGCAGATCACGGCGATTGCGGAGGCGGCGCGAGCTACGCGCGACTCGGGCGTTCCGGTGATTGCCGACGGCGGCATCAAGTATTCCGGCGACATCAGCAAGGCTCTCGCAGCGGGCGCTTCCGCGGTGATGATCGGATCGATGTTCGCGGGAACGGATGAGAGCCCGGGCGAATTGATTCTGTATCAGGGCCGCACTTTCAAAGCGTATCGCGGCATGGGTTCGCTCGGAGCGATGGCCGCCGGTTCGAGCGAGCGCTACTTCCAGAACTCCGATGGAGATGCGTCGACGGCCATGCCGGTTATCGGCGAAGACTCGAACCGGCTGGGCAAGTTGGTGCCCGAAGGAATTGAAGGGCGCGTGCCCTATCGTGGATCGGTGGCGATGATCGTGCACCAGATGGTGGGCGGGCTGAAATCGGGCATGGGTTATTGCGGGTGTGAGACGGTGGTTGAACTGCAGCAGAAGGCGCGCTTCGTGCGCATCAGCGCCGCCGGCCTGCGAGAAAGCCACGTACACGACGTCATGATCACGCGCGAAGCGCCGAATTACGCGGCGGAGTGACGGACGGGGCCGATTTGACTGCGTCTCGTCCCAATCTTGTGCGCGCCTGGTGGCCGGCCGTCGTCTGGATCGGTCTCATTGCGTTTGAGTCCACCGATTTCTTCTCGTCGCAAAATACAGGCACTGTGCTGTACACGATATTGACGCGCCTGTTCGGCCACATCAACATCCGCTACTTCTTCATCTTCCATCACTATCTACGCAAGACCGGACACGTCGTCGGGTACGGCATGTTGAGCCTGCTGTTGTTGCGTGGCTGGCGAGCTACGTTCGGTCGAGTTCGCGCCTTGTTGTTGCGCGCGGCGCTGTTGTCCTGGCTGGGAACCCTTTTCGTTGCCGCCATGGATGAATGGCACCAAAGCTTCATCCCATCGCGCTCGGGCACGGTGCGGGATGTCGCTCTCGACACCGTGGCGGGCGTAGCGTTTCTGGTGGTCGCGTATTTCTGGTTGCGGCGGTCGGAGAGTGTCGCCTGATTTCGGTGGGTTTTTCACCACGGAGGCACGGAGCCACGGAGGAAACCCTTTCTTGTTTTTCTCCGTGACTCGGTGTCTCCGTGGTGGATTCGCTCCGGAAAGCGGTCATCATTCTTGTCACGCCACTATTGATCAGTCTGGCGCGGACGAACGGTGAGCGAGCAGGGCGAACGCCGCGACGGTCGCGATTCCCGCCGAAAAATAGAAGGGGACTGCTGGGCCATAGACCTTCCAAAGCGCTCCGGTAATGAGGCTCGAGAGCAGCGTGGTCACGCTGGTGAGAAAAAAATAAATTCCCAGAGCGCGGCCCCGGACATCGCCCGCTACGCTTTCGACGACCAGTGCCTTGAGCACGGGATTGGTGAGCGCATAGAAGAGTCCGTAGAAGGCCATGGTCAGCCAGATCGCCAGTTGGGACGGCGCGAGCGCGAAGACAAAATAGACGAAGGCGAAAACGAAATATCCGGCGGCGGCGATGGCCGAGCGCGAGAAGCGGTCGCTGAACTTGCCGGCTGGCCAGGACAACAGCGTGAACATGATGTTGAAGACCAGTCCCAGCAGCGGAGCGCGCGATGCTGGAATGCCTATATTTCCGGCGCGCAGGACGAGGAACATGTCGCTGGAATTTCCCAGAGAAAACAGTGTGACCACGGCCAGCACGTAGTAGAAGGCGGGCGGCAATTTTGGGAGCCATTCGGATACGCCAGTGGAGGGACGGGCGTCCTCGCGAGCCTGCCCTGAGCGCAGTCGAACGGTCCAGGCCGAGCGAAGCTCGGCAGACGCTGCGCCGCGTTCGACGGGCGAGGGCGCCCGTCGCTCCACTTGTTTACGAACCTCGCGGATTCCAATCCAGGCGACGAGCACGCACAGAGCTCCTGGGATCGCAGCCGACGCGAACACGCCGCGCATGCCGAAGCGTCCGATAATTGCCAGCGCCAGCAGCGGGCCGGAGATGGCGCCGGCGGAATCCATGGCTTGAATCAGGCCGTAGGCGGAGCCGAGCGCTGACTTCTCGACCGACTCGGCCACCATCACGTCGCGGGCGGTTCCGCGAACGCCTTTGGCGAAGCGATCGCAAAAACGAATTCCGAGAATTTGCCACCACGAAGAAACCAGCGCCAGCACCGGCTTCACCGCGTTGGCCACGAAATATCCGGCGACCACGATGGGCTTGCGGCGCGAAACCCTGTCAGTCACGTAGCCGGAGAAAAGCTTGGCAAAGGAAGCCATACTCTCGGCAATGCCTTCGATGATCCCAAGTTGTGCCGGCCCCGCGCCGAGCGATGCCAGAAAGGCGGGCAGCAGCCAATACGCCATTTCGCTGGCCGTGTCGTTGAGGAAAGAAGTCAGGCCGAAAACATAAACGTTGCGCGGAGTGGATCTGGAGGTCGCCGGAAAGTTTTCGCCCATCGCAATAGTCGAACATAAAATGACGCGTCCGGGAAACTCCAGATCTTGGAACCTTGAAACCTTGAAACCCTGAAACTTTGAAACCTGAGCCCACACTGTAGAATAGAAACACATGTCCGACCGCGCCTTTACCCTCGATGAAGCGCAGATGCTCCTGCCGATTCTGGAGTCGCTGCTCCGGCAGGCAATCCACGGCAAGAAGCTTATCGAAGACGTGGACTTGGAGTTACAGGAGACGGCGCACCGCGTTTTTCTCAGCGGCGGCATGATGTTGAATGTGGTCCATCTGGCGCGGCGCAAGGCGGAGCGCGAGAAGGCGATTCGCCGCATCAAGGACGCCCTGGCTGAAATCGACGCGACCGGCGTGCAGGTGAAAGATCTCGACATCGGATTGCTCGATTTTCCCTGCAAGGTGGAAGGCGAGATCCTGCTGTTGTGCTGGAAGCTGGGCGAGCCCGCGATCGCGCATTGGCACGGGACAGGCGAAGGCTTCGCCGCTCGCAAGCCGATTGACGGGCGCATCGCGAACGCAGGCAAGAAGAGGCCGAAGTAGGGGGCAGCTCTCAGCTTTCAGTTGTCAGCTCTCAGTAAACCCGGATTCGTATCAAAGTTGTTTCGTATCGGGGTATCGCTTTAGCGATACCGTACATTCTCCAGAGCCACAGGCCCCATTAGGGGCTGGGCGGCGGGCGTCGATTTTTTCCGCAGCCGGTATGCCGAGAACGCGCGAGGGTGGATTTTGAGCGTCCCCCGAAGAAAAACACCGTGCAAGTTCAGGATCGCGGCCCGTTCCTTTATATTCGGGAACGCTTCGAGCACGTGGCGAGCGGGGCGTGCGAAAGTGCGACCCTAGCCATGCACTATCGGGGATCGAGCGTAGGCCGGGCGTTCTGCTAAAATCAGGCTATCTGAGGCGATCATTTATGTTGACTGGGCGCAAACTGGCGTTGTCGCTTGCTTTTACCGGACTGGTTGCACTGGCCTTTGGGGTCAGCTGCGAGGGGTTCTTTCAGCCTAATACTCTCGATTCGATTGCGGTCCAACCGCCAAGCCCGAACATCATTCTTACCCAGACGCAGACGTTGACGGCGTGGGGCACTTACGCGGACAGTACGCGATCCCAGCTCACGAGCGGCGTGGTGTGGTCGAGCGATACTCCCAACGTAGTGTCAATCAATTCTACAAGCGGCGTGGCCACGGGGCAGGGATTGGGCACGGCCACGATAACAGCCTCCGCGCAGGGCCTCAGCGGGACTGCTTCGGCCACAGTGTACATTGTCATCACCAGTCTGACGGTTAACCCGAATACCTGGAGCTTTAAAGCCGCCAGCGGCGGCAACAACCCGACGGGGTTCGTCGTTACGGCGAACGGAAGCGACGACGTCACCACCGGCGCGAGCTTCGCGTCTGTCAGCCCAAACATCACCTGCGTGAACGGAACAGATCCTGTGTTCTGTACCGCGACGGCCGTGACGACAGGCTCCTACACGACCACAATTTCGGTGACCTATCCTGAAACGGCCCTCACGGCCACGATTAACGTGACGGCGAATTAACTGGCAAGAGGCTGATCTTTCCAGCGTTATCACGCCGCGCTATAGTAAAAGTTTGATCCGGTGAAGTTCATCCCCACATTTCTGTTTCGATCGGCGGTGATCGCGCTCTGCCTGGCCAGCGTGATGTTTCTTGCGGGCTGCAATCGCGGGCGCGGGCGCGTGCTGGAGATCGCCTACGTTTCCGGCGTTCAGGCCATTCTGCGCGACCACGTGGCGGCGGTGTATGAAAAAGCCGGAGTGGTGAAGAACGGCGAGCGCGTGGAAGTGCTCGACCATGATCGCCACTTTGTCAAAGTACGCACTGCAACCGGTGTGACGGGATGGATGGAGCAGCGCTACCTCGTCAGCCAGGAAGTCTTCGATCGGATCCAGAAGCTGACCGCGGACAACCAGGACGATCCCGTGCAGGCGCAAGGCGTGGCGCGCAACGATACGAATCTGCACGTCGAACCGGGGCGCGACACGGAACATCTCTATCAGATTTCCTCGGGCGAGAAGCTATCGCTGTTGAAGCGAGGCACGGCCGAGAAGCCGGGCGCGGTTGCGCCACCGTCGCGCTCGGCCACGCCGAGCGGAACTCCGCAAGACAAGAAAGAGCCAGTTCCGGTGATCGAGGATTGGTGGCTGGTGCGCGACTCCCACAGCCGTGTCGGATGGGTGCTGGCGCGCATGATCGATCTCGACATACCGCTCGAAGTTGCGCAATACGCGGAAGGCCAGCGCATTGTCGCGTTCTTCGTGCTGAATCAGGTGCAGGATGGCGACAAGAAAGTCGCGCAGTACTTGACCGTGCTCACCGAGCCCAAGGATGGCCTGCCGTTTGACTTCAACCAGATTCGCGTCTTTACCTGGAACGTGAGGCGGCATCGCTATGAGACGGCTTATCGCGAGCGCATGGAAGGCGTTCTGCCCGTAACCGTTGCACAAGAGAACTTCGACAAGGAAGGCGTGTTGCCTGCGTTCGTTATTCGTGTGAAGGACGACAACGGCAATGTTACCGAGCGCAAATACAAGCTCAATACTCCGATTGTGCGTCGGGTGTACGCGCCGGGAGAACCGGCGGTGCGGGCGGCGTCGAAGCGGACATCACCGAAGCGAGCGGCACGGCGGAAGCGATAACCTGTCACCGTCGAGACGCGGAGGTCGCAGAGAACTTCTCATTCTTTCTTTCTTTTTTCTCGAAGGTTTTCTCGGCGAACTCGGCATCTCGGCGGTGAAACGCCTTTCAAGAGTAGAACTCGGCAATGCTCTCGACCACGCACCGGATCTCGGCCTCGGTCAACTCCGGGAACATGGGCAAGGCCAGCACTTCCCGGGCGGCTTGTTCGGAGACCGGCAGGTCTCCTGCCTTCAGTCCGAGGTGGGAAAAGGCCGGCTGCAAGTGCAGTGGCAGCGGGTAGTAAATTTCCGACCCAATTTTTCGTTCCGCGAGGAATTGGCGCAGTTCGTCCCGGTGCTGGGCGCGAATCACGTACTGATGAAACACATGCTGGGCTCGCGGACTCCGCGACAGCAAGCGCACTGGCGCGCAACTTTCGTTCGGAGGCTGACTTGAAGGCTGGTTGGAATTCAGTCCGGCGCTGGCAAATAGCTGGTCGTAGGTTGCGGCGTGCTGCCGACGGCGCTGGTTCCAGTCCGCGATGTGTGGAAGCTTCACGCGCAGCACCGCTGCCTGAATGGCGTCCATGCGTCCGTTCCAGCCAAATTCGTTGTGATAGTAGCGGCGCGGGCTGCCATGATTGCGGAGTTGGCGCATGTGCTCGGCCATCTCCGGACGGGAAGTGGTGACGATGCCCGCGTCTCCGTAGGCGCTCAGGTTCTTGGTGGGATAGAAACTGAAGGCGGCGGTTACACCGAGCGAGCCCGCGCCGCGCCCGCTCCACTCGGAGCCAATCGCCTGGGCGGCGTCCTCGACAATGGCAACACCGAATTCGTTTGCGATTCGGTCGAACGCGTCCATGTCGGCGCACTGGCCATAAAGATGAACAGGAAGAATCGCGCAAAGGCTTTCGCGTCGCTTGGCGCTAAGCTGCCGACCACGCAGTTGACGATCGACCAGCGCCGCGTCGAGATTCAGAGTACCAGGATCGACGTCCACGAAGACCGGCGTTGCGCCCGCCCGCACAATTGCGCTGGCCGAAGCAAAGAAGCTGAATGCGGTGGTGATTACCGAGTCTCCGGGCTTTACGCCAGCGGCGACGAGCGCCAGCCAGAGGGCCTCCGTTCCGGACGCGCAACCGACGGCCGAGGCCGCTCCCGTCAGCGCGGCAATCTCACGCTCGAGCGCCTCGACCTCCGGACCGAGAATGAACTGCTGCGACGAACAAACCCGCTCCAATGCGGCGAGAATATCTTCGCGAATCTGTTGGTACTGGCGCTGGAGATCGAGCATTGGCACGGCGTCGAAGATCTTCGCCGTCACCTGCGGTTTCGCGATGGAGGGCCGGTTCACGAGACGTGTTGATTCTAGCATTCAGTGGTTGCGCGACGAGGCCGGGCTGACGACTGATGAGTGAAGATTGATCTTCGGCAAGGGCGGCGCTGAACAGCCCTTATCGCTATCAATATCAATCGCCAGCTGCCAGCCCTCGAGCGAGCATAGTAAGGGTGCGAGGGCGACGCCATAGAACCCATCCGGGTATGCGGCGAGGTTGCGGGCGGCGCGGCGGAGCACGGAGCTTGCACCCGCCAGATTTCCATTGCCATAGTGGTGGAGTGCGACGGCGACCTGAATCAGACCTTGCAGGAATTTCCGTTCCGCCGGCGGAGCGGCGCGCCAGACGTCCTCCAGTATTTCGTGAGCCGCGAAGAACTGGGCGCTATTGAAGAGCTGCAAGCCCAGGGCGAAGCCATCGCGGTTTGACTCATGGTGGGGCATGAAGTGCGTTGGTTGCGGCTACAACAGGGGCGATTTTATCTCCCGAGCAGCTCAACCAGTTAGGCTATCATTAAGTCTCTAAGTCTCTGCAACGCACGTTAAAGTATTTCAATCTGCTTGAGAACATTGTGCGGCGGCGCTTTCCAGGCGCACGCGGACTAATACGGAGTAATGCTATGAACATGAGTCTGGCAGGAAAAGTGGCCGGGTTGCTGTGTTCCCTGTTAATGCTGACCGCGGCGATGAGTGGTGGCGACGATAGGCCCCAAGCGTACGTTACTTTCACCTCCCGCACGGGATTGGTGCTGGTCCCGGTGGTTGTGCAAGATAAGTCGGGTGAAGCTGCGGCCGGCCTGACCAAGGACGATTTCGAACTTCAGGAGAATGGAAAATCAAAGCCGATCGCAACCTTTGAGGAGGTCAAGACTCTCACCAATCGACCAAGCCGTCCCGCTCCTCAGTCGGGCGTCTACACCAACGAACTGAGCAACGATTCCAGTCCCAAGCGAATGACGATCTTTGCCCTGGACCTGGTCAATACTCCTTTCCTGGACCAGGCCTACGCCCGCGAGCAACTCATCAAGTTCCTGGCGAACCGCGTTGGCAGTCAAGAACCTATCGCCCTGGTGTTGATCAACAGGAACGGCATTAAAGTGCTGCACGACTTTACTTCCGACCCGGCTGTGCTGGTGGCAGCCTTGAAAAAAGTTTCCGGCGAAATTCCCGGGGTCTATGGGGTGGGGGTGAACGAAGAAATCTCCGCGGAAGCGCAGGAACTCAATGGCTTCGTGTCGGGAACGGGGCTGGAAGCGTATGTGATGCTGGCGCAGCGCGAGGCGATTATGGTGACGCTAGAGTCCTTCCAGCACGTCGCCGAAGCTTATGCCGGAGTTCCCGGCCGCAAGTCGCTGATCTGGGCGACGGCAGCGTTTCCCTTCGGGTTGGACCCAGTGACCGGAACCATCCTCTCGCCGACAGTATTCCACCAGGGGGTCAATGTTTCCGGGAATCAATATACGCCACGCAGCGGAGCTCTGCCTCCGTTGCCCGAAAGCACCAGTATCCAAACGGGCGAAGACTTGAAATCCCTGGAACCCCTTTATCAGCGCACCCTACAAATGCTCAATGACGCCAGCATATCGGTTTATCCGGTGGATGCACGCGGCCTGCTGGTGTTTTTTCCGGGAGCGGATATAAGCAAGATCGCGGGAGTTTCCGCCTACAACAAAGCGCTCTTTGACTCCAGCCGCGACACCATGGTGGGTTTTGCGGACATGACCGGAGGCAAGGCCTTCTACAACCGCAACGACCTGGACACGGCCTTTCAGAAGGCGGCGGATGATTCTGCCAGCTACTACATGCTGGGCTACTATCTGGACAAGAATGCCAAGCCGGGATGGCATAAGCTGCACGTGAAACTGAAGAATGGCGGGAAGGAAGTACGAGCCCGCAACGGGTTCTTCGTGATGCCGGAATCCACCCAGACGGACACCAAGAAGATGGACCTGAGACTGGCGCTGGTTTCACCGCTGGATTACTCGGCCGTGCCTTTCAGCGTTAGATGGGGGGCGGTCCAGGGGCAGGGAGCGAAGAAGAAAGTGCATTTCCAAATCAACCTCCCGCCTTCTTCCAGTGTGGTGGACACGAGCACCAACGGCCAAGTCGATTTGGAAGTGCTTGCCGCAGCCCGTACGGCGACCGGCCAGTCCGCGGACCACTTCGGCGAACATGTGCAGGCCAATCTCAAGCCGGACAGCCTGCAAGCTTTCCAGCGCGATGGCCTGAATTACAGCAACGATCTGCTGGTAACAGCAGGAGAGTACCAGGTGCGTTTTGTGGTGCGCGACAACCTGAATGGCCGGTTGGGGACGGTGACTGCCAGGCTGCAGGTGAACCCATAGCTGCGCCGGTGAGCGTGGAGGCAGTGGGAGCTGACTCTGGGATGTATTCATAGTGCTATCAGCCCCCATCTGGGGGCTTGAAAGGCGAAATCTCCGTCTCGAGAAAGACCTGCCGGGTCGGGGGAGTTTGGGGCGTATCTATGGAAGTCGGTATCCGAGGGATGATGTGAATTCCAATTTTGGTATCCGATATCCATCTGAACTCGTATCCGGTTGAATCTAAACAACCTATTCACTGATGGCTGTGGTCAGAGGATTGCTCCTCTTTGTTGCGTATGTGTGTGCAGCGGACTGCGGTCGGCTCTTTTTCGGATCTTGGGCAAGTATTAAATCCAGCGATCAGAATCGCGTTCTCAACCAGGAGGACTTCCATGAAATATAGACTGCCAATAGTTCTTTTAGTACTCGCACTCTCTTCGGTACTGGCTCTCGGGCAGACCGAAACTGGCGCGATCACCGGAACGGTGACCGACCCCACAGGTGCGGTTGTGAGCGGTGCGACAGTCACCGCGACAAATACTGCAACTGGGGCTGTGCGTACGGCAACCACGGGTGCAAGCGGTTCCTACACGCTCTCAAGTTTGCCCCCAGACCCGTACGAAGTGGCCATTACCGCCGCTGGCTTTGTGACGTTCAAACGTAACCTCACGGTTCAGGTTGCGTCTCTGACGGAGCTTTCTGCCCGCATGTCAGTGGCTGCGACGGGCACGACGGTCGAGGTCAGCGCCGGGGCAGGTGCGGTGGAGGTCGAGACCCAAAGCTCGGAAATCTCGCAGATGGTGAGTGCCCAGCAGGTGGCCGAACTGCCAAGCCTGACTCGCAATCCGTACGATTTCGTGGCCACTGCGGGAAACGTGGCAGCAGACCCGGGGATGCGCGGCGCCAATGGTGCTGCCATCAATGGGCAGCGCTCCGCCAGCACTGACATCCTGCTGGACGGCGCTGAAAATGTGGACCTCTATAGTGCCACGGTGGGGCAGCAGGTTCCCATGGACGCGGTGCAGGAGTTCCGAGTCTCAACCAGCAGCTTCACTGCCGAGTATGGCCGCGCCAGCGGCGGCGTCGTGAACGTAGCGACGAAATCCGGCACTAACGGCCTCCATGGCAGCGGCTATGAGTTTAACCGGTTGTCGGCGTTGGCCTCCAACACCTACGACAATAACGCCAACGGCATTCCACGGGCAGGCTTTACCCGCAACCAATTCGGGTATTCGATCGGCGGCCCGATCATCAAGAACAAACTATTCTTCTTCAACACCACCGAGTGGGTCCGGGTTCGAGCCGCGGCCACAGGCCTAGCGTATGTGCCCGATACGGCCTTTCTTGGACTAACCGATGCGGCCACCCAGGCGTTTTTTTCCCAGTACGGAACGTTGAAGCCGTCCGCGACAATTAAAGGCACGCTGACCGCCGGGTACCTGCAAACGGCGGGCGTTGCGGGCCCTCTCCTCGGCGCCGTCCCAGCTGCGACAAATGTTCTTGATCTGGTGAGTTATTCCTTCCCTTCGGATGTGGGCGGTGGATTGCCGCAGAACACTTATAATGATGTCGCCCGGGTCGACTTCAACCTCAGCAGCAAGACGCAAATGTTCGGGCGCTACGCGATTTATAATGACAGCTACTTCCCAGGTAGCATCTCCTCGAATGCTTACGTCGGATACGACACTGCGGAAAAGGACAAGAACCAGAATTTTCTGTTCAGTCTGACCCACCTCTGGACCAACAACTTCATCTCCAGTACAAAGCTTAGCTTCAATCGTCTGAATGATTACCAGGGGCTCGGCAGCGCCGGAACGGTGCCGGGTCTATTGATGGGACTGGGTGGCGATGGGGGTACCCCCGTTCCTACGGGCCCGTTTGCCACCAGTCAGTCGTACATTCTGCCGGGATACCTGCCGTATGCACCCGGCTCCGCCATCCCGTTTGGCGGACCCCAGAATGTCTCGGAAATCGATCAGAGTATTAGCTGGACTCGTGGCCGCCACAGCCTTAAGGTTGGTGGCGAATACGTTTACGTCCGGGATAACCGGGTATTCGGCGCGTATCAAGAGGGAATTGAGTACCTGAGCTCTGGTGGCGATACTGCCAGTGCGCTTGACCAAATGCTGGCCGGCCAACTGTACCGCTTCAGCGCAGCAATCGATCCGCAGGGCGAGTTCCCCTGCCAACGCGATCCCTATACCAATCAGCCCATCCAAACCCCAGCTTGCACCTTGATCGGTCCAGCGACATCCCCAAATTTCAGCCGGAGCAATCGTTACAACGATGCCGGTTTGTATTTCCAGGATAGCTGGAAGGTGTTCCCACGATTCACTTTTAATTACGGCCTGCGTTGGGAATACTACGGTGTACAACATGATAAGCACCAAAGTAATGACGCCAATTTTGTACTCGGTTCGGGAAGCAACATCTACCAGCAGGTGACAAACGGCCAGGTGGAAAGCGGAAGCAATCTACCCAACGGCGGCCGCCTGTGGGCGCCCCAATACCACAACTTTGGCCCGCGCGTAGGCTTTGCCTGGGACATCTTCGGAGACGGGAAAACCAGTCTGCGCGGTGGCTACGGCATCGCGTTTGAGCGCAATTTCGGTAACGTGACTTTTAACGTCATTCAGAACCCGCCCAACTACGCCGTGCTGAACGTTGTAGCCGGGCGCGATGTGCCCGTGGGAACACTGCCGATTTTCGTCGATAACCTCGGGGCAGCAGCTCAGCCTGGCAGCTTTGCCTTCCGCAGCCCGACGTTACGCGCGGTGGCTACCAACATCAAGCCCGCCTACGCGAACGTTTGGAATTTCTCGATTGAACGCGAGGTTGCCAGGAGCACCGTGGCGGCGCTCGAATACTCGGGCTCCCGCGGGATCCATGGTTACGGTATCGGCAACTACAACGATATCGGCTACGGTCCCGCCTTTTCGGGCGTTGGCTGCGGTGCAACGGGAGGGGCGGCTTGCGCCGACCCGTTCCAGCAGTTGAACCTGCAGTACAGCTACACCAACTATCGTGGCAACGGCAACGATAGCTGGCATGATGCCTTGAACGCGAAGCTGACCAGCAGCAATCTGTTCAAGCAAGGGCTGAACATTACCGCAAACTACACCTGGTCGCACACCATTGATTATCTGAGTGCCACCTTTGGCGGCTCGGACGAATGGGGTGGGCAAGCTCTGGGAACGCTTAACCCGTTCGATCCACAACTGGATCGCGGCGATTCCGACTACGATGTCCGCAACCGCCTGGCTCTGAGTGCGGTCTGGGCTCCGCCTTACGCCCAACATACTCACGGGTTTGTCAAGGAAGCCCTGGATGGTTGGGAGTTCGCTCCGATCTTCTCAGCAAGTTCCGGTTATCCCTACACCATTTACGACTGCACCAACGCGGACACGGTCTATACCTGCCCGCGCTACATTCCAAGTGGACCGGTAGCGAGGACGGGCAGCACCACCAAGGCCAATGCCATCGCCAACAATCTGTACCCCTATGAAACGATTCCCGCCCCGTTGATTTACGGCAGCATCTACGGCGGCAACAGCGGGGTACCGACCTGCGATTCGGATCCAACCACCGGTTTGTCTCTTGGGACAAACTGCGTGTTCCCCACGAACATGACCGCCCGCAATGCCTTCCGGCAACCGGGAGTCTGGGACTTGAACTTGGGTATCTCCAAATCCTTCAAGGTTACGGAGAAGGTGAACCTCCAGTTCCGCAGTGAATTCTACAACCTGTTCAATCACTCCAACTATTACGTTCAGACCGGCAATGCGGATGCGATCGGCGGCCTGGGTGACGTAGCGAACCTCTACTTTGCTGGAACTCCTACGGCCTTTGCTACCGGCACAAACAACGGCCAGGTTGAATACTGCACGTCTGTGACAGCCAACGTTTGCACCGGTACACCAGTGCCCTACACGCTCGCAGGCAAGAGGGGCGTGCAGAGTCAAGCGTTCGGTGTCGGCACAGGCTCTTTGGGTGAACGCCGGTTTATCCAATTTGCTTTGAGGCTGTCATTCTAGATCGAGGTCTGCAGCAAACTTGAGGGGGAGCGAGAAATCGCTCCCCTTGTTTTTTGCCGGCCGGTCCTTACGATCCTGAAACTGTCTGGCTTGGTGGCTTGGCGCTCGGCCCGCGGATTTCGACGGCAAGCCGTGGACGCTGGCTTTGCAGGCAGCCAACCGTCAGGGATGAGATCCTCGATAGCTGCGAACTGCGAGCTGCGAGCTACGAACAGACCCCCGCATCTGGTTGCTCATGGCTCGAAGCTCGAAGCCCGCAGCCGAACTTTTTCTACTTGTTAAACATCGGATAGTGGCTAGCGGCTCCCATCAGGAACAGCATGGGGAACGACAGTAGGAAGTTCGCGCGCGACGTTAGGAAGGCCTGCCGGGCCAGATATTTTGCTTTGTCTGGCATCGGTGTGCCGTTGGCCGCGTTGTCGGCGGTCCACTTGATAATTTTTTTCTGTGCGCGCCAGATTACGCCCCACACGTTCAGCATCATCACCCAACCCATCCCGCCGCCGATGCCGATGGCGAGCAGGCGATTGCTCTCCCAGCCATGATCGTTGAAGCGCAGAAACAGCCACGAGGCAACGACGACGATGACCGTGCAAATCACGGCCAGCACCGGCCCTTTGTCGAGCGCGCCCTTGCCAGGAATGGTGCAGGCATACATCAGCGCCCAGGCGACGGTCCAGATCACGAAGAAGGTTCCCATCGGACCACCGGAAGATGCATCGCCGTTTCTGGCGTCGGAGGCGACGATGCTGCCCCAGTAGGCCAAGCCCATCAACACGGTGAGCACCGATGCCCAGCGAAACCACCACAGCGCGCGCGACATCAGGCCGGGCAGGATTTTGCCTCTGGTGGCGGGATCAAGTTCTTTCATGAAGGGAACGTTGACCAGATTGAAGAAATACAGCAGGCCGAGCCAGGTTACGCCGCCGACAAAATGTAACCAGCGAAAGAGCATCAGAAGGTTAGTGGTGAAGTCGGTGGGGAAGTTGATGTCGGTCAAGGTCGGCGCTCCTGTTCTGAAACTCCGCTCTGGAAGTGACGATTGTAGACGGCTGGCGAGGGAAATGAAACCCGGCCGATTTTCGGCGCACGCGGAAATGAGCCGTTGGGCGCGGCGGCTGCCGGGCACACTCCAGAAACAATTATTTGGTGAAAAGTTGAAAAGCGGGCGACAAGGCCGTATTGTAAGAGCCGACAGGAGAGCTGCAGCCAATTGCCCTCCCTAAGCTCATGGCGCAGCATCGAACCCGAAAGAAGGAGATCGGCAAATGGAAGCCAAGCCGGCACAACAGAACATTCAGGATTCCTTCCTCAACACAGCACGAAAGGAACGGCACAATATTACGATCTATCTGGTCAGCGGTGTGAAGCTGACGGGCCGTATCCGATCGTTTGACAAATATTCGGTGGTCCTCGAAACCAGTAACCAGGAGCAGCTCATTTTCAAGCATGCGATTTCGACGGTCGTCATCTCGCGCGGGGCCCACAGCCACACGGATGCGAAGGCGGCGGCGGTGGCGTCCCTTGGGGAGGCGGCGATGCCGAATTCCGCTTCCGGCACCGAAGGATGAAGTGAGTTTGCTTGCGCCGAGATGACTCCAGACTGAGCAGCCGCGGCAGTTCGCGGAATGCGCCCAAGGCGGTGCTGAATCCGTCGGAGCAGCAGGAGCGCGCGTTTTTGGTGGGGGTGGAGTTTAGCACCCGCGGCCGCGCGGGCAAGGCTTCTGCAACCATCACACCCGGCGCGCAGGCGGCTCGAGATCACGCCACCAGCGTGGCTACGTCGTCGTCGTCCCTGCCGGCGGATTCCCCGGACTTCAGCTCCGAGGAATCGCTCGATGAGCTGCGGGCGCTGGCGACGAGCGCGGGTGCCGAGATTGCCGGTGAATTCACCCAGCGCAAGGACCGGCCCGATCCAGCCACACTGATCGGCAAGGGCAAGCTGGAGGAAATTGCGGGCGCGGCAGCATCGGTTTCCGCGGATGTGATTCTGTTCGATCACGACCTCTCGCCCTCGCAACAGCGCAACATCGAAAGCGTAGTCAACACGCGGGTCATCGATCGCACGCAACTCATTCTCGATATTTTCGCGCGACACGCCCGCACGCGTGAAGGTCAGTTGCAGGTGGAGTTGGCCCAGCTCGAGTATTTGCTTCCGCGGCTGGCGGGGCACGGTGTGGAAATGTCGCAGCTCGGCGGCGGCATCGGTACTCGCGGACCGGGTGAAACTCAATTGGAGACCGATCGGCGGAAGATTTATCGGCGCGTCCGGCACGTCAAGCAGCAGATCGAAAGTGTGCGGCGCATTCGGGCGCAGCAGAGGCAACGGCGCGAATCGGTTCCGGTGGCTACGGTGGCGCTGGTGGGGTATACAAACGCGGGAAAGTCAACGCTTTTCAACGCGCTCACCAAGGCCAATGTGGTGGCGTCGTCGCGCATGTTTGCCACCCTCGATCCGACCATCCGAGGCGTCGATCTCCCCTCGAAACGCAAAGTTCTCTTCTCTGACACCGTGGGTTTCATCCGGCATCTTCCGCATACGCTGGTGTCGGCGTTCCGCGCGACGCTCGAAGAAGTGCAACGCGCCACGCTCATCATGCAGGTCTCCGATGCCAGCAGCCCGGTTTCTGCTGAGCAGGACGCGCAAGTGGAAAGCGTCCTCAAGGAACTCGAAGCCGATAGGAAGCCCCGGCTGCGAGTGATGAATAAGATCGATCTGTTGCCTCCCAAACAGCGCGAGTCGCTGCGAGATGACGAACAGACTATCCACGTCTCGGCGACGAAAGGAATCGGATTAAGCACTCTGCTCGATCGCGTCGATGCCGTCCTCGAAGGAGACCGTCCGCAACGCGTTCGCCTGCGCATCCCGCAAAAAGAGGGCAAGATGCTGGCCCTGTTAGAGGCCGGTGCGCGTATCTACTCCCGCCAGTATCAGGAAGGTCTGGTGGTGCTGGAAGCGGAAGCGCCTCCCTCGCTGCTGCGCTGCCTGCGGGAATGGGTGGTGGAGTGAAAGGCAGTACCCAGTATTCGGTACTCAGTATCCAGTAAGGCGGTCGAGACTTTAACGGCTGAATTAGAGTGACACGTTCTTGTTTCGACGAGTTATAGAAGGAGGCGCGATGGGCAATTATGCAGTGACCGCGGGACGGATGGTTCCTCATAACATGGTGACCACACAGTTCGAGCTTGATGGCTTTCGCGTTGTGCGCACTTTGGGAGTGGTGCGCGGCATCACGGTGCGTTCACGGTCGATCTTCGGAACCATTGGAGCGGGGTTGCAAACACTGGTCGGCGGCAACATCACCCTGCTGACGAATCTATGCGAGAGGACGCGCGCCGAAGCGTTCGACCTGATGTTGCAGCACGCCGCCGAAATCGGAGGCAACGCCGTCGTCGGCGCCCGTTACGACGCAACCGAAGTGATGCAGGGCGTCACGGAAGTTCTTGCCTACGGCACTGCGGTGGTGGTTGAGCCCGCAAAATAGGTTTGGTAGGCTGCTGAAAAACTTCCGCCTGTAAAGACGGGGCTTGCCCCGTTTCTGTGGACGCTGCATGGCAGACGCGGCAAGCCGCGTTTCTACAGGAGAGTTCCTCGGATTACTCCTTGTACAAGAATCCCGCGACTACCGCGGCTAAGATCGAGCCTACCCACAGGTCGAGCATCCATCCGAGCGGCAACATGCGCGGAATCGGCGACCAGGCCGCCTGTGCAAAGTTACCCGGCACACCGGCGCAGAATCCGACGATCATGCCGATTTTGAGAGCCGTTTTCGGCCCTGGGCCGGCGGTTGCACGAGCGCACGCGTAAAGATATGCGATAAGAATCGACATCACGAATATCATCACAATCCAAAGCGGCGTGAAAAACGAATAGCGCGGTTCCTTCAGGAACAGTCCTTGTTTCTGCATGGCCTCGTAGAGCGGAGCCACGCGCATACCAATGAAGAAGCCCCATGCAATCCATACCACTCCGCCGGCAATGCCTCCCAGCAACACCCGAGTCTTGTTCAGCTTCATTGTGCCCCCTGTTTGCGTTGGATTAAATTCGGCACAAGTGTACTCCAGCGAGTCAATGCGGTGGAATTTTGGGCTCAGAAGCAAGCACGAGTACTTTCTCCCTGCGTCCGTTACTCGGTTCGGCGCCAACTTCTCAAAGAAATTCTGCGCACCCAAGCGGCTGCAAGCGAAAAATTCACAAATCCCCCGCCAGCGAACCACTTTTCCAAACACTAGCCGTAGTGGTCATCTTTCTGGTTAACCGCAACATTTCGCGTTTTGTACCTTGAGTCCCTCACCAGATTCTCAACCTGAAACTTTCTAGTTGACAACAAGTGATTTAGGCGTAGGATGTGGACAAAAGTGGTTGAAAGTGGAGTAACTATTAGAGGTTGTGGGCATAGATCATAAGTTTCGAGGCGCCAGTGGTTTCTGAGACTGACACCGAAAAAAACCGGCCCAACGAACCCGAATCCACTGCTTTTGTGACCGCTTCTACCTCCCTCGTGCTAGTGGCTGTGGTAGCAGCCATAAATAAACGGAGCCCAATAACGAGCAGGGCACATGTTTCGCGGAAATCATCCAACGCGCGTCGACGAAAAGGGACGGTTAAAAATCCCCGCGGAATTCAAGCGCGTGATCGACGAGAAATATGCGCAGAAATTCTACATCACAAGTCTGGATGGAAACATTGCTCAAGTGTATCCCTTCGAGGAATGGGAGCGGATCGAGCAGAAGCTGGCCGCGCTGTCAACTTACAACCCGACGAAGAAAAAGTTTTTGAATCGCACGAATTATTACGGGCAGGTCGTGGAAATGGACGGGCAGGGGCGCCTGCTGGTCCCGCAGATCCTGCGTGAGTCGGCGCAGATTCGCGGTGAAGTAGCAGTGCTCGGAAATCTGACCTACCTGGAAGTTCGGAACCTGGAAGCGTTCCGCAAAGAGATCGACGAGCAGGCCTTTACGGATGAAGACACCAAGACGCTCGACGAATTGGGCATCTAGTGCGGACGGATTCAGATTCAGTAAACACCCCCGAGCGGGGTGGGCATGGGGCGGTTGGCCATGTCCCGGTTCTTTTAAAAGAAGCGATCGATTTTCTGGCCGTAAAGCGCGGCGGAACTTATCTGGATGCCACGGTGGGCCTGGGCGGGCACAGTTTGGAAATCGCAAGACGCCTCGGCGCAGCGGGACATTTGATTGGCTTCGATAAGGATCCCGCGGCGCTGGCGGTAGCGCAGAAGAATCTTGCGCCAGTCGTTGGTCGTCAGTCGTTAGTCGTTAGCGAGTCAGCCTCCGAACGACTAACGACTAACGACCAACGACCGGATTGGCCGACGATCACGTTGCTGCAAGGATCCTTTGCGGAACTCGCGAACGACCAGCGACCAGCGACCATCGACGGTTTGCTGGCGGATCTGGGGGTGAGCAGTTTGCAGCTCAACGACCCGGCGCGGGGATTTAGTTTTCAGGCGGAAGGACCGCTGGACATGCGGATGAACCCGATGTCGGGCGAGACCGCCGAACAAGTGGTAAACCACAGCGACGAGCGCGAGCTAGCCGATGTGATTTACGAATTCGGTGAGGAAAGGAGGTCGCGGAGAATCGCCAGAGCCATTGTCCGGTCGCGGCCGATACGCACGACGAAGCAACTTGTCGAAGTGATATCAGCCGCGGCCCGGTCAATGAATCAGAAACATGAGCGGATTCATCCGGCGACCCGCACCTTTCAAGCTCTCCGAATCTTCGTAAACCGTGAACTGGACGATCTGAAAGCACTGCTGGAGGCGGCGCCCCGTGTGCTGAAGCCGGGTGGAAGGCTGGTGGTGATCAGCTTCCACTCGCTCGAGGACAGGATCGTCAAGGACGCGCTTCGCGAGGGCGCGAAGCAGGGCTGGTACCGGCTGCTGACCAAGAAACCGGTGACGGCCAGCGAAGAAGAGATCGATCGCAATCCGCGGTCGCGCAGTGCCAAGATGCGCGCCGCCGAAAAGGTTTGAGTAACTCAAGTTTAAGTTGGCCCGGAGAAACTGCCGGGCACCCGGTGCGGTGATCGTAAGCGTGCCGGGTAAAGATTTTAGAAGCGCGGCCAGGTGCTGCAAGAGCAGGCCGCAACTCTGTGGTGGAGTTTTCCCGGAGCGGCCAAGAAAAACAGAACAAGGCCGCGTCCGGAGAAGAAAAACTGGAACAATCGAAATGACATTCACCGGCACCCTTATTGAAGGTCTGATGGCAACGGTCAAGCGCGCGGAACAGAGGGCGCAGGCGGACGGAGCCTTGGAAGTCGAACCCGTGCTCGCCGAGTCATTGCTTGTCGAACCATTGCTTGTTGAATCATTGCTTGTCGAACCATTGCTCGTTGAACCGTGGTTCGCTTCCGTTCAGGAAAACGCAGATTACGATTCGAAACTTCTCGGAGTGGCATAAGTCATGAGCGCCGTGGCCATGCAAAGCGCAACTCCTTTCAGCCGGCGCACGTCCTGCTGGCTGGGAACCCCGGAAATTTATTTCCGTAAGACCATCGATAACTCGCGCCTGGTGAAGGTCGAAGACCCTCGCCGCGCGCGCGAGATGAAATACTTCGGGCTGGCGCTGTGCTGCCTGTTCCTGCTGGTCATGGGATACGCGCTGCAGCATTTCCGCGCGATTGAATATGGATACAAGATCGAGACCCTGCGGTCCGAGCGCGACGGTCTCACAGAAATGAACCGGGCCCTGCGCCTGGAAGAGGCGTCGTTGCGCGATCCGGAGCGAATTGATGTGATGGCGCGCAAGCTCGGCATGCAATCGCCGCAGCCCGGGCAGGTGCTTCGCATGGACGTGGCCACCGATGCCGCTGCGCCGGTAATGGCCAGCGTGACTCCGGTCGCGGTGGTATCCGCACGGTAGATCTGTAGAGATGGGGCTTGCTCCGTCTCACTCTGCGGCAGGAGACGCGGCAAGCCACGTCTCCACGGGAAATCAGTTGTTGAGCGGCGGCTCTTCGGAGCCGCCGAAAGTTTCTGAGGACTGGAAGTGGCGGCGAGCACCTCTTCAAACGGCGCAAAATTCAGGCTCTACGCCTTGTCTGGATTGTTTTGCCTCTGGCTGCTGGCGATCTGTCTGCGGCTGATCTATCTCCAGATTTTCTGCTACGGCGATTTCGAGCGCCGCGCCCAGCACCAGCAGCAGCGCAGCTTCGATCTCTCGCCGAAACGCGGCGTCATCTATGATCGCGCGGGGCGTGAGCTGGCCATGTCCATCCAAGTGGACTCGGCTTTCGTTGTGCCTTCGGAAACTCCCGATCTTCCCAATACGATCAGCCTGATTGCGCGCATTACGAACGACGATCCCCGTGTCGTGCTAGCGGACTGCAGCGCCCACAAGTTCTGCTGGGTGGCGCGCAAGGCCGATGCCGAAGTGATTGACCGCATCCGCGCGCTAAATTTGCAGGGCATCCACTTCCAGAAAGAACCCAAGCGTTTTTATCCGAAACGCGAGCTCGCAGCGCAAGTTCTGGGTTACGTTGGCACCGACGATCAGGGGCTGAGCGGACTGGAGCGGCAATTCAACCAGCAATTGCAAGGCAAGCCCGGCAAGCTCATGATTTCCGTCGACGCGCGCAAACGCTGGTTTGCCAGTGTTGAAAAGGAACCCGAATCCGGCGACAGCGTCGTTCTCACCATCGATCAGAACATCCAATACATCGCCGAACGGGAACTCGATCGCGGGATGGAAGAGACGCACGCCATCGCCGGCACCGTGATCGTAGAAAATTCTCACACCGGCGAAGTTCTGGCTCTCACCAACCGACCCACGTTCAATCCCAATATTCGGAAGGAAATTAAGAACGACGCCCTGAAAGACCGCGCGGTGAGTGACGTGTACGAGCCCGGTTCGACTTTCAAGATGGTGACCATTTCGGCCGGCTTGGAAGAGAAAGTCACGCGTCCCGACGAAATGTTCGATTGTCAGATGGGATCGATTGTCATCAATGGCATGCGCATTCGCGACAGCAGGCCGCACGGCATGCTCTCGGTTGCCGACATTATTGCGGAGTCGAGCGACGTCGGCGCCATCAAAGTCGCGCTGCGGCTTGGCGATGAGCGCTTCTACAAATACATCCGCGCCTTCGGATTCGGCCAGCAAACCGGAATCGAACTCCCCGGCGAAACGCGCGGCTTGACGAAGCCGGTAGAACGCTGGTCGAAAGTTTCCATTGGCGCGATTTCCATGGGCCAAGAGATCGGGATTTCGCCACTGCAGCTCGTTTCCTTGATCTCGACGATTGCGAACGACGGAGTGCACGTCCCACCGCGCATTGTGGCGGGCACGATTCAGCCGCAGAATGCTCCGCAAACGATCGCCTTCCAGCCGGCCGAGGGGACGCGCGTGATTTCATCTTTGACTGCAGCCGAGATGCGGCAGATGTTGCAGGGAGTGGTACTCCACGGCACCGGACGCAAAGCGATTCTCGAGGGCTACAGTTCGGCCGGCAAGACCGGCACGGCTCAGAAAGTGGACCCAGCCACCGGCGCGTACTCGAAGACGAAGTATGTCGCGTCTTTTGCCGGGTTCGCTCCCATCAACGATCCACAAATTGCGGTGGTGGTGATCCTCGATTCCGCCGTCGGACTGCACCAGGGAGGCCAGATTTCGGCGCCGATCTTCCAACGCATCATGCAGCAGGTGCTCGAGTATCTGCACGTCCCGCATGACGTTCAGCTTCCGCCCAGCCGCCAGGTGTTGCTGGCGCGCCGCGATGTTCCTGACGCAAGTCTGGAAGAAAGCTCGCCCGATCATCTGGGTGCCAGCCTGGATATTGGCGAAGCCGGTGAAGCACCCGCCATTCCAGCCGCGATTAAGGCCGGCACAATTGCCGCCCAGGTCGTTCCCGCCGCGCAGACTACAGGAAATCCTGATCACCCGGCGCAGAGCACGTCGATGACAGCGGCAGCGAGTTCGTTGTCGGCGCAAATCGCTCCGCCATCGGAGGAGTCGCCCGCACAGAAATTACCGGCCGGCGGCACGGTGGTTCTCGACGTGGAAGAGGGAGGGATCGAGGTGCCGTCCTTCCTCGGCAAGAACCTGCGTGTGGCCATTGAGGCCGCGCAGGATGCCGGGCTCGACCTCGACGCCATCGGCAGCGGCGTCGCACGCGAACAATCGCCTTTGCCCGGCGCGCGCGTTGCGGCGGGATCACGCATTACTGTGCGTTTCGGCAGATAAAACATCTTTGCGGCCAAGGCAGATCGACCGGCTGAAATCTGCTATTTATAATCACTTCAATGACCTTTCAACAACTCCTGCAAGGCGCCGAGGTTCTCTCCCAGAGCGGAAACCCGGCCGTTGCCGGCGTGGAATACGATTCCCGACGGGTTCGCCCTGGAATTGTTTTTGTCGCCATGAAAGGCGAGAGCAGCGACGGGAATCGGTTCATCGATCAAGCCATCGGGGCCGGAGCGGTTGCCATCGTCACCGACTCGGCCACCGAAGCGCCGCGCCCCGCGGTTGCCTGGGCTCGAGTCGTGAACGGACGCCGCGGGCTCGCCCGCCTGAGCGCGAATTTCTACAAACGCCCTGCTGAGCGAATTGCGAATACTGGAATTACGGGTACGAACGGAAAAAGTACGACGGCCTTCCTGATCGAATCCGTATTGCAAGCGGCCGAACGGAAGACGGTGCTGGTCGGAACTATCGAATATCACGTTGCCGGGAAGATTCTGCCAGCTCCGCACACCACGCCGGAAGCGCTGGAGTTGAACCGGCTTTTGGCGGAGGGCCTCGGCTTGGGAGTCACCGAGGCGGTGATGGAAGTGTCGTCGCACGCGCTGGAGCAACAACGTGTTTTCGGAATTCCATTTGATGTGGCCGTATTCACAAATCTTACGCGCGACCATCTCGATTACCACGCCACGATGGAAAATTACTTTCGCGCCAAACAGGTGCTCTTCGAAGGCTGCGGGACGGACCCGCCGCGCGCCGCTGTTCTTAACACTGACGATGAATACGGCCGCCACCTTTGGAAGCTTTGCAAAAAGAAGAGCGCGGTCGTGCTCTCCTACGGTCTGACGTCCGGCGACTTTCACGCCGAGTCCGTCGAAATCGCGCCGCGCGGAACCCGTTTTCAGATGGTGACGCCCTCGGGAAAGATCGCCATGTGGTCGTCGCTGATCGGCAATGTGAATGTGTACAACGTGCTGGCCGCTTCTGCCGCCGGATATGCACGCGATTGTTCCGCCGAGGCGATTGCAAAGGGAATCTTCGATCTCACCAGCGTTCCCGGCCGTTTTGAGCGCGTGGATTGCGGCCAGCCCTTCACGGTGGTCGTGGATTATGCGCACACAGACGACGCGCTCCGCAACCTCACTGCCCTCGCTCGCGACTTTGCCGCCCGCGCCGGCCTCAAGGGCAAGGTTGTTACGCTGTTCGGATGTGGCGGCGATCGCGATCGCGCCAAGCGTCCGCTGATGGGCGAGGCCGCGGGTAAGGGCAGCGACTTCGTCGTGCTCACTTCCGACAACCCGCGCTCGGAGGATCCGCTGGCCATCATGAACGATGCGGTGGTTGGATTGCAGAAGTCGGGCGCAAAATATTGCATGGAGCCCGACCGCCGCAAGGCCATCGCTCTTGCTCTGCAACAGGCGACCCCCGGCGACATCGTGCTGCTGGCGGGCAAAGGGCACGAAAAAGTGCAGGTGACGAAGGCGGGTACGATTCCGTTCGACGATGTGGACGTGGCGCGCGAGAATCTTGCGGCCTTGGGGTATGACTGCAAGAGTGTCGCGAAAGCGGGCGCTGCGGGGAAGACCGTATGAAACTTCTCCTCGCCCGCATCGCCGAATTTATTGCTCCGATCGGTGAAGCCCCGACCGGCCAATATGACGGTCGCGCGATCGCCCAGGGATATTCCATCGACTCCCGCACCGTGCAACCCGGCGAACTCTTCTTTGCGGTTAAAGGGGAACGCCTCGACGGTCACGACTTCGTGGAGCAGGCACTGAGCCGGGGCGCGATTGCCGCCGTCGTCGAGAAAGCGCGACTGGCACGTTATTCCAACGCCGCCGGCCTACTTGCCGTCGACGACACTCTCGTCGCCCTCCAGACGCTGGCGACGGCGGTCCGAAAAATTTGGGGCAAGACTGCCATCGGCATTACCGGATCGATGGGCAAGACCACCACCAAAGAAGCGATGGCCCATTTGCTCGCCATCAAGTACCGCGTGCATCGCACCAAGGGAAATTTCAATAATCATTTTGGTCTGCCACTGGGACTGCTGACTCTCGAGCCGGAATACGATCTCGCCGTGGTTGAGATGGGGATGTCCCACTCCGGCGAAATCTCCGCCCTGGCCCGCATTGCCGCTCCGGACCAGGCCGTGGTCACCAACGTTGCTCCCGTGCATCTGGAGAGCTTCGACTCCATCGCCGGAATCGCGCGCGCGAAATATGAACTGATCGAAGCTCTTCCACACGGCGGCACAGCCGTGTTGAATGCCGATGATGAATATGTGTGCCAGTTCGGGCGCGACTTCAAGGGCAAGGTCATCCTATTCGGTTTCAAGGCAACGGCAGATGTGCGGGCGGAAAACATTGAGATTCTTGGATCCGGAGGCACGCGCTTCGATCTCGTCAGCCGCGAAATGCGCCAGCCGGTGCAGAGTCCGTTGCTTGGCAAGCACAACGTGTACAACGTGCTGGGCGCGGCTGCCATGGCGCTTGAGCACGGCATCACGCCGTCAGAGATCGCAGCAGCTCTGCCGTCCCTCCAGCCCGCCGACAAGCGCGGACAGGTCGTCCAACTGGGTAACATCACCGTGCTGTACGATTGCTACAATTCAAGTCCGAAGGCACTTATGGCTGCCGTGGATACTCTGGCCGCCATGCCTGCCCGCCGCCGGATTGTTGTCGCCGGCGAGATGCTGGAACTCGGCGCCACCGGCGAGCGATTGCATCGCGAGTGCGGGCGTTACATGGCTGGAAGTAAACTTGACTACCTGCTCGGTGTGCGGGGCTTAGCGAAACCGATGGTGGAAGCGGCGCACGAAGCGGGGATGAAAGCGGAATTCGTCGCGACTCCGGAAGAAGCCGGCGAGTGGCTCGCACGCGAGACTCAAGAAGGCGATGTCGTATTGCTGAAGGCGTCGCGAGGCGTGAAACTGGAAAAAGCTCTGGAGACGTGGCAACGAAAAAATGGAACTCCCTCGCCCCTGGCGTTGGGAACTGACAACTGATAGCTGATAACTTGTGTTGGAGGCGGATTGCTCTACTGGCTGCTCTACCTGAAGCTCTTCCATTACTTTCCGCCATTCCGTATTTTCCGTTACCTGACTTTTCGCACTGCCTTCGCCAGCCTCACCGCGCTTTTCACCGGCCTGATCGTTGGGCCGATCGTGATTCGGCGCCTGCGCGATTTCCAGATCGGCCAGTACATCCGCGAGGAAGGTCCGCAGGCTCATCAGAAAAAAGCAGGCACGCCGACGATGGGTGGATTGCTGATTGCCATTGCCATCCTGGTGCCTACATTGCTCTGGGCGGACCTGAGCAATCCGTTTGTCTGGATCGCCATGTTTTCCACGGTGGCGTTCGGTGCGATCGGTTTTGCCGACGACTACCTTAAAGTCGTTCATCACCGCAATCTCGGCCTTACCGCGCGCGCCAAGCTGGGATTTCAGGTTGCGGCCAGCATCGTGATCGCGATTGTGCTGATCGTTTTGCAGCACAGCGGAGAGTACTCCACCCGGCTGATGGTTCCATTCTTCAAGCAGTTCCGCCCCGACCTGGTGATCGAAAGATGGGCGGTTCATCCGCAAATGTGGCCGCTGGCCTTCCTGCCGTTCGTGGCCTTCGTGGTGCTTGTGATTGTCGGATCGAGCAACGCCGTGAATCTTACTGACGGCCTGGACGGGCTCGCGATCGGCTGCACGGTGATCGCGGCCGGAGCGCTAGCGGTGCTGACCTACCTCAGCGGCCACGCCACTTTTGCCACCTACCTCGAATTGCAGCGCATGCCGCAGATCGGCGAGCTTACAATTTTTTGCGGAGCGATGGTCGGTTCCGCCATCGGATTTCTCTGGTACAACGCTCATCCGGCCGAAGTATTCATGGGCGATGTCGGCTCGCTGGCGCTGGGCGGCGCGATCGGCACCGTAGCCGTTATGATCAAACAGGAGCTGTTGCTGCCGTTCATCGGAGGTATCTTTGTTATCGAGGCGCTCTCGGTGATTTTGCAGGTTGGTTCCTACAAGCTGCGCAAGAAACGCATTTTCAAGATGGCGCCGATTCACCATCACTTCGAACTGCTGGGCTGGTCGGAGTCGAAGGTGATTGTGCGCTTCTGGATTGCATCGCTGGTGTTCGCGCTGTTTGCGCTGACCACACTGAAACTGAGATAAGAGAGGAATTTGTGATTTGTAATTTGTGATTTGTAATTTGAAAACTCAAGACCAATTGGCACGGGAACGGTTTTAAATTACAAATTACCAATTACAAATCACCAATTGAACCTGATGGACCTTAATGACAAACGCGTCCTTGTCGTTGGCCTGGGCAAATCCGGCGTGGCCTCCGCGCTCTTTCTGAAGTCGCGCGGCGCCCGCGTCACGGTGTCGGATTCCAAGCCCGAAGCTGAGCTTCGCGATGAAATCCTGCTCCTGCTGGAGCACGGCATCACGGTCGAAACCGGCGGACACGGCGACCGCACCTTCCGTGGCCAAGATTTGATCGTGGTTAGCCCGGGTGTGCCGGTCGATGCGCCGCAATTGGTGCAGGCGCGCAACCTCGGAGAGCCAGTCATCGGCGAAATCGAACTCGCGGCGCAATTTCTGGCCGGGCCGATCGTCGCCATCACCGGGGCTAACGGCAAAACCACCACCACCTCATTGGCTGGCGAAATTATTGCCGCCGGAAAATTCTCCACACTGGTGGGCGGCAATATCGGCACGCCCGCCATCAGTTTTGTGGGTCAGGCCGGTCCTGCGACTTGGACCGTGCTTGAAGTGTCGAGCTTTCAGCTGGAAACGATCGTTGAATTTCGTCCTCGGATCGCGGTGATTCTGAACATCACGCCCGACCATCTCGATCGCCACAAGACCTTTATCAATTACGTCGACGCCAAAGCACGCATTTTCGAGAACCAGCGGCAGGATGATTTCACCGTCCTCAACGCCGACGATCCCACCACTGCTGGATTGTCGGATCGCACGCGCGCGCAGGTGTTCTGGTTCAGCCGAAAGAAGGAAATTGAAAAAGGAGCTTTGGTTCGCGGCACGCACATATACTTCCGCGATGGCCGTAGTGAACGCGAGATCATGCCGCTGGCCGAAGTACCGCTGAAAGGCGCGCACAATCTGGAGAATGTGCTGGCTGGGGTTTCTATCGCCATGCTCGTCGGTTGCCAGCCGGAACAGATTCGCCATGCGGTGCGAATTTTCAAAGCCGTCGAGCACCGGCTGGAGTTCGTGACCAGGTTCGCAGGCGTGGATTACTACAACGACTCCAAGGCCACGAACGTTGACGCGACCATCAAGGCGCTGGAATCTTTCCCGGCTAATATTCACCTGATTCTCGGTGGCAAGGATAAGGGCAGCGACTACACCGTGCTCCATGAGTTGTTGCGACAGCGCGTGAAGCGCGTGTACACCATCGGGGCCGCAGCCGCTAAGATCGAATCGCAGATTCAGGGCGCTGCCGAAATCGATCATGCGGAAACTCTGGAAAACGCTGTCCGGCGCGCCAGCGAATCTGCCGTCGTGGGCGATGTCATTCTTCTGGCTCCCGCCTGCGCCAGCTTCGATCAGTTTCAGAGCTACGAACACCGCGGGCGAGTGTTCAAAGAGATTGTGCATTCCCTGGCAATGTCTCGATCCACGTAGCGCTGGTGGAGAGACGGGCGTCTCGCCCGTCCGGCCGGGGGGGGACGCCCGGCTCTCCACAAGCAAGCTACGTTGGAACCAACTCAGTTATCCCCATCGCAGAATCCACGGCCGAAACTCCTCCATGTCTTCGTCTCTCCGTGGTGAAATGAATTCTTATGGCTAAGCGCGTTAGCGTCGATCGCTGGATGTTTACCGTGACCACGCTCCTGGTTTTTATCGGGCTGGTTATGATCTTCAGCGCCTCGGCGGTGATGGCCAAGGAGCGCTTCGGGTCGGCCTACGAATTCCTGCTGAAGCAACTGGTGTGGGCCGTCGCGGGACTCGCCGTGATGGTGCTCGCGATGAACGTGGATTACAAGCGTCTGCGGCATCCGGCGCTGGTTTTCTCGTTTCTGGGCTTCACCACTCTGCTGCTCATCTCGGTTTTTTTTCTTGATCGCGCGCACGGCACGCACCGCTGGTTTCATGTGGGTCCGGTTTCGTTGCAGCCTTCGGAACTGGCCAAGCCCGCGCTTATCTTGTTTCTCGCGTGGTTTCTCGAAGACAAGACCAAGGCAGCGGCTATCGACGACTGGCGGAATACTCTGATCCCGGCGGCCGTGCCCACTGCGGTTTTTCTCGGACTGATTGTTTTTCAGCCCGATCTCGGCACCGCCATTGCCTGCGCGGGCATTACCGCTTGCGTGCTGTTCGTCGCCGGCATCCGGCTGCGCTACTTCGGATACGCCTTCGTGGCCGCGCTCGCGCCGCTCTATTTCCTGATCTTTCATGTGGCGTACCGGAAGGACCGCATCCTGGCCTTCCTGAATCCTTACGCCGACCCGAAGGGATTTGGCTTCCACATTATCCAGTCGCTGATTGCGGTCTCGACCGGCGGCGTGACTGGACTTGGCCTGATGGAAGGGAAGCAGAAATTGTTTTATCTTCCCGAGCCGCACACCGATTTTATTTTCGCCGTTACCGCCGAAGAGTTGGGCCTGGTCGGAGCGCTTGCTGTCATCATTCTGTTCGCCATCTTCCTGTGGCGTGGAACGCGCGCGGCGCTGCGCACGCAGGATAACTTTGGCCGCTTCCTGGCGGTTGGAATCACGAGCATGATCGTGCTGCAGGCTTTCATCAACATCAGCGTGGTGCTGGGGCTGATGCCTACAAAAGGGATTCCGCTGCCGTTTGTTTCCTATGGAGGGTCGTCGCTGTTTGTGACCCTGATGTGCGTTGGCGTGCTGCTCAATATCACGAAGCAGGCGGAGTAGGCGACAGTCCCCGCAGTTGATCTTTTTTTTTATCTCGGACTGTTCACTTAGGAGTTATTAACGCGTGTTTACTACTACCCCCTACCCCCTCCCTAGTGGAATGATGGGGTTAGGGGGAGTCTTCCCGCCAAAATCTAGAGCGCCAAGGACTTATTTTCAAAATATTCCGGAATAAGGACTTAGCTCGATTTGGAGCTCAAATCTACCAAAATTCAGAGTTTTGGAATCCTACTCACACCCTCGCTGGCCCAAATTCAGTTGTCTTCAGTTACCAAAGAGTTATTAGCGTTTGCCGTCTGCCTTCGGAGACGGGCACACTTCTCGATGTTGCACTCTCGAAGAATTTTCGCAGGGTTGCGGTTGGGAGTCTGTGACGACCGTACAAGAAAAATGTGATGAAAGAAGGCGGGGCGTTCGTTGGTTGTGCGGACATTCCCACGCCCACCAACCGCGAGAAGTGCCGCACCCCCAGTTGTTTCAGCTCAACGGTCAAAGACAAAACCCGCGTTAGGCTTCCCACGTTGACGTGGCCACCCGCCAGGCATGAAAGTCCACTCGAGCCAAAAGCAGGCTTGAGTGGGGCACCCGTCAAGCCACCTTCGGGGCCCCTGCCCTTCGGCGGCGATGCGAAAAGAGCAGGGCTGCTTATGGTACGAGTTACTTGTGCGGATCAGCGACTGCTGCGCGCCGCAGAGCCAAAGGCTGCTTGGGAACAGGCGGCGGCAGAATCGGCGGATGTTGCAGGAGCTCTGTTGGTGCCACCGTCGGCGGCTCCGTGTTCTCCGGCACATGCATCTTTGATCTACGACTCTCAGCAATTCCCAGGGACTTAGGCATGCCGAGCTCGACAGGGTGGCGATACTTGCCTCTCTCGTCTCCGGTCTTCTCCACCTCGGGAATAATCGGATGGGCCTTGGCGTAAGCGTCCTGCCGGATGCCGGTCACCTGCCACGAGACTTTGCCTCCCGTTATGCCACCGGCGATCTGGAAACGATTGCCAGCGACTTCCTGGGCGATGTAGAGATTCGGCCCAGGCGCCCCGATTGCGGTCAGCTGGTAGCGGAAATCACGATTGAGAGTTTCCAAATAGTCTGGCAACGTGACCCATGCCGAGCCGTCCTGGCCGAGCACGACCACGCCGTCATAGATGTTCTTCATGTCGGGCGACTCGACGAAGGAGTGGTAGAGGTACCTGTTCGCCGGATCGAGCGGATGGTCGATCTTAAAGCCGCCACCGTTTTTGAATATTTCACCGTCAACCTCCAGGTTGCCCGAAACGGTCACGTCGTTCTCAAACTGCACAAAGCCATTGAATAGCCCAGCCCATCCGCCAGGACTCGATGCGAAAATGCCATAGTCAGTTCCCTCAGCGCATAGGCCTACGCCACCGCTGGGGCAGTCCACACCGCCGTTGCTGGCTAGCACCCCGACACTGCCCCCCGAGCCATAGACGCCGATATTCTTTGCGCTGTTGCCCCACACGGCGGTATATCCCGAGGCATACACGGCAATCCCGGAAGCATTTGTCCCATAGACGCCGTACCCGGAGGTGGAATTGGTCATCCCATACACGCCATAGTTGGTGCCGCTGGTGGAAGTGGCATCGCCAAACACACCGGCCCCGGTCGGACTCTGCGAGGTCCCGAACGCGCCATAATTGTTCCCGCTCGTGGAAGTGGCATTGCCATACACACCGGCTCCGGTCGAGCTCGCCGACTCTCCGAACACGCCGTAGTTGTTCCCGCTCGCGGAAGTGTCATCGCCAACCACACCGGCTCCGGTCGAACTCGTCGAGATCCCCCACACGGCGTAGCCCAGGCTGCTGCCGCCATAGACGCCAGTGGGGCCCGTGCCGGTTACACCCGTGCCGTCGGCGCTGCTACCATAGACACCATAAATACTTCCGGTGGCGGAGACGCCTGTGGTCGCTCCGCTTACGCTGAGTGCGTTCCCCGAGGCCAATCCGTTGATCGTCACGTTGTTGTTAATCGTCTGCGCTCCGGTGAAGGTATTGGAGGTCGCGAACTGCGGCACCTTGGTCGTGTCGAGATTCAGCATCACATTGCCGCCGGTGCCGCCGCCGGTGAGGTCGGTCCCAGCCGTGACCCCCGTGATCGTTCCTGTGCCGGCGCTGCTGCACGTCCACTCGCTTCCGCTCCATTGCAGGATCTGGCTTCCGGCACAGCTCGTCAGCAGACTCAGATTGAGCGTCCCGCTCTTGCCGCCACCTTGCAGTCCGCTGCCGCTCGCGGTGGTCACACCCGTGATCGTGCCGCCGCTGGCATACACAATATCCAACTCGGGCGGGTGGCTGGTCGCCGTGTTCTCCTTGCTATCAAAAGTCGCGACCAACGGACTGTTCGCCACGAGCGCGATGCCATCGTTGGGCTGCGTGCCGTTCAACCATTCGACCAGGGCCGGCGTGATGTCGATCTCCACGTATGTTCCCTTGTTCGTCGTGGCGAGCGGGACGCTGGCGGCAATCGTTGTTCCAAGCGCAGGCTCGTTGCTGTAGTCGATCGTCTTCTCTGTCCAGGCGCCGTTGACCAGATCAACGTTAAAGCTGCCGGTCTTGGTGCAAGTGTTCACATATAGTTTCAGCGTGGCCTTGGCGATGGAAGCGCCGGTATAGCCGGCGGGCACCGCGGTCAGGTCGAAACGAATGAAGGCGGTGTCGGCAGGGCTGCTGAGATCGAGTGTGACAGCGGTGCCATAGTTGGTGGTGGAAGCCGCCGAGTTTATGTAGGAGTCATCGGAGGGTGTGATCTGAGCATAAGTAACGGCTGCCATGAACAACAGGAGCATGAGCACTACTGCTCGGCGGGAGAGAGGGACGAAAGAAATAGAAGCGCGCATAAATATCTCCTTGTTACATGCGAATCGGGGGAAGCCAATCGCCGGACGGAGGCCTTGAGCTTGCGGGCCGAGAGTTCGGCCGAACAGGACAGCCTGGGGGGAACAAGCTGGCTGGGGGGTAGCTTAAATGGAGATTTATGAAAAGGTCAGTGACGAAGTTCACATCGTGATGTGACAGAACGGGCCAGCAGCGCGGTGTTTGAAGGCCCACCATGGAGCGGAAGCTCTGGACCGGACATTTCGGACCGGACACTTCGACTGAACAGGAGTGACGAGTCTCAGATGGCGCAACATCCTCATCTTCACCAGCAACGCTCTACGTTCCGGCCGCTTTCTCCAGCGCCAGCAATTGCCCCTTGCGCTCTATGCCCCAACGGTAGCCGCCTAATTCGCCGTCCTGGCGGACTACGCGGTGACAGGGGATGGCTACTGCTACCGGGTTGGTGGCGCAGGCTCGGGCTACGGCTCTGGTGGCTTTTGGCATGCCGATTTTTTTTGCTACGGCGCTGTAGGAACGGGTTTCTCCTCGGGGGATTTTTTGCAGGCATTCCCAGACTCGCCTTTGAAATGCGGTGGCTCTTATGTCTAGCGGAAGTGAGGGATTGGTCTCTTGTCCTTGAATCAGGCGGGTGAGGCTTTCTTGCCATGGGGACATAGCGGCATCGTCGCGGCGGCGAACTGCGAATGGGAACTC
>JBEKIB010000025.1:0-60748 GCA_050011975.1 Terriglobales bacterium | reverse complement strand
CCCGAGTACGCGCGCCCCGCGGCGTTCGTGATTTGGGGTCAACTGTACGGCGTGTACTACGGGCTCAAGAAGGGCCTCAATCCCGACTCGCCGAAAAACCTGACGCGTGTGGTTGAACTCGAAGAGCACTAAACCAGAAGTTAGCACCTAGCATTTAGTAGTTAGCGCCAAAAGGCCGCCCCATGTCCAAGCTCGATATCGCGATCGTTGGGGAGATTAATCTTGACCTGATCCTCTACGGCCTGCCCGAGCAAATGCCCACAGAACGCGAATTATTGGCCAGCGGTTTCGCCATCACGTTGGGCAGTTCCTCGGCCATCCTGGCGCATAATCTCGCCGCTCTTGGCAGCCGCGTGGGGTTTGTCACCGAGGTCGGCGACGATTCTTTCGGAACCCTCGCGATGGAACGCCTGCGGGAACGCGGTGTGGACCTGGCGGGCATCGCGCATGGCGTCAAGTCTGGCGTAACGCTCATTCTGCCTCACGGACCCAGGCGCCATATCCTCACGTATCCGGGCACAATCTCCGAATTGCGCTTTGAGGATCTCGACCTCGACTATCTGGCATCGGCTCGCCACTTCCATATGTCGTCGCTGTTTTTGCAGCGTGAACTGTTGCCGCATGTGCCCGAACTTTTTCGGCGGATGAAGTCCGCCGGCCTGACCACCTCGCTCGACACCAACGACGATCCCGACGACCGCTGGGGAGCAGTTCTCGACGAGATCCTGCCCCACGTGGACATCCTGCTGCCGAACGAACGCGAAGCGATGAAGATGTCCCGGGCTGACGACGTGGAAACCGCGCTCGCGCGGCTGGCGCAAAAGGTGGAAACTGTCGTGGTCAAAATGGGCGCCGGCGGAGCCCTTGCGATTCGGGATGGGCGCCGATTCAGCGCACCCGCCGTCCCGGTTACGGTCATTGATCCGATTGGCGCAGGGGACAGCTTCGACGCCGGGTTTCTCCACCAGTTTCTGCGCGGAGCCGATCTCACGACTTGCCTGGCCTACGGAAACCTGTGCGGAGCATTCTCCACCACCGACTGTGGCGGCACGGAAGCGTTCCGCGACGCCGCCCGAATGCAAGAATTTTTTTGCCGGCACATCACCAGCGGTCGAGCAGGCTAGTCGGGAGTCCAGCCAAGAAATTCTTCGTGCTCCTCGAATATCTCGACCAGCAGATCTCGAATCCGTTGTGTCAGGCCCACTGGCTTCGGATCACAGACCTGCATGGTTTTCTTTTCGAAAACCATCTTCACTTGTGGAGCGATGTTCGGATTGGCTGCCATAAGACTTCTCCTCCACGGAAGATGCCTCTTCCCGATTGGTGCCCCTTCAATGGGGATAGTGAATTTGCGAGCGATCCCGTTTCAGTCACCGCCGATCTTCTGGCTGCTTACGTTTGACCGGCAATTCCGGAATCTGGTCGAGAAACGAATGCTGGGGCCAGGGAGCGCGCGCCGCATCGCCATCGCGTAACCGTGACGGCGATCACTGCCCGCATCGCGACATGAGCCTAGGCTTTGCTTGAAAAGCCAGGTTGCGGGACCAGAGATGCCCGTTTCAAGTCGAATTTCTGCCTCAAGTACAGCCGCCCTGGAGCCGCCGCTCCAGTCGGTTGCCCGTCCCGGCTCCTCCATTATTCCTGCCTCCTCAGCATGGCTGTTCGCCCCAAGAAGCCACCGTTGGATCGTTGCCATAGCAGTTATGTCCAGCGCCGTGATGGAGGTGCTGGACACTTCGGTCGTCAACGTCAGCCTGCCTCACATCGCGGGTTCGCTTTCATCGAGTGTTGAAGAGGCGACATGGGTGCTTACGTCCTATATCGTGGCCAACGCCATCATCCTTCCGATCTCGGGCTGGCTGGCCAACTACTTGGGGCGCAAGCGGCTGTTAATGATCGTGGTGACCGGATTCACGCTGTCCAGTGTTTTGTGTGGAATGGCACCGACCCTGCCTGCGCTGATCTTCTTTCGGGTGCTTCAGGGGATCACGGGGGGAGGGCTACAGCCACTGTCGCAGGCGATTCTGCTGGAAGAGTTCCCGGGGCGGGAACGTGGGAAAGCCATGTCCTTCTGGGGAATGGGGATTGTGGCGGCGCCCATCCTCGGCCCCACGATCGGCGGCTGGATCACCGATTCGTACTCCTGGCGATGGGTCTTCTACATCAATGTGCCGGTCGGCATTCTCAGCTTGATCTTGATATACCTGTTCATTCACGACCCCTCTTACATCCGGCGAGGGTCGCTGCGCGCCGATTTCTGGGGACTGGGCATGCTCGCGTTAGGAATGGGCGCCTTGCAGATCATGCTGGACAAGGGACAGGAAAAAGACTGGTTTGGCTCCGATTTGATCAGAATACTGGCCGTCATGGCTGTGGTCTTCCTCGCTGCTTTCGTCATTCGTGAGCTTACCGTCGAAGACCCGATCGTGCACTTCCGCCTTCTAAAATCTCGGACCTTCGCGACCGGTATCGGCTTGGTGACCGTACTCGGCTTTGTGCTCTATGGAAGTCTGGTGTTGTTGCCATTGTTCATGCAGACCTTGCTGGGCTGGACGGCGGCTACGGCGGGAATCTGGAGTAGCCCGCGCGGGATTGGAACCGCTCTCTTCATGCCCCTATGCGGTTACTTGCTCGGGAAGGGCTGGGACGAGCGCCGCATGTTGGCCTTTGGATTTGGCACCGCCGGTCTGGCGTTTTTCGGTTACTCCCATATGGCGTTGCAGTCCGGTACGTGGGATATCTTCTGGTACCAGATCACGCAGGGAGCTGGAATGGCATTCCTGTTTGTGCCCCTGACCACGTTGACTATGGGCTCGATTCCTCAAGCGGAGACAGGCTATGCCACCAGCCTCTACAGCGTAATGCGCAACATTGGAGCCAGCATGGGGATCTCGTTTGTGACCACTTGCATCACACGGCGCTCCCAGTTTCATCAAACCGTTCTGTCGTCCCACGTGAATGCTTCAAATCTGATTAGCCGGCAAGCGCTCGAGCACATGACCAACTTCATCCAACAAAGCGGCATCGACGGCGTAACCGCCAGGCAAAAGGCCTATGCTCTCCTCTATCGGGTGCTCCAACAGCAGGCCTCCCTGTTGAGCTATGTGGAAGTGTTTCACATTATGGGCATTTTATTTCTGGTCATTATCCCGCTGGTTGTCCTGATGAAGCGACCGCAGCACAGTAGAAGAAGTCGAGGATAACGGTTCGCCGTCAGAACTTCTGCGACCGGCTCGTTCCGATCTGAAACAAGGCACTTCATTCGAGTCCTCGCACAACTCAGACGACGCGCCAATACTTCTTAAATTACAACTTTCGAATTACCATCCAAGCGATGACTTCTCGCCTCGGACGATGGCTGCGCGATCCGCTCTTTCTCTTGTGTGTGACCGCTGGGCTGCTCGCTTTCGTGGTGCAATCCGGCGAGTTGGGGACGTCCGACACGGCGCACCGGCTGCAAACCACGCATTGGCTGTGGACCGCGGAGCCGCAGGTTTTCCCCAACGAGTATCCCGAGTTTGGCCTGCACGGCCGCGGCGGGCGTCTTTACAGCTGGTATGGCATCGGCCAGTCGCTGCTCATGCTACCCGCCGATCTTCTCGGAACGTGGATGGAGCGCTGGCCTATCTTCTCCGATTACGGCGACGACCCTGCCGTGCGCAGCATTGTGGTCAGCTACCTCACCAGCATTCTGGTGAACATTTTCACCGCGCTGATTGTATTCCGCTTGCTTGGTCAGTTGCGTTTTGGCATGAAAGAGTCCGTGGCGGGCGTGCTGGCGCTCATGTTCTGCACCACGCATCTGCACTACACGCAGAACATGATGGAGAACAACTACATCATGTTGCTGACGCTCACTGGATTTTCATTCCAGTACGAGTGGCTGCGCACGGACAGCCGCTGCGCGCTTTTCATCGGATCCGGTGCGCTGGGGCTGAACCTGCTTACGCGTCTCACCACTGGGATGGATCTTATCGCGGCGGGGATCTTTATCTTACTCGTGCTTGGGTTCGAAGGAGCAAGTTTCAAAGGAGCGCGGCAGCGTTTCCTCGCTTACTGCAAAGTCGCCGCACCCGTTTACTTATTCTTTCTCGCGCTCGATCGAGCCTACCAGTTTTACCGCTTCGGATCCTTTACCAATACATATGTATCCCTCTCCGCCCGGGAATTCCGCCAGCGGGATCCCACGTTGCCCGCGAGCTTTCCCTGGAGCACACCCTTTCACACCGGCGTTCTCGGCGCGCTGTTCCGGCCCGAGAAGTCCATTTTTCTCTTCGATCCTCTTCTCGTGCTGGCAATCTTCCTCCTCGCATGGCTATGGAAGCGCCTGAGTCCAGAGCTGCGCGCGTACGGGGCAACCTCTCTTCTCCTCCTGCTTGCCTATATCTGCTTTTACGCGAGGTACACCTACTGGAGCGGCGACTTTGCCTGGGGTGACCGCTATGTTTCAACCACGGTGGAACTGGTGGCACTCGTCGCTCTGCCGCTGCTCATGCGCTATCGAGAAGCTTTGGGAAAAACCATCTGGCGCGCGGGATGGGTGCTGATCGCAGTCAGCCTGATGATTCAGTTAGCATCATTGGCCTTCTGGTTGCCGCTCGAAATTTACCAGATGGAGACGTTCGGACATCCGACGTTCGTGATGGCTCTGCGTTTCAAGAACATCATCGCCTTCGCTTTGGGCAAGATGGACGCCTGGGGCCTGAATACCGAGGCCATGGCATGGGACCAGTGGGATTATGTTCACGTCACGACCTGGAATTTTCTGCCGTTTTTGTTGCGTCGCGTCGGTGCAGTGCCGGACTGGGTAGTGAATTCGGCACTTGCCATCTGGCTCGCTGGGATAGCAGCCCTGGGATGGGTTTTGCTCCGGTTACGAAGCAGCTTGCGAAGGGCCGCGTGAGGGCGAGGCTCTTCTTACGGCCTGGTCGAGCCATCGAACAAGTATTGACATTGTACGGCAATTTGCCGTACAGTATTCGAAGAGAAGGTACGTTTATGGCAGCCCCACAGCAAGCGAGGATCGAGGCACGGGTCAGCCCCAAACAGAAGCGACTGTTTGAGCGGGCGGCCGCAATCGAGGGAGTCACGCTAACGGATTTCGCAATCTCAAGTATGCAACGGGCTGCCAGCAGCGCCATTCAGGAGTACACCAGGATGGCGCTGAGTGAGCGCAATCAGCGGGCGTTTGTAGAAGCCTTGACGAATCCACCGGAACCGAATCAGGCTTTACGTGAGGCTGCTAAAGCATACAGGAAAATGAAGTAAGCACCGTGATCGCCGACAAAAGTAAATACCACATCGGGCCGCTTGGTGATCATGACCGAGCGGCTTTTTCTTGTGGGAAGGCTTCTCTCGATCAATACATTCGAGAGCGGGCATCACAGGATGTCAAACGCGGGCTCGCCAATGTTTTCGTGATCACAACCCGGGATGACCAGAGAACAATTCTGGCGTACTACACGCTATCCAGCAGAGAGCTTAAGCTCGAACAGCTCCCAGCTGAGATCTCGAAGAAGGCGGCCAAGTATGAGTATGTGGGTGTAACTCTTATTGGAAGAATGGCAGTCGCTGAGAAATACAAAGGAGCGGGCCTGGGTGCGTTGACACTGATGAGTGCCCTTGATAAGAGTCTGGTTGCAGCAAGAGACGTTGCATCGTGGGCAGTATTCGTAGAAGCAATCGATGGGGACGCCGCAAACTTCTATCGAAAATATGGCTTTATCGAATTGCCTGAAGACAAACTCAAGCTCTTGCTTCCGATGAGGACAATTAAGAAATCATTTTCGGTCGGCTAAAGGGCGAGCCGGGAAGGGTGTTTTTCTGGACGACAGCTTTGCGGCGGGGGAAAAGGTAAAGGCTGTGACATTGGTTATGCTCTAGCCGCCAGCTCCTGCGAGGAAGCCAACAGCGTGGAGACATGCACCGTCACAGCCCTTGATGCGATCACCGCTTTCGCGGTCCCAAACCCCAACTACCCCTCGCAGGGTCGGTCGGTTTTTTCAGGTCTGGCTGCTCTTCGGGTTACCCCGCCGAGCTGATCACTCAGCCTACTTCGGACTGGCAAAGGTTTATTTAAGCCAACCCTTTCAGCCGTCGACGGAACCCACCTTAGAGATTTGGTCGAAGATTGTCAATGCCCCTTTTCGGTGCAATTGGCCGGCTGCGCTGGATCAGAACCAAAAAAACGCAACCCATTGAATCGTTAACGTTTAATGAATAGCAGATTAAATTCTTTCCCATTTTTGCACAGAAACGTCCACAAGGCCGAGCGTTCCGTGTTTGACTCGCTCAGGCCGGAGCCCTCATTCGTTGACGGGGGGACGCCGTCCGTAGCCCTTATAGCTCACCAGCCACAGCAGCAGGAGGGGCACGGCCAGCAGGCATCCACGGACCAGCAAGACGGGAAATGGCTCCGCCGTTAGGCGGTAACCGTAAAGCCCGGCCACCGCGGCCAGCAACAACGTGACCCAAGCCAGCGAAAATTCGCCGCCCGCCGCCAGATCGAGCAGAACCAACATGGGGAGAACGGCCATCGTCAGATCCTGCATATGCAGGTGATAGCTCACCAGCACCGTGGTCAGAATGGCGAGGGAATACAAGCGCCGTGCATCCTGCCCGGGCCAGCACCGCCAGATGAGGTATGCCGCCGCGCTGCCGATGACCGCAGAGAGCATGAGGATTATGGGGACGATCTCTCCAATATCGAGCCGGCGGGACAGTCCCCATTGCAGCAGTCCACGCAGGTTGGGCATGAACCAGGGAATGAATCCCCAGGGAGTCATGGTCTCCTGCTGGCGCAGCATGGTCGGGTAATCCGCGGCGAGGTTCGGCCCCACTATGGCGAGGGAGATCGCCACCACCAGACCGCCGCCGACGGCAAATCCAGCCAGTGCCCGCCAGCGACGGGGCAACAGGAACACCAGGAATGCGATGGCTAATGCGAGATGGAACTTGAAGCAAGCCAGCGCCAGGATGAATCCGGCCAGAAAGGTCCGGCCGTGATCCAGTGCGCGCAATGACAGAACGACCAGGAGCAGAAAAATGAGCGAATCCTGCCCTTCTCCGAAAACGTAGACCACCGGATAAAACCCCAGCAGGTACAGGGCGACCGGAATTCCAGTGACCCGCCGCAGGTTGCCGGTGTAGGGCTTCATCAACCACGCGATCAGGAAAGTAAGACCCAGATTAAACACCGCCCAGACGATCAACGCCGTGCGATAGGGCAGGCGCGCGACCGGCCAGTACAAGAGCAATTCATAAGCAAGGTGGTTGAAGGGCAGCAGTCCAGCCTGAGGGGTCTCGGGATACAGGCGGCACTGGGCTGCCTCCTGGGCGTCGAAACGGTAAAGCTGACGACCCTCTCCGCTCCGCATCATATCGAGCCCGGTCATAAAGATCCGCAGGTCGGAAACCATCGGCCCATGGGAAAAGTAGTAAGCTGCCTGCCGCGCGCTCACCGCCATCGACATCACGAGGAATACCGCCAGCGCGTATCGAAGCGCGGGTGGCAAGCGGAAGGTCGTGGGGGAAGATGGCGTCATGTCGTCGTTACTTACTGCTGGCTGGCGGACAGGAGCCGGTTGGCTGTCGTCGGAGGTTGGCGAGGCCATAGTTGTCTCTCCTGAAAAATATCAGGCCTCGGGGTTTTCTGTGTTGCCTTTCATGGCTCTAACTGGGCGTCGGCAATTTCCCCGCGCCCTGACCCGCCCGTGATGGGGTACTCGGAAGCAGCGCTGATTCCCATATGTTACAATGCTGACAAGAGTTACAAATTGGAGATTGCCATGAGATCAGCCCATTCGATGGTCATCAGCATGCGCCTGCCGGCGGAGAGCGGAAAGCGTCTCAAACGCATGGCGAATCGGCATGGATGGACCCCCAGCGACGCCAGTGCGCGCCTGGTGGAGGAAGGCTTGCGCCGGTCGGAATTTGGATTCATCGATTTTCGAGATTCGCCCGCGGGCCGGCAAGCCTGCCTGCAAGGCAGCACGCTCGCCGTTTGGGAGGTCATGCTGCTCCTACGCAGCTATAAGAAAGATGCGTCGGCCGTTGCGGGACATCTCAAGTGGCCAGAAGTGAAAGTCCGGGCAGCGGTCAACTATGCGGAGGCGTTTCCCGAAGAAATCAATGAGGCTATGGCTGAGAATGAGGCGACGGATTTTGAAACGCTGAAGCGGATGTTGCCGCAGGCGGTCGAATTCGTTCCCGGGAAAGTGGCGAAAAACGGAAATGCTCAAGCTTCTTCTCGATGAGCACATCTCACCGGAGGTGGCTAATGGTCTCGGTCGCCGCAATCGCGCGCTGGAAATTCGCTATCTGGTGGAATGGGAAGATGGGCGCTTCCTGGGACAGGAGGACTCCGCTTGTTTGCGAGAAGCCGCCGCCCAGGGCTTCACGCTGGTTACTTATGACCGGCGGACGATTCCTCCCCTGCTCAAGACATGGGCGGAAGAAGGGCGAACGCACGGCGGCGTGATTTTTGTGGACGAAAAAACAATTTCGCCCGCCGATATCGGCGGTTTGGTCTGGGCCTTGACCAGACTGGCAAGAGAAACCGGCAATTGGAGCTGGACTAATAGAATCTATTTCCTGCGGCGCTGATGCCTATCGCCTCGATGTGATCGTGGAGACAGCGCCAGCGTCGATCATGTTCTCGACCAGTTCCGGACCGCACCACTTTCTGAATTCCTCGCGTGCCGCTGGATGGCAGAGCGAGCCAGCGCAGAAGGCGTCAAAGCCGGAGCAGAAATGTTCTACTTTTCCTGCAACGATTTTATGTACTTGGTCAGATTGGCGATACGCTGTTGAACGACCGCGTCGGAGTGTGGGACCAGGGATGAGAACGCTGGACCCCACATCGGCATGTCTTTAGAACCATGCGCGACCACGTCCCCTCCCAGACGAATGACGTTGGAGACGTGCGCCGATGGGAAGATTCCACGGTTTCGTTTTGCCAGTGTGGTGAGGTCAGTGGGCGGCACCTTCAACGCCGGAAGCGCCGGGCCAGTGCCCTTCGCATCTTTACCATGACAGACAGCGCAGTACTCCACGAACATCGCCTGACCCGATTCAGGTGGGGTTGGCCTGATCGGACCACTCTTAATCTCAGGCTTCTGAGCTGTTCCCAAGGTGGCCAGTCCAAGCAAACCGGAAACGACCAGGAGAAAACGCATAGCCTACCTCGTGAGCATTATGGCCCTCACACCCACTCATCGGCCAAGAATCTTTTTCTCAACATTTGCAGGGATGTGACGATGTACATAAAGAGGCGGTTCCGCGGACTGTCTCTGCCATCTAAAAAGTATCTGCCTTCCGGAGTGAGCATTCTTGCTCAGACGAACGGCCCGTGGAGTGCTAGCGTCGAGGTGTGCTCCGAGCCGAATCGCCCGTGAGCCCAGGAACCGCTTGCCGCTCTGCAGGAGCGAGCTATGGTGAAGCGAACTGCGCCAATCCGGGTCGTTTCTCTTATCTTATTGGCTGCTTGCGGGGCCTTGTGCCAGAAACGTCCTTCCGCTGACTTGCTTCAGGGATTACCGCCTGACGGCTCAAACTCACCCGAACTGCAGCGTCAGGAGATAAGTACCCGGAGATCACTTCCCGATGCTCCATCGTCGGTACAGCCTCCAACCCAAGGCGAGAGATTTGGCACGTTCGTCAATCAAACAAGCTCGCCTTTGACTTTTGGCGCGTTTGGCGTGAGCGCGGGCGCAACGCGCGAAACAGAACTGGGATTGCAGCCCCGCCTGACCGCTCCCCGTAAAGCGGCGTTTACTCAAGAAGGGTTCAGCAGCTTTGTCGGTAAGTCCACGCCGTTGCTCAAGCCGGACCCACGTTATTACGCTTCTATGAGCAACAGCATTATGGGGCGGGCCTCCTACGCAGCTTCGCGCGTTTTTGTCACGCGTGACGACTCCGGAAAGGGGAGGCTGAACACGCGGTACTTCCTCGGCGTGCTGTCTTCGGTCGCCATGCACGCTGCTTACCGTCCCTATGGGGCGCGATCTACTTCGGATACCTTCAACAATTTTGGTTCAACGATTGGCGGCGATGCGGGGAGTAACCTCTACCACGAGTTTGGGCCCGGCATCCAGCAAATGGTAAAGGCCCACATGCCGAAGTTTGTGTCCAGAATTTTCGCACCCAGGATCGAAGATCACATCGGCCACTCCCGGACCCTGGGGAACGCCGTCTCCATCCCGGCAAGATAATGTCCTGTCGCTCAGTCCTGTGCGCACCGGCTTGAGCTTCACTCGAATAGCGGTCAAAGAAACGCCCGGGACCCATCCATGGCACATCCTTCTGATCAAGCAGCGCTTGACCGCCATTACGCAGCATCTGCTCGCCTACTGGTCCAAGCTGCAGGTAGAGTAAGTTAGCTCTTGCTTGAGGTCACCGCAAAGAATGCAGTCGCCTCCTGCTCCACGTTCTTGCTGGCGCAGAATGGGCAAGAGATCGTTTCCTTCTCGTGCTCTGTCAGGGTGATGATCTTTTCAAAGGTCTTATTGCAATCTTTGCAGACGTAGTCGTAGACCGGCATGATCAACCTCCCATGTACTCTCTGCTGAACAAATTGTAGCGCGATCCAAGACGAGAAACACTCGGGCAAGAATCAACGCCGCGTTGGAATGTGACGGAGGCTTGCATCGCCTCGCCTCTTCACCCTACCGCTTGTAACCGATCTTGCGGAGAAGATCTTGCCGCCATGCGATATCCGCCTGCCCCTCAATCCCTTTCGGCGAACTGCCGTCGATCACGCCGAGCACACCCCGGCCCTGCTCACTCCGGGCCACGACCACTTCGACGGGGTTGGCGGTGGCGCAGAATATCGAGCACACCTCCGGCGCGTTTCGGATCGCGTGCATCACATTGATGGGGTAAGCATTCTGCAGCAGCAACACAAACGTGTGGCCGCAACCGAGTGCCTGGGCGTTGCGCACAGCACTATCGCGGAGCGTTTGGTCGTTTCCTTCCGACCGCGTCAGACAAGCTCCGGAACTTTCGTTGAACGCCAAGCCAAACTTGGCTTGGGGCACGGTCGTAGCCACCGCCTCGTACAGGTCTTCCACGGTTTTGATGAAATGCGATTGACCGATAACAATGTTGGCGTCCGCCGGAACTTCCATGCGAACCGCCTCAATCTCGAGCGCCATAATCACTCCTCGCGGCCGGAATTACAGTCTCCCATTGTTCACTCGCACCGGACGTTCTTTCAGTGATCGAAATCACCAAACCGATGCACACCTCTGGGCGGGATTCTCACTGGCCGTGAGCAGAGACGCTCGCCAGCGTGACTTTTTTCGTGTTGTCGTCGGGAACGCGGTCGATCAGCAGCAGGAAGGGATCGACCCCGGCTTCATCCGGCATCTCCGCCGTCGTGAACGTGTACGTGGACTTGTTATTCGTGATGTGCACTCCATCCCGGTAGAGTGTCTTGCCGTACTTGCGGTCTTTTTCCGGCTTGGCGAAGGCGCCAATATCGATCCAGTCATCCACCGGCACCTCGATCTCATTGCCTTTAGCATCGGCTTTGAACTTGTGAGTTTCCACATTGATAGTGACGTCATACTTGCCGTCCGCCCGCTTGACCGCGGTGGCGTCCAGGGTGCGATTCGAAAACAGGGTGATGTCTTCAAACAAATCCTTGATCAGATACTGCATCTGCGGCGGCGTCTCCTCGCGCAGCGCATCCACCAGCGCATACGACGTGGGATACGGCGGCGCATTGTAACCATAGCGCTGGATCACCTTGCGCAGCGCGCGATTCACCGCCTCTTCTCCGATCATCTCTTTCAGGTAGTAGAGCACCACGCTCGCCTTGCGGTAGTGGATGTATCCCTGCCCGGATTCCACCGTCAGCAGCGGTTCTTCCTTGTGCCGCTCCTTGCCTCGCGAGCGGAGATAGTTGTCCATTTCATACTTCAGGAACTTCCGCATCATGTCGCGGCCGTACTCTTTTTCCATCACCATCAGCGCCGAATATTGCGCCAGCGATTCCGACAGGAGCGTGGCGCCCTGCATGTCGGCGCCCACCACCTGGTGCGCCCACCACTGGTGCCCCATCTCGTGCCCCACGACGTAATAGACCATGTCGATGTCGTCCGGATGGTTCAGGTTGGCGATGAAACCGATCGACTCCGAATAGGGCATGGTGCCGGCGAAGGCTTGCGCAAACCGCCCCACCCGCGGGAATTCGATGACTCGCGCCTCTTTGTGGTAATAGGGGCCGAAGTTCTGCGTGTAGTACTCGAGAGATTTCTTCAGCGACTTCATCATCCGCGGCACATTCTGCGGATGATCCTTGTCGTAGTACACCTCGAGCTTGATGCCGTTCCACTCCTCGCGTTGAACCTCGTAGCGGGCCGACATGAACGAGTAGAAACGCAGGGCCGGATGGTCGAGCTTGTAATCGAAATACCGCCGCCCGTTCTCCTGCCACTCGCGCACCAGCGATCCGGGCGCAATGGCAATCTGGTCGGGCGAGGTGCTGATCACGGTTTCCAGGTCCGCCCAGTCCGAGTGATCCCGGATATAGCTGTCCCGGCAATCGTCGGTGCAATTGCGCTCTAGAGGCCGCATCAGTTCCTGTTCGCCTAAACCATACTTGCGGCGGTCGTTCGGGTCGGTCAGTTCGATCGAGGTGTCGTAACCGATCGTCGGAGCGACCGAATTGTTAAAGAAGGTGCCGTTCTGCGTGATCTCGACATTGCTGACCGAGTCTTCGAATCCCCGGTTCTTGCTCTTGACGGTAAACACCGCGGTGCGCGATTCGCCGGGCTGGAGCGGCGTGGTGAAGCGGTAAATGCGATAGGACAGCCGGGTATCGTCCTTGGCAAGCACCGCGCCGGGAATCTGGATGTCGGTGTCGTAATTCCGATCCAACGAATAATGGATTTCGGTCAGCGGTTGCGGATACGGGTTGTAAAGCACTTCCTCCACCCGCATGGTTGCGTTGCGGCTCTCGGGGAAAATATCGACCCAGTACTTGTCGCTACGGACGCGCGGCAGCGGCAGCCTGTCAAACCGCTTGTAGTTTTTCTCGTAATCCGCCTGGCGGGCCAACCGATCCTTGGGCCCGATCAGCTGGTTCAGGACCTTCGTGTTGTAGAAGATCCAGGCTCCAGTCGCAGCGAACGACACCAGGCAGACCAGCGCCAGCGTCGGCCAGGGTCTCGAAAAGCGGAGACGGGCGATGCGCCAGCGCTCGGCCCAGCGGCCATGCGTGCCCCGCGGCCAGAACATGACGGTGGCAATGGCCAGCAGTCCGCAGAACAGAATCCAGTACAACGTGAACCAGCGCCAAGCTGTGATATAAGGCGCATCGCCGAACATATCCGAGTAAGTAACGTCCGGAGCGGACCCGAATTGAACCAGATCCGAAGCCACGTTGAGCGGCCGCCAGATAAAGAGATTGACGATCAGAAAAGCGATGTAAATGAAATAGCCAACATACTTATTGGACGACAGGGCGTGGATGAAGAACGCCAGCACTCCAAGGAATAAGAAGAACGAGAGATCGCGCACAAAGAGCTGGTTAAGATAGAGTCCCAGTTGATAGCGATGGTACCCGTAACTGGTCTGCACAATGACCCCGCTGACCAGGGCCAGAAATTGCACGAGCATCACCATGGCGGCTAGCGCCGTGAAGCGGGCGGCGTATGAGATCCACTCCGGCACCGGGGCCGAGTCCGTAATCTCATCCATGTGAGCATCGCGATCCTTCCACATCAAAACGCCCGCGTAGTACGTGATCAGCCCGATCAGGAAGATGTACAGAGAACCGGCAATCACCTCCAGCAGCCAGTAGGTAACCGGCAGCGTACTGTTTCCGTACCCCTCCCGCGCGTTCATAACCATGGACGGCACGCAATTCAGCAGGCCCGCCAGCAGGATCACGATAAAGACCGTGCCTTTGAGGATGCCCGCGAGGTGAATCCTGACGGAAGAGACGTATATCTCCCACGAACTGGCGCGGCGCGGCGAAGTGGGAAGAACGACCGTGGGAAGGACGCCCGACGTCGTAGCAGGTTCCGGAGCCTCTTTCGCCTTGCGGACCTTTTGCCGCCTCTCAGCAAAGCTGAATCGGTAATAGGCAAAGACGAGGAAGAGCACGCCCACGCCAATCCACAACAAGCGATTCCAGAGCATCAGCCCGCTCAAGCCCAGCGAGTTTGAGTTCTTCTCGGCTACGGTCCAGTACTTGGTGGCGAGGGCGAACGTGCGAATGGCGAACGGATCGAGCAGGGCGGCGATATGCTCGCGTTCAATGTCGGTCAGCAGGGCGGCCGAAACGCCGTAGCCAGTGAGAAGCAGCAATGCTCCCACGAACGAGACGATCTCATTTCGCGCCAGCACCGCGATGGTGAAAAGAATCGCGGCCATGAAGAAGGCGTTCGGCACAGCGAAGACAAATATCCCTTTAAAATGGGCGCTCCAGATCACCCGCTCAAACCGCTCTGGTTCCACCCAGGGCATGTATTTCGCCAGCAGAATACCGATGGAAACCCCGAGCATTGGAATCACGGACACCAGGGTGGCTCCGAAGAATCGCCCGAGCAGAAAGTCGCGGCGACGGAGCGGCGTCGTGAAAATAATTTGATAGGTGTTATGGCTGAAATCGCGCGCCGCCGCCGAATTCACAAAGGCGGTCACCATCAGCAGCGCCAGCAGCCCAACCATCGCATAGTAGTTCTCGATTACGAACGGCGCATTGCGGTAGGTGTTGCTGAGCGCTTCTCCAATCGTGACATGGTCCGAGCTGACCGCGCCGAAAAACATGGCGGCAATGATCAGGGTGAAGATCCAGAGCATCCAGGAACGCAGCCAGTAGCGGATTTCGAACCACACGATGTGCAGAAACATTTTCGGGAACATGCGGCCCTCAGTTCCACCCGCGGATGCAAGTGAAGAAGACATCCTCCAGGTCGGGGACGCTGGGTGTGAACCCGTCCTCCGGCGCCTGGGCGCTCAGAACATGAAGATGAGGATGTCCGCCCACCAGGCGGTTTGAGATCACGCGATAACGCTGCTCGTAGCTGGGCAGGTCGGATTTCGCGATGGAGCGCTGCCAGACCCTCCCCTTAAGCTGCGCGACCGCTTCGTCGGGCTTGCCCTCATACAGCACCCGCCCCTCGTGAATGATGGCCATCTTGGTGCAGAGGTCAGTCACGTCTTCCACGATGTGCGTGGAAAGAATAACGATGACCTGCTCTCCCACCTCGGCCAACAGGTTATAGAAGCGGTTGCGCTCTCCGGGATCGAGACCTGCCGTAGGCTCGTCCACGATGAGCAGTTGCGGGTTGCCGATCAGCGCCTGGGCAATTCCAAAGCGCTGCCGCATGCCGCCGGAAAAACTGGTAAGAGATTTCTTGCGGAGATCGTAAAGATTGCACCGCTTCAACACGGCTGCGACCAGTTCTTTCCGGTCGCTGGCGCCGCCAATTCCTTTCAGGATGGCCAGGTGATCGAGCATGTCCTGCGCCGAAATCCGCGGATACACGCCGAATTCCTGCGGCAGGTAGCCCAGTCGCTTGCGCACCTCATCCTTCTGATTCAGAACATCGATCTCTCCCAACCGCATGCTCCCCGAATCGGCCTCCTGCAGCGTTGCGATGGTCCGCATCAGCGTGCTCTTCCCTGCTCCGTTCGGACCCAGCAGCCCGTACATCCCGTGTGGAATGGTGAGTGAAACGTTGTTAAGAGCTCTTACACCGTTGGAATATGTCTTGGAAAGACCGTCGATTTTCAGTTCCATACTTGTCCTGGTTTATATACGGGGCCTCGACGCTCAAAGTTCCCCAACATTTTGATCTACGCAGCGACATGCGCCCAACAACCCTCATCCTCCGGCCAGCTGACCACCCTGGGCCAAGACACGTGATCCTGCTCACAGCAAGAGGACCGCCGCCCGATAGAACATACAACCTGGAGTATTGCACGCGGAACGCCGCAGCATGCAGGCGATCTTGCCAATCGCCAGCGCCGTGAGAGGGAGCAGAGTGCGTCCTGTCAAAATAACAACGATGCGGCGGTTTTCGCAGATCGTTTTTTTTCTATTGTTTCTGTTCCTTCTCCTGCACACCGAGTTCCGAGGATCGCTCCAGTCGCCCGGAAACGACATCAGGCTTCCCTATCCAATCCGCTGGTTCTTCGAGATCGATCCGCTGGTGGCATTGTCGAATGCGCTCTCGACTCGCGCACTGTATCGCGGGTTGCTGTGGAGCCTCGCAATTCTAATTCCAACGATGTTTCTCGGGCGCTTTTTCTGCGGATGGATTTGCCCCCTGGGCTCGCTCCATCACTTCTTTGGCAGCCTGCGATCGGAGCGCAAACGCGGAAAGCAGCTGATTGAGTCGAACCGGTACAAGCGCTGGCAGACCGCGAAGTATTACATCTTGTTTGCGTTTCTGGCCGCCGCCCTGATGGGCACGGGCATCTTGGGGTGGCTGGACCCGATCTCGCTGCTGGTGCGATCGCTTGGGTTGTCGATTTTGCCCGGAACGAGCTATGCCTTGCGCGCGGTCCTGCATGGTCTGGAAGCCAGTCGATTCGGGCCGGTGCAAAGCGTGGGCAGCGTGTTGCATTTTCTTTTCGGATGGCTGCTGCTCATCAGCTTAAAGCAGCCTTACTTCCGGCAAGGCATCTGGCTCGGTGCGATCTTCATTTTTCTGGTGGCGCTCAATTTTCGTGTGACCCGGTTCTGGTGCCGAGCACTCTGCCCGCTCGGTGCGCTGCTTGGCGTCGCGTCGCGCTGGTCGGTTCTCGGACTGGTCAAGAGCCCAACCCACTGTAATGACTGCAACCGCTGCCTGTTGCGCTGCCAGGGCGGCGACGATCCGATCGGTGGTGTCCCCTGGCGTCAACCGGAGTGCCATCTCTGCCTCAATTGTGTGGATGACTGTCCCGAGCACGGCCTGCAGTTCAAATTTTTTCCGGGGCAAGACTCCGCGGGTGTGAACCTGCAGCGGCGCAAGGTGCTCACCTCACTGGGCGCGGGAGTGGCCCTGGTTCCGCTGATGCGCGCCACACCTGGCTTCGCCACCGAGCGTCACGAACGCTTGCTGCGCCCACCCGGAGCCTTGGGCGAGGAATATTTCCTCTCGCGTTGCATACAGTGCGGCGAGTGCATGAAGGCTTGTCCCAACAACGCCCTGCATCCCGCCTTCAACGAAGCGGGGCTGGAAGGTCTTTGGACACCGGTTATGGTTCCGCGGATCGGCTACTGCGAAACCAGTTGTGTGCTCTGCTCCGAAGTGTGTCCCACGGGCGCGATCTGGGAAATCAGTTCGAAAGAGAAAGGCTGGGCGGCCAGCGCGATTCAGGATGCCAAGCCGATCCGCGTGGGCACCGCATTCTACGACCGCGGCCGATGCCTGCCTTGGGCCATGGCCACCGACTGCATTGTCTGTGAGGAGTGGTGTCCCACATCGCCCAAGGCCATTTATCTGAAGCCTGCCGAAGTGGTGGATGCGGAGGGCAAGGTCAAGCAAGTGAAACAACCCAACCTCGATCCCGCTCGTTGTGTAGGTTGTGGCGCCTGCGAATATGCCTGCCCGGTGCAGGACCGGCCAGCCGTCTACGTGACCAGCGTCGGCGAAAGCCGCTCCCGCACCAATCAGATCCTGCTCAACCGAGGCAAGGAGACGGTCAAGTGATCGCGAACTCCACGACTTTCCGCAGTCGCTTGCTGATCGGCTTGTGTTTGACATTTCTTGGAGTCACCGCCTGCCACCGGAGCGCGGGGAATTCCGTCTCGCCGTTTCCAGCTTCCAACGAGGCTGCCGGCTGGGCGAGGGCAGGAGGAAAGACCGGCGAGATTCGTACCTTTGCGGCTGCCGACCTGTGGAAGTACATCGACGGCGAGGCTGAGAGGTATCTGAAGGCGGGCGTCGAAAGCGTGTCCACTGCCGACTACGAGTTTCGCGACAAGTTCGACGCCGTTGTCGACATCTACACCATGGGAAACGCGGCCGGCGCGGAAAAGATATTCGACTCCGAGCCCGCGGCGAATGCCGACACTCCTAACTTGGGAGACAGCGCCCGCTTGTACAGCCAAAGCCTGGTTTTCCGCAAAGGGCCGTATCTGGTGCGCATCACCGCCTATGAGGATTCAACGGAAACAAAACCGGCCCTTTTGGGACTGGCGCGCTCCATAGAGCAGCGACTCGGAAAGTAAGCCGCTCGCAAGTTGTGTGCTCTTGGTCACTGAAAGTGCCGCCCAGTTGGAGTATGGATAATCCAGAGCAGCATAGCGGTGTAATTTATTCCAAGGGAGAACAGCCGTGGACGACGGGAGCAACAAAAGCCGGCGGGATTTCCTGAAGAATTGCCTTGCGAGTGGCGTCGTCCTCGGCACGGGCGGTAAGCTCGCGTTGCTCGAAGCCGCAGAGCGCGCTTCTTCGCCCCTGAAATCGAGGGTCGCGATCGCGCGCGATCCGATGCTGCGCGGCACGGGAACCACTGTAGATTCTGGCCAGATGCTGAGTCTGCTCGATCGCTCCATGCAAACGCTTTTCGAGCTGGATCATCCATCCGAACCATGGAAAAAACTGGTTCGTCCCGGGGAAAAAGTGGGAGTCAAGGTGAACGCCCTCGGCGGACGCGGATTGTCCAGCAATCTTCAGCTGGTAGAAACCATTTGCGAGCGATTGCAGGAAGCCGGAATCAAAGCAAGCGATATCGTGATTTGGGATCGCGACACCGACGAACTGGGGCATGTTGGCTTCCATGCTGTTACTGAAGGAAACCGCGTGCAATGCTTCGGCAGCGATCGCGTGGGTTACGAAGACGAGCTGGCGACCTATGGCAGCGTGGGCAGCCGGCTCTCCAGGATTTTGACGCAACGCTGCGATGCGATCGTCAATGTGCCCGTTCTGAAAGATCACGACGGCGCCGGCGTCACCATCGCATTAAAAAGCATGTATGGTGTCATTCATAATCCCAACAAATATCATCCGAACGGTTGCAATCCATATATTGCAGACCTGAACATGCTGCCGGCGATCCGAACAAAAGTGCGCTTAACCATTTGTGACGCGACCACGGCCTGCTTTGAAGGTGGGCCGGGATACAAGCCGCAATACAGCTGGAGAGAGAATGCCCTGATCGTCTCGCAGGATCCGGTGGCGCTCGACTATACCGGCTGGCGCATCATCGAGCGCAAGCGCGCCGAAAAGGGATTGAAGACGCTCGAAGCCGATAAAAGAGCGCCCCACTACATCGCTACCGCGGCGGATGCGCAGCATCGATTGGGCACGAATGATCCGCAACGAATCGCGCTGGTTGAGGTCTAGGCAAGCAACGTGTAAACGACGACGTGATTGAGGTTCAAAATGCCGAACGAGGTCGATGCCGAACGAAACCCCAAGCCCGGGGCCATCTCTCGGTCTGCGTCCGCGCTCGATCGTCGCTCGTTCTTGAAATGTGCGGCGATCGCCGGAGCAGCCGCCGGAGCAACCTGCGGCCTCAGCCGTTTCGCTCTGCCCGTCTACGCCATGCCACCTTCGGCTCAGCCCGCGCAGGACGACTCGCAATTCACCGTCGAAGCAAAGTTCTACCAGAAGCTCCCAAACAAAAAAGTGAAGTGCAAGCTGTGCCCGCGCGAATGCACCGTGGGAGACCGGGAGCGCGGGTATTGCGGCGTGCGCGAGAATCGCGGAGGAACCTACCACTCGCTGGTGCACTCGCGCGTGTGTGCGGCGCACATCGACCCCGTCGAGAAGAAACCGCTGTTTCATTACCTGCCGGGAACGTTGGCCTTCTCGATCGCCACGGCCGGCTGCAATGTGAACTGCAAGTTCTGCCAGAACTGGGATATCTCGCAAGCGCGCCCGGAACAGGTCCCTGCGCAGTATGCTCCGCCAAAAATGGTTGCCGAGATGGCAAAACAGAACCGCTGTCCGACAATCGCCTACACCTACAGCGAGCCGGTGATCTTCAGCGAGTACTTAATGGATGCAGCCGATGCTGGACACGAAGCGGGCGTCCGCAGCGTGGTCGTGTCGAATGGCTTCATACAGAACGAGGCGTTGAAAACAGCTTATGGAAAAATGGACGCGGTCAAGATCGATCTCAAAGCGTTCACGGAATCGTATTACCGGGATGTCGTCGTCGCGGAGTTGAAGCCGGTGCTGGAAACGCTGGTAGCGCTGCGCAAGATGGGCAAATGGACGGAGATCGTTTATTTAGTTGTGCCCACCCTCAACGATAGCGACGCCGAGTTCCAAGGCCTGGCGCGATGGATGAAGACGAACCTGGGCGCAGACGTGCCCGTGCACTTCACGCAATTTCATCCCGAATATCTTTTGAAGAACCTGCCCATCACGCCTGTTCCGACCTTGGAGCGGGCCAAGGCGATTGCCGATGCCGAAGGGCTGCACTACGTGTACATCGGCAATGTGCCCGGACATCCAGCACAAAATACTTACTGCCCCAAGTGCCGTCGCATGGTGGTGGAACGCCTGGGGTTCACGGCGAGTCAGATGCTGATCCGCAAAGGCGCTTGTCCTTTCTGCAGCCACGCGATCCCGGGCATTTGGCACGCATAGACGCGAGAGGAGGGTTTCGCGTATGGGTCTTTCTAGTATGAATCTGGGAATGCGCTTAAGAATCCATTGGGCAACGGTTTTGTTCATCGCCGCCTTTGTTGTCGTGGCGGCGCAGTCTTGCCTGGCCGGCAATCCGCAAGCGGTCAGGCAGCCGGGAGTCGCGGGCAGCTTTTATCCCGCCGACCCCAAGGCGCTAACGGAGATGATCGACGACATGCTGGCGCACGCCGCTCTATCTCAGCCGCCGATCGACGATCCAATCCTCGCGGTCGTCGCGCCCCATGCGGGCTATCAATACTCCGGCCCGGTGGCTGCCTACACTTACGCTGCGCTGAAGGGACGGAAATTTTCGCGGGTCGTGGTGATCGCGCCCTCCCACTTCGAAGCTTTTGATTTCACCTCGGTCTACGATGGCGACGCCTATGCCACGCCGCTCGGCACCGTCCGCGTGGACAAAGCGTTTGCCGCGCAGTTGGCGAAAATGAGTCCGACCATCCAGCTCTCGAGTCGCGGACACACTCCCACCAAAGAGGGCGCCGAACACGCGATCGAAGTAGAGTTGCCGTGGCTGCAGCGCGTGTTGGGAGATTTTGCGCTTGTGCCCATCGTCATGGGAGACCAGAGCTACGAAAACAGCCGCGCTCTCGGCGTGGCCCTGGCAAAACTGATTCAGGGGCAAGACACGCTGATCCTGGCCAGTTCCGATCTGTCGCACTATCACCCCTACGATGAAGCGGTGAAGATCGACCACAAGACGCTGAACGCGCTCCAGGAATGGGACTACTTCAGCATGTCGCAGAACTTCCAGCAGCACGTCTGGGAAGCCTGCGGCGGCGCGCCCATCGTCGCAGCCATGATTGCCGCGGAACGAATGGGAGCGAATGAGGCCCGAGTGCTCAAATACGCCAATACCGGCGACGTCACGGGAGACCATTCGCGCGTCGTCGGTTACAGCGCCGACGTCTTCCTGAAGACGCCGGGCGGAAAGCTGATCAAGCGGCCGTTTTCGCTGAACGTGCATGAGAGAAGTGAACTCCTGGCTCTGGCCCGCAAGTCGGTGGAGCACGCGGTACGGGAAGGCAAGCTTTACGAGGCGGATGCCAGCTCGAGCGAATTGTTGAACCAGGAGCGTGGCGCGTTCGTGACGTTGAAAGAATCGGGAGAATTGCGCGGCTGCATCGGATACACGTCCTCGCTCAAGCCCTTGTACCTGACCGTGCGTGACACGGCTACATACGCCGCGCTGCGCGACCCGCGTTTTCCGCCTGTATCGGCCTCGGAATTGCCCAAGCTCGAATACGAAATTTCGGTGCTCTCACCGCTCCGTCGCGTGCTCGACGTCCGCCAGGTCAAAGTCGGACAGCACGGCCTGCTGATGAAGGATGATACCCATGAGGGCATCCTGCTTCCGCAAGTCCCGGTGGAAGAAAAATGGGATCGGCAGAGGTTCCTCGAAGAAACCTGCGCCAAAGCAGGAATGCGCGCGGGTTGCTGGAAGGATGAAAGCACAGACATCTTTCAGTTCACAGCCGTTGTGTTCGGAGACACGACGTCCCAGACGCCTACGCCCGAGACGTCCTTGCCTCCAGGGTTACCCCGGCCAGGAACGCAGCCAGGAGCGCAGGCGCCAGGTTTACCGCCGCACTGAGCCATGCCGTTTTCGAGAAGCCGAACACAGGGATGAGGTAAGTGCTCAGCAACAGAGCGCCCACACAACCACCGAATAAGTCGATGGCATAAAGTACTCCTACGCCTGTATCCGCGCTAGCTTTCGGACTCTTGCCAAGGTAGATCTCCGTTGCGATAGGAAATTGATAGCCACCGAGCATTCCTCCCGAGACAGCTAACGCGGGAAAAATAAATTGCGCAGCCACCAGCGTTGCGGGCCCGCTGGAAATCCGCGATAGCATGCGAATCAGAAAGATCAGCGCCGGCCCCGAAAGAGCGAGCAGGAACTGAGTAGCAGCCATAACGCGGAATGGTGATGGTAATGCTGATGGAGAACGCTCGCTGAAGCGGGCGCGACGAATGCCCACCCAACTCCCAAGAGCGATGCCCGCCATATACATGGCGATCAGAATTGCAAGCTGATGGTACACGTAGCCGTAGACAGACTGGAATCCAAGCAACAGGAAAATCTGGAGCGCCATCAGCGTGAACCCCGTTGCCGCCATGCAGTAGGCCGCGGAAGCACGGGCGCGTCTCACGCGAGCAGGCACAGATGCCAGAAGAATTGCCACACCCAACAGAACGGCAAGGACGCCCGCAACGATGCGGGTGAAAGCGATGTGCACCGCGGCCTGAAACCAGCGCGAGTAGCCCAATTTGAACTGCGTGCTCCAGAGCACAAGGTCGAAGTAATACGCGATCGGCTCGAAGTCGCGATTGACTGGCGTTGCGGGCAGAGGCTGCAGCAGCTCACGAACCTGTGCCATGCGATCCGGCATCATGCGAAACGGAATGAAATATTCCCGAACATATAATGTTTGCAGATTCCGTGCCTTCAGCCGTGCAATCAGCACTTGCGGGTCGTCGGTCAGAAGCCCGGGCCGCAGGGCGCCAAGAAAATGAATGCTCTCGCCGGGGATTGCCAGAACATGAGGAAAGACTTCGCCTAAGGTACGCTGAATGCATCGCAGGAACTCGGCACGCTCCGGGCTGATGTAATCCTCGGACGCGCGCAGTTGCAGCGCGAGCAGTCCTCCCGGCGCCAGATGTTCGCTGGCGGAACGAAAGAACTCGGCCGTGTAGAACCGGTTCAACTGCGCGGTTTGCGGGTCGGGCAGATCAAGAATGATCACGTCAAACTGGTCGCGAGAAGTTTTGAGATAGAGCCGGCCGTCGGCGTAGTGGATGTGCACGCGAGGATCGGTGATAAAGGGAGCAGACTGCGCGGGGAAGAACTGCCGCGCCATGTCGATGAGCGTGGGATCGAGCTCCACATAGTCGACCCGCTCGACCGTCGGATGCTTCAGGACCTGAACCACGCTGCCGTTCGCGCCGCCGCCGATGAGCAGAATCCTCCTCGGCGCAGGATGCTCCAGCAGCGCGTAGTGAACCGCTTCCTCGGCGGCAGCCTCATCGGGCACGTTGGCCAGGATCACGCCGTTGTCATAGATGCTGCGAATATTGCCCGTCTCGATAACGGCTAAGTTGCCATAAATCGAGTTACGGGACTCCAATAAGTGAAATCCCCGCCACACGCGCGCCTGCGAAGATATGGCCAAAGCTGGCGCAACATATATAAGAAGAGGCACTGCCAGACATATCCCAATCAGAACAACGGCCAAGACTCGTTTGCGACCCGCTCCTAACAACAGGGTTGTAGCCATGCATAGGTTTAAGAGCGCAACGACCGTGGCGATCTGGAAGGACTCAAGAAAGCGCAGCAACACGACGCTGGCCAGTATCCCGCCCAACGCGGAACCAGCCGCCTCAAACAAGTACGCCGAGTTGGACGCGACCCAAAGCGAGACACCGCGCTCCTGTCCATGCGTCTGTGCGGACTTTTGTGCGTACGTCTGTGCATACAGCCGGGTAGCAACGACGAATAAGTATCCGGAGAGAATGCAAAACGCACTCAGGCAAATGAGAGACGTGAGCAACATTGGCACGGGACCAACCAATTCGCCCGGTACGGTCTGGAAAAGAGCTTTGGACGCACGCACTGCCCAGACGGTCGGCAGCAAGCTGACGCTGAGCAGGCATTCGAGCGCCGCAACTGCCATTCGAGGGTTAATTCGACCGAGTACGAAGCGGCTGCCCAGGCTGCTTCCGGCCGCCGTCCACAGCAGCCATGTGCCGAGCATCATGCCCACAGAAATCTCATTCCCGTTGAAAACGACAATGAGTTCTCGCATCAGAACGATTTGGCCGATGACCGCGGTGAATCCAAGCAGGGCCAGAGCGGCCCTTGCTCCGGACCTATTCCCAAACTCAGTCCCGAATGCAGGGCACGACGAACTCGCGGTTGTGAGCAACGCCACAGACAATGCCACCGGACCAGAATTAGAATTTAATCTGTTTCAAAAAGCAAAGGCAGGGAGTGTGTATGCCGCCCACGGAGAGCACGGTGCTAAGTCGTCGCGAGGCGCTCGTCAAGTTGCTCCGTCTCGGTGGAATTGCCACGGGCACTGCTGGCTTGGGATTCTGGCTCAGCGAGCACAGCTTTCGGCCCGCGCCCGCCCTGGCAATGAACCTCAAGCGCAGTCACACCGTCGCGCCTGATCCGGCACTGCCCGAGATGGCCGTCATCCAGGGAGACGATCCCGCACAACTGGCCCGCTACGCCATCGAAGAACTGGGTGGCATGCGTCGTTTCGTCTCCCGCGCCGACATCGTTCTCGTCAAACCGAACATCGCCTGGGACCGGACCCCGGAGCAGGCGACAAATACAAATCCCGCCGTAGTCGCCGAGGTCGTCCGCCAATGCTGGGATGCGGGCGCTAAGCGGGTTATCGTGACGGACGTGAGCTGCAACGAGCCCCGCCGGTGTTTCGAACGCTCCGGCATTGCGGAGGCGGCGCGCCGCGCCGGCGCGGAAATTATCCTTCCCGATCCTGCCCGATTCAAAGACGTAGACCTCGAGGGCAGCATTCTGCGCAACTGGCCAGTGTTCGATCCCTTCCTGAATGCCGACAAAATCATCAACATCCCAATCGCCAAGCATCACAGCCTGACCGGGACCACACTGGGCATGAAAAATTGGTATGGAATTCTAGGCGGACCGCGACATCAGCTCCATCAGAAGATAGACGAAAGTCTCGTCGACCTCGCTGACTTCGTGCGCCCAACTCTCACCATGATTGATTGCTACCGCGTGCTCATGCGGAACGGCCCGACCGGCGGCAACCTCGAAGATGTCGTGCTCAAAAAGACGCTGGTGGCCGGAACTGATCCGGTGGCGCTCGACGCTTACGTCGCCAAAGCCTACTGGAATTTAGAGGTATCAGCCCTGCCGTATCTGCAGATGGCAGCGAAGCGCGGCTTGGGGACGTATGAGTTCGAGAAGGTTCGACTGCGAACGAAGAAGCTGTCATGACCACTACAGAAACAACCGCTTAACCTGCGGCCTCAATCTGTCCCCAAAAACCAGAGCACTTGCGCCCCGGGAATACGGAGCGTTGTCCGTCGCCTCAAACCGCCAGTGCATCGACGAAGCGATCGCAGAGCGTGGTCTCAAGGTTGGAATAGCTCACCTCGACCGGCGTGTTCAGGAATGGCTTCAGGATGTCAAGGACCGTGGGGTAGAAAGCTCTCTCATAACGCTCGGCATCCTGCCGCGTAGTCCACAGGGTGACGGCGAACACTTTCTCCACGCTCGCCTTCGTCTGGAAAAATGGCAGAACCTCCAGGAATCCAACCTGCTTTTTGAGGATGGGCAGCACCTGGTCCTTTACGACTTTCACGAACTCTTCTCTCTTTACCAGCTTCACTTCGAAAGCGAGGGTACGGGCGAACATGATCGTGCTCCTTCTGGAACGAAATCTGGTTGTGAAATAACGATGGGTTCCGGCTGGGCCCTCGGTCCAAACAGCCTTCAATCTTTCCCGAACGCTGGCAACTCACACCAAGCCGAACCTTACATTTACAATTACGATGGCCGGTCTCACCCGGCTGTGACGTGTGACCGCCAGTGCTGTGCACTACATCACAATTTAGTTCATCGCGCTGCGGCCGCCTGAAACGCAAACCAATATCTCATTTCAATTCAATCGCTTGCGCTCCTCGCCTTTACAGGCAAGCAGGTTCCGAAATAGATTTAAGGAAGATAGTTTGCACCGCCAGTTTGTCATGTCGCGACCTTCGTCTGATCACAAGCAGCCCGCGCCCTCACTTTCGGCCAAAACCATGGCCGAAGTTCTCCTTTCCATCGATCTCCTCGATACGCTTCCCGATGCTATCGTCGCCGTCGATCGCGATGGAACGATTGTTCAAGTAAATACACAAGCCCAGGAGCTATTTGGCTATAACCGCGACGAGTTGATTGGCCAGAAAGTCGAAGTGCTCGTGCCGGAGAGCTATCGCCGCCAGCACCACCGTCATCGCGAGAACTTCGCGGAAGCGCCGAAGACGCGACGCATGGGAGCGGATTTGGATCTCTACGGAAGACGACGTAATGGCTCGGAATTCCCGGTAGAGGTCAGTCTCAGTCCTGTCTCCACGGAGAATGGAACGTTCGTTTTGAGCGCGATCCGCGACATCAGCGATCGCAAGAAAATCGCGGAAGAGCTGCGACGAGCGAATGAAGAATTGTATCGCAGAACGACCGAACAACTTGGTGAGTACCGGTCGAGGCTGGCCCTGATTATCGATTCCTCCGACGACGCCATCATCGGCAAAAACCTGGATGGCACCATTATCAGTTGGAACAAGGGAGCCGAGCGCATCTATGGTTACGCGCCAGAAGAGGTCATCGGAAAGCACATATCCCTTCTAGCTCCTGGTGATCGTCCGGACGAAATCCAGGAGATACTGCAGAAAATTGCGCGCGGGGAAAGCACCGAGCATTTTGAATCGGTGCGGGTAACCAAAGACGGACGACAGCTGGACGTCTCCATTTCCGTGTCTCCCTTGCGCGATGCAAAAGGCGAGATCATAGGGGCGTCGGCGATTGCGCGCGACATCACCGCTCAGAAACGGGCTGAGAACCAGCTTCATCAATCCCAGAAGATGGAAGCGATCGGCCGGCTGGCGGGAGGAGTCGCCCACGACTTTAACAATATCCTGGGCATCATCAATGCCTGCACCGAATTCCTCCGCGACCGCCTTGATCCCGTCGCGGAACCGTCGCGCTACGTCGAGAACATCACGAAGACAGTCGAGCGCGGCTCGGCTTTGACGCGCCAACTCCTTGCCTTCAGCCGGACTCCCGCAATCCAACCCTGTGTCCTCGACCTGAACGAGCGGTTAAAGGACATCAGCCGGCTGCTGCGCCCACTTATGGGAGACGATGTGGAGGTTCTCATTGTGTCCAGATCACCCTCGGCAGTGGTTGAGGCCGACCCTGGCCAGCTCGACCAGATCCTGGTAAACCTGGCGGTGAACGCGCGCGATGCGATGCCTCGTGGCGGCAAGTTCATTCTTGAAACTCGCGCGGAAAAATTTGACGAGGCCTTCGCCGAGCAGCATCAAGCCATGGCCGCTGGAAAATACGTCCTGCTCGCGGTCAGCGATACCGGCAGCGGCATGGACGAAGCTACCGTGTCGCGTATCTTCGAGCCCTTCTTCACCACCAAAGAGGTGGGCAAAGGAACCGGCCTCGGCCTGTCCACCGTATATGGCATCGTCAAACAGAGCGCAGGACACATCCTGGTCTATAGTGAACCGGGACACGGAACGACGTTCAAGATCTATCTTCCCAGCGCGGATCACAAAATCGGGCTTGCGTCTAAACCTGAAGTGGAGACCGTCGCTCCGAAACGACAAGGGACTACCATCCTGCTTGTGGAAGACGACGAAACCATGCGCACCTTGACCCGGCAACTTCTCCAGGAACACGGCTATACCGTAATCGAGGCGGATGACGGAAAATCCGCGCTCGAACGGGTGCAGTCTCATCCGGACCCAATTGATCTGTTGCTGACCGACGTAGTGATGCGCCGCATGAGCGGTCCTGAATTAGTGGAACGCCTGAGCGCCTCTCATCCGGACCTGAAAGTCGTTTTCATGTCAGGCTACACCGGTGAACTGATCGCAGAGCGCGAAGTGTTGAAGCGCGGCGTCACGCTCCTTGAAAAGCCCTTTAGCCGAGCCGCTCTGCTGAATACCATTCATACAGCTTTGGGATGAAAGCGGGCGCGGAAGGACTCGCGATTCGCATCCGCGCATGGCTGCACAGGCTGCGGAAAAAGTCCGGTTTCGTATCAGGGTATCGCTTTAGCGATACCGTAAATCCTTCAAAATCAGACGCCCCTTTAGAGGCCGGGCAGCGGAAATTTACTTCTTCCGCAGCCTGTGCAGCTATGCCCTTGCCATCCGTCCGCTCGATGAGCAATCAGTTGGGAAGGGTGAAGGTCAGGGTTACGTCGGTCTGGAACTGGGCGGGGTGGTCGTGGAGTCGATAGGGTTGGTAGCGCCAGTTGCGGACGGCTTCGGCGGCGGCGGCGGCGAGCACGGCGTCCCCGCTGACCGTGCGGATCGAGGAGATGGAGCCATCTTCGGCAACTTGCACTTCGAGGACAACATTGCCGGCACGGTGGGCCGCGAGGGCTTCGGGCGGATACTGAGGCTCAGTGCGGCTGAGGATGCGGGTTTCGGCCTTCTCGGGAGACAGCCAGACGCTTGGGGCGGCTGCGAGCTTAGTGGTCGACGATGCTTCTACAATGGCATCTCTGTCTTGCTTGGTGGAGGCGCGCCCGGTGGCAGCGGGATTCGCCTGGCGGTTCTTCGCTCGCTCAGGCTTGGTGGGAGCGGGCTTCAGACGGAAGATGACTTTGCCTTTTTCGTAGACGACTAGCTCGTCGGTCTCGGCGGTGGTGGATTTTCCTGGCGCTGCTGGGGTTGATTTTGTCGCAGATTTTTTCGCGGCATCGGCTGATTTTATTGGCTCGGCCGGTGTTGAGTTGGCGGAAATGGGCTGCGCGATCTGGCTGCTCGATGCAGTTTGAGGTGGACGCAGCCATCCGATGCGGGAGCCAATCAGGAAGCTGACGGCGATGGTGGCCAGAATCGCTAGACCTCCTAAAACCAGGGTCCAAGCTTCGTAGGGAGGGCGGCGAGCGGGCAGAGGGCTGGGCGCGACGAAATCGGGCGGCATGATCTCGGACGTGACGCTCTCGGGCGCGACGCTCTCGGGCCGGGCGCTCTCGCGATGGACGACGGTTGCGACGGGCGGGTGCTGACTGAATTCGATGGCGGCGTGGCGAACGCGGGCGCACTCTTCGGCGAAACCTTCGAGCAGTTTCTGATCGGAGTTGGAGAAGGCGGCAGGAGAGTGAGAAAAGATTTCGAGGACTCCGGCAAACTCAGCGCTGGTGTCGTTAGTGTCGAACACGGGAACGATGAGGATGGAGCGGATGCCGCGGCGGTGGGAAATGGCCGGGTCGACGCGGGGATCGAACTCGGTATCGACGGAAAGTTGCGGCTGACGGGTTTGAACACACGCGCCGGAGAGTCCGTCGCGAACGTTAAGGGGGACGCCGAGATCCGGGGCGAGGTGTCCGGTAGCGGCGCGGCAGACCATTTCATCGCCGCGGACGAGGGCCACGGCGGCGGCGCTGGCGTGGGTGGCTTCCGCGGCGCGAACTACGAGTTCGTTGAGCACTAAATCGAGAGCAAGGTCGGGAGGTAAACCGGCGAGGATCTGCTCCTCGAGTAAGCGGGACAGGTCAAGGTGCGAATCGTCAGGGCGGAACTCGGGCCTCGACATAGGTTGCGGGACCATATCTTGTTCCGGCAGCCTGCCGTAATGCAGTGGGGGAGCAGGCTCTGACGCGAGTTTGCCGCGAAATGCCGGGGAAGTCAATCGGCGAGGATTGAGGATTGATGTGGTGAGGAGAGATGGGCAGCGCGCGCGGCGCTCGCGCGAGAGGTCGCCCGTCCTGGAACGTAACGAACCTTGGGGCAGTGATGGCGGTCACTGTTTTTTGTGAGATTCGAATTCCCATTCCTGGGCGCGGTGAAGGCGGCGATGACGATAGAGACGCTGTCAGCGCTGGTAAAGACTGCTACAGTAATAATGACGATGTGCACGCCGACGAGCCGGAGGTGCACGTGAAAACTCAAGGAGAGAAGGCTCGCTATGCGCATCGCGGTGGTCGGTTCCGGGTACGTGGGGTTGGTGACGGGAGCGTGTTTTGCGGATCTGGGGCACGAGGTTGTCCTGGTCGATAACGACGAAAAGAAAATCGCGGCGCTCAGGAACGGCGAGGTGCCGATTCATGAACGATTTCTGCCCGAGTTGCTGGTGCGGCATCGGGGCGAGCGTATCAAATTTTCCGGCGACTTGCAGGCAGCCACGCGGGCAAGCGAAGTAGTGTTCATCGCGGTCGGGACACCGCCGACTGAACAAGGGGACGCGGATCTGTCGTATGTGGAGTCGGTGGCGCGGGAAATCTCCGGCGGCGTCGACGAGTACAAGGTGGTGGTCGAGAAGAGCACGGTTCCGGTGTATACCAGCCTGTGGATCCGCACCATTATTATGCGGAACGGGGCGGACCCGTCGCTGTTCGATGTGGCTTCGAATCCGGAGTTTCTGCGGGAAGGAACGGCGGTTACAGATTTTCTCTATCCCGACCGCATCGTGGTGGGAGTCGAAAGTGAGCGGGCGGCGGAGGTCATGCGCCAGATCTACGGGCCGCTGACCAGCGGATGGTACTACGGGCGGGGCGATGCGATTCCGCGTCCGGAATCGGCCATATCCAAAGCGCCGCCACGCTTGATCGTCACCAGCACGAAGAGCGCCGAACTCATCAAGCACGCGTCCAACGCATATCTCGCGATGAAGATTTCTTTCATCAACGCGGTGGCATCGATCTGCGAAGCGGTGGGCGCGAATGTGCAGCAGGTGTGCGACGGGATCGGAACCGATTCGCGGATCGGCCCGCGATTTATGAATCCGGGGATCGGATATGGCGGGTCGTGCTTTCCGAAAGATCTGATGGCGTTCCGGGCAGTCGCCAAGGAAAGCGGATACGACTTCCGGCTGTTGGAAGAAGTGATTCGTATCAATGAAGATCAGCGGCACCGGTTCCTGCGCAAGGTGCGGAGCGTGCTTTGGACTTTCCGCGGCAAGCGACTGGGCGTACTGGGGCTGGCGTTCAAGGGCGGGACCGACGATATTCGCGAGTCTCCGGCGCTGCTGCTGGTGCAGGAACTGCTGCGCGAGGGCTGCCACGTCTGCGCCTATGATCCGGCGGCGATGGAGCGGGCGAAAGAGGTGCTGAAATCGGACGTCGAGTTCGCGGCGGATGCGTACGAGGCGGCCACCGGCGTGGATGCGCTGCTGATCCTGACCGAATGGGAAGAGTTCGCCGCGCTTGATCTGGAGCGTCTGCGCACGCTGGTGAAGTATCCCATCGTACTGGACGGGCGGAATCTGTATGATCCGGCAGTGATGGTCGAGCACGGATTCTCGTATTACAGTGTGGGGCGGCCGGCCGCATTGACCGAGGAATTGCCGGCCAAGGCCCTGTCGCAGAAAAAGGAGCGCGCCTGAAATCGTGAATATGCAACCCATGAACGCGCGAGCCGCGGACAAGAAACGTGCGCTGGTGACGGGGGGAGCAGGCTTTCTGGGATCGCATTTGTGCGATGCCCTGCTGGGCGAGGGCTACAGGGTGGTGGCGGCGGATAATCTGCTGACTGGACGTCTGGCGAATGTCGAGCATCTGCGGAACGATTCGCGATTTGAGTTTGTGGAGAAAGATGTTTGCCAGCCCGGCGAGTGGGGCGCACTCGATTATGTGTTTCACTTCGCCAGTCCGGCAAGTCCGGTGGACTATGCCAAACACGGCATCGAAACCCTGCGGGTGGGATCGTACGGGACGTTTGAAGCGCTGGAAGCGGCGCTGCGGTGCGGCGCCAAGTTCATGATGGCATCGACGTCCGAGTGCTACGGAGATCCGCTGGTGCACCCGCAGACCGAAACGTATTGGGGGAATGTGAATCCCATCGGGCCGCGCTCGGTGTACGACGAGGCCAAGCGGTTTTCGGAAGCGGTGACCATGGCGTATCGCCGCTATCACAACGTTGACACGCGGATTCTGCGCATCTTCAACACCTATGGGCCGCGCATGCAGATCAACGATGGGCGCGTGATTCCGAATTTCATGTGGCAAGCGTTGCGCGGAGAGAATCTCACGGTGTATGGCGACGGCAGCCAGACCCGCAGTTTCTGCTACGTGAGCGATGAGGTGGATGGGATTCTGCGCCTCGCGCGATCCGCGGAGCACGAGCCGGTGAATATCGGGAATCCGACGGAATTCACGATTCTGGAGTGCGCGCGCAAAGTGATTGCGACGACGGGATCGGCGAGCCAGATCAAGTTCGAAGCGTTGCCTCAGGACGATCCCAAGCAGCGGCGTCCGGATATTTCGAAAGCGCAGCGGTTGCTCGGATGGGCGCCGAAAGTGGAACTGGAGAACGGGCTCAGACTTTCGCTGGAATATTTTCGCCGGGCCGTGGCGGAAAAAGAACAGCCGGCTTAGCGGGGTTGTTCGTCCAGCGACGCACCGGCGGAGAGGACTGCGAGCAGGCGCAGAATTTCTTCGCGCTCGACGGAATCGCGGAACTCGAAGCGCACGCCCATGCCAAAACCGGGATGGGTGGCCAGTACCTGCCCCCTGATTCTGAATTTCGCGTCGGCGGTGCGGACCAGAATCTCCACCCCCGACTGCCCGGTGAGTGGAGTTGGCATTTCGACGTAGCAACCGCCCTCGCTGATGTCGGAGAGAGTACAGCGATTGGGGACGCTGGTGCCGAGACGGTAAACTTCCGCTCCCAATTTGCAGGCGAAACGGAGCTCTCCGCGGCGATTGCCGGCATTGGAGACGAGGCTCGGATCTTGTGACTCGGCCCTCGGCTCGCGACCGGGGTCAGACTGGGGCGCCACCGACCACGTCGTCGAGGACTTGCTGGCTGGCAACTGGGCCGGCAATCCGGTTGCCGGGTGGGCGTTATTCTGCTGCAGCCAAGTCTGCATGAGACGGCGCGAAGACTGGGGCACGTCAAGGAAACGAATCCCGGTGCGACCGCTCGCGTCCTGCCACGCAACCTCTCCCGACAAGCGAACCAGTTGCTTCTGACCGGGAAGCGCGAACTCAAAATAAACTTTGCACGCGGGTGGAATTCGATTGGCGGTTTGGAGCGAAGTTCCGCCGTCGCTCAGGTCGGTCAAAATCGCGTTCAGTTCGGGCGCGCCGGGATAGGCGACGTTGGCCGTCGAACTGAGGGGTGTGCGCGGTGCGCGGCGGCGTTCGCGGCGCATGAGGCCGCGGGCGGCGCGCAGGCTGATGCGGGTGCGCTCCGAAGAGAGCGGGCGATAGAGAACAAAGTTGGCGCCGAGCCCAAACACGGGGCGGGCGTTGAATTCGCTGTCGACTACGGCAATCAGCATGCTCGCACGGTTTTTGGCGGACCGGCGCAAGTGCGCCAGGAATTCCTCAGAACTCTGGTCGGCGCGATAGTCGAGGATAATGGCGTCGAAGCGCTGGCTGTCGAGCAGTTCCAACCCGCGCGAGATCGAAGGCGTATGCTCAGCCGCCATTCCCAACTCGGATAGGATGAGCGTGAGCAGGCTGGCTGAATCCTGATCCGGGGACACCACGAGGGCGCGTAAATCCATAGTGACAGTATGGTAAGAGACCTTCGGAGCCAACCACAAGTTACCTCTGTCACGGTGCGGGCAATTTAGACTTGCTTTCCGATCTTCGTGCCGATGGTCGTGCCGGTATTCATGCCTTCGGGGTTCCCTTCCACGACTTTAGTCATCTTTCGCCTTCTGTCGGCGGGGGATAAGCTGACAGGACGTTCGCGAGATTTTCTTCGAGCGCAGGCCTTAATTAGTAGATCCAATTTTGAACATGCGACGATGATGCGGTGAAAGCGAGTGCGCGATCGCCAACGCGCAGCGCATGGCACGCTCGTAACTCTCCTGGGATTACCTTACGAAAAGCCAGTGTACGAAGGGCCGGTGTACCCCGGTACTTTGACGTACTACGGGACAGTTCCTAACATCAAGTTAGTCAGACCGGTATCGGAACCGCGATGCGCCAAGGGTCGTGGGAGATACACCGGGCTGACCAATTCCAGTTACACGATCTTGTTAGACGATCTTGTTTCATGGAGCGGAGAGCCGCAGGCAGGGCAAATGCTTATGAGAAGCCTGGAAACAAATGCGAGGCATCGCGGGCAGCGAGCGAGCGGCTTCAGCTTGATCGAAATGACGATGGTGGTGGCGCTCATCATCATTTTGGCGTCGATCACCTTCATCAGTTTGGTGCCGGTGATGAAGCAGCAGCGCGTAACCAATGCGTATAACACGACGCTGGCGGCAATGCGCCAGGCGCGCGACAACGCGGTGGCGCAGCGGACATCATACTCGGTGACTTTTTCAAGCGCCGCCATTCCAAACACCATCACGGTGACGCCGACGTTGGTCGGATTTCAGGGCGATCAGAATACGACTGTCTATCAATTGCCTACGGATATCACGTTTAACGCCCAACCACTGCTGGCTTCCACGCCGCCTCCGGACAGCTACGGATCAGGGCTGCTGGCCATTGACTTTGGCTACACGGCGAACGGCGGCACCGGAGGGGCATCGACCATTTACTTCTGCCCGGATGGTTCGGCCCAGGATGCAGAGGGCGGGGCGGGAAATTGTCAGGGCAGTTGGGATGGAGGCGTGGTGTACCTCGCGCGTCCGGGAGAGCTGACAAGTTCGCGGGCGGTAACGCTGTGGGGCGGAACCGGTCGCATTCACGGATGGCGGATCTACAGCAATGGGTCGGGAGGCTATAAATGGCTACGTCAATGATCGGGCGCGGCGGGAGCGATCGGGTGCGGAAGCAAGCGGAGCGCGGATTCTCCCTGCTCGAAGTTGTGATCTCGATGGCCGTGCTGACCGTCGGCATGGTGAGTCTGCTGGGTGTGTTCGGGCTGGCCATGGCTTCCACACAAACCTCGCAGGAGAACATGATCGCCAAGCAACTGGCAAACGAGTCGTACGAGAGTCTTCTCACCGCGCGCAACACGGCGCAGATGACCTGGGACGACATTCAGAATTCAGGTTCCACCAACTGCCCGGTCACTGGCGCCGCCACTTGCGGCATCTTTCTGAATGGGGTGCAGCCCATCTACAACGCGGGAGCAGACGGAATCTATGGGACCGCGGACGATGCGGCTTCTGGCGAACAAACTCTCCAGGACCCGGGGCCGGACGGGGTCTATCAAACCGCGGACGATATCATGATCCCTTTGACCGGCTACCAGCGCACGATTGCGTTCGGGACGGTCTACGACGCGGCTGGCAACGCGGTGCCTTCGGTGCGAGCCGTCACGATCACCGTGCAGTATTCGACTTCCCAGAGCAGTCAGCAGAAAACCTACATTGTGAATTCATACATTTCACAGTACCAGTAAGAGGGGGCTTATGAGTGATCGCTCAACAAAGCGTGAGAGTGGATTCAGCCTGCTGGAGATGGTGGTCTCCATGGCCCTGGGAACGATTGTGCTGGGCGCGGCGGTCCAGATCTACATCCAGGGCGTGTCCGCGACCTGGACGGTTGCACAGCGCGCGGAGATGCAGCAGGATTTTCGCGCCGCCTCCAACATAATGACGAAGGATCTGAGCCTGGCCGGGGCCGGCCTGGGCCAGGGTGCGGCTATCCCCCTCGAGAGCGCGCTCACTCCGCTGTTTGGTTGTGATCAGACGCCGAAGTGCTACATCACCAACGCCACCAGCACCCCGACGACATATCCCCTGCAGGGCGCCACCCCCTATCTTTACGGGCTTCTCCCGGGATACAACATGGGGCCAACGCTCAACACTGCGCAGGGACCCACCGATGTGATCACGGTGGTGTATACGGACAACGCTTTCTATTTGAACTGCTACACAGCGACGGTCACTTCCAAGGGAGTAATAACCTTCGCGCCGCCCGTAGCGCCCGCGACTTGGGCGACCGAGGGCTGTTTGCCGTCGACCTGGGCCGCGCCGCAAGCCGTGAACGATGCGGTAGTGGGGCTCACGCCTGGCGATCTGGTCCTGATGACCCTGAGCGGAGCCCAGGTGGTGGCCGAAGTCACGGGTGCTGTTTCAACCAGCACAAACGGTGCCGGCCAAACCATTTATAAAGTTCCCTTCGCCAACGGCGACCCGCTGAATATGAACCAGACCCCCGCCAGCGTGACCGCCCCGGCATCACCCGGCCTCAACAGCGCAGTGCTGAACTCTACCGGAGCGTCGCCGGCGCGCCTTCTGGTGATTACCTATTACCTCGACAGCACCGTCACCCCGGCGCGACTGATGCGGCAAATCAGCGGACACTCACCGATCCCGGTGGCGGAAAACGTGGTTTACATGAAGTTCAGCTATGACCTTTTCAACGACGCCACCAGTGCACCGGCGGTGAATCAGTGCAACCCTGGCAACAACACCACTGCCTGCAATCTCCTTAACGGTTCGTCTGGTTCGGCTAACCTCCTCCCCAACCAGATCACCAAGATCAACATTCTGAACATGGCGATGGATAGCACATTGATGGGCTCGCAGTTCGGCCAGGCAAACGGTTATCAGAGAATGGATTTGCAGACATCGGTGAGCGCACGGGATCTGACCTACACCAACAACTATCCACAATGATTCAACGGCGATGGCGAAAGGGAATAGAACGTAAGACGAAAGAAAACGAGACGATGGGGAGCAAGGCAATGGGGAGCGACACCATGGAGAGTTACAGAATGAAGAGCGTAAGACCGCACACCAAAGGATTCACGCTGATTGCGTCCTTGATGATGCTGTTGCTGCTGTCGGGGATCGCGATCGGGCTGATGATGATGGTCAACACCGAAGGCAAGGTGGGAGGGACCGATCTGCAGAACGACCTGGCCTTTCACAGCGCCGAGGGCGGCATCGAGACCATGTACTCCAACCTGTCCGCGGTCTTCCAGAACACGATGGTCACCCAAGCCTCCCAAATCTGCGCCGTGGGCCTCCCCACCACCAATGGGCCGACGATGGTCGGAGTCACCTGGAAAGACTTTTCCGTGGCGCCCGCGTCGGGTTGCACGGCAGCGCTGAACCCGAATTGGGGAGAGATTCAATCCGGACCGAACCAGGGTTTGTGGGCGCAGATCATCCCGGTGAACATGCTGGCGACCGCGGCTTTAATGGGCGGGCAGGAAGTAAGCATGACGCGGACCGCGCAGGTGGCGCTGATTCCGGTGTTCCAGTTCGGCGTCTTCTCGGAGAGCGATCTCTCCTTCTTCAGTGGTCCCAATTTTGACATGGTGGGCCCGGTGCATACCAACGGGGACTTGTACCCGGAAGTCGGGCCGGGCAGCACCCTGACTTTTCACAACAAGGTGTCGGCATTCGGCAACGTGGTTCGGACCCAGTTGGCCAACGGATACACCACTAGCACCAACTATAACGGCACGGTATATGTTCCGACTGCCGCCAATGGTTGCAGCACAACCACGACGAATTGCGCAACCATGTCCAGCCCCACCGCTGGTTCCTACGGGGACGGCAGCGTGCAAGGTGCAGGGGGAAATCCTCCGCAGTCGACTTATAACGGCGCCAACGCCTGGACCGCGTTTTCCAAAGGCACTAACCTTAACTTCATCAACGGGAACTATGGACTTGCAACCCCTGCCAACCAGGTGGGCACGGGCGCCAAGAACCTTAAGATGCCATTCGTGAGCGGCACCACGTTTCCTTACCAGATTATTCGCAAGCCACCGCCGGGCGAGGACCCTGCGTCGCAGCTGGCGCAATCGCGGGAATATAACATGGCGCAGATCCACGTGCTGCTGACCGACGATCCGGCGGAATTGCCGGGTGGAGCTACGGACCTAAACAACGTCCGGTTGGCGAACGTTGCTCCCAACCAGTATGGAATAGCGACGTCGTACCCCTCGAGTCTGGCGGCGTTGGGTACCGGATCTGCATACACGACATACTTTGCCACCGCGTCGAATGCGTTTCCGGATGAAACCCCGTGCGCCGGCACCAACTGCCCTACAGCCAGTACCGATTCTACGTTGACGTCGGATTGGCCCTACGCTCCCACAACACCGGTAGCCGCTTACCAGACACTGGTGCCGCTGGGCACCGCCCCGCTGGTCTTGGGCTCCAGTGCCACTGGCCCGTTAACCGTCAACCTCTGCCCCCCGGCATCCGTCGCTGCGGCTAACCGGCCCGCAGGCTGTCCCGCCACGGCGCCGGCATATCCGTACTACGCGATAGGCGGCACGGAAGTCACGAGCAACGCGACCGCCATGGCCGCCACCACCGCATCCTGGAACCTGATCGATGGCTACCTGCGCGTGGAATACAAGGACGCTGGCGGCGCCTGGCACGGAGTTACCAATGAATGGCTGGGACTGGGATTTGCGCGTAACACCACGCCCCCAACGCTCCCTGGAAGCAGCGCCCCTGCCGCGGGAACAAACACTGTGAATCCGAACGCGATTCTCCTGCTGCAAGAACCGGCTGACCGTCAAGGCAACGGCACGCCCGATCAAGTGGGTATTGCGCCATCCTGTACCGCGTGGAACACGGGTCACACCATCTGCACCGCATGGAAAAATCCCCTGCCTCCGGAAGTTCAGGTCGACACGACCAGCACCAGCCCATGGTTCGGAGTTACCAGTTCTGCCACTGCGACGCAGAGCATCAGCATGTACAACTGGTATCCCATCAACTTTTACGATGCCCGCGAAGGCGAGGTTCGGGACAACACGGTGGCGGACAATAGCTGCAGCACAAACGGCGTGATGAATGCCGTCGAAATCGATGTCGGCAACCTGAAGCGATGGCTGGCGGGCGCGGCCGGAGTTGGAGTCAGCGGCAGCAGTGTGGATTACGCCGTGCAGAACGGATATGTGCTGTATTTCTCAGATCGCCGGGGCATGCTGCCGAATCCGAACGCCCCTCCTCCGAACGCTCCGGGCACCAAGAGCGGCGACTCCGGCCTGGAGGACGTGATCAACGGCTCCGTTGCCGCCGGTACACCTAACGGAGCATTGGAGCCGAAGCCATCCGGCAAGAACATTTCTCCCGAGGACGTCAATCAGAACGGAGTGTTAGACAACTTCGGGGCGTACAACCTGGGATTGGGCTTCTACGGTACGGCGGGCGGCGCCGCTAACAAGAACCTCCATGCTCAAATCACCAGCACGGCCGTGCCCGACCCCTTCGGTACCGCAGCCGGCGCCCGAATTGCCAGTTGCAGCACCACCGCGCGCAAGAACTGGGTGAGCGGAGCACGCCACGTTTTGAGACTGGTGGATGGTTCGCTCGGCAACGTACCAGTGAGCCCGGTCGGAACTACGGCGGATCCTGGCGGGTTCACGGTGGCATCGGAGAATCCGGTGTATATCATGGGCTATTACAACAGCAATCCGAGCGATACGACCTGGACCACCGGCGTGGACGTAGCCGGGCACTCGTCTGCCGCTGTGATCGCCGACGCTGTCACTTTGCTTTCGTTCCAATGGAGCGACTTGTCAAGCCTGGGCCTCACCGGCGACGGTACCGTCACCAACCCGGGCAACCGGAATGCTGGCACTGACTATTATCGCGTGGCGATTGCAGGCGGGAAGAACATCAATTTCCCGCAGCCGACTTGGACTGGGGTTGCCCAGGATTACGGCACCGACGGGGGTGTGCACAACTTCCTGCGCTACCTGGAAAACTGGGGCGGACAAACCCTGAACTACAAGGGCTCGATCGTCAGCTTGTACTATTCGACCTACGGCACCGGGATATACAAGTGCTGTACCACCGTATATAGCCCTCCAACGCGAAATTACATTTTCGATTTGGACTTCAGCACTCCGCAAGGCCTGCCTCCCGGAACGCCGATGTTCCGCGACGTGGAAAGCCTGACCTACCGGCAGATGTTTACTACACGCACCAACTAAGCGCGCCGGTCAACCAATCCACTCAACCCCGATCCGCGAGGATCGGGGTTTTTGCTGGCCCGAAGAATTGTCGTTAGTCGTTGGTCGTTAGTCGTTGGCTGGCAGAAGCGCTTCTGTCCACCATCAGACCTCGAACGACTAGCGACGAACGACTAGCGACGAACGACTAGCGACGAACAACCAACGACAGGGTTCAACGAACCTTGCGGGGAGGGATTGGTTCGCTTCCCTTTCGGGCAGCACTCTCTGGCAGCGGCGGGGCGCTGACCGCGAGATCGGCGGACCAGCAATCCGCCAGGATCTTCCAGGTGCCGGCGGGCTGGCGAACCAGGACGATGAGATATTTTCCGCGCTCTTCGCGCCGCTTACCCATGGCGACGGGCACGAGCATTTTGCAACGGCCGAGATCAAGAGCTATCTCACCCATCACTTCGAGGCGCAGCGATTCCATCTCGACGTCGCCCAATCCCGCTTCGAGCAGCGAGATAAGAAATTCCCGGATCGCAGGCAGGCTACGAACCGGCGGCACGCTGGAGCGGATGAGAGTAGCGTCGGCGGCGTAGAGTTCCAGCAAATCGTCGATATGCTTGGTGTTGCAGGCCTGCGCCCAGTCCTGGACAACTTGGCGGGCGCCAGCTTCGGCGCGGCCTCCAGTAGCGCCGCCCGGCGAACCGGAAGCGCGGCCGCGAGAAGCTGCCGGTTCAAACTCGGCGGAAGACGCGCTGGATGCCGTTCCGCGGCTGGGAACTATATGATGATAGTGATGGTGAAAGTAATGTTGCCCGGCTCCGGCTAGAGATGGAGCAATGGCATCGCCGACGACAGACTGGTTGGGGATTCCACACCAGACACAAAAGCGAGCGCCCGCCGGCAGCGAACCTCCACATCCTGAGCAGGCGTCGCCCGCGGGCTCCGGTTCACCGTCCGCTGCCAGCTCGTGCGCGACCGAGCTTCCCGACATGCGATGGATCGCTTCTACGGCCGCCGCGACAGCTTCGGCATTCGGCTTCGGCCAGCGAAAGTTGCCGGGGAGACGTTGAAAAAACTCCTCGATCTCCTTGCCTTCGGCGGGCTGGTCCTTTTCTGGATCGAAAGGATTTGGATTGTCTTCGGTCACGGCCACCTCATCGCTGACATTGTAGGAGAATTCGCACGCTAGCGGATACTGAATCTTACAAGCGCTTCGGAATCGGTGGGAACGCCGTTGCAGAGTGCGGGGCGATAGCGCCAGAAGCGCACTGCGCGCAGCACAATCTGGTCTTCGTCGGGGCCCCCGCTGTCCAGAACGAAGGCGCTATGCACGTGTCCGTCGGATCCAACGACGAAGCTGACGCGCACGCGCAGATCGTCATCTTGAACATGCAGCAACGGGTCCGGCGTGAGCAGGGCCTCGGGCGGATGGACGTCTCCACATTTTGGCAGGGCCAGCGGCTCCGACACGGGTGAGAACTCCGAGATATGCGAGGGTACACGGCGCAGGGTCTTTTCTAGTTGGGTAAGGGGAATCCCATGCGGAGTGACGCGCGACGGAGAAGGAGACGTTACTACACACCAGGCAAGAACGCCGCTCAGGACGACGAGCGACATAACCGCCGCCGGCGCCTTCCCGATCGTCGATTTCGTGCTCGGCCAGAAACACTGCATCAAGCATGGAGCAGGCAATTCGCCTTCCAGCCTCGACGAAAGCTAACATCCATGCTATCAGTGGTTTAGCTGCACTTCCCTGCTGACTTTTTCAACCCGGATGCAATCCCTTGCAAATGAGTCCAACAAACAGCCCCACGGAAGAAGCGTAGAGGTGCAAGTCTAGCGCTTCACAAGCGCATGCGAAAACATTTGCAGTTGACGGGGCAAGCGCTTGTGTGGCTCGGCATCCCCTGCGACTTCGCTCAAATAGATGCTAGATGCTGGATGCTGGAAGCTTTGTCCGGCGATGCTGTAGTTATCGACGACAATCCCTGGGTCCGCCGTTCAAGGTCGCCGGGGTAATGATCGAGAGGTAATGATCGGAGTATTACCTCGCAACCACTTTCACACTTACGGCCAGAACACCGAACTATATCCATTGGAAGATGAAGAGTTACTGGCGCGATCACTCCTGTTCGGGCGGTTGGGACTACTACTACCCCTCGGATGAGTCTGGACCCATGGTTATACCCTAGTCATAATTCTCGCGCCATCATCTTGCGCCATTATCCTCGTGTAAACTCCCTCGATGATCCCGGTTCCATGTAATCCCCTGCAGCCTGCAATAAATTATGAATAAATTATGACAGAACCCATGAGCTAGTAATACAATTGCCGACGGTAGTTACCCGAGGGGGTATTGATGACAAATATTGCCAAGGCAATCGACCGGCTCCGCGAGGAACGCCGGGATGCTCAGAACCAAGTCCAACGGCTTGGGGAAGCTATTTCGGTTCTGGAAAAGCTTACCCGAAGCTCGGGCGCAACAGTGCACGCGGGAGCACCACATCGCGCCAAGCGCGTACTCTCCGCGGCAGGGCGCCGGAGAATTTCTCTGGCCCAGAAAGCACGTTGGGCCAAAATCAGACAAACAAAGAAGGCAGCCTAAACGTCGGGCGGGCCGCAGGCTGGCGAAGTTCCCCCGCTCGCGAGACTGCAGTCCGCCCGGATTCTTGCCTGGCAAACCTAGTCCTGCACTGCTCTTGATCTTCTTTTCTTTTTCAGTCTTGTATTGATAGCCGGTTAAGGAACCTCTGATTACGTCCTTTCACGGGAGCTTTGAAAGGGCATGGCTCCAGCCATGCCATCAGAACCCGCCAAACAAGCGGCTTTAGCCGCTGAGGGCCGCAGCCTTAGCGGGGGCCGTCCCGCCAGTTAGGACTTAATGAGAGTCTCCTCAATTCTGTCTCTCCGAGTAACTAAGCTGCGGGCTACGTGCTGTGGGGCAACCTGTTTGCTCGAAGCTCGCGGCCCGAATCTTACCGCTCGACCTAGCCGTGCCCTCCGCTGAGCTCGCGCACAATGCTGCCCACAAATGCCTTGGCGTCTCCAAACAGCATCAGGGTGTTATCCAGATAGTAGAGCGGGTTATCAATGCCCGCGAAGCCAGGATTCATGCTGCGTTTGATCACCATCACGGTATGGGCTTTGTCTACGTCGAGGATAGGCATGCCATAGATGGGGCTGGACGCATCGGTGCGGGCGGCAGGGTTGGTAACGTCGTTGGCCCCAATCACCAGCGCGACATCGGTCTGCGGGAAGTCGCCGTTGATCTCGTCCATCTCAATCAGGCGGTCGTAGGGAATATCGGCTTCGGCCAGCAGCACATTCATGTGGCCCGGCATGCGTCCGGCGACCGGGTGAATGGCGAAACGCACCTCCACGCCGCGCTTGGTCAGAGCATCATAAAGTTCGCGCACCTTGTGCTGCGCCTGCGCCACGGCCATGCCGTATCCGGGAACAATGATGACCTTATTCGCGGCAGAAAGGATGGCGGCGGCTTCTTCCGGAGTCGCGCTGCGAACCGGCCGGGCTTCTTCTCCCGCAGCGGCTGCAGCTTGCACCTGACCGAAGGCCCCGAACAAAACGTTCGTGAACGAGCGGTTCATGGCCTTCGACATGATGATGGAGAGAATTAAGCCCGACGATCCGTCGAGCGCGCCAGCAATGATGAGCAGCTTGCTGTCGAGAACGAAGCCCATGGCCGCTGCCGACAAACCAGCATAGCCGTTCAACAGCGAGATCACGGTCGGCATGTCTGCGCCGCCGATAGGGATAATCAACAATACGCCGAACGCCAGCGCAATTAGGATCATGAACGGAAACAGCGACCGGGATTCCGGATGCAGGACCAGAGTTACGGCGATCGCCAGAGCGCAAGCAAGCAGCAGAAAGTTGACGAGGTTCTGACCTTTGTAAGTCAGCGGCCGCTGCGGCAGAATTTCCTGCAGCTTGCCGGCAGCCATCAAGCTCCCGGTGACAGTCAACCCGCCGAGAATGACCTCGAGAGAGAGCACCGACATCATGAAGCGCGAGATATCCGGTGAGCGCAGATAAAATTCGGCCGAGCCAACCAGCGTCACGCAAAGTGCGCCAAAGGCGTGACTGAGCGCGGTTCGCTGCGGAACCGCCGTCATCGCCACTCGCCCCAGTGGAATGCCGATGATCGTACCGAGCACCAGCCCAATGGCGATCAGCCGGTAGTCCACGATGCCGTGGTGCAGCAGCGTGCCGCAGATCGCCAGCAGCATGCCGATTTCACCCGCCCAGATACCGTGGCGGGCCGTGGTCGGCGAGCTCATCCACTTCAGCGAGAGAATGAACAGCACGCTCGCGATCAGATATACAAGCTCGATGATGACTTGGGATCCCGCGAGTTCGCCGGTCATCACTTGGCCGCCGGTTTAGCCGCGGGACGGCTGGATTTAAACATCTTCAACATGCGGTCGGTGATCAGAAAGCCGCCGACGATATTGCTGGTGGCGGCGACCACGGCAATGCATCCGAAAACGGCGGAAAGCGTACTCTTGTGCTCGCCCACGAGCACGATCGCACCCACCACCGCGATCGCATCCAAGGCGTTGGTGAGCGACATCAACGGAGTGTGCAGCAGAGGCGAGACCCGCCGGATCACTTCAAATCCAATGAATCCAGCGAGCACAAAAATAAAGAGCGCATTAATCAGGTTCGAACTACTGTTCATCTTTCCTCCGTATTAGTTCGTGGAGAGCCGGGCGTCCTCGCCCGGCCGCCAAACTGCTGGATGGGCGAGACGCGCGTCCTCCACCGTATGACCCCTCACGCGGTCACGGTGCAAGCGCCGGCAACTTGAAGAACTCGCGGACCCGGGCGTTCACAATCTCGCCATCGCGAGTGAGCAGAGTCTCGCGAACAATTTCATCTTCGAGGTTCAGATTCAACTTTTGATCTTTGATCAAGTGATTCAGGAACGCTGTGATGTTGCGGGCATACATCATGCTCGAATGATATGGCACGCCGTTGGCAAGGTTGATCGCTCCGATGATGGTCACACCATGCTTGACCACGGTCTTACCGGTTTCGCTGATCTCGCAGTTGCCGCCACGTTCGGCAGCCAGATCGACGATCACTGAACCCGGGACCATTCCCTTCACCATGTCTTCGGTTACCAGGACCGGCGATTTTTTCCCCGGAATGACCGCCGCGGTGATCACCACGTCGCTTTCCTGCACCGCTTTTCCCAGCAACTCGCGCTGACGCCGGTAGAAGTCTTCATCCTGCGCGCGGGCATATCCGCGCGCATCCTGCGCGTCCTTTGCCTCGATGGGAAGCTCGACAAAACGTCCGCCGAGGCTCTGCACCTGCTCCTTCGCTGCGGGTCTTAAGTCGTAAGCCGAAATCACCGCGCCCAGGCGGCGCGCAGTCGCGATCGCCTGCAGTCCGGCAACGCCGCAGCCGATTACGAACACGCGGGCGGGCGTGATGGTTCCGGCCGCCGTGGTCAGCATGGGAAAGATGCGCGGGTGCGTGTCGGCCGCCAGCAGCACCGCTTTATATCCACACGCCGTTCCCATCGAGGAGAGTGCGTCCATGCTTTGGGCGCGCGTGGTGCGCGGCATCAACTCCACGGCAAACGCTTTGACGCCCGCGCGCGCGATCTCCTGCAACACGTCCAGCGAACCGAACGGACGCAGAAATCCGATGAGTATCTGATCGCGGCGATAGAGCGGCACATCCTGTTTCCCCGTCACGTCGTTCGAACCGTAGCAAAGAATCTGCACCACAACGTCAGCCGCAGCAAACACCGCAGCCCGGTCCGCGACGACCTGCGCGCCCTTGTCAGCATATAGGGAATCGGGATAGCCAGCCTCGATGCCAGCGCCGGACTGTATGTGGACTTCGAAACCTGCCTTGGTCAGCGTCGGGAGGACCGCCGGCACCAGCGCAACCCGCCGCTCCCCCGGATAACTTTCTTTCGGAACACCGATGATCACGAGGCCCCGCCTGTCTAGCGATTCTCTATATCGCGATGAAGAAGATCAAAGCCGCCCGGCACGCATCCAGCCTGCTCTTGCGGGCAACTTCCAATGAACTGAAGGATTCTAGTTGAGCCGAGGGGCGCGCGCAAATGGCTCTCGCGATGATAGGGAGTCGCGAGCTTCGGGCCGCGGGCTACGAGTCGCGAGCTTCGAGCAACTCGGATGCCCCGCAGTTTGTGGCTCGTAGCTCGCAGCCAATTTACTTCACAGCAAGAGACTCAATTGGAGGCCGTCGCCGTGATTGGATGCGGCGATGTCCGCGCAGTTTTGCACGATCCAATCGGCGCCGGCGTCTTCGAGGTCGCGTCGGATCATGGTCGTCAGGAAGGCAATCACTCTGGTGCCAGCGGCCTTCCCCGCGCGAACTCCAGACGCCGCATCTTCCACCACAACGCAATCGGAGGCGGCAAATCCGAGCTTCGCCGCCGCCTTCAGGTAAGGCTCGGGATCGGGCTTGCCGATCCTCACGTCGCTCGCCGTAATCATGGTCTTGGGGATGGGCAGTCCCGCGGCCCGCAAACGCACCTCGGCCAGTGCCCGCGTACATGAAGTCGCAATCGTCCAGCGCTCCGGAGGCAGGCTGTTCAGGAGTTGCAGAGCGCCCGGCAGCAGGACCACACCATCGAGGTCCTCCATCTCCCTGCGTTCGACTTCGCGATCTTCACGGTCAATATCGGCGTTGGGCAGCAACTCGCGGATCGTAATTCGACTCGGGCGACCGTGCGCCTTATGGACCACAGTCTCCGGATCAAAGCCATGTTCAACCGCCCACCGAGTCCACACTCGCGCAACCGCGGGAGTGGAATCGATGAGCACGCCATCCAAGTCAAACAGCAGCGCACTGCAGCGGGTTACGATCATTTCATCTAATTTACATTGTTTAATTTACATTGCTCCCAACGAAATGAAGGTAGGGGAACCCGTCAGCCCGCCGCTGCTGCTCATTGCTTGACTCAGGAACTCAGCGCGTTGTTCACCATCTCCTGCGCTTCGCTGACGATCGCGTTCAGATGGCTCTGGCTCTTGAAGCTCTCCGCATAGATCTTATAGATGTTCTCCGTGCCGGAGGGCCGCGCCGCAAACCAACCGCTGGTTGCGACGACCTTCAGGCCTCCGATGGGAGCATCATTGCCTGGAGCTTTCGTCAACTTGGCGGTGATGGGCTCGCCCGCCAGATCCGACTCCTTTACTGCATCGGGTGAGAGCTTCTGCAATTTCGATTTCTGCTCCGGCGTGGCAGGCGCGTCGATGCGCGTGTAGTAGGGGGTGCCGAACTCCGCTGTCAGTTCGCGATAGTGTTCGCCCGGATCTTTTCCCGTGCGTGCGGTAATCTCCGACGCCAGCAGGTCCATGATTGGTCCGTCCTTGTCGGTCGTCCACACCGTGCCGTCACGGCGTAGAAAACTCGCTCCAGCACTCTCTTCCCCGCCGAAGCAATACGAACCATCGAAGAGTCCCGGCACGAACCACTTGAACCCCACCGGCACTTCGCGCAACTCGCGGCCTAACTTCTTCACGACCCTGTCGATCATGCTGCTGCTCACCAGGGTTTTTCCAACTGCAACATCGTGACGCCACTGTGGCCGGTGTGTGAGCAAGTATCGGATGGCCACTGCGAGGTAGTGGTTCGGGTTCATCAAACCCGCAACGGGAGTCACAATTCCGTGCCGGTCGGCGTCTGGATCATTGGCGAACGCCACCTGGTATTGATCTTTCAGCCCAACCAGCCTGGCCATCGCATACGGGCTGGAACAATCCATGCGAATCTTGCCGTCGTGATCCACCGTCATGAACGAAAACGTTGGGTCAATCACTGGATTCACGACGACGATGTCGAGCCCGTAAATGGAGTTGATCGGTTCCCAATACGGCCGCGCGGCTCCGCCCAGCGGGTCCACTCCAAGTTTGAGGTGGGCGCCGCGAATCGCCTCCATGTCAACCACATTCTTGAGATCGCGAACATATGGTAAGACGAAGTCTTCCTGGTGCGTAGACGCGGCTTGGATGGCTTTGGCGAACGGAACTCGCTTCACCCCAACATTTCCCGCTCGCAACAATTCGTTCGCCCGGTCCTGGACCCAACCCGTTACGTCGGTATCGGCGGGACCGCCGTTGGTCGGGTTGTACTTGAAGCCTCCATCCTCGGGCGGGTTGTGCGACGGCGTGACGACGATGCCGTCGGCGGGATGTTGTTTGCGACCGCGGTTGTAAACCAGAATGGCTCGCGAGATCACGGGTGTCGGAGTTACGCCATCGTTTTCCTGAATGATCGTCTCGACGTTGTTCGCCGCCAGCACTTCGAGCGCGGTGCGCTGCGCTGGCCCCGACAAAGCGTGGGTATCCTTGCCCATGTAAAGCGGGCCGTCGGTTCCCTGCTCTCGCCGGTAGTCACAGATCGCCTGCGTAATCGCGAGGATGTGGGCTTCGGTGAAGGTGCCGTCGAGCGGCGAGCCGCGATGTCCGCTGGTTCCGAAGCTGACTAACTGGTTGGGATCATGCAGATCGGGATGACGCTCAAAATATTCCATCTCCAGGCGAGCCACATCGATCAGCATCTCTTTTGGAGCCGGCTTACCCGCGAGCGGTGAAATCTTCGTTTCGTTCGGTTCGCCTGCCATGGGTTCGCCTGCACTGGGTTCGCCTGCAATGGATGGTCGGGTGTTCAGCCCGGAAATTTCTAGCTTACTATCAATCGGCCGCTACTTCTCGCGCCCCCGGCTCCATCTGCGCGCGCAGTTGGCTTTCGTAATCCGCGAGTTGCGCCTCGATCTCCTCCACCGCTTTACGCTTCTTGATGACCTCATCGCGATAGCGTCGCAGGAAGTAATCGATGGTTTCGACGCGAATCTTGATTGAGCCCGAGGGTTTGTTCTCGTCGAGATCCTTGAAGCAGAAGTATGGTGTGCCTGAATTTTCGACGATGCCTTCGATCACGCCGTAAATCGGTGCATCGTGCCCGCACTTGAAACTCGACATCTCCAGCGCCACCAGGTTCGGATGTCGCGCCGTGAACTTCGCCGCCCACACCTTATGGTTCGTGCTGCACGAGTACGAGTTCTTCCACGCGTCCGAAATATCCAGCGCGTGACTGATCACCCCAGCGCGCACTTCCTCGCCAAACAGCCGCTCCAGCATATCTTCGTCCAGAGGCAGCGTGTTCTGCGAGAAGATGGGATAGCCCAGCTTCTGGAACTCTTCCAGTATCTCGTGATTCAGCCCAGGATCGTGATGGTACGGCCGGCCCAGCATCACAATGCCGATGCGGTCCTCGCGTTCCAACTGGTCCAGCACCTGGCGAGCGCGCCGGCGGATGCTGCTTTCGTAGTCTCCCAGCGCCTTGAAGCCCACTTCAACCGCGCGATCGTTCTCTTCCTGCGACAGTCCGAGAAGCGCCTGCCATGCCTGCAGCATTTGGTGAGCGAACAGCTTGCGATCGGCAAAGTTCAAAACCGGATCGATATACTTCACGTTGTGCTCGGCAAAAACATCGTTTTCCTTGGTGAACGCAGCCTTGACCGTTTCCGGGGTTGCGGTCACGGTGGGACAAGCATTCGGCGCCATAATCTTCACCAGCGGCGACGTCAGCACGTCGTACATCGGGAAGAAGATTACGTCCAGCGGCTTCTTTCGATGCTTTTCCTGAATCAGGTTATAGACATGTGAAATGCCGACCTTCGCCGGGAAGCAAGGATCGATGGCGCCGCGACTCGAGCCAGCCCGGTAAAGATCCGAACTGGTGTAGTCGGAGTAGATGATGTTTTCGGGCTGCACGCCCAGGCTCTCGAAATATCCGTTGAAGAGCGGCGCGTAGGCATAGATGTTCAGCACGCGCGGAATGCCGATGCGTAGCTTCTTGCGCTTCTGCATCAGCGGAATGCGTTCTTTTGCCGTCTTGTTCCAGAATTTCGCTGCGGGAATGGGATCGGCCACGCTCTTCGCGTTAACCGGCCGAAAAACCTCGCGGGCAGCGAAGTCCACGAGGTTGGGATATTTTTCTTTGATCTCGTCGATGCCGGCTTTAATCTCCTTCATGTCGTTGACGTCTTCGACCAGGCCTTTTTCGCAAGTGGCGATGATCAAGCGCTGCTCTCCATGCATCAACGGAACCTTAGTGACCTTCTGAATAGGCAGGATGCTCATCTCATCCTGGGGAGCAGTTCTGATGTCGATGAAGGTGCGCAGGCAGTTGTTCTTGCAGAAATTGCAGCGTGTCGCTTCGTTGCGCGTGGTGCGGTATTGAATTTCTCTGACGGCATCCAAGCCGACGAACGTCGTGTGCATCCCATTCCGCCACAAACGCAGAGACTCCACCGCCGCGCCAATCGCGCCTGATTCTCCGCAAAACTCGTGCACGATGATCTCGGGTTTCTTGCCGGCCGCGCGGAAGCTGTTGTGGATGAAATCGACTTCCGCCTTCACTACCGCCAGGTTGTTCTGCGTTCCACCTTGCAGAACGAATCGCGTTCCGAGCGCCGCAAGATTCGGAATACTGGCAACGTAGAGAAATACGTTCTTTGGCAGGACGTTTGCCAGCCCGGCAAGAATTTCCTCGGCTCTCCAGCCTTGCCGCTGAAAGTTCACGATGTCCGATTGCATAAACACCGCGCACCCGTAACCAAACACCGGCATGGCCTGCGCCGAAAAGGCAAGATCGGCATATTGTTCGACGCCCAACCCAAATCCTTCGGCGGTCGACTGCAGAAAATATCCGTTGCCTGCGGAGCACTGCGTATTCAGCTTGAAATCTTTCACCCGGCCGTTGTGCAGAATGATGATCTTGATGTCCTGCCCGCCCACGTCAACGATCACGTGCGGGTCGTCATAAAACTTAAGCGCCGATTCGGTGTGAGCCACGGTCTCGACCAACGCGACGTCTGCGTGCAAGACCTCTTTCAAAATGTCTTTGGCGTAGCCGGTGGTAGCGACTCCCAGAACTTCCAACTTCGCATTCTGCGCTTCGACCTGTGCGCGCAGATTCTCAAACATTTCGATCGTGTCCTGAATCGGGTTTCCGTTTGAGAGTTGATAAGCCTTGCACAGGATGTCGCCGCGTTCATCCAGCAGAACCGCCTTGGTGGAAGTCGAACCTCCGTCAACGCCGATAAAGCCGGCAACCGTCTGCCCTTTGCGGAAGGTCGCGGGCGTGAACTTCTTCCGGCGGTACGCTTCCTTAAACGCGTCGAGTTCCCCGTCTTTCGCAACCAGGCCCTTCGCGCCCGACTTCGCTTTTTCCTCCTGCCGGCCGAAGTCGATGTAGTACTCCAGCTGTTCATGGCCCTGATAGCAGCCGATGCAATCCTCTTCGCTCTTGCCGAATTCAATCGCGCCCAAGGCCGCGAAGTACTGCGCGTTATTCGGAACCTTGATCAGATCTTCCGGCTTCACGCCCTCGGGGATCGCAACTTTGCGCTCCTCCCACATCCGCGGAATGTTCGCCTGCCACGCCTCACGCATGCCTTTAATGAAGCTGTTTGGCCCACCCAGCAGCAAAACGTGGGGCCGCAGCGTGTGGCCGCGCGTTAAAACGCTCAGGTTCTGCAGCACGATCGCTTCGAACAACGAAGCCATCAACTCATCCGCCGGCGTTCCCACTTTTTGCAGCCCGTTGATGTCGGTCTCGGCAAACACCCCGCACTTGCCCGCCACCTTGTGCAGTTTGATTCCGAAGTAGCCCTGCATCGCGAGCTCGTCCACCGGAATCTTCAGCTTGGCGTTGATCTTGTCGATGACCGCCCCGGTGCCGCCCGCGCACTTGTCGTTCATCGACGGGATTTTCTTCTTGCGCCCCGTCTCATCATCATCTTTGAAGACGATGATCTTCGCGTCCTGCCCACCCAGCTCGATCACCGAATACACTTCGGGATGCAGTTTTTCGACCGCAAGTGACACGGCCGTCACTTCCTGCACAAACTTCGCGCCAATCTGTTCCGCGATCCCACCGCCCCCGGAGCCGGTCATGAACATGCGCGTGTTGTGCCGGTTAATGCCGACTTCCGCCTCCATGCGGCGCAGAAATTCCAATGTCTTTTCAGGCTGCTTCGTTTCGTGGCGCTGGTAGTCCTGCCAGAGAATCTGGTCGGTCGCGGCCTCCACCACCATTGCCTTCACGGTGGTCGAGCCGACGTCGAGCCCCACCAGAAACTTCGTCTGGTGGTCGTGCGGCTTCTGATACGGAGCGGGCGCGATCTGCAGCAGCAGGGGCGGCTGATTGTGTCCCGTCAAATGGTCGTGCATGTAATCGCTCCGATCAGGTTACGCGAGAAAAAGTTGCGTCTAAGCAGCATCGGAAAGAGCTATCCCGCGCACCCGAGTGCGACGCAGGAGCCGGCTCCCCTTGTTCATGCGATGGTTCACGTGCAGAATGAACTGCGCCGCCGTGCCCGCGACCCCCTCACGATGCGGCACGTGATAAAACGGCCGCCGCAGTTCCGGGTGCTCGGCAATATATTCCCTGATTTCATCAATGCTCTTGCCCGTAGACTTCAAGCATTGCTCGAACTCTAGTTTGGCTTTTACCTTGGCCTCGCCCAGCGCCATCTGCACCCGGCTGTGGGCGTTCACCTCGCCCTCGCCCGAGGTCTCGATCGGCAGGAAGATCATGTCCTTGAACTTGTTCACGACCGCCGATTGCACCCCGTCCGACTGCGACGACGGCATGCACCCGAACGGCTTCAGCGCCAGCACCATGTGGCAGAGATGGTGAACCGTGTAGTACACGTTCTTGCCCACCTCGAGATGCCCTTCGCCGCCGCGCGCAAATTGGTTGTAGAACGGATGCGCCATCTCGGCTAACTCGGTCTGTGGCACCAGGTGATGCGTAATCCCACCGAGGTTCTTGATCGTCCGGTGATAAAGGTAGTTCCACATTTTCTCGCCCGCGCCAAGGCCCATCAGCTTCTTGCGCAATCCCACGTCATTCGCCAGGTGCTTCTTCAATTCCCACCACTGCGGATTCCGATGCGGACGGTTCACCGGCCACTTCGCTTTCGCGTGCGCCTTCGCCTGGTTCAGCAGGTACGCCACCCAGGTCGCAATCGGCTCGACCATCACCTGCGATCCTTCCCGCTCCAGGAACTCGAACATGTGGAAGTTGCCGTCGCCCTCGGTAATCTGCGCCCAGAATTCGCCCGTGATCTTCACCACCGGCTTCACCTTGGTGCGGTCGACTTCAATGCTGTTCATCTTCTCGCGAGCAGCAGCCAAGGCATTGAGATAATCTTTTCCCCACAGATGCTCGTGCATCTTGCCAAACACGTTAAAAGTGTTCCGTAAAATCTTGTTGCTCTTGAACTTCGGCTTGGCCCAGTCCGGCGCCCGCTCCTCGATCTCAAACGAATCACGGTTTCTCAGGCCCTCCGAGAGCCCGTCCACCGTCTCGCGAAACACGCGATCAGTCTCGCCCCTGTTCACTTCGAACGGACGAATCTGATAGATCAGATCGTTGAACACGTCGCCCAGGTGCATGGCGTTCAACATGCCAAATCCGAAGTCGATGGTGAACTTCAATCCCGGCTCGCCCGACGCCGCCTTGATGCCATCGCTGTCCTTGAACAGCAGCACGCGGAAGCCATCGAACCCCGCATTCTTCAGCGCGAAGCGGTACTCCGCCTCATACATTCCGAAGCGGCACGGACCGCACGAGCCCGCCGTAAAGAAAACGAAGTTGTCGATAATGTCCTTGCGCGGCAAACCTTCTTTCTCCAGAAATTGGAGATACTGCACCAGATTCCCAACCGTGAAGTACGTCGGATTGCACTGCCCGTTATTGCCGTATTCCTTGCCGATCTGGAATGCCGGCACGTCCGGCACGGGCAACTTCTCGCAGCGATAGCCGCAGCCCTGAAATACCGCGCGGATCAGATCCTCGTGCTTCCACGTGAAGCCGCCGAAAAGAATCGTGACTTTGCCGCGTTCCTCAGCCGTAAACGCGCGCTCCACCGGCCGGTGGAAGTGAGTGGGCCGATCCAGACCAGCGATCTTGCGCAAGCGCATGCGCTCCGCTTCCAGACGCTGCTGAAGCTCGAGGTCGTTTTCAATCTGGACGAACTTCGTTGCCATACACGTCTCCTGAGTTTGAGATGCAATCCGGCAAAAACCGTTGCATGGCGAAGGGGCTTTCCGACTTTATGCCATAACACCAGTGTGGGTGGCAAGTGGGATTTTTGCCCGCAAACGACTCAAAAATTGCGCAGGTTCCAGAAACTTGTCTCTCTGTTTGGGCCCATTTTCTCGAAAAAACGAGAAGAAAAACTACCAGGAAAAGACCCGGCCCCAGTGCCTCGACCTCAAAGTCGGTCGGAACTGGCTGGAAGTTTTCAACCAGGCCTTCTGTGCGTCGTCGAATCTATGGTGAGCGCGGCAGGAATCGAACCTGCGACCCACGCCTTAAAAGGGCGTTGCTCTACCAACTGAGCTACGCGCCCTCACCAACTTCAATCTAACATATTTTCGGCGCGAACCTGCGCGGCAGGCGTTTCTCAGAGGCCATTGCGCCGGGGATGGGAGCATGGTCGTTCGACTCGATGCGGCCCCCATCCTGCCCCAGCAGGCCCTGACGCGGCCAGAGCAAAAGCGATACACTCTGCCCTTATGCTGCGATCCCGTTTCTTCTGGGCAACACTTGTGTTCGCTCTCTGGACGATTCTGTCGCCGGCGCTTGTCCACGCGAAGAAAAAGCAGTTGCCCTCCGTGCGCTGGACTGCGGGCGCGCCCGGTTGCACGTTCGAACACGGCGACGATGGGCGCTACCGCTGGACGATGACCGGGAATGACCTCACCATCACGCTCATCGTGGATTCCCAGGAACTGACTAAAAGCCGCCGCCGCTTCTATCACCTGCTCGGCGCCTACGTGAGTGTGACCTACACCGGTCAGAGCAAATTTGAGTTTCCGGCGGACGTGCGGATCGACTTCGTTCGTCATCACGACGTTCTTGAGGCCTACATGGACCCCACCGAACTCTCCAACCGATTGCAGAACGACATCGACACGCTGGTCTTCGAAACCGAACGCCAGATCAAGAAGAATCCCAAAATCACCGAAGAAAAAACGGCTTACTTGAGAGAATACGAAAAGGAAGCGGCCGAGTTCATCGAGTTCGTGAGCACGCAAAACCTCGATCCCGTCGTGGTGACGCTGAATCCCGGCAATCCCGAAGCCCACGGCTGGGTCTTCTTCGCCACCAGCAACAAGTGGATCGGCCCGTGGAAGGCCCGTGAGGATTTCATTCTCGGGGTCTGGATGAAAGACAAAATTTGGCAATTTCCCTTCTCGCTCCCCCCGGCGGAAGGCGACCTGATCCTGAGGAAGCCGCCCGATTAAGACTCACGTAGGGACAGCCGCCCTCGGCTGTCCAGCCGAGCGCAGCTCGGCCGCGCCTGGGCGCGCGAGTTTGAACATGCGAGGTTGAACTTGCGAGGTTGAGTGCATCGCAAGCGCACCAGAAAATTGTGTTACAGTTCGGTGCTTACAGTTCAGTCATAGTTCACAACCATGGAGATCGCCCCAAAAGCAGCACCAGCCAAGCAACCCGCCGTGGTGTTCTACTGCCCGGTCTGCGCCGTCGAAGTCGGCGATCCGCTGACCTGCGGTGATTGCTCGGCCGTCATCTGCCGCCGCTGCGGCACGCCGCTGGAATCTCCCGATGAGCTGGGCATGGGATGAAGCTGGCCGGCAGTCGTCGGTCGTTAGTCGTTCGCAACCTCCAGGAGGCATCTGCCTTGGCAAGCGACGACGAACGGCGACGACGAACGACCATCGACTTGACCCGCAGATGATAAACTGACCAGCTACTTAATGAACCCTGCTCCCGCTTCCCTGCCGCCCGAAGCCGAAACCTCCAGCCAGCAGCCGAGTCTCGTCCGTGGGCTTAGCTTGCTCGACTCCGTGCTGCTTCTAGTGAGCGGCATCATCGGCTCTTCTATTTTCCTTACCGCCAAAGATATTGCCGGGCCGCTGCCGAATCCAACGTTGTTTTTTCTGGTGTGGGTCCTCGGCGGAGTGATTTCGCTGTGCGCCTGCGTCGCCTTCGCCGAACTCGGCTCCATGTTTCCCGACTCCGGTGGACAGTACATCTACCTCCGCGAAGCTTACGGCGACCTGGTCGCGTTTCTTTACGGCTGGATGTTGTTCGCCGTCGCCAATGGTGGCACCATCGCCGCTCTCTCCGTCGCATCCGCCGCCTACATGGGAAACATCGTCCCTGCCATTTCTGAAGAGCATGTGATTTTCTCGTTGGCAGGCATGCCGTTCACCCGCGCGCACGCGGTCGGCCTCGTGCTCATCGCCATCCTCACCTACGTCAACGTTGTCGGACTGCGCTGGGGCGCACGACTGCAGAATGTCTCCACCTGGACGAAGTTCACCGCCATGGCCGCCTTCGTTGTCCTCGGATTCGCCATCGGCAAAGGACATTGGTCGAACTTCAGTGCGCGAGCGCCGGGCGGGTTAAGTATGGGACTGAGTCCAGCGCAATTAATCTCCGCTCTCGGCGTCGGCTTGATCGCCGTCTTCTGGGCCTACGACGGCTGGGTCTACATCACGTGGGTCGCGGGCGAAGTCAGAGACCCGCGACGCAATGTGCCGCTAGCCATGGTTTTAGGTGTGTTCGCGGTAGGCGCGATTTATCTCGCCATGAACGTGACCTACGTTTACGCCCTGCCGCTCAATGAGATCGCAAAGTACGAGACCATTGCCCACGCCGCCGCGGCAAGACTTTTCTCGCCCGCCGCCGCGGTCTGGCTGTCGGCGATGATCGCGATTTCCTGTTTCAGCGCGGCGGCGACCTGCACCCTGTCGGGTGCGCGCGTCTACCTCGCCATGGCGCAAGATGGCGTCTTCTTCCGTCGCATGGCCGTCATTCATCCTAAGTGGCGCACGCCCGCCTTCAGCCTCATCGGCCAAGGCATCTGGGCCGCGGTGCTCATCATGAGCGGACGCTACGACCAGCTTTACACCTACGTCATCTTCGGCATGGTGCTCTCTTACACGCTGACCGTCATCGGCCTGTTTGTCCTGCGCTGGAAAAAACCCGATCTTCCCCGCCCCTATCGCTGCACCGGATACCCGTGGCTGCCCGCAATCTACGTTCTGGTCGGCGTCGCCTGGACGCTAAACACCATCATCCAGCGTCCAACCGAAGCCTTCTGGGGCGCCACCATTGTGCTGATCGGAGTACCGGGATATCTGTATTGGAAGCGCAAGAGCCGCGCCGAGGCCGCGTAGGTCTGGCCATCCGTTGTTGTGTTGACGACAGAACTCAGGCAGACTATTGTTCAATACACAGGAGCTCGTTCCCATGGCAACCGTCTCCGTCGGTCACTCCGCGAAGGGCATTGATAAAAGTGAAGGGCTCATCAGCTATGAGGAGGCTATGGACAAGCTGTCTCGCGAGGAGCGCTTTCGAGCTACTGTTTATGCTATGAACACCCTTCTCGTGCAAAAGGGAGTTTACTCGCCAGAAGAGTTCGAATTCCAATTTCGCCAGTTCGCACAGAAAAACCTGAAGTAGTATTCAGTTACTTCCCACCAGCTTTTCGTTCGCCCTTTCTATCCTTCCATTTTGGCATGTGACACTTCGGAGACGAGCATCTCTCGTACGCGCCAATGTCGCAATTGGGGCACTCACATTCACACCAGTGCTCCTCAGCAAACGTGCGTTCTTGTTTCTTTGAGGGCCTCACCATTCTTGCCTCCTCACGCTCCTCGTTTAATTAGATGGCACGACGAAATTGAATCGGCTCCGGCAATCGCGGCCTCGTCTCCCTTCTGGCTCTTGCGATCATCCCATCCTACCGCCAGCCGGTCTCCAGAATCTTCTTGCGGCTCGCCCCAGTTTGGTGCTATTTCTAGCAGCCCCAGCGAGCTCGGCCGCCAAGACAGCCGAACACCGACTTTTCAGGACACCATTATTGCTGGAATCCACTCCATCGCCAGATCAACCCGGGCACGCTAGCCCGCTCCCTCCCGGCATCTCCATCGCCGAGGCCGAAGATCCCAACCGCCCCAAGCGCGTCATGGGATTTCGCGACCTGCTGCTCTTCTACGTGGTCACCGGCGTAAGCCTGCGCTGGATCGCCACGGCTGCCGCCGCCGGCCCCAGTTCGATTGTCATCTGGATCGGCGCCTGGCTCGCCTTCTACACGCCGCTCGCGCTCTCGGTCATCGAACTTTCTTCGCGCTATCCGAATGAAGGTGGCCTCTACGTCTGGTCGAAGCGCGCCTTCGGAGATTTCTCCGGCTTCATGGCCGCCTGGACTTACTGGACCAGCAACCTTCCCTACTTCCCCGCCGTGCTGTACTTCGCCGCCAGCAACATCCTTTTCATGCGGCAGGCGCAGTGGTCGCATCTTTCCGCGAACCCGACTTTCTACATCGTGTTTGCGCTGCTGACCCTAGCCGCCGCCACGTTCTTGAACGTTGTCGGCCTCGACGTCGGCAAATGGCTGCATAACCTCGGCGCGCTCGCCATGTGGATTCCCGTTCTCATCGTCATCGGCATGGGCCTCCTCGCCTATCACCGCTTCGGATCGGCAACGACCTTCTCGCTGCACACCATGACCCCCAGCGTGCGCCTGAACGACATCATCTTCTGGTCGGTGCTGACCTTCGCCTTCGGCGGATGCGAAACCGCGTCCTTCATGGCGGAAGAAATCAAGAACGCGCGCCGCACCATTCCGCTGGCCCTGTTTGCTGGAGGACTCACGGTCGCCTTCTGTTACATCATCGGAACCGTCTGCGTCCTGCTGGCGCTGCCGTCGTCGGAAGTCAGCCCGCTGCAAGGCCTGGTGCAGGCCATCGCCAAAACTGCCGATCGTGTAGGCCTGCCCTTCTTTCTTCCCGTCGCCGCGTTTCTGATCGCGCTCAGTAACATCGGAGCCTCCGGCGCATATCTCGCCGCCGTCGCCCGTCTGCCCTTCGTAGCCGGCATTGACCGCTACCTGCCCTCTTCCTTCGGAGCGCTGCATCCCCGCTGGGGCACGCCCTGGGTCGCACTGCTGACCCAGGCAGTAATCGGCGCGATATTCATTTTTCTAGGACAGGCCGGCACCTCGGTCAAAGGCGCCTATGACGTGCTGGTGAGCATGGGTGTGATCACGTATTTCATCCCGTACTTATATTTATTCGCGTCGATGTTCAAGTTGCAGAGCGAACCCGCCGGAAAGGAAGTAATTCGCGTCCCCGGCGGAAAGCCGGCAGCCTATGCGCTAGCGATCGTGGGCTTCGTAACCACAGCGTTCACCATCGCCCTGTCCGTCCTGCCGCCGCCGGATGAACCGAACAAGTCGCTCGCCGTCCTCAAAATTGTTGGCGGCTGCGGAGCGCTGCTCTTATTCGGAGTGTGGTTGTACTGGACAGGAAAACGTCGTGCGGCACGGAGCACGTAGGGGACATAATCTACGCGCGGCTGCGGAGGTAGTTCGCGCTTGCCGAGCGCTTTCTTTTCTCCGTGTCTCCGTGGTGAAAGAATCTCTACACCGGCGTCGCTGTCTTCCGCTTCGGATTGAAGAACGGTAACGTCACCACCGTCGCCGTAGTCTTCATCCGTTGCGCTTCGATGGTCAACTCCATTTGCAGCTTGGTCCCAGGCTTCGAATACTCCGTGCCCACGCTGGCCAGCGCAATCAACTTCTTCAGCAGCGGAGAGAACGCCGTCGTCGTGGCCTTGCCCACATGCTTGTCGCTGTTATCGCCATAGACGGGCACCGCAACCCGCGAAGCCTGGCTGGGCGCTGCCGGAGACAGTCCAAACTTGTCGAATTGCTCTTCCACTTCCACCCAATCCACTTCGAGTCCAACTAACTGTCGTGCGACTCCCTGCTTCTGATCGCGAGCCAGCGCGCGTTTGCCAATGAAGTTATCTTTCTCAAGATGCACCATCTTGCCAAAGCCCAACTCATAAGGCGAATATTTCTGCGACGGGATCAGCGCCTTCTTCGAGCTGATGTAATCGACCTCGATCAGCAGCAGCCCCGCCTCCACGCGCGCCACATCCAGCGCCAGCATTCCAGCCGCATGAATGTCGAACTGCTTGCCTTTGTCCATGAGCGCATCCCAGACTCGGACGGCGTCATACTCGTCATTTCGCGGAATCCAAATCTCGTAGCCGAGGTCGCCCGTGTATCCGGTGCGCGAAATATCCACCGGCACGCCGGCGATCTTGCCGCTAGTTTTGCGGAAATACTTCAGATTCGTAATGTCGGCTTCCGCGACCGTCTTCAAAAGTCTCGCCGAGGCCGGCCCCTGCAGCGCCAGCGCCGCCGTCTGCTCGGAGATGTCTTCGATCTGAACGTCCATGTTCAGGCCGTTCTGCCGGAACCAGCGCAGGCTCGGATCGGCGGCCGTCCAGCGGTACTTGTTTTCTTCCAGGCGAGTAATCGTGCCGTCGTCGATGACCTTGCCGTCTTCATCGCACCAGCACGCGTAAATCACCTGCCCCACCGCGACTTTGTTGACGTCGCGCGTGATCACGCGGTTCACCAGTTTGGTCGCATCTTTGCCGGTGACCAGATACTTATAGAGCGGCGAAATATCAATCAGCGCGCACGCATTGCGGATCGCGTTGTACTCGTGCTCATGGTGCACCTCATACACGCTGACCGTGTAGTATCCCGACCACTCGCGGTA
>JBEKIB010000024.1:0-50195 GCA_050011975.1 Terriglobales bacterium | reverse complement strand
TGTTTTCCATCCGGCGCGAGGTCGGCGCGGGTTCGTGCGGCCAGCGCATCGGAACCTGCCAGAGGCTCGGTGAGCGCATAAGCAGCCAGCATTTCGACTTTTGCCAGCTTCGGCAGATACTTGCGCTTCTGCTGCTCGTTGCCAAAGTAGACGATCGGCAGCGTGCCGATGCCGGTATGAGCCGAGTGCCAGCCTCCGTACGAGCCATCGCGCCCCATGCGTTCAGAGGTGACCATCAGCGACGGCAGATCCATGGCCATGCCGCCATACTCCTCGGGAATCGTCATCGCGGTCAGACCCAGTTCCACCGATTTGCGCAGCACGGCCATGGCGACGCCCGGCTTCTTTTCGCGGATCGCGGGCAGATTCGGCTCGACTTCGTTGGCCCAGAATTCGTCCACCATGTGGCCGACGGCGAGATGTTCCTCGCTCAGATCTTCGGGCGTGAAAATATCCTGGGGCGCCGAATCTTCGATGAGAAACGCCGTTCCCTTTGTCGTCTTGCGCGGGACGTCTGTCAGTGTCGTCATGAAAAACTCCTATGCCACCTTTTGAGATTGAGAATCTGAACTCTTTGAAACACTCATATCGTCCCGCTTTCCGCGCTGTGCCATGAGGCGCGCAACAAAGTGTGGATTCTTTGCGGCAAGGCTGCGAAGCGCGCGTCCTGCGTTAGTCCCTGGGCGTAGCGGTAGTAGATCTGCTGGATGATGACGGCGACTTTGAAGCGGGCAAACGTCAGATAGAAGCTCATGTCGCCGGTGTTGCGGCCCGTCGCGGCCTGGTAGCGCTCGACTAACTGCGCCCGCGTCAGTGTGCCAGGTAAAGTGGTGGGCGCGCTGCGAATTTCCTGCAACTCTTCCGGATCTTGCGGATCGGTCCAGTAGGCGAGCGCCGTCCCCAAGTCCGTGAGCGGGTCGCCCAGCGTGCACATCTCCCAATCCAGAACGCCGACGATCTTTGTCGGGTCTCCGGTCGCGTCGTCGCGATCGAGCACAACGTTGTCATATTTGTAGTCGTTGTGAATCAGCGCCGTGTCATGGCTCGCTGGCATTCGTTCGGTGAGCCAGGTGGAAATGCGTTCTACTTCGGGCAGGTCATGCGTTTTCGAATTGTGATAGCGCTCGATCCAGCCTTTGACCTGGCGTTCGAGATAACCTTGCGGTTTGCCTAAATCAGCCAGACCGATCGCGGCGTAATCGAGCCGGTGGAGACGCGCGAGGTTATCGAGGAACGCTGCGCTCAATCGCCGCGCGGTCTCCGGCGGAAAAGGCACGCCGGGAGGAGGATCGCGGCGGAGGATCATTCCGAGAATCGGTTCCATCAAGTAGAAGGGCGCATTGAGAATCGACAGATCGTCGCAATAGAGGAGCGCCTGTGGCGCTACGGGATAGGCGGCGTGCAGTTTCGACAGCACGCGATACTCGCGCGACATGTCATGCGCGGACCGCACTTTGCTGCCAAAGGGCGGGCGTCGCAGGACGACTTCCCGGGTGCCTGCTTGCTCGTCAGCCATGCGCTCGTTACCCAGTCGCACGTTACTTAGTCGCTCTTTGCCTAGTCGTACCAGGTACGTCAGATTAGAGTGGCCGCTCGGAAATTGTTTGATGGAAACGGGCCCGCTGTGGCTGAAGTGCTCTTGCAGAAACGGCTGCAGGCGGCCGATGTCGAGTTCTTCGCCTGCTCTTACCGTTCCCGCTTGATCGCAAAGTATCACCATATTCGCAATTTCTGTATCGGCTACCGGTACGTCAGCAACTCGCCGCCGTCGAGATGCGGGTGCGCGTTGAACGTGCTCAGCGTGAAGCGCTCGCCGGAAGCCAGGAATTCAGTGAGCGAAGCGTTGCGCGACATCCACGTGAGCCGCAGCGTGTCCTCGGCAGACAAATGCAGGGCCCGGCGCATCGCCGCGCCAATCGTACCCGCCGATGTGAAGACCACCGCGCTCGCTGCCGGAGGAGTCTCGCGCACTACTTGCGCCAGCCCGCGCTCCACTCGCAAGCAGAACTCGTGCCAGGATTCAATGCCGGCGGCTGTAACTTCTCCCGCGACCCACTTGGCAATCACCGCTTCAAACAGCTTCTGAAACGTCTTGCGCCGGTCGCCGAATTCGCTGGAATCTTCATAGGAGCGGCGCAGTTCCTTGATCTCGGCGTTCACCTGCAGCAGTTGCGGAAGACATTCCCGCAGCACCGCCTCGGCCTGATATTCGTCGAATTCGCTCATGATCACTGTCTCGGGAAAAACGAGTCCGGCGCTGCGATACGCATCGACGACGATCCGGGCCGTCTCCTGTTGCCGGGCACGCGGGCCAGAATAGGCGCTGGTAAAAACCACGCCCCGCTGCGACCAATACTCCCCCAGTAACCTGGCCTGCGCCTCGCCGTTCGTGCAGAGCTTGTCATAGTCGCGTCCCAACAAAGACGCTTGCCCATGACGCGCCAAAATGATGTGGCTCATGTTGTTTCCTGCAGGTTTGCCCCCCTACGCGGCCGCAAGCTGCTCTTTGTCGAACTCGGCAAATGTCTTGCCCTGTTCCGCCAGGCGCTGCAGCAGAGGAGCTGGCGTCCAGAGTTCTCCGTGCTGCTGGTGAAATTCGCAAATGCGCCGATAGACCTTCGGCAATCCCACCGTGTCGGCATACCACATCGGACCGCCCCGGTAGGCGGGAAATCCATACCCGTTAAGATAGATGATGTCGATGTCGACTGCGCGCAGCGCGTATCCTTCTTCGAGAATCCGCGCGCCCTCATTCACCAGCGCATAGATGCAGCGATCGACGATCTCTTCGGCGGAGATTTTCCGCTGCGGGATCCCTGCATCCGCGCTCCACTTGCGCACCATGGCGGTCACCTCGGGATCCGCGCTCGCGCGCCGGTTCTCGTCGTAGCGGTACCATCCCCTCACTGTTTTCTGGCCGTACCGTCCCATTTCACAAAGACGGTCCTCGGCAAACGGCTGGCGGACTCCAGGCTTTTCCAGATGGCGATACTCCTTACGAATGCGCCAGCCCACGTCGAGACCGGCGAGGTCGCCGGTCGCCAGCGGGCCCATGGCGTTGCCGAATTCGACCAGCGCCTGGTCTACCGCCTCCACCTCTGCACCTTCTTCGATCAGGAACTGCGCTTCCCGGCGATACGGGCCAAACATGCGGTTGCCCACGAAGCCGCGGCAGTTTCCCACCAACACTCCGATCTTGCCCAGCTTCTTCGACAGTTGCATGCAGGTGGCAATCACTTCTTTGCTCGACTTTTTTCCGCGCACAATTTCGAGCAAGCGCATTACGTTTGCCGGACTGAAGAAGTGCGTTCCGATCACTGCTTCCGGGCGCGATGTGGCTGCGGCGATTTCATCGATATTGAGCGTCGACGTGTTGCTCGCCAAAATCGCTCCCTTGCAGCAGACGCGGTCCAAATCCGCAAACACGGTTTTCTTCAATGCCATGCCTTCGAATACCGCTTCCACGACCATGTCCACACCAGAAAACGCATCGTAGTTGAGCACCTTCGTAATCAGCTGCAGGCGTTCGTCCATGAATGCCTGAGTGAAACGCCCGCGCTGCACGGAACTCGCGTAGTTCTTCCGGATTTTGCCCATGCCCAGACCGAGCGCCGCCTCATCGACGTCCTTCAGCAGCACCGGAATTCCCGCGTTGGCGAACACCATCGCGATCCCTCCGCCCATGGTTCCAGAGCCGACAACGGCCACGCGGTTCACGGGGATCACCGGAGTTTCTTTGGGAACGTCGGGAATCTTCGCCACCTCGCGCTCGCCAAAGAAAACATGGATGAGCGCTTTGGACTGATCGGAGAAAAGACATTCGGTGAAAAGTTTCCCCTCGACCTGGCAGCCTTCCTCGAACGATAATCTCGTCGCCGCTTCCACCGCATCGATCGCCGCCAGAGGCGCCTTCAGCCCTCGTTGCTTCTTGCCAGCCGCGTCGCGCGCCGCGGCAAAAATCGCCGCGTTCTCCGCGGACGTTCCCAGCTTTTTCGTTCGCTCCCGCGTTTTGGGCGCGCGCTTGCCGGCGATTTCGCGCGCGAAAGACACCGCCCCGGCGAGCAGGTCTTTTTCGATTAGCGCATCGATAAGGCCGAGCGCAGCCGCCTCGCGCGCGGACACCGGTTTGCCCTCGGCGCACATTTCAACTGCCTTGGCGATGCCCACCAAACGCGGCAGACGCTGCGTCCCACCAGCTCCGGGAATAATGCCCAGCTTTACTTCGAGCTGACCAACCTGCGCGGTGGGCGACGCGACACGGTAGTGGCCGGCCATGGCGAGTTCCAGACCACCGCCGAACGCGGTGCCGTGAATCGCCATCACCACCGGCTTGCCGCTATCCTCAATGTGAAGCAGCAGGGGAAGCAGGCTTCTGCGGGGTCCGCCCGACGTCATCTTGCCGAATTCCTTGATGTCGGCGCCGGCGACAAAAGTGCGGCCGGCGCCGATTACGACCGCTGCCTTGACGGCTGGGTCGCCATTCATCTCATCGATCGCCGCCCAGATCCCTTCCGGCACACCGGGGCTAAGAGCGTTCACGGGTGGGTTGTCGATGGTGATGATCGCGACACCGTTGTCGTTATTGTTGCTGTTGTCTCTGGTGATTCTCACGAAATTGTTCATAGGGCAATGTCCACCTGATATTTCTTGCGCAATTCTCTTTTCAGAACCTTTCCGGTCGCGGTCTTGGGCAAGCTCTCGCAAAACTCAATCGATTGGGGACACTTGTAGTGAGCCAAACGCGACCGGCAAAACTCGATCAATTCTGCTTCGCTGAGCTTCGAACCCGGTTTCGCCACCACCACCGCCTTTGGCACCTCGCCCCATTTCTGGTCGGGAACGGGGATCACTGCGGCTTCGTAAACGCCAGGGTGCGCCGACAAAACTTTTTCTACGTCGAGCGACGAAATGTTTTCTCCGCCGCTTACGATAATGTCCTTCTTGCGATCCACGATCAGGATGTATCCGTTCTCCGCGATCACGGCCATATCGCCGGTGTGAAACCATCCGTCCCGCAAAGCTTGGGCCGTGGCTTCCGGTTGTTGCCAGTAACCTGCCATCACCCCGTCACTGCGGGCGATGATTTCTCCCATCGTCACACCGTCGTGCGGCACGTCCTTGTCTTCGTCTTGGTCTTGCGCGTCAACCACTCGAACCTCACACCCCGGGTAGGCATAGCCGGTCATGGCCTGCAGCACGTGTCGCTCTTCGGGTGTGCACTGCATGTCCGGTTTCAGTTCGGCAGTTGTTAGCCCGGGCGAACATTCCGTCAGTCCATATGACGAAAAGCATTTAAATCCTAACTTTTCTTCGACCTCGCGGATCAGAGTCGGAGAAGATGCCGCGCCGCCGATCAACGACCACTGCACGCTGCTCAGGTCGTACTTGGAGCGCGCGGGTGAGTTGACCAGCGCGGCGGCCATAATCGGCACCAGGGTCAGCGCGCGCACGCGCTCGCGCTCCACCAGCCGGAATACTTCCTCGGGCACGAAGCGCGGAAGCATGACATGGGTTCCGCCCATGAACGTGATGGTATGGGCCGCTCCCCAGCCGTTGGCGTGGAACAGAGGAATCGTGTGCAGCATCACGTCCTCAAAGCGGGTGTGATGGTACAAGGCGATGGTCATCGCATGCAGGTACACGTTGCGATGCGTGAGCATCACGCCCTTGGGGCTGGCGCTGGTTCCGCTGGTATAAAAAATTTCGGCCACGGAGTTTTCGTCGAACGCCATCAGTTCGCCGCGGTAGGGCGTGGCGGCGGCCAGCATTTGCTCGTAGGTTTGATCGGAGAGCCACGCGGCTTGCGGCGTTCCATCGAGTTGATGAAAGTCGAGCTGATGGAAGGACCGCACCGTGCGCAGGTCTCGACGGAATGAATCCACGAGACCGGCAAACTCTTGCTCCAGGAACAGCACCGTCGCTCCGGAGTCATTCAGAATGTAGGTGAGCTCCGGCGCTGCCAGTCGAATATTGAGCGGAAGCAAAACGCAACCGGCTTCCGGAACCCCGAAGTAGGCTTCCAGCAGGCGATGGCAGTTGAGGCTGAGAAATGCCACGCGATCTCCCGGCTTCAGTCCGGCAGCGCGCAGCGCTCCCGCCAGACGTCCTACACGATCGCCAAACTCGGCATAGGTAAACCGCAGGTCCTGGCACACGACCGCCGTCTTGCGAGGGAACTGTCGTTCTGAGTAGCGCAGGAAGCGCACGGGCGTCAGCGGAAGATTCATAATTTGTTTACCAGGCCGTCTGGCCGCCATCGACAACCAGCACGTGGCCGGTCACGTATGCGGACGCGTTCGATGCCAGAAACACGACCGCGCCTTTCAGATCGTGATCGCCGCCGAAGCGTCCCAGCGGGATCTTCGCCAGCAGGGAATCTTTACGATTTTCGATGATCCATCCCGACATATGCGTCGGAAACCATCCCGGGGCGATCGCATTCACCTGGATGTTGTGGGGCGCCCACTTGCACGCCAGATCCTTGGTGAACGCGATCACTCCGCCTTTGCTGGCGTGGTAGCCGATCGCCTGTAGTTCCGCGGACGCTCCGCCCAAACCCGCCACTGATGCGATGTTGATGATCTTGCCCGACCCCTGCGCGGCCATGGCCTTGCCCACCGCCTGACAAAACAGGAACGTGCCGGTCAAGTTGGTGGAGAGGACTTTGTCCCACTGCTCGAGCGTCATCTCTTCCACCGAAGCTCCCCACGACACGCCGGCGTTATTGATCAAAATGTCGACCCGGCCAAACTTTGCGAGCGTCTCCTCCACCACCTGCTGAATCGCCGCCTTGTCTTTTACATCGCACCCCAAGGCAAGCGTCTGCACGCCGCAACTGCGCAACGCTTCCGCCGCTTCCTCGCAGCGCTCCTTGTTGCGGGCGCAGAGCACGAGATTCGCCCCCATCTCCGCCAGACCCTCGGCCATCTGCCGGCCCAGTCCCATCGAGCCACCCGAAACAATGGCCACGCGGCCGGTCAGATCGAAAAGCTGTTTGACATTCACTTGGAGAACGGCCTTTCATGGTGGCGGCGCCACGCAAAAGTGATAGTTAATATCATATTAAAGTCGCTAACGTCAATGAACTCTTTGGCGCGATTTTCAGAGTGCGCGGCGCAGTCGCGCTGGATCTACATGCGAAGCACCACCCGGCCCGAGACTTCGCCGCGGCTCAGTTGCCCCAGAACTTCTTGCACCTCGGCGAGCGGGCGCGCGGTCACCTGGCAATGGACAGTTCCGGCCGCCCCCATCGCCAGAACCTCGCGCAGGTCCTCGCGTGTGCCCACGGCGGAAGCCTTGATTTGAATCTCGCCAGCGGCCATCATAATTGCCGGGAACGAAATATCCTTTGCGGGCAAACCCACCGCCAGTAGCGTCCCCGTCGGGCGCACACAATAGAACGCCATGTCGTACGCGGATTTGGCCTCCGAAGTGACGAGAGCAACGTGCACTCCACCGGAGCGGCGCACTTCCTTCACCACGTCGCTGGTCGCGGCGTTGAGCGTTCGGGCGGCGCCCAGCGACTTCGCGAGCGCGAGTTTTTCTTCGGAAATATCGATCGCGGTCACTTCCACTCCTGCAGCGCGGCCAATCTGGACGGCAATATGGCCGAGTCCGCCGACGCCGAAAACCGCCAGTCGCTGCCCGGCGCGAATCTTGGCCTGCTTCAGGGCGCGATGAACCGTGACTCCCGCACAAAGCAGCGGCGCCGCCTGCTCGGAGGGAAGCGTGTCGGGAATCTTGATCACGTGGCTGGCGGGAGCCTTCGCAAATTCCGCATATCCGCCATCCACCATGACGCCGGTGATGCGCTGCTTAATGCACAGATTCTCGTTGCCTTCACGGCAAAACTCGCATTGACCGCATGTCCACTGCACCCACGGCACTCCGACCCGGTCTCCCACCTGGACGCTCTTGACCGCTCCGCCCCGCTCCACCACCCGGCCTATGATCTCGTGTCCCAGGATCAGCGGTTTCTTTACTATGCCGGCCAGTTGCGTCCAGTCGCCATCGGCCACGTGCAGATCGGAATGACACACACCACAAAGCTCTACCTCGATCAAGACCTCGTCGGGGCCAGCTTCCGGCCGGGCCACTTCCTCCAGCGATAACGGCGTCTTGAATCCGTGCAGAACGGCGGCCTTCATTGCGTTCTCCTCTCTAACCGACATGACTCACCAAAAAAAGAGTTCTGGCGTGATTCCGGAAAGCCTTACGGCCTGTGGTGAAACTCGAGCGCCCAGAACAGCGGCTAAAGGCGCATTCATAACATGGCGCTTGCGGTATGCCTAAAGGCATACCCTGATACAAATCGCACTTGCACTACGGGCTGCTAGGGCCGGATGCCGCGCAAGAAAAACTCTACCGCGCTGCGCACCCGGTTCGTGAGTTTGTGCGGCCCGGTCAGATCCACCGCCCATTGCCGCACCACAGTGTTGTAGAGGCCTTCCATGAACTCCGCCAGATGCACCACCGGAAAGGCACGCGTCACTTCGTCTCGTTTCTGCCCCTGCGTCAGAATTTCGCGCAGCAGACTGACGGCAGCCTCTTCGTGCCCGCGCAGTTCCGCGGATCGCACCGGATCCATGGCGCCCGACAACACCACCGCTTGCCAGAGTTGGCGGTCGGCTTCCACCTCCCGCGCCATGGTCACATACAAGCGCCGCAAACGCTCGCCGGTCCCCGCCTGACTGGAAAGCTCTGAACGCAGCCGCTCGCAGATACAGGCATACCCGCGTTCCCCCACCTCGCGTAGAACCGCATCTTTACTGGGGAAATAGCGGAAAAAAGTGGGCTGGCTGATTTCGAGCATTTGTACGATATCGTCGATCCGAGTGGCCTCGTATCCGTGCTTGCGAAACAGCTTGATCGAGGTGTCGATAATCTGCTGCCGCAAGCGTGCCTTCTTGCGCTCCCGAAGCCCGACGTCAGCCTGCTCTCCAACTTTTTCGGCGGCCGAACTCCGTGTCGCCAGCGCACCGGGCATGGTCTAGTCCTCCTGCATCGATTACCGGCACGTCCCGAACCGCAACGTCCGTAAAATGTGAGGGTAACTATAACAAAAGAGCGACTAACGTCAAGTTATTGCGCGACCCGCTATTGCGCAACCCGGTGGACTGTGGCGCTTGATTCTCCAAAGCCGGCTGGGAAAGGGTGGGCAACCATGCCCAAGATTTGCCTCATGCACGAGTCTTCTGCCGGGTCTGGGTGCTGTACGGTCCTCCTGCTGTACGGTCCGGGGGGCCCTGGGTTACTATGCAAAATCGAACCGGCGCAGGACTTCTTGTGGCCCAATGCCCCAGACGGAGCGTTCCGATGAAAAACTCTAGATGTGTTTTGCTTGCGATCTTTCTGTTTAGCCTGAGCGCTCTCGCCCAGGTTCCGTCCGTCCCAGCGCCGCCCAGCACGCCCAAGCGTCCGGTCAGCGACGAATACCACGGCGTCACGGTAAGCGACGACTACCGGTGGCTGGAAAACTGGGACGATCCCGCAGTCAAACAGTGGAGCGCCGCCCAGAACGCCCATGCTCGCGGGTATCTGGACAATCTGCCCGCCCGCCCCGGCATTAAACAGCGTTTCCAGCAGCTTGTCGGCGCCGGTTCCGTCGTCTACTTTGACCTGCAATTCCGGGGCGGAACTCTGTTCGCTATGAAAAGCCAGCCGCCCAAGCAGCAGCCACTGCTGGTGGCTCCAGGTTTGGCGGCGGATTCCGACAGCGAGAAAATCGTCTTCGATCCCAACGCGGCCAGCGCGACGGGATCGATCGCTGTGGATTTTTACGTTCCCTCTCTCGACGGCAAGTTCGTCGCCGTCGCGCTGTCGGAAAACGGGTCGGAAGACAGTGTCGCCCACGTCCTCGAAGTGGCCACCGGGAAGGAACTTCCAGACCGCGTGCCGCGGGTCAACTTCGCGACTGCCGGAGGCAGCCTCGACTGGAAGGCCGATAACTCCGGTTTTTATTACACGCGCTATCCACAAGGCAACGAGCGGCCACCCGAAGACGCCAATTTCTATCAGCAGGTTTACTATCACAAACTCGGCACGGACGCGCACCAGGACACCTACGTCATCGGCAAGGATTTCCCGCGTATCGCTGAAATTCTTTTGCGCACCAGCGACGACGGCCGCTGGCTGATCGCAACCGTCGCCAACGGAGACGGCGGCCAGTTTGCTCACTACCTGATGGACGGGGCCGGACACTGGATCCAGATCACGCGCTTTGAAGACGAAATCGTCGCCGTCCAAGTGGCTTCGGATGACAGCCTCGACCTGCTCTCGTACAAGAACTGTCCACGGGGCCAGATTTTGCGTTTGCCGCTTTCGCATCTCGATACGGCAAAGGCTGATTTAGCAAAGGCGGAGGTCATCGTTCCCCAGAGCCCCGGGGCTGGCGCCGACGAGAACGCCCGCGCCTCCATCGAGAGCTTCGTGGCGGTTCCGGGACGCCTGTACGTAACCGACATCATCGGAGGTCCCTCGCGGGTGCGCGTCTTTGATCCTCAAGGCCACCCGCTCGCGGGTCCGTCGCTGCCGCCGATCTCGGCGGTCGACGATGTGGTGTCGATCGGCGCGGGCAATGTGCTGTTCCACTCCACCGCCTATCTCCAGCCGTCCGCCTGGTATCGTTTCGAGGCGGCAAGCGGAAAATCGATCCGCACCGCGCTCTCCCAGGTTTCGCCCTACAACTTCGACGACGCCGAAGTGGTGCGCGAATTCGCGGTTTCCAAAGACGGTACGCGTGTGCCGCTCAACATCATCCGCCGCAAAGGCACGAAGCTTGATGGCAGCAATCCCACACTGCTGTACGGTTACGGAGGCTACGGGGTCAGTGAGAAGCCATTTTTTGCGGGATCGATGGCACGCGTCTTCCTCGACCAGGGCGGCGTTTACGTGCTCGCCAACATCCGTGGCGGGGGCGAATACGGCCAGGAATGGCACAAAGCCGGAAACCTCACTCACAAACAGAACGTCTTCGACGATTTCATCGCCTGTGCTCAAGACCTGATCGATCGTAAATATACTTCGCCGGCTCACCTCGCGATCATGGGCGGAAGCAACGGCGGTCTGTTGATGGGCGCAGCGCTCACCCAACGCCCCGACCTGTTTCGCGCGGTCGTCTCCTTTGTCGGAATCTACGATATGCTGCGCGTTGAACTCGACCCGAACGGCGAATTCAATACGACGGAGTTCGGCACGGTGAAAAATCGTGACCAATTCCAGGCGCTTTATGCCTACTCGCCTTACCACCATGTCAAGGATGGCACGGTATATCCGGCAGTGCTTTTTCTGACGGGCGAGAATGATCACCGCGTCAATCCGCTGCACTCGCGCAAGATGACGGCGCGATTGCAGGCCGCCAATGGCTCGAACCATCCCATCTCGAACCATCCCATTCTGCTCCGCACCTCATCGAACTCCGGTCATGGCATCGGCACCGCGCTCGACGAGCAAATCGAAGAACGAGCCGATGCCATGAGCTTCGTGTTCGATCAGTTGGGCATGGCGTACGAGCCGGTCGCGAAGTGAAACGGATTGGCAATCCCGGAGAGTTGAAGAAGTAAACGATTCCGGAGCGGCTACTGGGCCCAACTCTTTCTAGTTCCAGTGGTGGGAGTGCCACCAAATTTTCTGGATGTCGAAGAGGACGCCGCGACAGAGGTAGATCGGCGTGTTTTCCTCGTCCATGCCAAAGCGCTGATAGTGCTCGAAGGCTTGAAATGAGGTGCAGTTGTCGCGCACGTCGTCGAGGCTCCACTGGATGACGATGAGGTTCTTGTAGACCTGCGGAGGTGGACCCCAATACCAATGATTCTGGTGGCGAGACCAGGCGCGGGGCAGTCCGTAGTGCGGGCCGAACTCGTTAATGGCACCGGCTTCGCCGTAGTTGCCGGCCCAGATGCCGGTCTGGGAGCGGTCTTCGGGTGGCAAGGAGTTGTAGATGGCGGCGACCTCACCGACCATCTCGGGCCATCCGAACTGGTCGGCAATCGGTTGCGGCAACAGCGACTTGTGATGCACCTCGGCCTTGGCGGGTTTGAAGCCGATCGCGTTCTGATAGGCGAGGAGACGCTCGGGCGGCAGCATCCACGTCACCAGGGGGATGGCGGGAAGCGCCGCGAGCAGGATGATGGCGACGACGGCCGCACGCGTCCATGTTGCACGGTTTGCGAGCCATTGCTCGATCACGACAGCGCCGCCCGCGAAGAGCATCGGATAGATCGGGAACACGTAGTAGTTCTTGGCGTGCGCGATTTCCATCAATACGAAAAAGACGGCAAAAGTCAGGCCGAGCACGCGCCAGCGGCGATCGCGAAGAAACCAGACCAGGCCGGAGAGCCAGACCGGCAACAGGATGGGGTGCATGTCGATGATCTGCTCCTTGACGAAGGCGAGCGGGCCGAGCACGACGTTCTTGCCTTCGCGGCGGACGTTGGCGAGGTCTTCGATGGTCGGGAAGTGATGGCGGATTTGCCAGATGAGGTTGGGGAGGAAAAGCGCGAGCGCGATGGCACCGGCGATCCAGATCCAGGGCCGGGCGAACTCGCGGCGATGATGCGTCAGCAGCAGGGCGACGGTGACGGCGAATCCGAAAGACAACGTGGAGTGCTTGTTCTCGAGGCCGAGGCCGGCGAGGACGCCGAACCACAGCCAAAGCCGCGAGTCTCCGGTGCGCAGGATACGAGCGACGACCCAAATGCAGCCCATCCAGAAGAGCGGCTCGAAGGGATTCATGGTGAGAAGACTGTCGACGCTCAGAATGGCGGGGCAGAGCAGAATGGCGATTCCGGCGAGAAGCTGGGCATAACGCCCACCGCCGAGTTCACGCGCGATGAGGATGGTGAGCGCGATGAGTGCTGCGCCAGCGAGCGCGGGGAGGATGCGCAGAGCCGCGAGCGAACCACCCAGGAGCAGCGCGACCTTTGCGTAAACGGCGATCAGCGGGGCGGCATCGACGTAGCCCCAGTCGGGGTGACGGGTCATGTCGAGGTAATAAAGCTCGTCGCGAAAGTAGCCGTAGTGGCGGACGCTGGTGAAGATGTGCAGCAGCAACTTGGCAGCGCAGAGTGCGATCATGACGCCAATGGCAGCGCGAGGCAATGGGCCGGTCGAGTTCGTCTCGCGGTTGGGCGAGTAAGTGTCAGGTGCGGACGCGTTAGTTCCCAATGGAGGCACGTTATTGCTCCTGTTAGTCAGGTTCGGCGAGGGCAATGAGTCGTCGCCGGTGACTCTTCCCTAAGTTCGCAGGATGGTTCCAAGAAGGCAAATTCGTTGGGATATGCGGGCCGGTGGGAGGGACAAACGGAGACACCGGCGGATGGCGTGACCCGGTCCGCGCTAGAGCTTCTGCAGAATTTCCGATTGTCTTCCCAGATACCGCCTTGTCCAGGTCAGGCTTGCTCCCGATTTCAGAATCACCTTGTATTCGCCGTGAAACCACTTCTGCAGCTCGCGCACTGCGTCCAGACGTACGATGGCCGAGCGGTTGATGCGCACAAATTCCGCGCGGTCAAGCCGCTCTTCCATCGTGTCCAGCGTTCCGCGGATGGTGTAGGTTTTGTCGCTGGCGTGGACCAGCAAGTAGTTGCGCTCGCTCTCGATCCAGTCAATCTCGTCGGGCGCCAGGAAGAACATTCGCTCGCCATGCTCGACGACCAGACGTGACGGAGCACGCCGGGCGCGGTCCACCTCGGCTAGTAGCTTGCGCAACGCGTCTTCAGAATTAGAACTGGAACTGGAAATGGAACTCGAACTGTTGTGGGCGCGTGCTTGTTGCTTGGCGTCGTCAAGGACCTTTTGGAAGCGCGGTTGGTCGAAAGGCTTCAGCAGGTATCCGAAGGCGTGCACGTCGAATGCCTGGATCGCGTACTGGTCAAACGCGGTCACGAACACGATCCAGGGCAGCGGCGGCGCGAGCTGCTTCACCACTTCGAACCCGTCGAAATCGGGTATCTGCACGTCGAGCAGAAGCAAGTCAGGATGCGTGCGCTGAATTCCTGCCACCGCTTCCCGCCCATTCACCGCTTCGCCAACCACCTCAACCTCGGGATCGGCAGCCAGGAAGCGCAGCAGCTTGCGGCGCGCGGGCGCTTCGTCGTCCACCACAAAGACGCGCAGAGCGGTCATGCGGTCGCCGCCTGCAGCGGTATGCGCACGGACACCGTCAATCCACCGTCCGGGCCGTTGTCGAAGCTTAGCTGGTGGTGTTCGCCATAAAGTGCGGCAAGGCGCTCGGCGGTGTTGCTGAGCCCGATGCCTTTCTCGATTGTCGCGCCTTGCAGTCCGGGGCCGTTGTCGCTGACGCGCAGCAGCAGCTCGCCTTCGCTCTGAGCGGCGCGGACCGTTACCTCCAACGGCGTCTTTCCGGCGGCATGACGAATCGAATTCTCCACCAGCGGCTGCAACAGCAGTTGCGGGACTAGCATCTGCGCGACATCGGCATCCATCGCGACTTCCACACGCAGGTCATCGCCGAAGCGTTCCTGCATGATGCGCAGATACATTCGGACGGTCTCGATCTCATCTTCGAGCGGGACCTGTTGTGCGTCCGGGCGTCGCAGCGTGCGCCGAAGCAGATCGCTGAGTTGCGCCAGCATCGCATCGGCTCGCGCAATGTCCTCGTACATCACGGAAGAGATGGTGTTCAGCGCGTTAAAAAGAAAGTGTGGCTGAAGCTGGAGTTGGAGATTCTGGAGTTGCGTCTGCGCCAGGCGCGTTTCGAGCTCCGCCGCCACGATCTGCCGATTACGCAGCTCGCGGTAATAGTCGAAGAGGTTGAGCGCGCCAATGAAGATGGCGTAGATCACCACGAAGTTGGAAAATTCCATCGGGTATCGCCAGCGCATGACGCCGTAGTCGTAGCTTCCCATTCCGAGGAGCGGGAAGACGATGGCGCGCGAAACGGCCATCAGCGTGGTGTGCGCAATCGAGAGAATGATTGCGACGCCAAGGTGGATTGGCGCAATTCGCCACCACGGATGCTCTCCGAAGCGGAACCTGCGGCTCGTCCAGACAATTGCGGGAATCAATACGGTCGCGGCGAGCAAGCCGGTTCCTTCTTCCAGCGCGCGCTGCGGGAACGTGCCGCTGCGGTCGCGCGCGAGATCGTCGAGGTAGAGATACCAGAATTTCAGCAGGCCCGCCGCCGACACGACCGCCGCGGAAATCAGCGAGACGCGGAGAATACTCGGCTGACGTTGGGGGGAAATAGCCGCGGAGATAGGCGCGGAAACAGGCACGCGACTAGGGTAACCCAGATGATGAGTGGATTCACGCTCGGGATGGGATGATCGGGCTTGAGGCGGGGACGAGCGGGACCCATTCCAACCTGCTGGTTGCTTGCAACGCCACAGATTCTTAATCTGTCAGTGACTCATCGCGCGGGCGATGCGCATCTTCCGCGTTCAATTGAGTCTGGAGACAGTCTTTTCCGCAGCCTCCAGTATCTTGCCGTCCTTGGCCACTCTGGTGAGGGTGTTGATGTCGTCGAAGAGCGGCCGGTCTTCATCGAGTCTCTTCACATGACTGCGGACAACTTGATACGCCGCCTCCGAGGCAGGCGAGGGTTTGACCGGCGAGCGCAGATCGAAGGCCTGAGCCGCCGCCATCAGTTCGATGGCGACCACGTGCCATGCGTTTTCGAGAATCTGCCGGGTCTTGATGGCGGTGGTCATGCTCATGGAGACAAAGTCTTCCTGGTCGGCGGCGGCTGGAATCGAACCGGTCGCCGCCGGGTTGCAGAGCACGCGGTTCTCACAAACTAATGCTCCAGCAGTGTATTGGGAGAGCATGAGGCCGGAAAACATTCCGGCGCCTTTGGTAAGGAAAGCAGGCAGCCCCACCGACAAATGAGGATTCAGCAGCCGATTCAGCCGGCGCTCGGAGAGAGCTGACACGGTGGTCACTGACATGCCGACGAGTTCGAGCGCGAACGCCAATGGAGTGCCTTGGAAGTTGGCGCCGGTGAGGACGAGATCTTCGTCGGGGAAAAAAACCGGGTTGTCGGCGGCGTGGTTGAGTTCGATCTCGAGCATGTGCCGACTCCACTGGAAGGCGTCTTTGGCGGCACCGATGACTTGCGGGCTGGAACGGAGCGAGTAGGCGTCCTGCACTTTCTTGCCGGGTCGCTTGAGGAGTTCGGATCCAGCGGTGAGCCGGCGGATGTTCTCGGCGCACACTTGCGCTCCGGGATAACCGCGCACGTTGTGAATTCGCGGATCGTAAGCGGTCATGTTGGCGTTGAGGGCTTCGAGAGTCATCGACAGGCAGACTTCCTGGGTCTTGAGCCACCTTTCCGCATCGTAGAGTTCGAGGCAACCCATGCCGGTGGTGAGATCGGAGCCGTTGATGGTGGCCAGGCCATCGCGTTCGCGGAACGAAATCGGCCGAATGCCAGCGGCCGCCAGGCCCTCTTTCGCCGGCAATCGGCTGCTTTTGTAGAACACCTCGCCCTCGCCCATGAGCGTAATCGCCATTTGCGCCATGGGGGAGAGATCTCCGCATGCGCCCACCGAGCCCTTCTGGCACACCACCGGAGTGACGCCGCGGTTGAGCATCTCAATCTGGATTTCCACGACCTCGCGGCGAATTCCGGAATGACCCCAGCAATGAGTGTTCAGGCGTGAAAGCATGCCGGCGCGCACATCTTCTTCGCGGCAGGGTTCTCCGCAACCCGCGGCATGGGAGTAGAGCAAGTATTTCTGGAATTGTTCGACCTGCTCTGGAGTCAGCACGACTTCTGAAAGTTCGCCAATGCCAGTGTTGACCCCGTACATGATTTCGCGGGCGCGGATCTTGCGCTCGAGAAGACCACGGCACTTGTCGATGCGCGCCACCGCGTCCGGGTGTAACTGGATGGGCTGACGATGGCGGGCGATAGCAGCGACATCTTCAATCTTCAACGAATGCCCGTCCAATACGATGTTGATTCCTGCCTGGTTCGACCGAACTTCGTCGAGAACAACAGTCATGCGCTACCCCCGCGTCCCGTGGCGATGCACTGAAGGGTCCACGGCTGCCCATCGAGTCAGGCCTTGGTGGACCACTCTGCAATTTAGCGCGCCAAGCTCGAAAATGGTGTGACCGGAATCACGCCAGAACTGGATGCTGCAAGTCTTTAACACCCTCACTTGTCCATCAGGCAGTAGTCGCCAAGCTTCTCGGCTTCATCCGGTTTGGCTTGATCCCCCCGATACATCTCAACATTCTTGCAATCGTACATGCCGGTGTTCTCGGGAAGTTCAAGCATAAGGTAGTTACCGCTCGGCAGAGATTTGCAGGTGGTCGCTCCCTGATTGCACTGCAGGTCAACAGATTTCGCGCCCTTCTGGACGTGAACGATGACGACTCCGGTTACAACCTCCGAGCCTTTCACCTTGACCGGCGTTTTATCCTGCGCCAACGCTTGCGCGGCAGCCAGGATGACGAGAGCCGCTGTCAACGCAGCCAACAAAAAAACGGTCCTTTTCATAAGTGCCTCCAGTTGTGCAAAGGCCTTTCAAGCCTATCCATTATTTTCCGGCTTGGGCGGTCCTCTGTCTGTGATGTTTGATCATGCGTCTGTGATCCCGGATCACATTCAGAGAATACACGGAAGCCGGCCCTGCCCACCCAACAAACATTTTGTTGCAATGTCCTGTCTCCAAGTGCTAAGAATGTTGCACCAAAAAATCCGCCCCTCGCCTTGTTGCAAGCGTTTAGTGAGCCAAGGCTCTGAGACCGGAAAGGCAGGTATCCCCATGTTCTGTTCCCCATTGTCTCGCCGTGGGTTTGCGCATTTGTTTTCCGTGGTCCTTTCAACCCTGCTGCTGGTGTTTTTTGCGTGCTCCTTGCTCGCACAGACTACCGTGGGTACAGGCAGCATTGTCGGCACGATTGTCGATCCGAGCGGAGCGGTGGTGGACGCGGCCAAGGTCGCGATCACTAATGTAGCCACGGGTCACGTCATAAATCTTACGACGAATTCCTCGGGCGCGTACAACTCCGGGGCCTTGATTCCCGGCAACTACAAAGTGCGGGCAACCGCCAGAGGCTTCCGCACGACTGAGATAGGGTTGACGGTACTCGTCGGCAACACCGCGACCGGCAATGTGAAGCTGGAAATCGGACTGGAAAGCCAGATTGTTGAGGTGCAGGGCTCGTCCGTGCAAGTGAACACGGAACAGGCCACAGTGCAGGGAGTATTGAGTGCGGAACAGATTGAGAATCTGCCGGTCAATGGGCGCAACTTTCTGGACCTGGCGCAACTTGAGCCGGGAGTGCAGATTCAGGACGGACAGAGCTTCGATCCGACCAAGGCAGGATATTCATCGATTTCGTTCGGCGGCCGTTTCGGGCGCACAGCCCGCATCGAGGTGGACGGTGTGGACGTGTCGGATGAGACCGTGGGCACGACCACCACGGATATTCCTGCCAGCGGAATTCAGGAGTTTCAGCTCAGCCAGTCAAGCCTGGACCTGTCCAATGAGTTGACCTCCTCGGGTGCGGTGAATGTCACCACCCGGTCTGGGACCAACGACATTCACGGCGAGGCTTTTGGCTTGTTCCGCGACAGCTCAACGGCGGCGGCGTTGCCCACGCCGCCCGGGTTGACGGCGCCCTTCCAGCGCTCGCAGTATGGTGGGCGTCTCGGCGGGCCCGTAATCAAGGACAAATTATTTTACTTCCTGGATGGGGAACGTACGTTCCAGCACGAGCAGGCGCCGGTGGTAGTGGGCGCACCTTTCCAGAGTTTCTCAGGGACCTTTAATTCGCCGTTCATTGAGGACAATCTCATGGCCAAGGCGGATTACCAGCTTACGCAGTCGGCGCACATTTTTTATCGCTTCAGTTATTTCAAGAATTCTCTGCTGGCTAATGCAGGACTCGGTTTCTCGGTTTACGACAACAAGGACATTACCCGCGCTCACGTGATTGGCCTGGACTTCAACACCGGCAGCTTCACGCACACCATCCGTTTCGAATATCTCAAATTCCAAAACCAGATTGTAGACGCCACCATCGGCACCAGTTTGCCGCTGGCCAATTATCCCGTCGAAATACAGATGGGCAGCACGGGGCTGGTCACCGGGCCGAATTACCTGGCGCCACAGAGCACGCTGCAGAGCAATCATCAGCTCAAGTACGATGGCAGCAAAACCCTGGGTAAGCACATTATCCGCTATGGTTTCGGCTGGAACCACATCGAGGGCGGTGGCTTCGCGAACTTCCAGAGCATTGTGCCTTACCTGGTCACGAATGTGGGAGCCGCGGAATCCGCGTTTGCGGCAACTGGGTCCTTTACGGGCGGTGCATCCAATCCGCTGAATTATCCCGTGGAATATGTTTACCTGGGGAACGGCCTGGGATACTCGACCAGCGCGCCGTCATTTGGGTACCCAGCGGGTGGAATTACCGACAACCGCATCGGCGCATATCTGGGTGACGGCTGGAAGTTGAGGAAGAACTTCACTCTGACCTATGGTTTGCGCTATGTGCGGGATTCGGGCCGGACGGACAGCAACCTTCCGGGAATTCCAGAGCTCAACCAGGCGATGCCGGGGCTGGGTAATCCGGTCAGGCAGCCAAACCTGAATCTGGCGCCGCAGGTCGGTGTTGCCTGGGACCCGAGCGGACAGGGCAAGACTGTAATCCGCGCCGGCATCGGACTCTTCTATGAGAATGCGATCTGGAACAACGTGGCGTTCGATGCTCCGGATCGGGAACAGACCGGAGCTTTCGGACAGTTTCCCACTGCCTGCAATGGCGCCAACACGCCTCAGCCGGTTATCGCTACCGGAGGCCCACTTCCGACGGCAACGTTTTGCGGCGCATCGGGTGGCTTTGTAGCGATCGGCACGGTGGCGAACCAGATCGAGGCTTACCAGAAGCAGTACCAGTCGTTGTCTCCATTTAGCAACAGCCTGCCCAACCCCAGCTACGTCGGATCGCTCCTGGACCAAGGGTTAGGCTTTGGCACGGGCCCCTCCATGTTCGACCCGCATTACCAAAGCCCGCGTTCGGTGCAGATGAATGTGGGCGTCCAGCGGGAAATCCGTCCCGGAATGATCCTCAGCGTAGATTTTGTGCGCAACGTGCAGACTCATTACCTGCTGGGGATCGACGAGAACCATGCGGGCGATGTTCGATACTTTAATAAGGCGGGCGCCCTGGACGCGATTCAAGCGACGAACGCGCAGTTTCACTGTCAGGAGCAGGTCGTTGGCATCCAGTGTGCGATCAATAAGGGTGCGACTATGGCTGATTATGCCAACAACGGTCTGACCTCATCGGCGGACTTTGACGTGGCTTGCCCCAGCGCATCTGGCTTCGGCTATCCCTGCGCGTTCGGTGGTATCAATCCCAATGCCCCACCGCTGCCATTCCTGGAGCCCATTGGCCGGTCGGTATACGACGGCTTGCAGGCCAAGCTCACACACAATGTGAAGGAACCGTTTCGCGGGGTTCGCTACTTGAACTTCCAGATTTCCTACTCTCTATCTCGCTTCGAGAACACGGGCGGCGGCTCGGCGGACAGCCCGGGCGCGTCCGACCAGGACTTCATCATCAGCGCACTGGACAACGCGAAGCCGAATCGCTACTTCGGACCCTCGGTATTGGATCGCACCGACCAACTCTCTTTCGGCGGATACGCAACTTTGCCCGCGGGATTCCAGATCAGCCTGATCTCGCATTTCTGGAGCCCGCTCGCCACGTCGGTTATTGTTCCGAACACCAACCTGGGACCGGGCGAGATCTTTCGCACGGACTTCACCGGGGATGGCACGGCTCAGGATCCAGTGCCCGGTACGCACGTTGGGAACTTCGGCCGTGGGATAAATAAATCTAATATCAACAGCGTTATCAACGCTTATAACAGCACCTATGCGGGCCAACCGACGCCGGCAGGCCAGGTGCTGATCCAGAACGGTCTGTTCACCCAAGCGCAACTGGTGCAAATGGGCGATGGCGTAGCTCCGACCTTGCCGAACGCACCGCCTGGGCAGGTGAACCTGGGTTGGCTGCGGGCTTTGGATCTGAAATTGTCCTGGACGCGCACCTTTTACGAACGCTTTACGGTGCAACCCAACGTGGGTTTCTACAACGTGGTGAACTTCTCCAACTTTGATCTGCCGGGTGAGACGTTGAACGGATTGTTGACCGGGGCCGCGGGGCAAATCAACGGAACCAACTCAGTTGCGCACAACATTGATCGGGTGGGAGTCGGAACCGGGGTCTACGCGCTGGGGGCGCCTCGACAGATCGAGTTTGGGCTGACCCTGACGTTCTAGAAGCATCGGGTTGCAAGCAGATTATTGCGACGAGGCAGTAAGGGCGCGGTCAATAAGCCGTTGCTGGCTGTTCATCGCTCCTGCAACCGCGCGATTGGCATCGCGCAGGTAGCTTCCGTCCGGCTGCATATAGCGGGCCTTCGCCACGTCGGCCAGGTAGGTGGCGAGAACATCGTCGCGCAGGTGACGAATCAATTTGGCATCCCCTACGGGAAACATCACCTCGACCCGGCGGTTCAGGTTTCGTGGCATCAGGTCGGCGCTCCCGAGATAAATCTCCTCGTTGCCGTTGCCATTGCCATTGCCATTGCCCGCGTTCCGGAAATAGTAGATCCGGCTGTGCTCCAGGAAGCGGCCCACAATACTGATCACCCGGATGTTTTCGCTCACACCCCGGATGCCGGGACGAAGGCAGCATATTCCTCGTACCAGGAGATCAACCTGCACGCCGGCCTGGGATGCTTCGTACAAGAGCCGGATCATGCGCTTGTCCACGAGGGCATTCATCTTGAAAATCAAATGTCCGTGCTCGCCTTGGCGTTGATGCTCGATCTCCCGCTTGATCAGCCGCTCCAACCGCTCTCGCAGGTTCGTGGGGGCAACCAGCAATTTCCGGTATTCGGCCTTGGCCGAGTAGCCGGTTAAATAGTTGAACAGGTCGGTACAGTCAGCCCCGATCTCTTCGTCGCACGTGAACATCCCAATATCGGTGTAAAGCTGTGACGTAATGCTGTTGTAGTTGCCGGTAGACAGGTGCACGTAGCGCCGGATCAGATTTCCTTCCTGACGCACGACGAGCGCGGCTTTGCAGTGGACTTTGAGGCCTTGCAATCCGTACACCACGTGCACGCCGTCGCGCTCCAACGCCCGGGCCCATTCAATGTTGCTCTCCTCGTCAAACCGAGCCTTGAGCTCAACCAGCGCGGCCACCTGCTTCTCGTTTTCGATGGCTTCGAGCAAGGTTTCTACCACCGGCGCATTCCGGCCCACCCGATAGAGAGTGAGTTTGATGGCGAGCACCGCGGGGTCGCGCGCGGCTTGCTGCAGGAAGGAAACGACCGGCTGGAACGAATCGAAAGGATGGTGCAGGAGAATGTCTCCGCGGCGAATGGCGGCAAATATATCCTCGCGCTCTTCTTCCGACACAAGCGCAGCAGGAGTTGCTGGCAGAAACGGCGGATCCTTCAGTTCAGGCCGATCTACGGCCCAGAGATGCCGCAGCCTGCTGAGGGCTACTGGTCCGCTCAACTGGTAGATATCGTCACGGCTGACCTCGAGATTCTCGACCAAAATATTGAGCATCGCAGGAGGCATGGCATCGTTGACTTCGAGTCGCACAACATCCGCAAAACGCCTTTGCCACACGCCCTCTTCGACGGATTCCAGCAAGTCTCCCGCTTCCAGTTCCTGAATGGCAGTTTCCGCATCCCTGGTTATGTGGAAGGGATGGGCTTCCAGGATTTTCATGCCCGGGAAGAGCATGTCCAAGTTGGCGGCAACCAACTGCTCTAACCAGACGAAGTACTGCCGTTCGGGACGCTTCCCGTCCTCTCCTTTGTGGGGTGTAACGGGACACATCGCGACCAACTGGGGAATCGAATTCGGAATCTTGACCCGGGCAAAGTGTTCGGTGCCTTCCCGGTCGCGAAGCAGCACGGCCAGGTTCAAACTCAGGTTTGAGATGTGGGGAAAAGGCCGGCCAGGATCAAAGGCCAAGGGGGTCAACGTCGGGAAAACTGTCTCCGAGAAATACTTGTTAACGGTCGATCGCTGCCGACTGGTCAGGTGGGCGTAGTCGACGACATGGATGCCGGCTTTCCTGAGCGCGGGCAGGATCTGCCGCTGCAAGCACTCGTGCGCGCTCTGCAACAGAGCGGCGACCTTCTCGCGTATGCACTCGAGTTGAGCTGCCGGGAGCATTCCATCCGGACCACAATCGAGAACACTTTCCGCGACCTGGCGCTTGAGACCGGCGACTCGCACCATGAAGAACTCGTCAAGGTTGGAGCCCACGATGGACAGGAACTTGACTCGTTCCAACAAAGGGACGGTCTCGTCCTGAGCCTCTTCAAGCACTCGTCGCTGAAAATCCAGGAGACTGAGTTCGCGATTCACGTAGAGCTGAGGATCATCGAGAGGGGGAGCGTCGGGCGGGGGCGCGCCCGGGGAGCGGCGTCCGCGATTGCGAGGATCGTTGTTGCGCCGGTCGTTATTGCGCCGAGTAGTATTGCGCCGAGCAGTCGCTTTCCGAGTACTCCTGGCAGCGGGCACTCCTCGGTTGTTCATGGGAATTTCTTCGACCTCGGCGTTACCGAGCAGAAATAACTATTCTAAATGGGAAATCGCCCTTTTGCCCAGCAATTCGCGGGATTCACCGCCGAGACGCAGAGTGCGCCGAGAAAAACTAGAAGCAATGATGCACTGCGGGCCTCCGCAGCTCTTGCCAAAGAATTGCTCGGCGTTCTCGGCGTCTCGGCGGTGAAGTCAGATCCACAGCAGGGGAAGAAGACCGAGTGCAGCCAGAGCGGTCAAGAGAGCGAGGCCCTGAGTACCTGTCTTTCGATCCGCCATGCTGTAGGCGTATATCCCCTTCACGAGGTTGTTGCTGGCCGCGGCAATCACAACTGCCGCCGCCGCGACTTTCAAAGGAGTGAGCGAGCCCGCTGCTTGGGTCATGCCCATGATAAAGGGATCTACGTCGGTAACTCCCATGACCGCGGCCAGTATGTTGACTCCCGCTCTACCGAGGTAAGTGACGGCTAACTGGGTGGCTACCATCATGGCCAGGAACAGAAGGGCGAAGAGAAAGGCGGCCATTAGCTCAAGTGGATTGTTCGGCTCAAACTCGCGCTTCACCTCATCCACCCTGGCATCGGGCCGGCGCGCCCAAATCCATCCGACGGCCATTGCCAGGCCCGCGAGTACAACAAACGGGAGCGCCAACGAGAGCATCAGTTGACGATTGAAAAGAGCCAGAAGGGCAACCAGACGGATGTACATGACACCCGATGCGATCAAGATCCCTCCCGCGAAAAGGTGGGGGTGGTCCTCGCGAGCCGCTCTTCGTGACATGACCACAGTGGTCAAAGTTGATGAGTATGCCCCACCCAGGAAGGCCGCCAGTACTATTCCACCGCGTCCTTTGGTGAGCTTCTGCAGAATGTAACTACCATAGGAAATCGTGCTTACGGCGACGACGACCAGCCAAGTCTTAAAAGGATTGAGGTGAAACGGCCCGAACTCCCGATTGGGCAGTATGGGCAGGATGACAGCCGTGAGCAGCAGGAACTTGGCGAGAGTGAGAATTTCTGCTGGCGCGGTACGGTTGGCGAGTTTCTCCAGACCGGTTTTGAGTTCCAGCAAGAACAAGCTGGCCACGCTCAAGGTAGTGGCAATCCAAAAATGCTCGTAGTAGACGAGCGCGCCCACCAGGTAAGTCGCCAGACCGGACATCTCTGACGTGACGCCCGCATACTCGGCAGAGGAGAGCTTGTGCCAATAGGAGAGCGAGAGAAAGCCGCCAATCACCAGGAAGCCGAGCGCCAGCGGAAGCAGTTGCGTGCCGGACAGAAGTGCGATCGAGTAACCAATCAATCCAATGAGCGGAAATGTGCGCACGCCCCCGAAGGCGTAGTGTCCGGCTGCAGTCTTGTGTTCCTCGCGCTCCAGTCCGATGAGAAAGGACAGGAAGAGAACCAAAAGAATTTTCACCGCTTCGGGCGGCAACCAGCGATAGAGTTCCACCAGATTGTGTCTCCGATTTATCCCGTTCGCATTTTGTCACAATTCTGTCAAAAGCGACGTGACGACGCGGGTCCATACCAACGGAGACAGTCTGAGGGACATGAAATTCCCGAAATGAAATACTAGGAAGTCAAGCGCACGATTCAATGGCATTGCTCACCGCCACAGGGAGTCGATCGGGTGTAAGCTCAAAAAATAGGACATCTTCGAACACCATTTTCGAACACAAGGCGGCAATCATGAAAACAAAAAAAGGTGTGATCGGAATCCTCACCGGTGGCGGCGACGTGCCTGGGTTGAACCCCGCCATCCGCGCCGTAACCATCCGCGCCCTGCGCGAGGGCTGCCAGGTGATTGGCATTCGCCGGGGGTGGGCCGGACTGGTCGACATGGTCCGCGAAAAAGACTACGACAACAGCGAGAATTTCCAGACGCTGTCGGAGGATCTGGTCAACCGCGCCGGCCGCACCGGCGGTACGTTCCTCCACACCTCGCGCACCAATCCCAGCAGGGTAAAGAAGTCGAGCGTTCCGGTTCGCCTGCAGTCTGCTTATGACGCCGAGAAGAATGACCTGACCGCGGAAGTTCTGAAGAACCTGGATTGGCTGGGCATTGACTACCTCATCCCCATTGGCGGGGATGACACGCTGAGCTACGGTGTGAGGCTTCATCGGGAAGGTGTGAAAGTAGTCGCGATTCCGAAGACCATGGACAACGATGTTCCGGGCACCGACTACTGTATCGGCTTCAGTACCTGTGTGACGCGCACCATTTCCATGACGAACAGCCTGCGCACCAGCGCTGGCTCCCACGAAAGGTTCATGGTCCTCGAAGTCTTCGGCCGTTATGCCGGGTTCAGTGCCATGCTGCCCACCATGGCCGGAGCCGCGAACCGCTGCGTGATTCCGGAGCATAAATTCGACATCGAGCGACTTACCGAGTTACTGGTCTCCGACCGCCAGAAGAACCCGAACCGCTATTCCATTGTCCTGGTTTCTGAGGGAGCTACGTTTGAAGGCGGAGAAATGGTCTTCGAGGCGGAGACCACTGATGCCTTCGGCCACAAGAAACTCGGCGGGATCGGCGACCTGGTGTCCGACAAGCTGAAGGAGCTTTCGCCCAAGTACAACAACGGTAAAACGATCGACATCATTAACCAGAAACTCGGCTACCTGGTCCGCTGCGGCGATCCCGATGCCATTGACTCCATCGTCCCTATGGCCTATGGCAACCTTGCACTCGATTTGCTTCTGGGCAACACCTCTGGGCGACTGGTCGTCCTCAGGAACGGTTGTTACGACGACGTTCCCATCGACACCGTTACGGCCTCGAAAAAAGTTGTCAACGTAACAGAGCATTACAACATCGACCGCCTCCGGCCCCGCTATAAGAGCTTCGAGAAGAAGCCACTTTTCATCCTGACCGGCGAAACGGGATAGGTCGATTTGATTACCGTCGAGACGCCGAGGACGCAGAGAAAAGCTGAAAGGCTTGACCACAGGTGTGCACCACTTCTGTGCTATTTCACCCCGATTCTCCACAGCCTTCCACCGCGTTGCTACTTGCAATTCCGCACAGAAGTTCCGGATAATCAGGGCTGAGATCTTTACCGCCGTGTATCGCTATAGCCGCGCCGACTTGTTGCGCATTCTCCGGCTCGTTCCTCGCCAGCTTCAAACCTGGGAGAAGGCGGGGCTGGTGACGGCGGCGGAAGATTATTCATTTTTCGATCTCGTGCAAATCAAGAAAGTGCGCGACCTCTGCGCCCAACGGGTTCGTCCGGCGGTGATCCGGCAATCGCTCGAGGCCATGCAGAAACAGGTTGCCGGCATGGAGAATCCACTGCTCGAAGCTGGGGCTTATCAGAGCGGACGGCGCGTCGCTTTCCGGCACCAGGGGCGGCTGCTTGAGCCCATCGCCGGACAGTTCATGTTCGATTTCTCGTCCGAGGAAATGAAGGTCGTGACCAGCCCGCCGCGGAATGGCCCGGAACTGGTGATAACCGGCGTTGCCGACTTGTTTGCGCGCGGGATCATGCTGGAAGAAAATCCTTCGACGCAGAGCGAGGCGATCACTACTTATTTAGAGGTGCTCGAAATGGATCCCATGCACGCCGCCGCGCACATCAATCTGGGCACGCTCTACTACAACCGTCAGGACTACGCGCTCGCTGAAAGACACTACCGTTCGGCGATTGAGATCGATCCGCGCTACGCGCTCGCATATTTTGACCTGGGCAACGTGCTCGACGAAACCGGGCGCGTCGAGGAAGCCATCAACACTTATAAGACCGCGATTCAACTCGCGCCCACCTATGCCGATGCGCACTACAACATCGCGCTGGCCTACGAGAAGACGCGCGAGCCACGCAAGGCGCTGCAACACTGGCGCGCTTATGTGAAGCTCGACACCACCGGTCCCTGGACCGTCCACGCCAAGCATCAGATCCAGCGCATCCTGCAGAGCGACAGCTTGAAGCTGGTGCACTCGCGCAAGGCGAACTAAGGAACACTTTCCACTCTTAGCTGTTGGCCTTTAGCCGCAGGCCAAAGCCCTGGAGCTAATAGCGACTTCTCCCGAGTTATACTCAGGTTTCACCTCACAGGTGCAGGAGACCACAGATGAAGCTCTACCGGTGGATCTGGACGCTGACTCTTGCGATCGCGGTGGCCGCAGCCAGCGCAGTCTGCTTTAGCCAGGCAGTAAAAAAAGAGAAAGACATTTACAACGAAAAGGCCGATGCGCGCGCCGAAATCAAAGAAGCTCTGGAGAAAGCGACAGCGGAACACAAGCGCGTCATTCTGGTGTTTGGAGCCAACTGGTGCTTCGATTGCCACGTGCTCGATACCGCATTTCATCGTTCCGACCTGGCGCCGATCCTTGCCGCCAACTATGAAGTTGTGCACGTGGACATCGGACGGGGAGAGAAAAATCAGGATCTGATGACGAAGTACGAGGTTCCGATGAAGCGTGGCATTCCCGGGCTGGCCGTGCTCGATGCCGATGGGAAGCTGGTTTACAGCCAGAAGAACGGCGAATTCGAAAATGCGCGAGCGCTTGCCCCGGACGATTTTCTGGCATTCCTGAACAAGTGGAAACCGGGAGCGCAGAGCCGGTGAGACTGGTCATATATGGTGGAGGGACGGGCGTCTCGCCCGTCCAGCCGGGCGGGGACGCCCGGCTCTCCATGCGACAAAAGGGCGCGGCTTGCGCCACGCCCGGGAAGGAAGAGCAACTCTGCTTAGTTGTTTACCAGTTGACCCACCGCGAGTTAGTTCACCGCCAACTTGTTCTCAACGCTGAACGCGCCCGGCACGGCGCCGGCTCGCATTCCTGCGATGGTCTTATCCATCGTGCTCTGAACGCTTCCATAGAGCGTCACGTGTCCGTTGTCCACCACGATGCGAATCGGGTCGACCGGATCGCTGGCGTAGCGGCCAAGCACCGAGTCGCGATAAATGGCGCGCGCCATGCGCAACCGCAGTGAATCGTCGAACAGAGAAGCCGGCAGGACGTTCACCTCGTTCACAACATCCTTGACGCCGGGCGCACGCGCCACGATGTCGAGCGCTGAGTCTTTCGCCATATCGTTTACGGTATCGCCGCTAAGCGTGACGACACCGTCTTTCACGTCGAGCGCGAGATAATTGAAGGCGTTGTCGTAGTGTCCGACACGGTCATAGGCCAGTTTCTTTGCCAGTTTCTGCTGAAGTTGGCCATCGGGCACGGTTGCTCCCGCGACCACGATGTCATTGCGAACACCGCTGACGTTTGCGAGCTTCTTGATTTTCTTCGCGGCATCGAGCTTGTCCTGATAAAGGCCGACGGTGCCGGTCAGGGTCACGATGCCATCTTCGGCGCTCGAGCTCACGCTCTGCAGTTGCTTCGCGTGATGAATTTTCTGGCTGACCGCCTGCTGAATCTGCTGATCGTACCGGCCGGTGGCGGCCATTGCAGTCATACTCAGCAGGACGAGCAACGCCACAGTTACCGCGAATGTTTCTTTTTTCATGGTTGCCATCCTTACTGTAATTCCGGTTTCCCCACGGTATTAACCGGTTAGTTAAATAGATGCGCGGCGGGCATGGAGAGATGCGCCCGCAGGGCGGCTTTACAAACTATTACTTTTACAAACCATTACGAGGGAGTGAGTGGGGACGATGTTTGACAAATATTTGTCATCACGACTAATCTCGGCCCATGCCCCGTGGTTTGCAGGCGGAAGGTTTACAGGCGGAACTCAAGCAAAAGGTCCCATTCGCCAGTCGAGAACAGGAAGCCTATCTTTCCTTGTTGCGGACGGCCGATGCGCTCCAGGCGCAGGTCGAAGCCCGGCTCAAAGATTTTGGACTGACCGGCACGCAGTACAACGCGCTGCGCATTTTGCGCGGCGCTGGGCCGGAGGGCTTGCCGTGCCGGGAGATCGGCGAACGCATGATCACTCGCGATCCCGACATTACGCGACTGCTCAATCGCCTGGAAGATCGCGGCTTCGTCGAGCGCACGCGCGCCCGGCACGATCGCCGCGTCATCTACGGAAAGATCACCGCTGCGGGACTGAAGCTGCTTCGCGAAATGGATTCGCCGATCGAAAAGTACAGTCGCGACATGTTGCGGCATGTCGGCCAGGAAAAATTGAAGCAGTTGATCGAGTTGTTGGAGTTGGTGCGCAGCAGAAAGGCTATTCACCGCCGAGACGCCGAGAGCGCCGAGTAAAAGCTTTCAGCGTTACTGCTTCCGTTTTGCAACTTTCTTCTTTGACGATGAGGCTTTCTTCTTAGCGGCAGCCTGGTTTGAAAACACACGCGCGAAAATCTTGTCGATGTTCTTGAGTTGACGCTTCAGATCGAAGGCGTGCTCGATCTTTGCTCGCGGCACTCGTCCGCGAATCTCGGGATCGTTCAGGATCAGTTCGTGGAAGTCGAGATTCTCTTTCCACGCGCGCATGGCGTGACTCTGCACCAGGCGATAGGCGTCCTCGCGGGAAACGCCGCTCTCTACCAGGTCGAGCAACAACTGTCCGCTGAAGACGAGGCCGCGCGTGCTCTCGAGGTTCGCCATCATGCGCTCGGGATAGACGAACATGGTCTCGATCAGGTTTGCCGTTTTGTTCAGCAGGTAGTCGGCGAGCGTGGTTGAGTCGGGGATGATGATGCGCTCGGCCGAGGAGTGCGAAATATCGCGTTCGTGCCAGAGCGCGATGTTCTCGAATCCGGCCTGCGCGTTCGACCGCACCACGCGCGACAATCCGCTGATCTGTTCGCAGGTGACGGGATTGCGCTTGTGCGGCATGGCCGACGAGCCCTTCTGCTTTTCGCTGAAGTATTCTTCGGCCTCGCGGACTTCGGTGCGCTGCAGGTGGCGGATTTCAGTGGCGATCTTGTCGAGGGTCGATGCGACGGTGGCCAGCGTTGCCAGGTACTGGGCGTGGCGGTCGCGCTGAATTACCTGCGATGACACCGCGGCAGCTTTCAATCCCAGGCGCGCGCACATTTTCTCTTCCAGTTCCGGCGTGAGGTGGGCAAACGTTCCTACCGCGCCCGAAAACTTGCCCACGCGCAGATCTTCGGCGGCGGCCTGGAAGCGCGCGATGTTGCGCAAAGTCTCCGAATACCAGTTGGCGATCTTGAAGCCGAAGGTGATGGGCTCGGCGTGGATGCCGTGGGTTCGCCCGATCATCGGCGTGTCCTTGAACTCGAAAGCGCGGCGTTCGAGGGCTTCGGCGAGACGCTCCATGTCGCCGGCGATCAGCGACGAGGCTTGCTGGATGAGCAACGCCTGCGCGGTATCGACCACATCGTTCGAGGTCAGGCCGTAGTGGAACCAGCGAGCGTGCGGACCAACGATCTCGGCCACTGCCGCGGTGAAGGCGATGACGTCGTGTTTGACCTCGGCTTCGATCTGGAAGATGCGGTCAACGTTGAAGTCGGCGCGCGCGCGGATGGCCTGCGCGGCTTCTTTCGGCACGATTCCGGCGGCGGCGAGGGTTTCGGTCGCGGCGACTTCGACGGCGAGCCAGGTGCGGAAGCGGTTCTCGTCGCTCCAGATGCGAGCCATCTCGGGCCGGGTATAGCGTGGGATCACGGCGATCTCTCCTGTGGGGGAACTGGGGATTGTAAATCAGGCGCGCGGTTGCGTGCAGTGCGGCGCAGGAACGGTGGTGGTCTGCTATGAATTTTGGTCAGCCCGTTTCTTGTAATGCGCGGATCTCTTCACGAATCTTATCAATTCGCTTCTTGATCTCAATTGCCAAATGACCTAAATCCGGCCTTGATTCCAAATCTGGCAAGAGCTTTTCCAGAAAGGCCAACTCGTCTTTCAATATTGGCAACCGAATCATAAAATCAGAACACCTCCCCATTGGCGAAGGGTTCGCCTATTCTACCGTGTGTTTCGCCGTGTACCCGTCTCGTGTGTAAACGATGACCTTCAGATCTTTGCCCTTCTGGTCGCGAATCTTCAATGGACCACCGTCGGGCGCCTGGAGTTCGACTTTCAGCTTGCGATAGGTGCCGTCCAGCTTGCTGTTGGTGGGGTGGTAAGTGATGCTGTACTGGTTGCGGATGTCGGTCGCGATGTCGTGGAAAAGCTCCGGCAGTTCGCCTTGGAAGCGCGGGAAATACGCCCGGCCGCCGGTCAGTTGGGAGAAGGTCCTGAGCTGATTGTCGGCCTGCAGCCAATCGACCTCCCTAATCCCACTCGACATTCCGCCCCGGCTGTGTGCATCCACCATTTCCCGCCACTGCCATCCGATGCTGATGGCATAGATGGTCACGTCTTTGGTGGACTTGATCTTCTTTATGATCTGATCCAGGGTTAGCCGGCTGAAAGTGTCGCGTCCCGAAGAAACCAGAATCACGTACTTCTTGCCCTCGATGCGATCGCAGCGGTCGATGGTGTCGAAGAGCGCGTCGAAAAGGTTGCGCTCGGAAAATCCGGGGATGCGCAGCATATTCAGCGCGCCCATGATGGCGCGCTTGTCCTGCGTGAAGTCCACCAGGATCTGCGGCTTCATGTCATAGGAAACCACGGCAACCCAATCGTCCTTCTTTAGGCCACTGGCGAAGGTGTAGGAAGCGTTGAGCGCGTCATACATATAACTCAGGTTGGTTGCGGCATACTCGACCAGCAGAACTGCCGTGATCGGAGCCTCGGTCTGGTTGAAGTTCGCAATCTGCTGGGGCGCTCCATCTTCGAAAATCTTGAAATTTTCTTTCTTCAGTCCGGGGATGGTCTGGCCGTCCTTGGTGGTCACGAGCACATCCAGGTTCACAAGCGGCACGCTCACCGTGATCGAGTAGTCGGGCATGTTCTCGATCTTTTTCGGTTTTTCGGGAGCCGGAGGCGGCGGTTCTTCCTTTTTCTTGGGGATCACATAGGGTCCGACGTCGTTCTGCGGTCCACCGGCTGCGGGCGGAGCCTCCTGCTGGTTGGGATTCGCCGGGGCTTGCTGCGATGTGTCTTGAGCCTGCGCCGGGAAGGTCGCACGAAGCATCCAGAAAAGAACAAGCGTCAGTAGGATCAGACGCTTACGGGAAACCGACGGCACCTGGTTTAGCCCGCCAAATACGCTGGAAATCATGGGGATGTCCTCGAAAACTCCTGTGCTAGTATAGATGCAAGAACTCTGCGGGTGGGATATTTTGCGGGCCTTAAGAAACGCCGCCTCTCCTGGCAAAACCTTCTGATAGCGCGCGGAGTCTAAGCAAGTAGCCAGGTCATTATGTGACCTCCGGGGCTATTCATGAGAAAAGCCGCACGCTCACTCGCCACCCTTTTGTGTTTATCGTACTCCGTCTGGGTTAGTGCACAAAACGTCAGTGTACAGGATAAGCCAGCGCCTGCCGTCACTCCTCATGTCGCCATGGCTCCGGCAATCATTACTCCGGCAATCATGCCGCTCGATCAGATTCACGAAGGCATGAAAGGCACCGCGCTCACGGTGTTCCAGGGCGTGAAACCGGAATCCATGGACGTGGAAGTTCTGGGTGTGATGCGCAACGTGAACGGTCCCAAGGGCGACATTATCCTGGTCCGTCTGCATGGCAGCAAGCCGGAATATACCGGCGTGGTTGCCGGTATGAGCGGAAGCCCGGTCTATTTCGACGGCAAGCTGGCGGGCGCGCTCGCCTTTCGGATCGGCGAGTTCTCGAAGGAACCGATTGCGGGGGTGACGCCGATCGAAGAGATGCTGGAGATCAACGGGCTGGATCATAGTCCGGCAAGAGGTCCAGCAAGAGGTCCGGCGCCGGCGCGCGCCAGTCTTTCGGACGACAACGCTTCGGAGCAAAACGCAGCCACGCAAACCGCGAGCCCCGGCGAAAGCGCGACGCTCCCGGCCCAGAACTACAGTAACTATCTGAAGCAGATCGAAACTCCTCTCGTGTTCAACGGTTTTTCTGACGAGACCTTGCAGCGCTATGGATCGCAATTTGCCGCGGCCGGGATTGTTCCGGTGATGGGCATTGGCTCGGCGAGCGATCGCAAGCAGCCGGAACCGATCGAAGCAGGATCCGCCGTCAGCGCCGTGCTGGTTCGTGGCGATATGGATATTGCCGCCACCTGCACCGTGACCTACGTCGATACGCAGCGCTTGCTCGCGTGTGGACACCCGCTTTTGCAGTTTGGCGAAGTGGACTTGCCGATGACGAAGGCCAGGGTGCTGGCTACGCTGCCTTCGCCGCTGAATGCGTTCAAGATCGTCAACACGACCGAGACGGTCGGAGCGTTCGTGCAGGACCGGCAGAACGGCATTATGGGCGTGCCGGGACGCGAGTCAAAAATGATTCCGGTGACCGTGGCCATGCATAGTGGAACGGCGACAAAAGAGTTTCATTACGAAGTTCTCAACAACGCGCGGCTCAGCCCGCTGGCCATGATGGCCACCGTCTTCAACGCGCTGCACGGCACCAATGAATATGGCGAGGACATTACTTACCGCATGAATGGCGTGCTCAGCGTGAAGGGGTATGCTGACGTCACGCTGCGGAATATGTTCGCCCCGCAAGACAACGGGCAGCCCGCGGCGGCTATGGCTGCCGCCACCATCGGCGAGCGCTTTGGACGCATTTACAGCAATCCATTGGATGCTCCCGATATTGAGGGCGTGAAGCTTGATTTCGATCTTGTCCGCGAACGCCGCTCGGCTCGCCTGGAAGCTGCGCGCACGGATATGACTGAAGCTCGCCCCGGCGACCAGATTATGGTCGAGACGGTGATTCGTCCGTATCGCGGCGAGCGACTGGTGCGCCAGATTCCCATCAGGATTCCGACCTCGGCTTCGAAGGGAACGCTGCGCATCCTGGTCAGCGATGGAGACACGCTCGACCGCATGCATCGCGGCACGCCGATGATGAATCGGGGATTGGGCCTGGCGCCGACGATCGCTTTGCTGAACAAAGAGCACGCCAACGATCGCGTGTATGTTTCGCTGATCGGCTCCGATCCCGAAGCCATGATCGCCGACAAAGTGATGCCGACGCTGCCGCTTTCCGTCATGAACGTCATGGATAACATGCGCGGCACACAGGACATGGTCGTGCTCGGGGAATCGTCGGTCAGCGAAGCTTCCACCGATTCGCTCGACTATGTCGTCTCCGGCGCGCAGATGCTGACGATTAACGTCAAATAGCTGGTGCTTTAAGGTGGGTCGCCGGGCGTCCCCGCCCGGCCCGCAGGCATCCCGCTGGCCGGGCGGGGACGCCCGGCTCTCCACCAACAAGATTATTGAGGTATGACTTTGGCTCGTAAGACGCTTGCTCTACTGTCAGCAATTACTCTCTCTACCCTCGCGCTTTCCCCATTCGTCGTCGCCGAAGGCACTCGCACATGGGAACAATCCAAGTTCGACGAACTGAACAAGGGCACTGCCAAGGGCATCGCGCTACGCAGTGAGGGCGGCCTCGAACTGGCTCCCGCCTTCAAAGCGATCGCTACCACGCCCTCGACTTACATCTGGTCGATCGCATCCGATTCCAGCGGCAATATCTATGCCGCCGCCGGATCTCCGGCGCGCGTCTATCGCATCACGCCCGATGGACAGAGCACGACCATCTTCGAGCCGCAGGAATTGCAGGTGCAGGCTCTGGTCGTCGATAAGAATGACAAGAGTGGAATCGTGTACGCGGCTACCGCGCCTGACGGCAAGGTTTATCGTCTTGAACCCGCGAAAGGCGCGAAGTCCGACGCGAAGACACCATGGAACTGGACGCCCTACTTCGACCCCGGCGCCAAATACATCTGGGACATCGTTCTCGACAATGCCGGCACGCTGTATGTCGCCACCGGCGATCACGGAGAAATTTACAAAGTCAGTCCGAACGGCCAGCACTCGCTTTTCTTCAAGAGCGATGAAGTCCACATTCGCGTGCTTGCACTCGATCCCAAGGGCAACCTGATTGCCGGTTCCGATGGCAGCGGGCTGGTGTATCGCATCGCGTCGAGTGGCGAAGCGTTCGTTCTGTACAGCACGCCCAGGAAAGAAATTACGGCGCTCGCCATCGACGGCGCCGGCAATATCTACGCCGCCGCCGCGGGAGAGAAGCACCCCGGATCGGCGATGCCGCAAATGGGCATCACGCTCGCGGCTCCCGCGCAGAGTCCGCCCGCACCCGGCGGCAATATCACCATCACCGCAGCTCCTACCGCGCCTATGGCGACGCAGCCCTTTCCCGCTCCTGGCGTGGGCGCCACCGGCGGCTCGGAGATTTATCGCATCGCGCCCGATGGCGCGCCGTCACGCTTGTGGACTTCCCACGAGGATCTCGTCTACGCGCTCGGCTTCGACCAGCACGGGCGTCTACTCGCCGGCACCGGGAATCGCGGTCACATCTTCGCCATCAACGGCGTCGACGATTTCACCGATCTGATCAAAGCCAGCGCCACGCAGATCACCGCTTTCGCCGCCGCGCCCGGCGGAGGACTCTACGCCTCCAGCAGCAACCTGGGGAAAATTTTCGTCCTCGGCCCGGGCCCCGACTCGGAAGGCACGTATGAAAGCGATGTCTTCGACGCGCACGTCTTTTCGCTTTGGGGGCACGCCAGCGTGCGCAGCGCCGGAAACATCGAGCTTTATGCGCGCAGCGGCAACGTCGACAATCCCGACCGCAACTGGAGCCCGTGGACGCGTGTCGATCTTTCTGCCGGCGCCGAACTGAAGGTTCCGCCCGCGCGCTTCGTGCAGTGGAAGTCTGTGCTCCACGCTGGCAATCCCGCGCCTCGGGTTGATGAGGTCCTGCTGAACTACCTGCCCAAGAACGTTGCCCCCGAGATTGACGAAATCATCGTCCAGCCTGGATACCACTATCAGCCGATTCCGCATGTGACGGGCAACGAACAGCCGGGGCCGGGGCAGCCGCGCTTCGATCCTCCACCTCCCGCCGTGCGCGACCGCGACTCGATCGGCATTCGCTGGTTGGCGCATGATGACAATGACGATCAGCTCGTCTACAGCATCTATTACCGGGGTGACGGCGAGTCGCGCTGGTTGTTGCTGAAGAAGGACCTCTCCGATCGCTACTATTCTTTCGACGCCAGCCTCCTGCCGGATGGCGGCTACACCGTGAAGGTCGTCGCCTCCGATGCGCCGTCGCATTCGCCTGGAGAAGCGCTTTACGCCGAACGTGTCAGCGCCCGTTTCGAGGTCGACACTACCGCTCCTGTCATCGGCAACCTGACGGCGACTTTTGATGGAAATCTCGATGACGGGCAGATCGGCGACAGGCAGATCGGCGTGCAGATCCATGTCCACTTCCGCGCCAGCGATTCGTTTTCACCGATCAAGCGGGCGGAGTACTCGCTGGATGGCGGCGACTGGCAGTTTGTCGAGCCCGTCGGCCATTTGTCGGATTCGAAGACTGAGGACTACGACTTCCGCGTGGCCGTGCCGAAACCCGAAGCTGCTCCGGCTCCGATGGTTGGGAACACCGCGAATGACCACGTCGTCGTGGTGCGGGCTTATGACCGTTTCGACAATCTCGCCACGGCAAAGACGGTAATTCGTGGGAAGTAGGGTTCTGGCGAACCGTGAATCGCCGTCCGGCTCAGCTGGGACAGTTGGAGGCGGCTGTCCCTATGCGAACTTTTCTCACTCTTTGGCGAAAATGATGGACGGATTCGGATTCGTCGTGTCCTCATCGATCATCAGAAAATCCTGTATCGCGCAAACAGGATTTTGCGGAGAAGAACAACCTGCAGTGTCAAGAACGTAGATCACGTATTTCTGGGCCAATGGAGTAGTCAGAGAGATCGTGCCCGCACCCGAGAGGCTCAGCGTGTAAGCGCCGTTCACCGGCTGGGTCGGCCCCGCGGGGTACTCGGTTCCGAATACGTTATAGGTTAATGCGCCTCCGGAGGTGGTCTGGATCGTGAGGAGCAAGTTGGCCGCAATCGGGCTGACTGCGGAATTGCCGCTGTGGGTGGTCACCGCGGCATACGTACCCGGCAACTCCGAATTGGCAAACCCCCCACCGCCTTGCCCCTGGGGATTCATTGTCCCGGTCATGACGGAGGAACTGGATTGATCGAGCAGGAATCCGCGATTCTGCCCGCCGGCATAGAGGATGAACGGAAGCGGCGCCACGACCGAGCTCGCAGTCGGATTGCCGAGCATGTTGAAGGTATAGCGTCCATTGTTGGTGCTACTGGCCGCGTACGTGTAATTGTTAGTGCCGGTGGTGGGGGGGAATTGGACGCCGGAGAGGATGGTACCGGCGTTATTCTGATCAAATTGACCCGAGAAGTTTCCGTTACCATCAGTCTTGCCTAGGGTCAGGGAGACATTGGTATTCGCCCCATTGACGCCCGTCAAAGCGGAGACGGAAGTGCCATTGAAGGCAGCAATGTTGTAGGTCTGCGTCGAATCCTGGAGCACCATCGTTCCGGAGACTGCCGGATTCGTCGTGTCGGCGGGATCAGTAATAGCGTAGAAAGTCAGCGGATTCGTCTTACTCGCTGTTGTGGAAGCAACAAAGGAATCGAAAATCATGGGCGCCGCCGAGCCCGCGGTCAGGGTGATGTGCCACAGCCCGCTGACGCTCACGTCGGGGGTGTAAGTAGCGTTAGTAATGGGGCAGGGCCCGGCGCCGCAAATATCGGTGGCGTTGCCGTTGTGGTTCACATCCATCTGGCCGCCGACTATCGTCCCGCTACCATTCATCGGCAAGAGTCCGACATACCCGACGCGTTTGCCGCTGGAGTCGACACCGGTGAAGCCGAACGCGAAGGTCTGGTCGGTGGTGCCGGTGAAAAGGCTGGAGTTGGATTTCCGCGCGATGCCGGATCCGGTGCCATGACCGTCGGATTCGATCATCTCGATGTCGCCGGCGCCGTCGAGAACGACCTGGTACTGATTGGGATAAACTCCCGCGGGCAAAGTCAGGGTTAGAGTGCCCGCGTTGTTTGAGTTGTTCGGATCGGAAGAGGTGGGAGTATAGAGACCCCCGGCAATCGACTGCTCGGCCCGGCCGCTCGAAGTGAGTTCGTATTCCACGCCGCCTGAGGCGACGGTTCCATTCGACGCAGTGAACGTTCCAACCACGGCTGTGGCGTTGTTGCTGCTGTCATATCCGGAAAACCGAAATGCGTACGTGCCGCTGACGCGGGAAGTGACCAGCGAGGCTTTGGCGATGGTGCAGTACTTGGGGTTGGGCGAGCAGCCGGTCGGATCGAGTGGCGCAGCCGCCGATATCTGAACACAACTCCCGCTGCAGCTGTCCTTCGCCGTGTAGTAGGCGAGGCCGGACACGTTCGAATCCTGATGAAAGTCGGCGCACGTCACACCGTTCGCGGTGCAGGTCCAGGTAAAGGTCTGGGGCGCATCGTCAGGGACGGCTACGACGGTAAATTGCTGGGTCAGATTGTTGCCCACGCTGAGCGCCGCTGGCGCTATTTCGGTGGTGATGTCGACGACGCTCACGTCCAGAATGCCGGTTACCGAAGAATCGGCCACTAATGTCGCCGTGACCGTCGCCTCCGAACCTGCCGTTGCCGGGGCCACGTAGGTCGCGGTTGCGGGGGTTGTCGCCGGCGTGACTGGCGTAAGCGTCCCCGAGCCGCTCAGGCTCCAGGTAACGGCCGTATTCGTCGAGTTCGATACGGTGGCCGTAAGCGTCACCGTCTGAGTCGGGTAGATATCGCCAGGGTTAACGCTGCTGGGAGAAGTAACAGTTATGTCAATGGTCGGTGGAGGGGGAACCACTCCGTTGCCGCCCTTTGCGCAACCGCCAGCCAGCGCCAGACTCAACAAAGCCATCGCAAACAGACAATTTGTTTTCATGATCAGACCTCTTTGAACCCGCCAGTAGGAAATTCGTTGCCCGGACATATTGCCCGAGAACCCGGGTTCTATCTGGGACTTATCTCTATTTGCGGGCAGTCATAATTCCAATTTGTAACTACATCAGCAGGTCACAAATGTACATGAATCCACGGCACTTTGTCAGTGCGGAAAAGAGGCTTCGAATGGAAGGCAGCCGCGCCGCCTGCGCAAGGGATTGCAACTTTCGAGATAGAGCCGCGGCTTCCGGAAGTCAGGTCCTCTGAGTTCGCGACACACGTGTGTTTAACCACAGAGGTCACGGAGGAATACAGAAGCGCTTCTTCAACCGACTATCAAATTGATCCCGAAACCAGCGCTTTCCGCTGTGTGCGCGGTGTTGCGGTGGCCAAGAATTGGTGCGGACGGCCGAGGGACGGCTATCCCTATGTGAAAAGAGAGTCTTCAGTGGACGATGGCGGCCGTCTCCAAAGCAGCACGCTTTGCGGTTTCCATCAGCGGACGCAGTTCAGCGGCGGTGATCCCGAGCGTGCCCCCCGAGAAGCCGTCAATGTAAGCGGAGTTGATGCCCACTACTTCGCCGCTCAGGTTCAGCACCGGTCCGCCGCTGCCCCCACGCGCCGTGGGCGCGTCATAGATCAGCTTGTCGCCGGTTACATCGCCGATGTGCCCGAACGTCGCCGAAGGACGGATCAGCGATAGCGCAGCCAACTCGCCCGCCGTGTCGGCGTCATCCGGATGCGACGAGAGCCGGTCGTACACGACTGCGGGAGACTTTGCCACCATGCCCGTCACTCCCATGGGATAAGCCAGCACGCTCACCGACTCGCCTACATGCGGCGGCTTCTCGGACAGAGTCAAGGGGCGAAGGTTGTTGGTGAAGGCGGTGGCTTCGAGGCGCAGCACGGCCAGATCTCCATGCTCGGCCACGACCGCCGTCTCCAGTTTTACGGGAAGCGGTGAGCCCGGAAAATAGGCCTCCAGCTTTTCGAGCACTGGCGCTCCGCCCTGGCGTATTGCCACGGCGACTTCCCGGTCGCCGTACCAGGGCTCGGCGACGTGGCGATTGGTGGCCAGGAGGCCCGGAGCCACTACAAATCCCGTTCCCGCCACACGAGCGCGAAAGCTCTGCCCATGTCCGGAAACGTGATAAATCCCGTAAATGTAAGCGACCGATTCCCGGGCGCGGTCCACCGCCGCCGGCGAGAACGATTGCTGCCGTTCCAGATCCGCCACCTGGCGCGACAACTGGTGAACCTGTTGCTCGAGGTCGGCAGTTTCCGGAGGGGCGTAGTAGTGCGCCATTACTCCGGCGCCCAGCAGCGCCAGCACGCCCAGCAACCCCTGTACAAACCGTTGCCAGGTCTCCACCAACTCGTTTTCTCCGCTATCGGAATTGAACATGAGCCGTCAGGCCGGGCAAGGAGGGAGGTTCCCGGGTAGCAGGCACTATCGTGACGCATTCGGGCCCAGGCGTGTAGGGTACAGAAGTCCGGTGGAACGCGACCAAAGGTAACAGGGGAAAGTCCCCGTCGAGACGCGGCTTGCCGCGTCTCGACAATGCCGCGCTGCCGGAGACGGGGCAAGCCCCGTCTCTACTCAAGTCCCAGGCGCTTTGACATTTCTTCGTAGAGGAAGCCTTCGCCGAGACGATAGGGCTGGACCCAATCTCCATCAATTACGAACTGCGGGATGGCGCGCTTGCCGGTGTGCTTCACCACCTCGTCGGCGGCTCCTGGAATGGTCTCGATATTGATGTCTGTGTAGGGCCGCTTGTACTGGTCAAGGAAGCGCTTGGCCTCCCGGCAATCCGGACACCAGGGGGCGGAGTAAACGATGATTTGCATGAGGTCAGGTTCTTAGTTTCGATGGGTTACGAACTTCGTGTCAAACCCGCTCCAGTTCGCGCACCGTGCGTTCGTTCTCGACATTGCCGGTGTTCAGCGTCGTGGCCGGTTCGAACAGCAGGAGCCAGCATTCATCTTCCGCCACCGGACGGTGCTCCACTCCACGCGGCACTACGATGAACTCACCCTCTTCGATCCACTCTTCATTGCTCTGGCCATGGCGGTCACGGAAATCCATGCGGAAGCGGCCCTTCACCACCAGGAACATCTCGTCTTCGTGCTCGTGATGGTGAAATACGAACTCGCTATTCAGCTTGACGAACTTTACTTGCTGGCCGTTGAGTTCGGCAGCGATGCGGGGCTTGTAGTATTCGGTGATCTTGGCAAACTTCTCGGCGATGTTGACTTTGGACATGGAACCTCGATGCACGGCTTTCTTGCCGCTAGTTCGTATGAGCTTTGATTGCTTACGGGTGGCAAAAGTCGCAAGGAATCAGGCTTCTGAGATGACGGAAAGAGCTGCCGAGCTTCGCTCGGCCTGGACGGGCGAGGGCGCCCGTCCCCACACAAGCAAAAAGCCGCCAGCTTGCGCTGACGGCTCAATGCTGATCGTTGATTGCCGACTGCTGGACGGCTCGCTAGAATCCTGCCGTCGCGGCGCTCGGGTGTCCACCGCGCAACATAACCCGCACGCCACGTTGAGCGTTGACGCGCGTGGTCGTCGTCCAATCCACCTCGTCGGTGCTGATCACGCCGTTTCCGCCACCGGCCAGTTCATAGCTGATGCGGCCTTCCTGATAGGTGTAATTGCCCACCTCCAGAACCATACCTGACTTCAGCACAAACACCGGCACTCCCGGAGCCCCGCCTCCGCCGCCGCCCGCCGCATCCTTCGTAATGTAGCTGGCATAGGTGAGCTGCGGAATTTCCTCCGCCAGCGGCTGTTCGCTGGCTGTGGCCGTGACTTGGCGCACAGCTAGCTGAGGAATGGCGTTGTCCCCTGGCACATAGGCGGAGCCTTGATAATACGACTCGTTCTGCGGGCGCGGACCGCCAAAGAAATGCCAGTCCGGACCATTGGCGGCCGAGACCTGCGGGATCTGTACATCATCCATCAGGCGCAGTGTGAGCATGCTCTCGCCCTTGAGCGTAGGACGCGGGCCACGCGCCGGCAGCATGATTACCTTCCACGGCCAGAGCGGCGGAATCATCCACTCGACGACGTCGCGCTTGGCGTGCCCTTTGCCGCGGATATCGCCTTCTTTATCGACCTTGTAGCCGCGTGTGGCGATCACCTTCGCGTCCAACGGCATATCGCCGTTGGGCAATCCGATGCGATCGAACATCAGCTTCATGTAGCCTTTGCCCCAGAAATGTCCGGGGTCCTGGGCCGACTCGAGATGTCCGACGAGATAGCTGCCGCGCGGGAACGTCTGCTGACCGAATTCCGTGACCGAATGCAGATGACAGAGCACGGGATCTCCGACGGCGACGCTCGCAGAAGAAAAGTTCGGTTCATTCATGGTGCACTGCAGGAGGGTGCCGGCGGGCAGGACCATCTCCCGCGCACTGGCACTCGTTGTCAGGCTAAGAACGGTCAGGCTTAGAACGGTTAAAGCCAGAAGGGACACTACTACCACTGCATACGAGCTGGACTTCATAACGTCACCTCGGTCTCACGCCCCTGGATTTTGGTACGTATTGCCAAGCTACCGCGTTGAGCCAGCCCCGATGCAGAGGAGTTGAACACAAGTCTAACCTGTGGTCAATCTGCCTTTTTGAATCAAAGTGTGTCTTTTTTGCAACGGGCGATTCGCGCCCCGCGTTTTCAGCGACTGCGGGAGTTGCCAAGTTTCAGCGAGAGCTCCTGGCTAGTTACTCTTAAGGTACGGTACCCCCCTTCCCCCCTCTCTATTGGAATCATGGGGTTAGGAGGATAATTTCATCCCGGTCTTTGATTCTAAAGTACTTACGCATAAAGTCTTTGATAACAAATGACTTAGTGTGTCAAAGAGCGCTGAAAATGGTTTTGGGGCAGCTTCGAGGCCGTCTTGGAAGACGGCTACACCTCGGCACTGCCCCATCAAGTGATCATTGTCGCATGGGGCAGGTTGGGAGTCTGTGATGGCGCTCACCGGCTGATTGTGATGAAAAATCTGAAATCAGTAACCCAGTACCCCGTATCTGGTACCGGGTAGCCATGCCTAGAGTCCAAGACTCGCAAAAACGGGTCCCTCAATAATTTCGGCTCAGCTTCAAGAAATAACCCAATCGCTTGGGAAATATGTTAGGGTATTTGCGATGGAACGGGCGCGGAAATTACAAGAGAAGTTTCCCCACGCAGTCTCCGCGCATTACGACCGTGCGCATGATCGGGTCGTGGTTGAACTCAGTTCCAAGTTGGCGGTAAGTTTCCGTCCAGGTGACGCGCAGGGACTGGAGCATGCGAAGGCCTCGGACCTAGAGGAGATTGAGCTGAGCCCGTCGGGGTTCGGCATTCATTTTCCACGGCTCGATGCGGATTTTTATGTGCCGGCACTGCTGGAAGGATTTCTGGGATCGCGGAAATGGATGGCGGCTCGAATGGGCGAAGCTGGAGGGAGGTCACGCAGTCGGGCGAAGAAGGCGGCGGCGCGGGCGAATGGGTTGAAGGGTGGAAGGCCGCGGCGGAAGGAAGTCGCGGCGGGCGATTAGTGAGATGGACTCGATGAACCCACACATTCGCAAAAAGCGCGAATGTGTTGGGCACCCGGCCTATTGGAATTGCATCCAGGACAGGTAACAGCTAATCCACAGAACTCACGCGCACACGTAGAGTTCGCGGTATAAAGAAATACGTCAAAAGAGCCCCGACCATCAAAATCCCCGCAATGATATACAGGGCGGCAGAGGAGTCCGACGAAAAATGTCTCGCCCAAATCGGGATGTTGGGTCCAACATATCCACCTAAATTACCCACCGAGTTCACGATGCCAATCCCGGCTGCAGCAGCGGTCCCGGCCAAGAATGCGGACGGCAAGGGCCAGAACAATGGCATGGACCCAATCACGCCAAGGGTGCCCATGGACAAGAAAATGATTGCCAACACTGGATTCGACGCGAAAACTCCGCTGAGAACTAAACCGAGGGCTCCCGCCACAACATTTGCCACATAGTGCAGCCGCCGCTCTCCGGTTTTGTCGGAATGGTTGCTCAGGAGAATCATCCCGATAACGGCCACTCCATACGGTATCGCGGTAATCAGGCCAACTCGAAGATAGCCTTTCAAGCCAAAGGCCTTCACAATCGTCGGCAACCAGAATGCGATGCCATACAAGCCGATCATCAAAGTGAAATAGATGGCGCAGAGCACCCAGACTTTCCCGCTGGTGAAGGCATCCACCAGTTTATGCTCGGTTTTGTGCTTGTCTTCAGCTTCGAGGTTACGCGCCAGCACTGCTTTTTCCTCAGTCGTAAGCCATTTCGCTTCTGCAATGCTGCTGTCCAGATAAAAGATCACCAAAAAGCCAACGAGAATGGAAGGGATGCCTTCTGACAGAAAAAGCCACTGCCAGCCCGCCAACTTCATGGCGCCGGAAAGCACATCCATAATCCAGCCGGATATGGGATTGCCGACTACTCCCGATACCGCGATCGCCGCCACAAACCAGGCGGTTCGTGTGGATCGGAGCCTTGAGGGGTACCACAAGGTCAGATAAAAAATCACTCCCGGGAAGAAACCAGCTTCGGCCAAGCCCAGCAGAAAGCGCATGGCATAAAAAGACCACTCCCCTTTTACGAAGATCATGCACGCAGAGATGACGCCCCAGGAAATCATGATCCTGGCAATCCACATGCGGGCGCCGAATTTCTTCAGCAGCACATTGCTGGGAACTTCGAAAAAGAAATAGCCGATAAAGAAAATACCGGCGCCGGTAGCGAATGCCGCATCGCTCAGCGAGAGATCTTTCAGCATCTGCAGCTTCGCAAATCCCACGTTGACCCGATCGAGATACGCCAAAATGTAGCAAAAGAAAAGGAAAGGCACGATGCGCACGTCAACTTTGCGATACGTTCTCGCCTCAAAACCTTCCGCGGGCGGCATAGTTTCAGGGCTCCTTTTCTGGAGTTTTCGAACGGAATTCGCGATTTGGAGCTCTACTAATTTTCACTGCAAATCGTTGGACTCGGCCCGATCTTAGCATTCTCGACCACTATTTAGTGGCGCAAAAACAAAAGCCGCCAGCTTTCGCTGACGGCTCAGATCGCTGCCGAGCGGCACTCGGCTTGGACGGGCTGGGACGCCCGTCCCTCCACGGGCATTTCTAGCTTTCGTACAGCAGAACGCCTTCAGTCTTCTCCGCGTCCACTGGACGGTAGTACAGCTTGTTGGACTCCAGGAAGACCTCGATGAACGCCGGCCGGGTGGTGATCGTGCCTTGGATCAGGGCTTCGGACAGCGGGTCTTCTATGTACTTCTGCAAGGCGCGGCGCAGCGGACGCGCACCGTAGCTGCGGTCGGTCAGCGTCTGATTCAGAATCCACTTCTTCGCCTCGTCGGCCACGGTTACTGTGATCGAACGCTGGGCGAGATTTTGGTTCAACTGGCTGACCATGAGTTCGAGAATCTGGATCAGGTCGGCTTCGCTGAGCGCCATGAACAGGATGATCTCATCCACGCGGTTCAGGAATTCGGGGTTGAAGGTGCGCTTGACCTCGCTCTTTACCAGGTCTTCGACCTTCTCGGAAACCATCTCGTCTTTCGACGACTGGAAGCCGAGGCCCTCGCGCTTCATCAGGTGACGGGCGCCGATGTTCGACGTCATGATGATGATGGTGTTCTTGAAATCGACGGTGTTGCCCAAGCCGTCGGTTAATTGGCCGTCTTCAAAAACCTGCAGCAGGATGTTGAAGACATCGGGGTGCGCCTTCTCGATTTCGTCGAGCAGAACGACAGAATATGGCGCGCGCTTGACGCGTTCTGTCAGTTGGCCACCCTCTTCATAGCCAACGTATCCGGGAGGCGAACCGATCAGTTTCGAGACGGAATGCTTCTCCATGAACTCCGACATATCGAAACGGACTAGAGCTTTGTCGCTGCCGAACATGAAACTGGCGAGGGTGCGAGCCACTTCGGTTTTGCCTACGCCCGTGGGTCCTAAGAACAGGAATGAACCGATGGGGCGGTTCGGGCTCTTCAACCCCGCGCGCGAACGGCGGATGGCGCGGGCCAAGGCGCTGATGGCTTTGTCTTGCGAGATGATGCGTTTGTGCAGTTCTTCTTCGATGCGCAACAGCTTCTGCGTTTCTTCTTCTTTAATTGAAGTGATGGGAACGCCGGTCCAGCGGCTTACCACGTCCTCGATGTCCTCCCGACCGACTACGCCGGTGGAGGATTCATCGAGGTGGTATTTTTCGCGAAGGGCGCGCAGGTTCTCGCGCTCCTTGCGTTCTTCATCCGAGTAGAAGCGCGCCTTCTCGAACTCGTGGTTCGCGATGGCATTCTCCATGCGATGGACGATGAATTTGATCCGCTTCTGGACTTCCGTCAATTCTTCGGGCAGCGTGGTCTGGCGCAGCTTTACGCGCGCGCCGGCCTCGTCGATGAGGTCGATGGCTTTGTCCGGGAGAAAACGGTCGGGAATATAGCGGTTCGAATGCGACACCGAAAAATTGATGGCGTCGTCGGTGTAGGTGACGGCGTGGAATTTTTCGTAGCGCTCTTTTATGCCGAAAAGAATTTTTACGGCGTCGGCTTCGTTGGGCGGCGGAACCTTCACGGCCTGGAAGCGGCGCTCGAGCGAACGGTCTTTTTCGATCGACTTGCGATATTCAGCGGGAGTGGTTGCGCCGATGCACTGAATCTCGCCGCGCGACAGGGCCGGCTTCAGGATGTTGGCGGCGTCGAGCGAGCCTTCCGCCGAGCCCGCGCCCACCAGGGTGTGCAGTTCGTCGATGAAGATGATGGAATTCTGCGACTCCATCAGCTCTTTCATGATGGTCTTGAGGCGCTCTTCAAACTGTCCGCGATACTTGGTGCCGGCGACGATCAGAGAAAGATCGAGCGCCAGGATGCGTTTGTCGGCCAGGAAGGACGGAACTTCGCCGTCGGCTATGCGCTGCGCCAGGCCTTCCACGATGGCGGTTTTGCCTACTCCGGGCTCGCCGATGAGTACGGGATTATTCTTGGTGCGGCGGCACAGAATCTGCACCACGCGCTCGACTTCGCCGTCGCGGCCTACCAGCGGATCGAGTTGGCTATCCATGGCGGACTGGGTGAGATCACGCGAAAATTCACTCAGCAGTGAGGATTCGCGCTGTCCGCGTTGCGGCGCCGCTTTTTCCTGGCTGGTACGCGCCAGTTCTTCGCGGATGGTTGAAAGCCGCAATCCGCGCTCGTGCAGAATCTCAGCCGCAAAACATTTTTCTTCGCGCAACAAGCCGAGCAGCAGGTGCTCGGTTCCAATATGTTTGTGCGAAAGGCGCTCGGCCTCTTCCGCGGCATAGGCCAGCACACGCTTGCATTCGTTGCTCAGGGGAAGATCGACCGAGGTGGAAACCTTTTCCCGGATGGTGGTGTGACCCTCGATTTGTTTGCGGATCGATTCCACCGACGCATGCGAGCGCAGGAAACGATTGGTCAGGGCTTTATCTTCGCGCAGCAGGCCGAGCAGCAAGTGTTCCGTCTCAATATAAGGAGACCCAAACTGGCTGGCCTCATACCGCGCGAAAAAAATTACGCGTCTGGCTTTCTCCGTGTAGCGTTCAAACATATACCGGTTCCCCCCGACTTCCCGCGAAGCGCCCCGCACTCCGCCAAACCCTGACTCAACCCTTAATTATGCATTTATATCGCCGAATCTCCCAGCGATATCGCCTTGTAGTTACCCGCCTCAGCCTTACTTCGCGTACTCCGATTTTTCAACCCCGCTCTTTAATCGTGTTTCTGTTCTGCCTTTCGTTACGCTGAAAGCGACTCGGGCGCCACTTCTTCCATTTTGCCCTGATCCAACCGTAAAACCCTATGGCACCGACGTGCAAACGCCAGGTTGTGGGTGGCGATCACGGAGGTCAGTTGGTGTTCCCGGTGCAATCGCGCCACCAGTTCAAAAACCAATGCGCCGGTGCGCCCGTCAAGATCGCCGGTAGGCTCATCGGCCAGCAAGACTTGCGGCTGGGTGATGAGCGCCCGTGCCAGCGCCAGCCGTTGCTGCTCGCCGCCGGAAAGCTCTCCCGAACGATGATGCCCGCGCTGCTCCAGTCCTACCTCGCGCAGCCACCGCGAAGCTTCTGGTTCCGCAGTGGATAGCGGCTGCCCGCGCGTCAGCAGAGGCATGGCAACGTTCTCCAAAGCGGTGAATTCCGGCAGCAGGTAATGGAACTGCCAGACGTAGCCGATCTCGCGGTTACGAAACTCGGCGGCGTCATCCTCGGAAAGCGCATTCACGTGCGAGTTGGCGCAGTATACGGCACCAGCGGAGGGACGATCAAGGGCCGCCAGGATGTGCAACAAGGTACTCTTTCCCGCACCCGATTGTCCGACGATGGCCAGCATCGTTCCTTTGTCAACTTGGAAAGACAGATTCTCAAAGAGCACGAGCTCCGCTTCGCCTGAGCGAAACACCTTACTTAACCCTTCGACCCTCAGCAGAGGATCTTGAGGTATTGGATGCAAACGCGCCCTCCTAAGTACCAAGGTAGATGGCCTCTGCCGCTGCGACGCGGCGGAAACTGGCCATGATCCATTAGACCATGATCCGTCAGAGCATGATCCATCAGATCATATCCATCAGATCATGAGGAGGAACAACCCGATCCCGCGATTTCGCTTGCGGAAACGGGCTATGCGAAAGACTGTATACCCCTGGAAAACGATTGCAATGTGACCGTGGTCACAGCAAGGTGCGGCGCGTGACCATTCTCACGCAATTAGTCCCAAACCCATCTATGGGCCGAGCTCTATTCGTACCTCAGCGCTTCGGCCGGCAAGATTCTTGCCGCTGACCACGACGGATAGATGGTGGCCACAAACGAGATCCCGATGGAAACCAGCGACACGATCACTCCATCGATCAGCCGCGGTGCGAACGGAACATAGTCAATCGAATAGACCTCGGGCGAGAGCGAAATAAAGTGGTAGTGTCCGCCGGCCCATGAGATCGCGTAGCCGAGCACGAGGCCGATCGCCGTTCCGATCACGCCAATCAGCACGCCTTGCGCGATGAACACGCGCCGGATCTGCGCTTTTTTCGTCCCCAGAGACATGAGCACGGCGATATCTTTTGTCTTTTCCATGACCATCATGATCAGTGAGATCAAAATGTTGAGCGCGGCGACGAACACGATCAAGCCGATGGTGATGAACGTCACCACGCGCTCCAGCCGCAGCGCGCGGAACAGCGGCTTGTTCTGCTCCATCCAACTGGTGGCCATGAAGCCGTGGCTTCCTGAAATAAGATCGGCGGCCTGTTCGAGCGCGCGCGCCACGTCGCCCGCCAGGTAGATATCGTCGAGCTTGAATTGGATGACGGAGATCACGTCGCCCAAGCCAAACAGTTGCTGCGCGTCAGCCAGGCGGATGAACGCCCAGGAAGAGTCGTAGTCGAAAAAGCCGGAGTTGAAGATTCCCGCGACATGAAAGCGAATGTACTTCGGCACCATGCCGAATGGAGTGAGCTCGCCCTGCGGAGAAGTAACCAGCACTACCGACCCCACGGTCGCGCCAATCTCGTCGGCCATATCTTTGCCGAGAATAATGGGAGGCATGGCCGCGACGCGCTGCTGCACGCCGGACAAATCGTCGGGGGATGTCGCTTGTGTGGCCCCCTTGTTCGCGGCCGCGGGCGAGACGCCCGCCGTGCCAGCCGGGGAGGACGCCGGCGCTACGTTCGCGATCTCCGCAGCATCCGCTTGATTCGTCTTCTCTGCAGAGGGCTTTTCCTCCAATGCCGCCGCTGATCCCAGCGTCACCGATTGCAGCAGATCGCTCACCTTGCGCTCATATTGCGGCAGCATTCCCTTCAACACTGCGCCACGCGCCCGCGGCCCGCGCGAAATCAGCACTTGCTCGTAAATTGCCGGAGC
>JBEKIB010000023.1:0-50746 GCA_050011975.1 Terriglobales bacterium | reverse complement strand
ATTGTCCGTCGATTGAAGACAAGATCGTCAAATTCCCCGACAAGCTGACGCACCAGCTTTTTTTGGAACCTGAGGGCCTGAACACGCACGAGATCTATGTCAATGGCATGAGCACTTCGCTGCCGATTGATGTGCAACTGGCGATCCTCAAGTCGATTCCGGGTCTTGAAGGCGCGGAGATGATGCGGCCGGGCTACGCCATTGAGTATGACTCGATCGATCCCACGGAACTCCGGCGCACGCTGGAAACGAAAAAGATCGCGGGGCTGTTTCTCGCCGGGCAGATCAATGGGACGTCGGGGTACGAAGAAGCGGCGTGCCAGGGAATTATGGCTGGAATTAACGCGGCGCTGAAGGTGAAGAAAGAACCTCCGCTGGTGCTCGACCGCACGGAAGCGTACACGGCCATTCTGATCGACGACCTGATTTCGAAAGGCACGAACGAGCCTTATCGGATGTTTACTTCGCGGGCGGAGTTCCGGCTGCATCTGCGGATCGATAACGCCGACCGGCGGCTCACTCCGCATGGACGGCGCGTGGGGCTGATTTCGGATGAAGCATGGTCGGAGTTTGAGGCGAAGCAGCGGCGGCTAGACGAAGTGAAGCAACTGCTGGAGAAGACGAAACTGACGGCAGCGATGGCAGCGGAAATCGCGGTCGAGCTTCGCTCGACTGGACAGCCGAGGGCGGCTGTCCCTACATGCTCCGTTGCAATCGATCTGTCTCAGGCGGTGGGGCAGCCATTAGCACAACTTCTGAAGCGGCCTGAGATCATCATCGAGCAACTGGCGCCGGTTCTACAGGATCTCGCGCCCGGGTTTTTTGAAAGAGATTCCTCGGCGGACTTTGCGTCCTCTGCGGTTGGCTCTGTTCCGGTTCATCTTTCGTCTGAAATACGCAACGAGCTCAAGTCGGTCGAAACTGAGATTAAGTATGCCGGATACCTCGACCAGCAACAGCGCGCCATCGATCGCCTGAAGAAGGCCGAGCAGCGCCGCATCCCCGATTGGTTCGATTACCGGGCAGTCAGCGGGTTGTCGCGCGAAATGCAGGAGAAACTCGGAAAAGTCGTCCCGCAGACGCTAGGCCAGGCTTCGCGGATACCGGGCGTGACGCCAGCCGCCGTCTCCCTGATCAACGTCTATATCGAGATTCAGGCGCGACGGCGAGAACAGGCCGCAACCTTCTAGGTTCCCGCGGACGGGCCAGGACGCCCGTCACTCCGCGAGCTAGCGAGCAACCGCCTTTTGTATTGCGGAGCGCAGGTCGTCATACAAAAGCGCCCCGGGATGATACATTGCCACCTGGCCGGCGCGATTCAGGACGACCAGAGTCGGCGTCGTGCTCGCTCCGTAAGCATTGAAGTTCTGTTTGCTCAACGGCACGGGCATGTCTTGCAGGCTGGCGTAATATCGGGCGCGGACTGATTCGATATATGCGCGCTCTTGTTCGGGCGCCGCATCGGCTCCTTGCGCCGCGTAGCCGTAGAGTTGTGTTGGGCCGATGACGACCAGGCCCTGCGAAGCGAACTCCTGCCGCAAACGGGCAATCACGGGGACCTCGGCTTTGCAGTCTCCGCACCAATGCGCCCAGAAGAACAAAAGAACAGGCGAGCCTTTCAGCGATGCCAGAGTTGGCGGTTTCGGTCCGAGATACTGAGTTACTTGTAAGGGCGGCGCGGGTTGGCCGACCAGAGCCAGCAAATTGAGGTTCTTCTGGAGCCGCGCTCGAATAGATGTATTTCCATAGCGCGCTAAAGCCGAGCGCAGCAGACTGAGCGCTTGGGCGTGTTGCCCTCTTGCCGCCAATTCCTGGGCAAGAACTTCGTACGCGGCGCCAAGGGCGATCGGCAAATGAGGTTCGGCGTCCAGTTTGCGCTTGGTCGTTGATAGTGTTAGTTGCTGCTCCGAAAGACGGCGCGTCTCGCCGGCGTAGGCAGCGGCTTGGTCCCACTGCTTTGTTGAGGCCGCCGCGCGCGCCATCCACGACAAGGCTTCGAGATACTCCGGCGTGACGTCATGCTGAGCCTTATAGATGCGAAGCTCGGACTCGGCCGCAGAAAAGGAATTCTGTGCCAGTTGGGCGCGAATATTCCCAATGAGATCGGCTTGGGCGCTGATAGGAGCAACCCAAAGAAGAATTCCCGCGAAAACGAGCCCCCACTTCCCTATTTGACTACGCATCGCCTGATGATGAAGGAGGCTCTGAAAAGTTGCAAATGAGATGTTCAGGCAGCGAGGCTATAGCGGCTATCGGAATGGGCCAGGATACCCATCATCTCGTGGAAGGTCGCAATTTCGAAGTTCAGAATTGAGCGGGTACGCACCAGCCCGTCCAATACGGCTCTTGACGGACTGAACAGCTTGAACCGAATATCGTGATCGCCTGCCCAATGCTCGAGAAACGCGAGCATCCCCAGACCGCCACCGCTAATTTCCTCTACTTCGGAAAGATCCAGCGCGATGATGCGGGAGTCGGCTTGCGCCAATATGACATCGCGAAGCTTGAAAACGGAGTCGCTGCGGATGATCCTGCCTTTGCACTCAATCACTGCCAGATCACTCAGGTTCTCAACGTGTATGGTCAGCATGGGAGCCTCCAGACTGATTCAGTTTGTTACTGTTACCAGCGAAAGCAAGAACACTGCCAAAAGGCGATGGGCCTTATTTTTCAGCCTGATACAAAAGAACGGAGGGCTGAAACTGGGAATTTTCGGGAGGGTGTCAGGGAAATGTGTACCCGGACTGTACCCGAACCCATTACCTCTGTAAGTACAGAATCTTCTAGCCATTTAGCCCCGAATATGTACAATCTAGGTGCGTTTGATCTTTGCGGTCGTCAGCAGTACTCTGCTCTACAGCGTGACCTGCCTTACGGCGTGATCTGCATGAGCGTGATCTGCACTATCCTGCGAGTTCCGGCGCATACCTCAACACAAAAGGAACACGGCAACATCATGGAAACAGGAACAGTAAAGTGGTTTAACGATGCCAAGGGCTATGGTTTTATCAGCCGCCAGAATGGCGAGGACGTTTTTGTGCACTTCTCAGCCATCCAGGCAAACGGTTTTCGCAGCCTGCAGGAAGGTCAACAGGTTCAGTTCGATGTCGTGAAAGGCCCCAAGGGCTGGCAGGCGGAGAACGTCAAAGGCGTCTAGGCCACAACCAAAATTCGGGAAAAGAAGGCGGCCCGCGCAGGCCGCTTTTCTTTTTGGCGATGATTGGGTTGTGGAGCGACGAGCGTCTCGCCCGTCCTCGGGCAGCTTGGCAGGCGGGCGGGGACGCCCGCCCCTCCACCTCACGCCGCCGCTTCCGCCTCGGCGACCGTCTGGAAGAAATGAAAGAAGCTTTCGACGCGCGTGACTTCGAGAGCCTGATGGATACGCTGATTCATGCCCACCAAGCCAAGGCTGCGTCCATCTTTTTGTCGAGTGACATAGGCCCCCACCAGCGCACCAATCCCCGCGGAATCCGCCAAGGGAACATCCGTGAAGTCCAGAATGAGCGCGCGCGAGTTGTCGGCACGCACCTTGGACTGGAAGCCGAACACATTGGGAAGCGTCAACGGCCCGGCAAGACGCAGGATGCGGATTCCCTCCCGCGACCCGGGAAGATCTTCGATGTGCAACGGCTGCTCAGGCATGTGAAAAATGTTAACGGCGAATGACTTGGTGAATGTTAAAAACAGGTTAATTCGTGAGTTGAGGTTTGCGTTGCCGGTCCGAGAGTTCGCGGGCGATGGCGCCCGCGCCACACCTGACTGCGGAGCTGCGCTCCGCCTGGACAGCCGAGGGCGGCTGTCCCTACCCGAGTCCTTGCTACTCTCCGCCCACTGTTAGGCCGTCGATGCGGATGGTTGGCGAGGCCACGCTGCCGCGGAATTCCAAGTCACTGCCTATCTCTGAAATATTGCAGAACATTTCTTTGAGATTGCCGGCTACCGTGATCTCTTCTACCGGATAGGCTAGTTCGCCGTTGACGATCCACATGCCGGAGGCTCCGCGGGAGTAATCGCCAGTTACTAAGTTGGCGCCGTGACCGAGAAACTCGGTTACATAGAGGCCGTCTTTGATCTCCGCGATAATCTGGCTCGGCGTTTTCGTTCCGGGTTCCAGGAAGTAATTTCCCGGTCCGATGCCGGGCGTCCCGGCAAGTCCGCGAGATGCGTTGGCGGTAGTCTCGAGGCCCAACTTCTTCGCGGTGTACGTATTCAGCAGATACGACTTGAGAATTCCGTTCTCAATTACCACCGTGCGGCGCGTGGGAATGCCTTCGCCATCGAAGGGCGTGGTGCCGAAGCCGCCAGGCATGGTGCCGTCGTCGACGACGGTGACGTTCGGTCCCGCAATTTTCTCGCCGATTTTGCCCGCCAGGAACGAGGCTCCGCGATAGACGGAGTCGCCATTCACGCCCTCGAAAATATGTTCGAGCATGGAGTTGGCGATCATGGGATCGAGCACTACCGGCACATGCGCGGTCTTCACCTTGCGCGCGCCCAGGCGTCGAAGGGTGCGGCGAGCGGCTTCTTTTCCGACCTGCTCCGCCGAGTCGAGCTTTGCCAGACTGCGCGCCACCGAATACCAGTAATCGCGCTGCATGCCGCCGTTCTCGTCCTGGGCAATGGGCACCACTGCGACCGAACAGTACGACCGCCGGTATTCGCCGACAAAGCCGTGAGAATTCGCCAGCACTTTTCTGCCGGTGGCAGCGTCGAACGATCCGCCTTCGGAGTTCTTGATGCGTGGATCCGCATCGAGCGCGGCCTTTTCGGCGCGGCGCGCATACTCAATGCGTTCGGGGCCGGGCAACGAGTAAACGTCTTCGTGATAAAGATGGAGGTCGCCCGAAAGCGATCCGAGCTTGCCGGCCTCGGGAATGCCCGCGTTCGGGTCTTCAGAACAGATCTTCGCCAGTTCGAGCGCCGACTTCAACATGCGCTCGATGCCGGCGGCGGAAAAATCGCTGGAGTAGGTGCTGGCCGCGCGCTGTCCGAAGAAGACGCGCACGCCGATGGCGCGCGAGCCCGACTCTTTTAGCGTTTCGACCTGGCCCAGCCGCACCACGGTCGAAAATTCGTCGCCTTCGCGGACGACGCACTCGGCCGCCGTAGCGCCGCCTTTCACCGCGCGGCTGACAACGTCGGTGGCGATGTCCTTGAGATCGGTTGCGGGCTTCGTTTCGCTGGTTTCTAGTGTTGTCGTCATTTTGAAAGTATTGCAAAAGTATTGCAGATGTCAGATTGCAGAGGTAACTGTGTGGATTTTCACCTTTGCAATCGGACCTGTGACCTCTGCAATTCTCTTACTGCATGAATCCGCCGGTTTCCCGCTTCGCAGTCCCGCCGACGGTCATGCGGTCGATTTTAATGGTCGGGATGCCGACGCCAACCGGAACGGCCTGTCCATCTTTGCCGCAGGTGCCGACGCCTTCATCGAGTTTCAAATCGTTGCCGACCATCGAAACCCGCGTCAGCACATCGGGTCCGTTGCCGATCAGGGTTGCGCCCTTGATGGGAGCCGTGATCTGTCCGTTTTCGATGAGATACGCCTCCGACGCCGAGAAAACAAACTTGCCGTTCGTGATGTCGACCTGTCCGCCGCCGAAGTTCACCGCGTAAACGCCATTCTTCACCGAGCGAATAATGTCTCCGGGATCGTCCTGCCCCGCCAGCATGTACGTGTTGGTCATGCGGGGCATCGGAATGTGCTCATAACTCTCGCGGCGTCCGTTACCCGTGTCCGCCAGGCCCATCAGCTTCGACGAGAGTTTGTCGCTGAGATATCCCTTCAGAATTCCATTCTCGATCAGCACGGTTTCCTGCGTGGGCTGGCCTTCGTCGTCCACATTCAAGGAGCCACGACGCCACGGCATGGTGCCGTTGTCGATCACGGTGCACTTTTCGCTGGCCACTCGTTTGCCGATCAGGCCGGCGAATGCCGACGTCTTCTTGCGATTGAAGTCGGCCTCCAACCCGTGACCCACGGCCTCGTGTAACAGAACGCCGGGCCATCCCGGACCGAGCACAACTTCCATGTCTCCGGCTGGAGCCTCGCGGGCGTCGAGTTGCAGAATCGCCTGGCGCGCGGCCTCTTTGGCAAAAAACTCAGGAGTCTTGTCGCCGAAAAAGAAGTCGAGGGCAACCCGTCCGCCGCCGCCGGAGCCGCCGCGCCCCGAAGTCGCATCCGTCTTCGCGATGCAGGAAACATTCACGCGCGCCAGCGGCTGCGAGTCTTCCGCAAACGTGCCGTCGGAGCCGACCACCAGGATCGTCCGCAGCTCGTCGGCATAGCTGGCGCGTACTTCCTTGATCCGCGGATCGTAGCCGCGAGCGGTGCGATCGGCGCGCATCAGCAGCTCAACCTTGGCGGTAATATCCGCGTCCACCGAAGGCAACGCAACGGGGTACAAGCTGCGGGCTGGCTTCCGCTGGAATCCGGCGACCGTCGTCTTCGACGGCGCGCTGGCAATTAGCGCCGCGGTGCGGGCAGCATGAAGAATCCGTTGTGGAGAAAGATCGTCAGTGTAGGCATATCCGGTGCGCTCGCCGGAGACGACGCGCACGCCGCAGCCCGCCGAAATCCCCTGCGAGGCGGACTTGACCAGAGACTCATCCACCATCAGCGAGGTCGAGGTCAGGTATTCGAAATAAAGGTCGGCGTAGTCGCCGCCGGCCGAAAGCGCGGCGGCCAGATAAGTCTCGAGATCTTGATTCGTAAGTCCGTAGTGTGTGAAAAAGAAGCGTTCCTGGTTGGCAGTCACCATACTTGGATGTCCTTGGCTTGGAAAAAGACTCGCAGCCCTGACTGCATTATCCCATGGGCGGAACGCTAGAGCTTCGAGCTACGAGCAATCGCCCACGTGCTCCAAGCACGTAGCGCGTAGCCCCACGGTAGACTTGCCTTGCGACGATAGCCGGGCAAAAACCAAACAATTTAGCGGTCCAACCATCACTGACGCCGGCTCCAACGAGACGAATAATTCTCACAACATGACCCCAGAATTGCTCAGCCAAATGCTATCCGACTTTCTCGATGGCGCACGCGCCTCGGTGGTGGTGGAAGATGGCGCCATCGCGTTCGATCTGGCAGAGGCGAAATATTCGGTTTCGGGTGAGTACCACAAATGCCTATTGCACCTGTGGTCGCACGAGCGGAATTTCGTGCGGCGGGTGCTGGATGCGGAAGTAAAGGCCACCACGCTCCGGTTGCAGGTGCAGCGCATGGGCCAGAATCGACCGACGCGGCTGGATTTCTGCCGCGATCGCGATCAGCGTTCGCCCGCCGCACGTCGGGCGGCGCGTGTTGCCTACGAGCCTCGCCTGCGCCGGGCGCTGGATAGGAATTTTCCTGGCTGGACCGTGGTCCGGCTCACCACGAGCGTCGATCTCGAACACTCCTTCGGCCCGGCCTATCTGCGTGGCTGGCTGCGCCACGGACAGCGCGCCCTCGCCATTGTCGGCGTGAATGACCAGGAAACGCAATCGACCGTCGATGGCGCGCTGACCTGCGGAATTCTTTGGCTTGAGGCGTGCCGACTGGCGCAGCAGGAACGCCGCGTTGTTGAAGGGCTGGCGATGATTGTGCCGAAAGGCACCGTGGCTTTGACCCGGCAGCGCATGGCGCACCTGCATCCGACGGCAGCGAAATGGCATTTGTACGAATTCGACCAGCGGGAGGATGCGCTCGTTCCGGTGGATACTGGCGATCTCGGCAATCTGGCAACCCGCTTGGTGCATGCTATGGATGAGGGCCGGGCGCGCGAGCGTTTTGCGGAATCGATCGCGCGCATTCGCGGCATTCTGCCGCAATCCGAAGTCGTGGCGCTCTCGCCCGCATCGATTTCATTCCGGCGGCACGGCCTCGAATTCGCGCGGGCGCGGATTGCGCACGATCCGCGAAACTTCGAGAGCAGCGAGGAGATCGTTTTCGGGGTGGGACCGGAAGAGCGCGTTCTCGATTCGGAGAACGAAACGCAGTTTGCCGATCTGGTGCGACTGGCGGCGGCTGTGCGTCACAAGGACGGTCCGAAGAACCACGCGTTGTGGCGCATGCATCCCGAGCGCTGGCTGGAATCGCTGGTCTCCGCGAACATCGCGGCGCTCGACGGGCGGTTGCAGCCGAAATTTGTGTATGCGCAGGTGCCGGCATTTGCTGCTGCCGACCGCGCCATGATCGACATTCTGGTCGCAACGCGCGAGTCCCGCCTGGCCGTGATCGAACTCAAAGCCGACGAGGATATTCACCTTCCCTTGCAGGGCGTGGATTACTGGTCGCGGGTCGCCTGGCACCAGAGCCGCGGAGAGTTTGCACAATTCGGTTATTTTCCGGGACACGAGATCTCGCCGGAGAAACCTCTGCTCATGCTGGTCGCGCCCGCCCTGCACGTGCATCCCACAACCGACACGATCCTGCGTTATCTGTCGCCGGAGATCGATTGGGAACTGCTGGGAATTGACGAGCACTGGCGGGACGAGATCAGGGTCGTATTCCGAAAGAAGCCGCCGCGCGCGCCGGTTCGAGCAGCTTAGAGTCTTTCACCGCCGAGACGCAGATAGCGCCGAGAAAATCCTCGAGCAAATTCGAAACGGGGTGAGCCAAATTCTCAGCTTGCTTGTTTAAGACCAAAGAGGTTTTCTCGGCGCTCTCTGCGTCTCGGCGGTGAATCAGGCTTCGCTCAGATTCCGATGCTCTTCCGCAGCATCACCAGTTGCCCGAGATGATACGAATTGTGGTCGGCTACCAGCAGCGCCTCGCGCAGAATCGTTTGCCCGTCACCCCAGGGGATCCGCACGTAGAGATCGACTCTCGGGTCAGCGACGAGCCGCTCCATCGTTCTCAAGTCCTTCTTGAACGCGGCTATACTCGCGGTCCACGCCTTCTCATTCGGAGGCACTTCCGACGCCGGCCAGTATCCTGCGGGCCATGGCGGCGAGACATGCTTCGAATTGTGGCTGAACTCCAGGATGTCCCACTGGGCGAGGCGCATGTGTTCCAGCAGCATCCAGGCAGTGTGGGGGAAGTTTGCGACCTTCGCTCCTGCGAGTTGCACGGGCCAATCGCCCATGGCGGCGTCGAAGGTGGCATGTGCTCCACCGCCTTTCAGCAGGTAGAGCAGGTGGTCGCGCAGGGATTTGTCTCCCGGATGGGACGGCCCGACCGTAGTGGGAATGCGCTTTTTGCTGGGGACCTTCTTTTTCATGGTTTCTTTTGCTCCTTGGATTCGACCGGACCCGCCGGCGTTGCAGCCAGAGAGGTTTCCGGCGCTTCTCCTTTGTATACCCGTCCTATGCCCCGCACCAGGCGCCGCATCGGCAACTCTCCCCGGTCATCGGCAAAGAAAATTTCGCCCGCCCGTGTGCCGCGGTAGCACCAGCGCTTCAGAATTGCTAAATGTTCCATACGCTCGATCGCGCTGGCTGGTTTGGCTGCGGGAAATGCCGCCAGTGCGCCTTGGATGCGGGCTTCCATGGATTGGGACTTGGTGTGTTCTGCATCGGAAATGGGAAACTCAAGCGGCCCCGCGAGCGCGCCACCATCGACGCGGAACAATGCGACTCTCTCCTGCTGCCGTGACCTCTGCACGATCACGGCGTGCGCCTGGTCAATCCGTTGGACAAATTCGGGCAACTGCTGCAGCACGGGAGTGAGTTTGTCGAGCCGCGCATGAATGGCTGCAGCCGTTTCGAACTCCATCTTCACTGAGGCGTCATCGCGCTCCGCCGACATCTGCCGCTTCAGAGATTCGCCGCGCGAGTCCAGAAAATCTTCTACTCGCACCACTTCAGCGCGATACTCGTCATCGGTGCAGCCGCGAAAGCAGGGCGCCAAACACATCTTCATCTCGGAATAAACGCAGCCGGGAAATTTCGGGTCGGGATGGAGGTCTTCGACGCAGCGCCGCATTTTGAAAAAGTCGAGCGCGTCATTCATGAACTTTTCCGCCGCCACCCGCGAAGCAAAGGGCCCGTAGTAAACGTTGTTTCCAGAAATCAGCTTCCCTGAAATTCGTCCCAGCCGGGTCGTGATCGAAGCGCGGGGGAATTCGTTTTCCAGATGCAGTTTGACGAGAGGTGCGAACCGCAGCCGCAGGCGATTTGAGTAGGTCTTCGGGAAAACGGCGCGCAGAACTTGATAGAGCACGAATCCCGATTCGAAATCAGAGCCGGTCAGCGTGTATTCGATCCAGCGGACGCGATCTCGCAGGCTGAGGCGCTTGGTGCGTTCTTCCGGCAGGGAAAGCAATCGCTGCAGCCGGCGGCGCAGGTTGGCCGTCTTGCTGACGTAGGGCTCGGAGTTCGCGTCTTCGCCGCGCAAGAGAAACACGGCGGGGACAGCGGCTACGGCGGAGAAGACTTCGGCGTCAGCTTCGGGCCGGAATTCGATACGCTCGCTCAGCACGCTTGTGATTGTAGTGCGTGTGATGGTAGAGCGGAATCATCCAAAGCTCGCGCTCTTGAACTTCTGCCGGAAGTCCGGACCGTCCATCTTCACGATGCGGCACATCTCCTGCAGCCGGGAACGCATGCGCTCGCCGATGCGATCGCCAAGGGTCTCTTCGCGCGCGGCCGCCCGCGCTGGCGATAGCAACCGAGTCACGCTCGCAGCCGGCTCGTCGGCAAAATTCGTTGTGATGATGGTGGTTCGATTGTCGTTATAGCGCGTGTTCAGGATCAGGCTGACTGTGTCCCACACCCACTCGCTCGGTTTCACGGCGCCGAGCTCATCGAGCAACAGCACCTCGGCTTCAAACACCGGCCGCAGCACCTGAAGTTCGGTCGCCTGGACAGAATCGTTGTAGGAGTTCTGAATCTGTTTCAGGAGTTCGCGATAGTCGCAAAAAAGGCAGGCGCTTCCTCTGGCCGCGATGAGCTCCTTAAGAATGCCTACCGCAAGATGGGTCTTGCCAGTGCCGATGCCGCCGACCAGCAGCAACCCTGCGCCGTCTCGTGGATTGAACTCCTGCACGAAGCGCGACGCGCTGATCTGCGCCAGCGCAATCGAGCGATCGGCTCCGGGGAAATCCGTCGTAAAGTTCGACAGCTCGCAATGTTCATATCTCTTCGGAATTCGCGCCGCCGCAATCAGGGCGCTGCCACGCTCCCGCAACCTGCAATCGCAGCGCGTGACGCCGCCGTCCGGCGCTCCCGGAACCGGCTTCCATCCTGAGCCCGCGCACACCGGGCAAACTTCGGTTGCTGTTTTCATGATTGTGTACTCTATTGTGTGTACTTAGACTCTGCACCCGAACAAGCCGGCGCCGCAACTCAAAACGGTTTCCTCTCTGTGCACAACCTGTGGAGACGAGGGGCGGGTTGTGGAGAACGGTGGAGAAGCGAGGAAAACTGTTGTGCCGCGGATCGCAGACAAGAAGGGAACAAACACTGGCACTTTCGGCTCATTCCACCATTTCTGCCGACACAGCCGTTTGCTTCAGGTGTCAAAACCGGCAACTGGCACGTGTTTCCCATTGACAATCCCCTAGTATGGGCGAGAATGGCCATCGCCGGTGCTCGCGCTTTGAGCTTTCCTCCCCGGCTGATGCGCGGGAACCGTAACGACTAGTGTCAGGAGAGAACATGAATAAAGCTGATCTGGTTGACCGGATCGCCGGAGCCTGCAACATCTCAAAGGCGCAGGCAACGACCGCAATCGACACAACCGTGGACAGCGTCACCGCTGCCCTTAGAAAAGGGGACCGGGTTGCCTTGATCGGATTCGGCACGTTCTCCGTCTCGCAGCGCAAGGCCCGCAATGGCCGAAACCCGCAGACGGGTGCCACCATCAAGATCGCTGCCCGTAGAGTCGCCAAATTCACTCCCGGGAACGAACTCAAGAAAGTGGTCAATAAAGGTAAGTAGAGGCCCCGTAATTTTCGTTTGCGAGCGAGACGGCAGGGGGTCGGCCCTGCCGTTTTGCTTTGGGGCTGTCAGTTGTCAGTTTTCAGCTTTCAGTAAAGCCGGTTTCGTACGGTTCTGATCGACTTCCTCCAATTGGAAAGATTTGATTGAGAGATAAGTGCCGCAGAACTGACAGCTGATAGCCTGCCTTGCTGAATCCTTCCTAACTCCTGTAGAATCTAATGGCTGAATCGAGGTTTCGGAACTGACATGAAAGCAGCCATCCATCCCAGCTACGGCGAGATCCGCGTGCATTGCGCCTGCGGTAACGCCTTCACCACCCGCTCCACCCACAAGGGCGACATCGGCGTAGAAATCTGCTCCGCCTGCCATCCCTTCTTTACCGGCAAGCAGAAGCTCATGGACACCGCCGGTCGTATCGAGCGTTTCCGCCGCAAGTACGCCAAAAGCGACGCCGGAAAAGCAGAAGCAGCCGCCAAGAAGTAAGTTCTGCGCAGAAGCGCGCATTCTTGAAAGCCTCCCCCTGTGGGAGGCTTTGCTTTTTGAAACCGTCACGCACTATTTTTGCCCGGAAAAGAAAGTAAAATCAGACTGTGCAAAAGCTCTGGGACAATTCGCGCAGCACCGATGCTCCGTCCCGACAAAACGTCGGCCAGGCCGTCCCGCGCGCCTTCCCCAGTTCGTTCTGCATCGGCAACCTCCGCATAGCTCCCGCCACCGTGCTTGCACCCATGTCCGGCGTTACCGATACCGTCTTCCGCCGCTTCATCAAGAACCTGGGCGGATGCGGCCTGATCATGACCGAGTTCACCTCGGCCGACGGCGTGCTGCGCGACCAGCGCGTTCGCGGACGCTACCTGCACTTCTATGAAGACGAGCACCCGGTCTCGGCCCAACTCTTCGGCAGCAGTCCGAGCGTGCTGGCCGATGCCGCGCGCCTGGTGGAAGACCTCGGCTTCGATCTCGTCGATCTGAACCTCGGCTGCCCGGCCAAGAAAGTCGTGAAGTGCAACGGCGGCTCCGGCCTGCTGCGCGATCTGCCGCTGATCCGGCAGATTTTCGAAGCGGTGCGAGCCGCCGTGAAGATTCCCTTCACCGTGAAGTTCCGCGCCGGATGGAACGACGACGAAATCGTCTGCGTCGAACTCGCCCGCCTCGCCGAAAGCTGCGGCCTGGCTGCGGTTGCGCTCCACGCCCGCACGCGCGAGCAAGGCTACAGCGGAAACGCGCGCTGGGAATGGATCGCCTCCGTCAAGCAGGCAGTCAAGATTCCCGTGATCGGCAATGGCGACATCCGCTCGCCCGAAGACGCCTGTGCCATCGTCGCCCAAACCGGCTGCGACGCGGTGATGATCGGCCGCATGGCCCCGGCGAATCCGTGGATTTTCCGACAGATTGAGCAGTATGTTAGTGGAGCGGCGAGCGACCCCGCCGGTCCAGCCGAGCAAAGCTCCGCAGGAAAAATGTACGACGAACCCAGCGAAGCCGACCGCTACCAGATGATTCGCACCTATTTTCAAATGCTGCTGGAAGAAGGAATGCCCGGAACAGAAGGCAAGATGAAACAGTTCGCGTCGTGGTTCACGCACGGCGTGCCTGGAGGTGCAGCGCTCAGGAAGGCGATCTACGAGGCCAGGAGCGGGGCGGAGATTCTAGAGCGGGTGGAAGGCTTCTTCGAGGCCAAGCTTCCAGCACAGAGCACGTAGGGAGGGGGCGGGTCCCTAGGTGAGCGTCTTCAGCCCCAGCCTTCCCCGTTCTCCGCGTTCCACATATCCCCACGGCGTGGCGTCATCGTGCGTGAACACGGTCAGCCATTTTTCCGGGATCGCCCAGGCGTAGTACTTCTTGCGGCTTTCGATGGTTTCGAGCGGAAACAGATCGAACGCCATGACCCAGGTCAGGTCGAGATGCGCTGAAGTCGGAATCAGATCGGAGATGTAGCACGCCTTCTTCCTTTCGTTGCCCCCGCCGCCGCTCTCGATGATCACTGCTTGCATATTCGCCGTGTGACCCGGGAAAACCTTGACCGAGATGCCGGGCAGAAGCTCCACATCGCCGTTCAGCAGCACCATCTGACCGGTCTCGAGCAGCGGATCGTAATTCGGGCTCATGTAACTGATCGCGTCGCGCTCCAGTTGCAGGCGGCCATGCTCCCACTCTTTTTGCTGCACGTAATACTTCGCATTGGGGAACGTCGCGACCATCTGATCCCCGCGCCGCACCGTGTTCCAGCCACAGTGGTCAAAATGCAGGTGGGTATTGATGACGATGTCGATGTCCTCCGGCGCGACTCCAGCGTTGTGCAGGTTGTCGAGCAGCTTCGCCGGCTGTTTGTAGATCTGCGCCATTTTGTCAGGCAGTTTGTTGCCGATGCCCGTCTCGATCAGGATGTTTTTCTTGCCGGTACGCACGAGCAGCGAATTAAGGCCGGCGTCGAGCCGGTTCTGCTCGTCAGCCATGACCTTCTTCGACCACATGGTCTTCGGAACCACGCCAAAAAAAGCTCCGCCGTCGAGAAAGTACGTTCCGTCGGAAACGATAGTGAGTTCGAAATCGCCGAGAGTTGTGCGATGCATAAGAATAGTTTTCAGCTATCAGTTGTCAGTTGTCAGTAAAATCTCACTTCCACCACGGGTCGAGAACTGATAACTGATAACTGATAACTGACAACTTATTTCAACTCCTTATTCCAGAAATCTTCCATCATGTGGTACAACTGCGTGCTCGTGGCTATCCCCGCAATCCCATGCGTCTTGTTCGGATACACCATCAGCCGGAACTGCTTCCCCGCTCGGATCAGTGCGTCGGTCATCTGGATCGTGTTCTGGAAATGCACATTGTCATCGCTCGTCCCGTGCACCAGCAGCAAGGAGCCGTGCAGACTGCTGGCCGCACTGACGGCCGAATCGTCGTAGCTTTCGGCGTTGTCTTTCGGCAAACCCATGTAGCGCTCGGTGTAAATCGAATCGTAGTCGCGCCAGCTGGTCACCGGCGCCACCGAGATTCCCGCCTTGAAGCGGTCGGAGTGCGTCAGCGCGTAGAGCGTCATCCAACCGCCGTACGACCATCCCCAGATCCCGGTGCGAGTGCGGTCGAGCTGCGGAAACTGCGCATACAACTGGTCGAGCGCCGTGAGCTGGTCCTTCAGTTCGATTCCGCCCGACTGCAGACGGATCGCGGCGGAAAATTTCTTGTCGCGATTCAGGGTCCCGCGATTGTCGACCGAGAAAATCGCGAATCCTTCGTTGGCCAGAATCTGGTGGAACAGCGCGTGAGTTCCACCCCAAGCGTCCCGCACCGTTTGCCCCCACGGACCGCCATAGATGTACACGATCAGCGGGATCTTCTGGCTGGCATCCGCATGGCGCGGCAGAATCAGGCCGCCATACAGTACCGTGCCGTCATCCGCTTTAAGTTCCAACATCTTCGGCGCTATCGGGTCGTAGTCTGCGACGCTTCGTCCCTCCCAGATTTTCTGGCAGGCGCCGGCTGGCGCGCACACCGAAATCCGCGGCGGCGTCAGCGTCGTGGAATGCGTTTCCACGAAATGCTTGCCGTCATCGGAGAAACTGGCGGCATAGTTTCCATCTTCTGATGAAATGCCCTGCATGCCCGAGCCGTCCAGCTTCACGGAAAAAATCTTTTCCTGTCGCGGATCTCCTTTATTGGCGGTGAAAAAAACCGTGCCCGAGGTGTCATCCACCCCGCTGATCGCGATCACTTCATAGTCTCCGCTCTCGAGCTGGCGTTCCAGTTTGGCGTCGGCCGCGAGCGGGTCGGACGCGTTAAAACTGTAGAGATAGATGTGGGTGTGGCCGTCTCGCCAACTGGTCCACAGAAAGCGGTCGCCGGATTTCAGTATGCGAAAGTCGTCATTGACGTTTACCCACGCATCCGGGGCCGATTCGGTCAGCACTTTGCGCGACCTGCCCGAGTTCGCGTCGATAAAATAGAGGTCCATAACATCCTGTTTGCGATTTAGGACCTCGGCCCAAGCCCAGCCTTCGCGAATCCAGCCGAAACGCGGCACATAGGTGTCATCGTCATCGGTGAGTTTGATCCAGCGCGGCTTGCCGCCCTTGCTGCCCACCACTCCCAAGCGCACTATGGGATTCGGATCTCCCGCCTTTGGATATTTTTCCTGCTCGACCCGGGGATGGGTCGGCAACCAGTCGGTGATGGGATAGGTCGGGACCCGAGTCTCATCCATCTGCAGAAAAATAATTTCGCGGCCTTCCGGCGACCAGAAGAAATTGCTGCGCACCCCCAGTTCTTCGGCGTAAACCCAATCCACTTCGCCGTTCAGGATGTTGTCGTCTCTGTCCTTGTCCCTGTCTTTATCCTTGTCTTTCTCTTTCTCCTCGCGCGTGAGCGGACGCTCGCCCTCCTCTCCCGACACTGGATGCACATAAAGATTGTGCTTGCGCACGTAGGCGAGCCGCTTGCCATCGGGGGAAAACTTCGGGTCTTCGCTCGGGTCCGGAGACGACGTTAACTGCACCGCGGTTCCGGTATCCAGGCTGTAATACCAGAGCTGACCCTGCGAATCGAAGAGCAGGTGTTTGGAATCGGGTGCCCAGGTATAGGCAGCGACGAGGAACCGCGCCACACGCTCTTTCTCGCGCTCGTCCTTGATCCTGCTCGCAGGAGGGGCAAGCTGCGACATCTTGGTCTCGCTGGCCAGTATTTTTTTCTCGCCCGTCACCGCGTCCACGTACCAGAGTTCGCCGTGCTCGCCAGCGTCATCGCGCTGCACGAAAGATACCTTGGTGCCGTCCGGACTCCACCTGATCGTCTCCGGGGCGCGGCCCGTAACTCCGCCCTCGGCGAAGATCTGTTCAATCGTGAGTTGCTTTGCGGTAGCGGCCGGTGCAACAGTCTGGGCGCGCCCCGCGGAAAGCAGAATAAGGTTGATGGTGAGGACGAAAACAAATTTCTTCACGAACGCACTCCGACTCATCATGAGGTGTAACCCAGAAAAAGCGATCTTGTAATTTGGCAACGGGGTAATTTTGTAATTTGCAGCGGCTGTCGTTCTCGCCGTTTAGATTACACGATGACGAAGTTACAAAATCACGGCAATCGCCTTCATCTCCGCACACACCGGATGTTTCTCTTCATACGCCGCGATCTCCGCTTCATGTTGTAGCGTCAGCCCGATATCGTCCAACCCGTTTAGCAGACAATGACGCGAGAAGTCGTCCATGACGAAGGTCGCCGCAAAACCTCGTCCGTCGCCCACTCGCAAGGTTTCGAGATCGACCGTCAATTGGTAGTTTTCGACCTCCTCCGAACGGCGCATGATCTCCGCGACCTGTTCTTCGCTGAGGCGCACAGTCGGCAGGCCGTTCTTCAGACTGTTGTTGGCAAAGATGTCGCCGAACGACGGCGCGATCACCACCTGAAAGCCGAAATCCGCCAGCGCCCAGACGGCATGTTCGCGCGAGGAACCGCAGCCGAAGTTTCTTCCCGCGACCAGGATCGAGGCCTTCGCATAGCGCGGCGCGTCGAGCACAAAATCGCCGAGCTTTTTTCCGATCTCTTTTCCGTTGCCCGAAAAGCGCCAGTCGTAGAACAGGAATTCTCCGAATCCCGTGCGCTCGATGCGTTTCAGAAACTGTTTGGGGATGATCTGATCGGTGTCCACGTTCACCTTATCAAGCGGGACAACAACGCCGGTGTGTTTGCGAAACGGTTGCATATTTTAATGCCTCCTGCCAGCCTGACCGGTGGAGTGCCGGGCGTCCCCGCCCGGCCGCGATGCTGCTGAAGGTGCAAGCGTGACGGGCGAGACGCCCGTTCGCTCCACCGTCATGACTCCTGAAATTGCCACTTCCTTATGTCGGTGAAATGTCCGGCGATCGCTGCCGCTGCCGCCATCATGGGACTGACCAGATGCGTGCGTCCTCCGCGGCCTTGACGTCCTTCGAAATTGCGGTTGCTGGTCGACGCGCAGCGCTCTCCCGGTTGCAGGATGTCGGGATTCATGCCCAGACACATCGAGCATCCCGACTCGCGCCATTCAAAGCCGGCATCGAGAAAAATGCGGTGCAAGCCTTCCTGTTCGGCCGCACGCTTGATCGCCTGCGAGCCCGGCACGACCATCGCCCGAACCTTCGGATTCACGTGCTGCCCTTTCGCCACGCGCGCCGCCGCACGCAGGTCTTCGATGCGCGAATTGGTGCACGATCCGATGAACACTCGGTCAACGGTAATGTTTTCGATCGGCGTTCCGGGATCGAGGCCCATGTAGACGAGCGCTTGTTCGGCGGCGCGCCGGTCGGCCTCTTGCGCGAAGCTCTTTAACTCGGGAACGCACGCGTCCACCGGCACAACCATTCCGGGATTTGTCCCCCAGGTCACGAACGGCGCAAGCGCTGCCGCGTCAATGTCAATCACTCGATCGAATTCGGCTCCGGGATCGCTTGCCAGAGTGCGCCAGTGTGCAACCGCGCCGTCCCAATCATTTCCTTTTGGCGCAAAGCGGCGGCCGCTGACATACGCGAAAGTTGTCTCATCGGGTGCGATGAGCCCCGCTCGCGCTCCCGCCTCGATGCTCATATTGCACAGCGTCATGCGGGCTTCCATCGACAACGCCCGCACCGCATCCCCGGCGTACTCGATCACATATCCGGTGGCGCCGTCGGTGCCGATGCGTCCAATAATTCCGAGCGCCAGATCTTTCGCGGTCACGCCCTCGGCCAGCTTTCCGCTTACGTGGATCTGCATCGTCTTCGGTTTTTTCTGCGGCAGGCATTGCGTGGCCAGCACGTGCTCTACTTCCGACGTTCCGATGCCAAACGCCAGCGATCCGAAGGCGCCGTGGGTCGAAGTATGGCTGTCACCGCAGACAATCGTCATCCCGGGCAAGGTGATGCCGAGTTCGGGGCCGATGACGTGGACGATGCCTTGCTCGGCCGAATCCATATCAAACAGCGGAACCCCAAACTCGCGGCAATTTTTCTGCAGCGCTTCAATCTGCCTCAACGCAATCGGGTCGGTGATGGGAAGGCCCCGCGGAGTGGTTGGGATGTTGTGGTCGACGGTTGCCACCGTGCGCAGAGGCTGCCGGAGACGCCTCCGATTCGCGCGGAGACCGTCGAAGGCTTGCGGCGAGGTTACTTCATGCACCAGGTGCAAATCGATATAGAGCAGCGCCGACTGCCCTTCCGGCGCAGCGACCACGTGCGAATCCCAGACTTTCTCAAATAGAGTGCGAGAAGGCATAGTTAAGTTTCTCTCATAGTTCGTCGATGCCTTAAGGCCGCGAACTCTCGGAGCGAGAGCGGGTGTTGTTAGATAGTCTACCAACACAGGCGGTTTCGCATCAGGTCAAGTTCCCCCTTGTAGAGACGGGGCTTGCCCGTCTCCGGAGACGCGGCAAGCCGCGTCTCTACGGGAAATCACCTTGCACATTGAAGCCGGATCACCGCAGCAGAACTCTGCGTTTCCGGTTATGATGCAAGCAGTCCATCGAGGAATACACTGCATGATTAACGGCAAACGCATTGCCGTCGTGTTCCCCGCTTACAACGCGGAAAAGACACTGGAAGCGACGGTGCGGGAATTGCCCGACCTGGTCGATATCCGCATTCTCGTCGACGACCACAGTTCCGACCGCACCCTTGAAGTCGCTAACCGGCTGGGCTTGCAGTCCTTCGTCCACAATCGCAACTACGGCTACGGCCGCAATCAGCAAACCTGCTACCGCGAAGCTCTGGCCGCCGGCGCCGACGTCGTCATCATGGTTCATCCGGATTATCAGTACACGCCGCTGCTGGTAACCGCTATGGCGAGCATGATCGCCTACGGTGTCTATGACGTCGTTCTCGGTTCCCGCATTATCGGGGGCACCGCGTTGCGCGGAGGCATGCCGCTTTACAAATACATCTCCAACCGCTTGCTCACCGCTTTTGAGAACCTGTTTCTGCGCGTCAAGCTGTCGGAATATCACACCGGGTACCGCGCTTTCAGCCGCGAGGTACTTACCCGGCTGCCGCTCGGAGAAAACAGCGACGATTTCGTTTTCGACAACCAGATGCTCGCCCAATGCGTTTACTTCGGCTTCCGCATCGGCGAAGTTTCCTGCCCGACAAAGTATTTCGCGGAAGCCTCCTCCATCAATTTCCGCCGCAGCGTTCAGTACGGATTCGGAGTGCTCGAAACCACTCTTCAGTTCGCGCTCCAGCGGGCGGGCATTATTCACATCCCCATTTTCAGCGAAAAGGGAAAGACTCTCGAGGCCGGCTCTGAGGCTTACTATGAGGGACAACTGCCGAGCGCGTCACAGCGGCGTTGATTTCCGCGCGGCCAGTGAAACGTTCTCAACTGTCATAAAATCGGAAGGAAGCGATTGCTCTGCTTCGCGACGAAGTCATGCTGTCGAATTCAGCATCGAACGCAGCCCGCAACCGAAGCCGCGCTGTAGTGCTGCTAAGCGGCGGCATGGATTCCTGCGTGTGTGCGGCGCTTGCAGCACGCGACCACCAGGCGGCTGCCGTCCATATCAGCTACGGGCAGCGCACCGAAGAGCGCGAACGGCGTGCCTTCGAAAGCATTTGCGACCGGCTCGAAATTCGTGACCGGTTGCTGGTGCGCAATGAAGCCCTGCGCTCGATCGGCGGATCCGCCCTCACCGATTCGAGCATTGCCATTCCCGAAGTGCACGGCGCCGGGGCCAGCGCGCCGGTCGGCGTACCCGTTACATATGTCCCGTTCCGCAACGCGCATTTTCTTGCCGTTGCCGTCAGTTGGGCGGAAGTGCTGGGAGCCGAAAAAGTTTACATCGGGGCAGTTGAACCGGACAGTTCCGGCTATCCCGATTGCCGGCCGGAGTATTATCGGGCGTTCAATGAAGTGGTAAGAGCGGGCACAAAAGAAGGGACAATCCGGGTGGTGACACCGCTGATTGCGATGCATAAACACGGGATTGTGACGCTTGGCCTTGAACTGGGGGCCCCCTTCGATTTAACGTGGTCATGTTATCAGCGCGAAGATCGCGCTTGTGGTGTCTGCGACAGCTGTGTGCTCCGCCTGCGCGCGTTTCGCGAAGCGGGCGCGGAAGATCCCATTCCGTACGCGGAAGCCGCCGCTCGATTGAGCTAGAAGGTGAAACGCGCAATGGCGATTTCTTCTTTCTCCGTTGCCAGGGACGCGCCGCGCGCGTCCGTGACGATCGAAAAGCGGAATCAGATTCAGTAAATAGAGTTCAGTAAATTTAGAATTAATGCCGGGAGGCCAAATCATGAGGAACTATTTCATCTTTCCCCTGTTGCTCGTCCTCGCCTTGGGGCTGTGCGCTCCACTAGCATTGGCGCAAAACACGGGCACCGTAAAGGGAGTTTGCAAGGATTTCGATGGGAAGCCGATCGCTCAGGGCGAAGTGCTGTGGTCTGGGACCGAATCCGGCCGCAAGTACAACCTTAAAACCAACAACAAGGGCGAGTACTTCTCGCTTGGCATCGTCCCGGGCAAGTACAACGTCACGCTCAGCAAGGACGGCAAGGAACTCTTTCACTACAACGGCGTCCCGGTGACGTTGGAAGATACGGTGCAGGACTTCGACCTGAAGAAAGAACAGGCGAGCGCGGCCCAGGGCCAGGGATTAAGCCCGGAACAAGCCGCGAAGGCGAAGGAGGCTGCCGCCAAAGCCGAGAACGAAAAGAAAACTGTCGGCGCGCTCAACGAAAAACTCAAAGCCGCCAGTGCGGCTTCCGATGCGGGCGACTTCGAGACCGCAATCGCCACTTTGAATGAAGCGAACCAGATCGACAGCACCCGCGACCTGATCTGGTTCAAACTCGGCGACGCCTACCGCATGGCGGCACCTAAGCAGACCGATCCCGCCGAAAAACAAAAGCGCTACGAGATGGCCGTAACCGACTACCAGAAGGCACTCGAGCTGCGCAGCACCTCTGAGGCGGCACAGAAAGATCCGGACAACAATAAGAAATTGGCCGCTTACTATAACAACCTTGCCGATGTTTATGCGAAGTCGAACAAGGTCGATGATGCCGTGACCACCTATAACAAGGCGGCCCAACTGGATCCGGCGGGCGCCGCTACCTACCTGTTCAACGAGGGCGCTATCTTGACCAATGCCGGCAAGGTGGATGATGCCATTGCAACATTTGACAAAGTGATTGCCGCCGATCCGACCAAAGCCGAGGCTTACTACTGGAAGGGCGTGAACTTGATTGGCAAGGCTACGCTCCAGGGCGATAAGATGGTCGCGCCCCCAGGCACAGCTGAGGCCTTCCAGAAATATCTTGAGCTGCAACCAGAGGGCAAGCTTGCTCAGCCAGCCAAAGATATGCTGGCTAGCATCGGTGCGACCATACAAACGGGCTTCGAGAACAAGAAAAAGCCGGTGAAGAAATAGCGCAAACCCAGTACCCAGTTGCCGGTACCCAGTACCCAGTAAAACCAGAGCAATTTGTTTCTAAGTCTGGGTACTGTTCTTCAGTTACCGAGGTCGTTGACCTAGTTGTCCTTCGCTCTTCCGTACATCCGCGCTACATTCATTACATAGGTTCCTTTGACGACGTTTCTCCCCTGTGGTGTCAATGCCAATAACTGGGAGTGCATGGAATGGCTGCTCCGGGGAATTCCCCGATTGCGATTGCCTTCGAGGGCATCAGCGGAACGGGCTCGATCCCGACGCCGGTTCTGCTCGCCGGCATGTTGCGCGCTTCAGACAAAGTCAGCGATCTGATCTTTTCGCCGGGGCGTCCGCCTCAGGTCGAGATTCACGGACAGCTCACGGCGGTTGAAATCTCCGGGAGCAGCACGCTTTCGGCGGATGACACGCGCCGCATCGCGGCCGACTTGATCGGCACCAATAAGCAAGCCATCAATACCCTTCGCGAGCAAGGTTCCTGCGACGTTTCCTATGGATTGCCGGGATTGGCGCGTTTCCGCGTCAACGTCTTTATCCAGCGTGGAAGTTGCGCGATTGTGATGCGCGTCATTCCAACCGTCATCCCGACTTTCGGTTCGCTGCATCTGCCGGCGCAATTGGAAGAGGCGGCGAAGGTCCGCAACGGGATCATCCTGGTGACGGGCGGAACCGGATCGGGCAAATCCTCGACGCTGGCCGCTTTGATTGACCGCATCAACAGCGAATATTGCTATCACATTCTGACGGTCGAAGATCCGATTGAGTTTCTTCACCGGCACAAGAAATCGACGGTGCACCAGCGCGAGTTGCACAGCGATGCGCCGAACTTCACATTGGCGCTGCGAGCCGCGCTGCGCCAGGCGCCGCGCGTGATTATGGTCGGCGAAATCCGCGACCGGGAGACGCTCGAGATTCTTCTCGACGCCGCCGAAAACGGCCACCTCGTTCTTTCCAGCATGCACACGATCGATACCTCGAAGACGGTGGAGCGCGTCATCGGCACGTTCGCTGCCACTGAACAGCAATCGGTGCGCGAACGTCTCGCCAAGACTTTCCGCTACATCGTTGCCCAGCGGCTGATCCCGCGCAGCGACGGCGGCGACCGCATTCCCGTGGTCGAAATTTTGAAATCGAACTCGCGCACTCGCGATTGCGTCGAACAAGGCGAGCGGCCGGGCCGCACGCTACTGGACGCGATCAAGACCTGCGAAAACGAGGGCATGCAGCATTTCGATGGCGAGATCGCGAAACTTGTCCGCTCGGGACTGGTGGATCTGGAGACTGGCCTTGGCTTCGCCAGCAATGCAACGGTGCTGGGACAGGAGCTGGCGCGGTAGGTCATTCCCGGATCCGATTACTGCATACCCCCCTACCCCCCTACCCCCCCCACCCCCCTACCCCCTGCCGTTTGGAATCATGGGGTTAGGGGGAAATTCCCGCAAAATCTTTGAGTTTAAAGGACTTAGAGGTAAGATATTTATTCCTCAATGACTTAGCTGGCTTTTTCGCTTGGCGCGGGGCTTCGGCAGCGGGCTGACGCCCGCTTATCGTCTCAAATTTGGTGTTTTCAAAGAGCGCGACACGTGGGGCTGGAGCAGCTTCGAGGGCCGTCCTGGGGGACGGGCACACCTCGGGCCGCTACAGGTCGATCTTCATTGTCGCCGACGGGCGGTTAGATGTCTGTGATGGCGCTCACTGCGCGTTTGTGATGAAAAAAGTCAAAGGGCCCGCCTTTCGCTTCGCGATAGGACGGGGCCAGCCGCCAAACCAGCGCCGTGGTAAACTCTCGCCGATGCCCGAGCCAAGCCAGAGCGAACAAAAGAAATGCTTCGTCATAGCTCCGATCGGGGACAAGGACTCCCCCACGCGAAAGCGCTCGGATGCGGTCCTCGAACACGTCTTTAAGAAAGCCCTCAGTCCCGAATACTGTGTGAAAAGAGCCGATGAGATCTCCGAGCCCGGGATGATCACCTCACAGATCCTGCAGGCTATTCAAGACTACGATCTCGTACTTGCGGACCTAACGGAACACAATCCCAACGTCTTTTACGAGCTCGCCGTCCGACACGCCATCGACAAACCGATCATCCACGTCATTGACACACACTTTGGAATCCCATTCGACGTTGCCGGTTTTCGAACCATCAAGTTCGACTTCACGGATCTCAACAGCGTTGCAGAAGCGATAAAGCAAATAGGCGACCAAGCCAGCGAAGTAAGCAAAGGCAATTGGGGAGGAACTCCCATCAAGATCGCGAATCTCATGCGCCGCACGCAGGGGGAATCACAACAGACCCTACTCCTACAAGAAACGTTGCAGTCAATTGCCGCGACGAGGCAAGACTTGGAAGGCTGGATGGCGTATCTCGCGGAAAAAATCGAGAAACTTGAATCGGGCACGCGAGATCCGTATCTCTTCGGCACAGTACCGTTGTCCAGCCTCAGTGGTGTTCCTGGAATTCCGTCTGGAATCCCAGTCAGAAACCGCAATGCACTCGCCGGGCTATACCCGCCCGTGATGCCGGTCTCGTCCCCGCAATCGATCCCCAGTGAGGCAGATGCTCCAAAGTCTGTCGCTGACGAAACTGGAAAAGACGATCACCTGCCCGTCCGTGAGCGGAAGATGCGGGAAGCTGGCGGGCGGGGGAGGAAATAAGGGCGATCCACGTAAGCACTAGCTGCGCACGTCCTGTGGGCGCAGGAAACCTGCCGGCGGTTCTATGGGTACTTGCGGGCCGCCAGGTTAGGGCTTGAGGGGCAGGCCGGTGTCAGGATCGTCTTTCCATCACCAGTTTCGATATGGGATGTAGGAGGATTGAGCTTCGACGGCCTTAGTGTCTGTCCTGCTGTTCAACAAACTTCGCACAGAGCGGTGAGCTTGCTCTCGATTTGGATTCGGCCCGACTATTACCTTCTTCAGCAGAAAACCTCCACTGCCGTCCTTCACGCTGATGCACCGATAGGGTATGAGCATGGACTTGCCGACTCGAAATTCGAGTCGAGTGGCATCTTCAATAGGAAAGGCTTGTGCGTCGTCCATCATGACGCGCGAGACGATTCGCCACTCTCTTTCCTCCGCAAATTTCGGATGTTTGAGAATCAAAGCAAAGGCATGCAGTTCAAAAAGCAACATAACCCTTACGATTTGCTCTGGGTTAAGGAGACTCCCTTTCTTGAGGCGGTCAAGAACATCAGAGACGATAGCGTCAACGACCTCGGATTGCTTCTCTGGCTGGTAGATGCAGCGTGTTAGCGCAAAAGCTTCGGGTAGAATCAAGCGCTCACATTGGAACCCAAGAGCAAAACCAGACGATGCGCCTCCATATGCTCGCCATTGAGACAACGAGTCCGGCTCCTCAGAGAATGAGGCGACGTAGAGGTTCACATCCTCGTTTCCCGGACCATCCAACGCCGAGGACATTGTTTCAAGCAGTGCTCGGTTGTCGTCGTTTGCGGATGTTCGCTTCTTGAGTTCTTTGCGAACTAATTCCTTGGCGTACAGGAACTCTTGCGTATCGTTGAGACATTGATGGTGAGTGGCCCAAATCTCCTTGCTTTTGATTATCCCCAAGAGCCCCTTTTGGTCTGTGTAATGATAGAGCAGTTTATCTGGGACTTCTTCGAGCACTGTGTTCAGAACATTACTCTTCACGTAGGGGTTGATTCCAGCAGCACGCATACTTGAGGTGCCTCCATCATCCTTGCATGTCAATCGAAGGGCATAGTGTGCATGGCGCAGATTGTAGCGCGATTACCGGCCCTACCCTTCGGTTTTTGAAGGGTGGGATTCCACGGTCGTCTTCCTCTTAGGATTTCTTGCTGGCTTTACAGGGTGCGCCACCCAAAGTCAACGGCCGCGGGCGAGAGCGCCCGCGCCACACAAAATCTGATGCGTGCTCACTTTCTTTACGTCCTCAAACTGGATGATCTCGATGGGTGCTTCTGGGAGGTTGGCTGGGATTCTTGGGCAAAAAGCAGGTCCTTCGCTTCGCTCAGGATGACAAATTTCGTTGGGGGCAAAGAAGCAGATCCCTCACTTCGTTCGGGATGACAAAAAATCGGGATGACAAGCTAAGGAGAGAGCAGACTCACTCCCGCGGGTGCTCAACCTTTCGGTTTTTGAAGGGTGGGATTCCACGGTCGTCTCCCGCTTAGGATTTCTTGCTGGCTTCGCTGGCAGGGGTCCTTCGACTCCGCATTGACTTCACTTCGTGAACTCAATGCTGCGCTCAGGAGGACAGGTTTGGGTGGGGCGGCGCAACACGCTGGCGGGCAGCCCTACCGCTGCCGCGCGTCCTTGGGTTCGTCAATACGCTTACCCGTGACCTCATAGCCGCCACCTGGCCAAGCCCACGCTCCGGTGTACGACTGTCCATCGTCGCTAAAGGTACCGACGAAGCAATTGTCAGAATTCTTTTTCATGAACCAGATTGTCAGTTCTTTGCCACGCAGTTCGTACACGTAATCGAGCGTCAGCCCGTCCAGGAAGCTATAAAAACGCGTCCACACGTCTTCGGACGGTTGCTCGCCCACGCGATGCAGCTTCCCGATCAACTCGATTCCCTTGATCTGCCGACCGAAAACTTTCAAGTCGACGTGCTGGATAAGGAACCGTCCACCTTCCATCCACTCGTAGCGAATTACGCCTTCAGCGCCACCGCTCAATTTCCACGTGCCTACGAGGGCGTCACCGATAGATTTGAGGGCGGCAGATGGCGCGGCATCACGCGCGTTCGTCTCGCTCATACGTTAGACAAGTCCTTTCACCGGGGGCTCCGACCAAGAACCTTAGTTATTTTAGAGCTATTGTAGAACCGCTTCGGTGTTTGTCGACGACGACGACGGTTCGCGCACGGTTAAACCGCTTTACGGTTTCAGGATGACATGCGGGAAGTGGTGGCCGGCTGAGAAGCGGGCGGGGTATTATCCGTGCATGTCTTCGATCGCTTCCACGGCGGGAATTGTCAGCTTCGAACAGGCGCGGCGGCTGGTTGAGCAGCACGCGGCTACGGTGTCTCCGGGCGAAGTGGAGACGGTGGAGCTGCTGGCGGCTTTGGGGCGGGTGCTGGCGGAGGGGATTTTGGCGGACCGCGACTTTCCTCCTTTTGCCCGGGCTACTCGCGATGGATATGCGGTGCGGGCGGCGGACCTGGTGGAGGTTCCGGCGCGGTTGGAAGTGGTGGGCGAGGTGAAGGCGGGCGACTGGCCGGAGCCGGGCGTGTGCTCGGTCGAGCGCGGGCAGGCGGTGGGGATTATGACGGGGGCTCCGCTGCCGGCGGGGGCGGACGCGGTGGTGATGGTGGAACACACTTCGGCCGCGCTGAGTTCCCACCCTAAACTTAGTTCCCACCCTAACGTCGCACAAAACGCGACGTTAGGATGGGGCACCCTGGGATCGGGCACCCTTGGTTGTGACACCCTTGGATGTGACACGCTTGGCGAGAAGTTCGTCGAGATTCTGCGCAGCGTTCGCGTCGGGGAGAATTTTGTGCCGCGTGGGGCGGAAGCGCTTGCGGGACAACTGCTGCTGGATCGAGGGCGGCGGCTGGACCACTCGGGGATTGCGGTTGCGGCATCGGTCGGCAAGAGCCGGGTGCAGGTTTTTCGAAGGCCGCGCGTGGCCGTGCTTTCGACTGGCGACGAAGTGGTGGAGTTGGACGCTACTCCGGGGCCGGCGCAGATTCGGAATTCGAATTCGTATTCGCTGGCGGCGCAAGTGCAGAATGCGGGTGGCGAGGCGGTGCGGCTCGGGATCGCTCCGGATGAGCGGTTGCGGCTGCGAGAGCTGATTGAAGAGGGATTGGGTTGCGATCTGCTGCTGCTTACGGGCGGCGTCTCCATGGGGAAGTACGATCTGGTGGAGCAGGTGCTTGGGGAGTTGAAGGCGGAATTTTATTTTACGGGGGCGGAGATTCAGCCGGGGCGGCCGGTGGTGTTTGGTTTGTGTGGCTTGGAGACTCCTGTTTGCGCCGACGGCGGATTTGCTGCCAACACGCGGACAGGAGTGTCCGCGCCACACAAGAAATATTTTTTTGGGCTGCCGGGGAATCCGGTTTCGACCATGGTGACTTTCGAACTGTTCGCTCGGCCGATGATCGAAGCATTGGCGGGGCAGACGCCGCAGCGGTTGATTTTTGTGCGGGCGCGGCTGAAATCGGAAATCCGGACCAAGACGGGGTTGAAGAGATTTCTTCCGGCGGTGCTTTCGGGAGAGTTTGAGAATGCCGAGGTGGAACTGGCGCGGTGGCAGGGGTCGGGCGACATCGCGGCGCTGGCTCGAGCGAACTGCTATGTTGTGATTCCTCCGGAGCGGGAGCGGATTGAGGCGGGAGAATGGGTGTCGTTGCTGATGCGATGAAAGAGCAGTCCCGGGGCGAGTACGATAACCTGTTGGCAATGGCCAAAAAACTTTCCCACCTTCTTTCGCACGGTCTTTCGCACTATGATGCTCGGGGGCAGGCGCGCATGGTGGACGTGTCGCGTAAGGCGCGAACGGCGCGAGAAGCGGAGGCTAGCGCGTTCGTTCTGATGACGCCTAAGGTGCTGCGGGCGCTGCCGGAGAATCCCAAGGGCGACCCGCTGGAGGTGGCGCGGACGGCGGGAATTATGGCGGCCAAGCGGACGGCGGAGTTGATTCCAATGTGCCATCCGGTGGCGCTGTCGCACATTGCTGTGACCCTAGGCGTGTGCGAGAATGGCGTTTCTATTTCGACAAAAGTAAAGACTACGGCGGAGACGGGCGTGGAAATGGAAGCGCTGGTCGCGGCCAGCGTGGCGGCCTTGACGGTGTATGACATGTGCAAGGCGCTCGACAAGGGCATTGAGATTCGGGAAGTGATGCTCGAGCGGAAGTCGGGCGGCAAGAGCGGAGACTACCGGAGACGAGCGAAGCGGAAATAGATATTCATCTATTTATTTGTTTATTTATGGCGAGCAACGTCAAAATCCTGCTGGTGGACGACAACCCGATGGTGCTGGGGATGCTGCAGCAGGCACTTTCGGCGATGGGTGAGGTCGCGGTGGCGACCGACGCAGCCGATGCGTTATTGAAGGCCGTCGACGACCTGCCGGATGTGCTGATCAGCGATTACCGCATGCCGGGCATGGACGGGCGGCAGTTGCTGGAAAAACTGAAAAGCAGACCGGCGACGGCGGGGATCGCGGTGATCCTGATGGCCAGCAAGGCCGACATCAGCGAACGATTGTCGATGCAGGATCCGATTGAAGATTATCTGGAAAAGCCTTTCTTCCTGAAAGACGCTACGCACAAAATCAAGCGCGTGGTGGACCGGATCGCGCTGGAGAAGCTGAGTAAGGCGGCGTCGACCGATGGCGTGTTGCGCGGCAGCCTGTCGCAGATGAACGTGATTGACCTGGTGCAATCGCTGGAGATGGGGCGCAAGAGTTGCCTGCTCACGATGACCAATGGCGACGACAAATGCGAGATCTATTTCAGCCAGGGGCAGGCCAAGCACGCCGCGTACGGCCCGATTACAGGGGACGAAGCGGTTTTCAAAGTGCTGCGCTGGACGAAAGGAAGCTTCCAGATTGATTTCAACGGAAAGTCTTCGCAGGAAACGACGACGTTGAATACGCAGGGCTTGCTGATGGAAGGATTGCGGCTGCTGGATGAGGCGCAGCGGGACGCGGCGGCCGAGGGTGAAGATGTCCTCCTCGACACCTGATGCCTCGATACTTGCTGCCTGGGCGCCGAATGCCACGCGGGCGGCGGTGCTGACGGTTAGCGATTCGTGTTCGCGAGGCGAGAAGGTGGACCTCTCCGGTCCGGCGGTGGCGCAAGCGCTGGGGCGGCGCAGTTTTCAAGTGGTGGCGCGCAGCGTGGTTGGCGACGAAGGCGCTGCAATTCAGGAAAAACTGATTGAGTTGTGCCGGTCGGCTCGCCTGGTGGTGACCACGGGAGGGACGGGAATCGCTCCGCGGGACGTGACGCCGGAAGCTACGAGCGCGGTGTGCGACCGGCTGGTGGAAGGGATCGCGGAGCAGATGCGACTCCACGGAGTGCGCAAGACGCGCTTCGCGGCGCTGAGCCGCGCGGTGTGCGGGGTTCGGGGAACGAGCCTGATCCTGAATTTGCCGGGCAGTCCGGCGGGAGCGGTCGAGTCGCTGGAGGCGGTGATTGATTTGCTGCCGCATGCGCTGGAGTTGATTGCTGGGCGGACGGGGCATGAGTAGTGAAGCAGTCGTTGGTCGTTCGTCGATGGTCGTTGGCAAAAACAATATTCTGCGAACTGTGGGAACGCACTACTGGTGCGAACTGGGAGTTGCGAACGACGAACGACCAACGACCAACGACTGTCCTCCGCCCTCGCGTAAACTGGTCTGACTCACTTGAACAAGATCAAACATTTTGTCCACGCTTACGGCGCCTGGATCAAGCACGTGCTTGCGCCTCTGGGGCCGTGGGGAATGCTGGCGTTTGCGGCGGTGGATGGCTCGTTCCTGGGGATGCCGCTGGATGCGATTTTCGTGGGCTACGTTTACAACGATCGCTCGCGGTTCCTGATGTATGTGGTGCTGGCTTCGGCTGGGTCGGCACTCGGAAGCATCGTTCTGTACGTCATCGGGTATACGGGTGGCGAGGTGCTGTTGCGCAAGCGGCTTTCGCCGGAGCGATTCGAGAAGATCCACGAATCCTTCGAGCACCATAAATTCTGGGAGCTGATGTTTCCGGCGATGTTGCCGCCGCCCGCTCCATTCAAGATTGTGGTGCTGGCAGCGGCGGCGTTTGAGATGAACTTCGGGCATTTTCTGCTGGCAATATTTGCGGGACGATTCGTGCGCTTTCTGATTGAGGCGCTGCTGACGCTCTGGTTCGGTCCGCAGATTGTGACGCTGACGGGGAATCTTTTCGCGCACCACTTCGTGGCGATTCTGGTGGGGGTGGGAGCGCTGGTGGTGGGATGGCTGATCTGGCGGCGGGCGAAGCGGAAGCGTGGCCTCAATCGCCAAGAAACTGCAGATTCCTCGCTTCGCTCGGAATGACAATTCCAATTCGGAATGACAATTCCAATAATGATTCAACCAGCAGCCAGCTAGGCGGCCGCGGTTCCGTGGGGCTTGCGCATGGAACGGGCTACCACGGCGGCGACCGCGGGCAATCCGAACATGACTGCGGTGAAGAGCATGTCGCCCGCGACTCCGCGGCGGAAGAACGGGAGGCCGGCGGCGTAGCAGGCCATCAGGCCGGACAGCGTCTTGGGATACATGCTCCAGCTCGCCCAGACAGCGAAATTACTGACCACGAAGAAAGAGAGGGAACTGGCCAGCGCCGCTCCGCCGACTCGCAGCCAGTTGGTGTTTTCGCGCAGCCGGGTGCCGAGCAAGAGAATGGCGGCATACCACGCCCAGGTCACGAAATGATCCCAGGAGAATGGGTAGGAGTACACGAATTTGGTGAGGATGACGTCAGAGGCAGCCAGCAGCGCCAAGGGCACCCAGAGCTGGCGCCGCGGACCGCGGGCACCAAAATAGAGCAGCGCCGCCGCCACCGGAGTAAAGGCCAGAGGATGGGGCATAAAGCGAACCGCGAGCGCAAAAATCACAAACAGATAAGCCAGCATGAATCACCTCGCCAGAAGCTAATTAGGATTGTTGCGCGAGCGGATGCTGCTGGTCAAGCGACTCCACTAACTGGTAGTGGGTCAGTTTGATTTCCGCAGGAGAAATCGGAGTGCCTTCTTTAGGTTGATCGCGGTTGCGCCATACAGCAGAACGTTCAGAGCGACCGAAATTACAGTCAGCGTGATTCCAAACACGGTTCTGTCCCATGTCATTGTGAGCATCAAGGAGGATGGCCAAAATAGATACATCAGGTTGGCGTGGCCAATCCTCAGAACGCCAGCTACTCCCCACGACAAGAGCGTTAGGACAACCACAGACACGAACAGTCCCACCGCACCGCCAACAATTGCTACTCGCCGTGTAGTCAAGAAACTTTCTCTCCGAGTGCTTTCAGGATAGGCCCCTTGTCAATCCGCTTTGCGGCTGAGGCATTATGCCGGAACGCGGCGGAGCGTATCTGTCTGTGGAAATCAAACTGACCCAATGCCCCGTAACTCGATCCCAGGGTGTGGCCCGTTCAAACTGGTTCGTCGACTATCGATTGGTTTTCCGTTTCGTCCTTGCCTCGGGTTTCTCCTCGCGCGATTCGACAAACTCAGCCAGCAGCTGCATAGCCCGTCCGACGCGGGCGCGATCTCCGGTGGCGCAGAGGTCGAGGAGCAGACCGCGCGTGGCGGCCAGGAGCAGAGTTGCCTCGGCAGTCTCGAACTCCGATGGGAGACCGGCCTTCTTGGTGACTTTCTGCCAGTGGGCGAGCGGGTCTTCGAGAACGCCGGGGTAGTCCTTCGGGTGGCGAAGCGCCAGCGCGTACAACTCGAAGATCAGGCGCACTGCGGGCTCAGTCCGAGGCGAACTCATCCGGCGCCAGTACCAGCGCAGGAACTGGGATAGCGTGCGGGGGTTCTTCCCGGCCTCGTTCTTCCCAGCTTGTTTCTTCCCGGCTTTGAACCAGGCCTGGATATACGCATCTCCACGCTCCCGCAGACCCGTAAGGATCTCGCGCATCAATCCTTCGCGCGAGCCGAAGTGGTAGACCAGCATACGGGCGTTGGTCTTCAGGGCTTTCGCCAGGGGGCGAAGGGCCAGGTCTCCGACTCCGTGGGAGAGCACATAATCGACAGCCTGGTTGCGGAGGCGATGGCGAATGCCGGGATTGGGAGGTCTGGCCATGGGGAAATTCTAGCTTCTTGTTAATTAGTGTAACACATGTTACATTAACTGGGAAAGTTTTAGTTTCACGGCAAAGGAGAACGATATGCGCAAAGGTTCGTTGGTGCTATTGCTGTTGGCGATCAGCCTGCCGGGTCTGGCTCAGCGAGGCAGCGAGCAGGAGAGAAACAAGAACGTAGCCCGGAACTTTTTCGAGGAAGTGCTCAGCCGGGGGCAACTCGACAAGTACGGGGAGTTTCATTCCAAGGACTTTGTGGGCCACAGCGGCGACCGTACTTTCACACTTGAGGAGGATCTGGCCTATGCCCAGGGAGAACGCAAGGCTCTGCCGGACATGAGCTTCAGGCAGAACCGGATGGTCGCGGAGAGGGATCTGGTCGCGGTGCATTTTACTGTAAGCGGTACGAACACCCAGGCAGGGATGGGGTTTCCGGCAACGGGCAAGAAGATCGCGGCTGACGGGATGACGATCTTCCGCTTCAAAGACGGCAAGATCTGTGAAGAGTGGAACGTGTTCGACATGCTGACGGTGATGCGGCAGGCGGGTCTGTTGCCTCCCGAGACGGGTGTGTTGTCTCCCCAGAAGTGACGTTTGACTCATTCGCTATTTCTGCCCTGATGGCGGCTCCCCATGCCGAAGCGTTCCTCGACCACCTGGAGATCGCGGGTCAGGAAGACGGTCGCTCCGAGCAGGGCGCTCGTGTTGCGTTCAGGATAGTCGTAGCGGAGATCGCGGAAGCGGACTACGTAGGCGGCGTGGGCGTTGCCGACGGGGTCGTTCGTGAGGGGATCATTCGTGAGTTGCTCGGTTTCGGTTATGGGATACTGCGCCCAGCTCAGGTACACGCGTCCGAGGTAGGTTTTCTTGGCGGCTAGGGTGACTGGCGTTTCCTCGGGCTTGTAGCGAATCTGCATTTGGGCTTCGGGATCGACTTCAGGAGACATCGAGCTGAAGTTCGTCGAATTGAAGCTCAGGGAATCGACGTCCATGGTGGCGAAAAAAGCGGGCGTTTCCACTACTCCGTACCAGCGGAACGGATTGACCCAGTACGGGTACGCGGAAACTCGAAGCGCATCGACTCCCTGGTAGTTGCGCGACTGGAGGGCGGCTACGGCGCGGCGATGTTCGAAATCGCGCAGTCCCCAGCAGGCGAAAACGGCGAGCAGGGCTAGAGTGGCGGCTAGTCTTCCCCTGGGCATGGCGTTTTTGCTGCGGGCGCCGATCTCTTCGTTGATGAGCGAAAATAGTGCGGGGAGAATCAGGCCTAGCGTGAGAACGACGAGGATCACGGGCTCAACGATGAAGACGATGTCCCAGGAATACCAGCGTTCGGAAAATGGCCAGAAGGGACGCACTCCGTAGTTGTTGGTGAAGTCGAGGAGGAGGTGGCTGAGGCCGGCCAGACAGGCGTAGGCGAAGAGCAATCCCCAGCGCGGGGGAAGGTTGGGGATGCGGGTCTTGCGACCGCGCAGTCGCCAGAGGAGATAGATGAATCCAACGACTACGGCGGCTACGAGCGGGATGCCCAGGAAAGAATGAGTGAAGCCGCGGTGATGGTTCAAGCCGAAGGCGGAGCCTCCAAAGCGGCTAAGGACGTCGAGGTCAGGAGCTTCAGCGGCGAGAGTTAAGGTGGCGGTGGCCAGCGCCGTTTTGCGATTGAGTCCGGCGCGGCCCATGGCGGCGCCGAACAGAAAGTGAGTGACTGGTTCCAAGTTTTCTCCTGGGTGAAGTTTAGCTGTCGGCTATCTCGCGACGCACTCATCGCAAAGTACGCGATGAATGGGGCCGCGTTTCTTCCGACACGGTCATGCTGGTACCACGAGAGACAGCGCATCGGGCTCAATCGTCATGCGGGCAGGCAGGCGGCCGAGCAGTTCGCCGTCGGCTTCGACGTAGACGCGGTCTTCAGTACGAAAATCAGTACGAAAATCAGTACGAAAATCGCTGCGATCATCGCTATGGCCGCGGCGGCTTTCCTTCGGCAACTTACAGACGACTTCCGAGCAGCTGACCAGATCGATGCCGTCGATGTTCCACTGGCGGCCGAGCAGCGCTCCGGCCACATACTGCAGATAGGCATTGCGGCTGGCGGTGCGACACATGACGGCGCGCAGATCGCTGCAGTCAAGAGATGCTCCGGGAACCAATTCACGCAGCACGTTTCCGAAAAAGCGGATTCTTACCGCCAAGAGTTCAGTCAGCGAGGCGCGCTGGCGCAGACCGCTTCCGTTGGCATACTCGACTTCGAAGCGGCGCATATTATACGTCGCCCACAACTGCCAGGCTTTGAGGTAGTAGGCGGTCATGCCCGAGCGATTCTTGAGGTCTGCCGTCAGTTTATAGAACAGGTGGGCGTCGACGCCGATACCGGCGGCGACGGTGAAGTAGCGGGCTGAGGATTTGCCGGTGAAATCCTCGTACTCAATTCGGCCGAGAGGGATGCGGCGGAGTTTGCCGCCGACGGCGGCTTGAGCCGCGGCGCTGGGGCGGAGCGGGATTCCGAGGTCGTGAGCGAGAGCGTTGGCAGTGCCGAACGGAAGAATGGCGAGCGCGATGGGCGTGCCGGCCAATCCCTGAATGACATCGTGGATCGTGCCATCGCCGCCGCAGGCAAAGACGGTATCACTACCGGCCGCCACTGCGCAGCGGGCGTTGTCGGTTGCTTCCTGGCTGGAGCGGCAAACCGTAAGTTCGGTGCGAACGCCGGCCGACTGGATGATGCCAATGGCATGGTTCAGTTCCTTGTCGCGCCGTGGGCGGCCAGAGTTCGGATTGAACAGAATGGTGGCTTTGTTCATGCGTCGGCTAGGTCTGCTTTGAGTTTAGCGTATGCCCCACTCCCACATGCCGAACATAACCTTCTGCGGGATGGCGTGTCCGGCTCGGCGGGTGTGCATGGTGATCTCGGACGAGGTTAGCAGGCGGTTGCCTCCGCGGCCAAGTCTGCACTATGCTTGCGCGCAAAGTTTTGGGGCGTTTCATTTTTATCGCGATTGCAGTCCGTTTGGTTCGCTTCAGGAGGAACTCTAGTATGAAACTGCTAACGGAAGGTCTGGAACCCAGGTTTCAAGGTTTCAAAGTCTCAGAGTTTCAAGGAAAAACCGGGTTCACTTTGAAACCTTGCAACCTTGAAACTCTGAAACTCGTCCTCTTCGCGATCCTTCTTAATTTCACGATCGTTGCCGCTGCTCAGGATCACGCAATGGGGACGGCGAAGCCGGTCACGATGATGACGGGCCTGGGCGATTTGCATCATCCGGTTTCGACTAAGAACACAGGGGCGCAGGGGTTCTTCGATCAGGGACTGCGGCTGATCTACGCGTTTAACCATGACGAGGCGGCGCGCTCATTTCAGGAAGCGGCGGCGCTCGATCCGAAGCTGGCGATGGCTTACTGGGGGATTGCGGAAGCGGTCGGTCCTAACTACAACGATCCGGCGAGCGAAGATCGCTTCAAGCAGGCGCACGAGGCAATTCAGAAGGCGGTGGACCTGAGTGGCAATGCCTCCGACGCCGAACGCGACTATATTTTCGCGATGGCGAAACGCTTTCCGGCGGATCCGAAGGCAGACCGGCGAAAGGCTGCAGAGGATTATCGTGACGCGATGCGGGAAGTGATGAAGAAATATCCTGACGATCCTGATGCGGCGACGTTGTTCGCGGAATCGGGGATGGACCTGCATCCGTGGGGGCTGTGGCATCTTGACGGGACGCCTGAGGACGGCACCGAGGAGATTGTCGCGACTTTGGAATCGGTGATCAAACGCGACCCCAACCACCTGGGCGCGCTCCATTACTACATTCACGCCGTCGAGGCGTCGAATTCTCCGGAGCGAGCTTTGGCTGCCGCGAACCGCCTGGCTGCGCTGGCACCGGCTGCGGGACACATCGTGCATATGCCGGCGCATATTTACATCCGAACGGGAGATTACGCGGCAGCGGTGAAGACTAATGAGGAAGCGGCGGCGGTCGATCGTGCGTACATCCAGAGAAGCGGGGTGCAGGGCATTTATCCAATGATGTATTACAGCCACAATTTGCATTTCATTGCGATGTGCTCGGCGATGACAGGGGACTATCTGGAATCGCGCAAGGCGGCGGAGATGCTCGCGGCCCATGTGGGACCGGCGGTGAAGGAAATGCCGCCGCTCGAAGGATTCATGACGATCCCCATGGCTGTGAATGTGCGCTTCCACAAGTGGGACGCGATTCTGGCGATGAAGGAGCCCGACGCGGAGATGAAGTCCACGGTTGGCTTCTGGCACTTTGCGCGTGGGATGGCGCTGGCGGGAAAGGGAAGGATCAGCGACGCAGAAGCGGAATACAAGATCGTGGCCGACGCGGAGAAAGCGACGCCGCCGGATGCGATCTTCCAAATGCCCGTTAACAATAAAACCAAAGACATTCTGAAGATTGCGGAAAACGTTCTGGGGGCACAGGTGGCGCTCGCGAAAAAAGATAACGCCGCGGCGGCGAGCTTGCTGCGCGAGGCCGTCGCCGTGCAGGATACGCTGAAGTACGACGAGCCTCAGGATTGGTTCTTTCCGGTGCGGGAGTCGCTGGGTGGAGTGTTGCTGATGGGCGGCGATGGCAAAGGAGCGGAGCAGGTGTTCCGGGATGACCTGGCGAAAAATCTTCGGAATCCGCGGTCGCTGTTTGGTTTGCATCGGGCGCTGAAGGCGCAGGATCGAAATTCCGATGCGTGGTTTGTGGAGCAGGAGTTTCGCAAGGCTTGGAAGGGCGCGGAGTTGAAGGTGGAGGATCTGGTGTAGATGCGTGTAGTGGCGGGGCTTCGTCCCGCCCGGACGGGGCAGAGCCCCGTCACCACACGAGTATTTTTGGGTCACGACAGCGGTGATTTTGCTCGCTCGATGGAATAGACGTAGTGGGGGAGGCCTCGCCAGTTCACTTCTTTCCATATGGTCATGCCGTTGCGCTCGGCGACGCGGCGTGAGGGCAGATTCTCGGGGCGAATCAGGGAAATCAGGCGCTCGGCTTTCAGGTGCGCGAAGGCCCAGTTGCGGCAGGCGATGGCGGCCTCGGTTGCGAGGCCCTGGCCCCAGAAATCGCGGCTCAGGTGGTATCCGATTTCGTAGAGGCGCTCGCCTTCGACCTGCTGCAGGATGATGCCGCAGTCGCCGATAGTTTTATGGACCTCGGAATCTTGCGATTTTTTCAACTCCATTGCCCAGAGGCCGACGCCGTCGTCCTGATAGCGTCGGCGGTTGCTTTCAATCCATTGCTCGACACCGGCGCGATCGTAGGGCGCGGGGTAATAGCGCATGGTCTCGGGATCGGAGATAACTTGGGCTAGGGCGTCGGCGTCTTGCGGCGTGAACTCGCGCAGTTGGAGGCGGGGGGTTTGGAGGATGGTCATCGTTCGATTGTCGCTCCGGCAATTCTTGCGATGGGATTTAGTCTACCCCAGCAATCTGCGGGGTTAAACTCGAAGCATGGCGGAGATGGGACGGATGCTGGTGGTGCTTGGCGTGGCCCTGGTGGTGATCGGAGGCATCGTCATGCTGCTGGGGAGGGCGGGCTTGCCGCTTGGAAGGCTGCCGGGGGACATTGTGTATCGGGGCAAGAACACTACTTTCTATTTTCCGCTGGCGAGTTGCGTTCTGATCAGCGTCGTGCTCTCTATTGTTCTCTTCCTGATTGGGCGGATGAAGCGGTAATAGACGGCGAGAGGCCCCAGCCCCTAAAGGGGCACCCGAGTTCGAACCCTTTCGGCATCGCTGAAGCGATGCCCTGATACGAAGCGCGAGTTCTTCACCGAGCGCTGGCGAGCTTTGCTCGGCTGGGCAGCCAACCACCCCAGCCGGGGGCGGCTGTCCCTACGCGGGCAGACTACAGGTAGAAGGGACAACTATTTAGTTGACACATGTCAACTATTCAATTTACACTGAACAAATGATCGGCAGCTTCGGGCACAAAGGGCTTGAAGAGATCTACCGCACCGGCAAGACACGCCGGATCGGCACCGATCATATCGGGAAGTGCGTGCGTATCCTGCAATTGCTGGAAGTGGCGGGGCAACCGGAGGACCTGAACATCTCAGGCTTTCGCTTCCACGGCCTGCAAGGCAACCCGAAACGCTGGTCGATGCGCTTGACCGGGAACTACCGGATCACCTTCGGCTGGTCGGGCGAGAACGCTGTGGATGTCGATTTTGAGGACTACCACTAGGAGAAGGTTATGGAGAGAAAAAACGAACTACCTCCCGTCCATCCGGGCGAGATTATCAAGGAAGATATCCTGCCGGCGGTCGGGCTGTCGGTGACGGCAGCGGCCAAAGCTTTGGGCGTTTCCCGGCAGATGCTGCACGGTATTCTGGCGGGGCGCAAACCCCTGTCTGCCGTGATGTGCCTGAAGGTGGCGCGGCTGTTTGGAGGCTCGCCGGAAGTATGGATGCGGTTGCAGGCCGCCTACGACCTGAAAAAGTCTGAGCAAAACAAGAAGGTCATGGCTCGCGTCGCGCGGATCGTGCCGGTCAAGGCGGTCGCAGAAGTTCGGGCCTGACCCCCACTCATGGACACCGCGGACCAACTCGGGTTCCAGTTTCGTCCTCCGGAGCGGCGCATTTGGACGGTGCGGGCGCTGGTATCGGCCGTACGTTCGCACATCGAGCGCGAGTATTCGGATTGCTGGGTGGAAGGCGAAATTTCTAATCTTCGCATTCCGGATTCCGGGCATTTGTATTTCACTTTGAAGGAAGAGGGCGCGCAGATTCGGGTGGTGATGTTCCGCTCGTCGGCGAAGCTGCTGCGGTTTCGTCCGGAGAACGGATTGCACGTCACGGTGCGCGGGCGCATCACCGTGTATGAAGATCGCGGCGAGCTGCAGATCTCCGCTGAATTCATGGAGCCGAAGGGCGCGGGCACTTTGCAGTTGGCATTCGAACAATTGAAGGCGAGATTGCAGGCGGAGGGATTGTTCGAAGCATCGCGAAAAAAGCCGGTCCCGCCGTTGCCGCAAAGAATTGGCATCATCACTTCACCGCAGGGCGCGGCGCTGCGGGACATCCTGAATATTCTGGCTCGGCGTCATCGTTCGGCGAATGTGCTGATTTATCCGGCACAGGTGCAGGGAGACTCGGCGCCGGGCGAGGTGATGGCGGGGCTGCGATGCTTCCATCAGGAACTGCGGCATCAAGACTTGCGTCGCGGCGGGGCGGTCGAAGTCATCATCATTGCTCGCGGCGGAGGCTCGGCCGAAGACCTGGCCGCGTTTAATCATGAGGGACTGGCGCGGGCGGTCGCGGAGTCGAAAATTCCGGTGATCTCAGCGATTGGACACGAGACGGATTTCACGATTGTGGATTTTGTTGCTGACCTGCGGGCGCCTACGCCGTCAGCGGCGGCGGAACTGGTGATCCGGTCGCGACAGGAGATTGAAGCGCAGGCGGAGGATCTGTACCGGCGGCTGGAGCGCGCGGTGCGGTACCGGCTGCTGATGGCGCGTCAGGACCTGACCGAGCGGGCGCGGCACGGAGCGTTTGCGCGCATGATGGACGGCATCCACCGGCGGCAGCAGAGGCTGGACGAACAAAGCTTCCGCCTGGAAAAAGCGGAACGACAGCTTCTGGAGCGATGCCATCGGCGCTCGGAAAATGTTACAGCGGCGGTCCGGCACTATGACGCGCGACGCCGTCTGGCAGCGGTGCGACAGCGGTTGGAGGCTCAAGTTGCGAACCTGGCTGCCGCCACGCACACGCGCTTGCTCGAGAGCCGTGGGGCGTTGGATCGCCAGACCGCTAGCCTGGAAGCGCTTTCGCCGGTGGCGATTCTGAATCGCGGATACGCGCTGGTGTTCGATGCGAAAGGCCGGCTGGTGAAAGATGCGGCGCGACTCAAAGCTGGGGATGAGGTATCGGCGCGACTGGCTCGGGGACGGGTTCGGGCGCGCGTGACCGGGACCGAGCGCAGCGAGACATAATTGCGAACCATAATCAGGGTGGAATCGGGCGGGGCTGCATTAGAATGAAGGCAAAATCAACTTCCGACGTGAGGGTGGAGTGACGCCGTCGCTGCTTTGGTCGCACATCTCGGTCATCTCGATCATCGACATCGTGCTGGTCGCGATCCTGATCTACCAGTTTCTGGCGCTAGTGCGGGGCACGCGGGCGGCTCCGATGCTGGTCGGAGTGGCTACGCTTGCGCTGGCTTTCTATTTCGCGCATCTGGGAGAACTGCGGACCCTGAACTGGCTGCTCAGCACGCTGTTGCCGTACGTTGTATTCGCGCTGATCGTCGTCTTCCAGTCGGAGATCCGGCACGCACTGGCCAACCTTGGGAGCCGCATTTCGCTGATGCGGTCTTCGCGGTCAGTGGCCGATGTTTACGACGACATTGTTTTGGCGGCCAATCTTTTTTCGCAAAATCAGACGGGCGCGCTGATCGTGATCGAGCGTGAGATTGGGCTGCGCACCTACATCGAAAGTGGCGTCTCACTGGATGCCAGGCTGTCGTACGACTTGCTGGCCACGGTGTTTCGTCCGAGCGCTCCTTTGCATGACGGCGCCGTAATTGTGCAGCGGGACCGCATCGCGGCGGCGGCTTGTTTCCTGCCGCTATCGATGAACCCCGTGCTCTCGACTCAGTTGGGCACGCGTCATCGCGCGGGGATCGGGATCACGGAAGAAACCGACGCCGTCGCCGTCATTATTTCGGAAGAGACGGGCTCGATCAGCATAGCGGTGGCGGGAAGCATTGAGCGCGACTTGACGGTGGAGCGTCTGCGGGAGCGGTTGAGCGCTCTGCTGCGCCGTTACGCTCCGGCACCCACGCTGCCGAGTCCGGTGGAGGAGAGCTTTATCGAAGAGGAGCCGCCCAGTTCGCAGCTTTCCCGCAGGCCCGGAAGGGACGACTGACGATGCCCGGATTTGGCCAGCGCAGCTTTTTGCAACGCATTTTCGTCCACAATATCGGACTCAAGCTGGTTTCCCTGCTGCTCGCCATCGGTCTGTGGCTGGTGGTGGCGCACGATCCGCCGGCCGAAGTCGAAATGAAGGTGCCGCTCGAGTTCCGTAATCTTCCCGACAATCTAGAGATCGATTCCGCCAGCTTCACCGAGGCGCAGATCCGGATACGGGGGCCGGAGCGGGTGATTCATCGCCTGCAGGCTGCGGATGTGCGGGCGGAGATCGATCTGGCGAGCGTCCACCCGGGGGAACGGACTTTCGATTTGAACAGCGGCCAGGTTCATGTGCCGCAAGATGTGGAAGTGGTGCAGATCATACCCGGGCAGTTTCACCTGTCGTTTGATAATCGCGAGACGCGCGTCGTCGAGGTGCGACCGCGTGTGACCGGAAATTTTGCCAGCGGCATGCGAATGGCGCGGGTGATTGCCGATCCGCCGACGGTCGAGATCACCGGACCCCGTCGCCGCGTCGACGCAGTGGAGGCCGCCACCACGGATCCGGTGGACGTCAGCGGAGCCATGACGCGAACTGCTTTTGTGACGCAGGCCTATGTCCCGGATCCTCTGATCCAAGTTGTGCACCCCACCCCGGTTCGCGTGACGATTATCATGGAAGGTTCGGGAGACGAGAAAAAATAAGACAGTCGGTGGTCGTTGGTCGATAGTCGTTCGCGAATTTTAAATGGACGACGCAATGCGAACGGCCAACGACTGACGGCCAACGACCATCGACTGATTCATGACGCAAACCAGACAACTCTTCGGTACTGACGGGATTCGCGGCGTGGCGGGGGAGTTTCCTCTGACGCGTGACAGCGTTTATTGGATTGGGCGGGCGCTGGGGCACGACCTGGTGCGCGTAAATACCAAGGCGCGCGTGGTGATTGGACAGGACACGCGCGTGTCCAGTCGCTGGATCGCCGACCGATTCCTGCAAGGGCTGGCGTCGGTGGGCGTGGAAACGCGCAGCGCCGGGGTGATCACCACGCCAGGCGTCGCCTTCCTGGCGCGCTCGCAGGGGTTCGATGCCGGGGTGGTGATTTCGGCTTCGCACAATCCGTGGACCGATAATGGGATCAAGATTTTTTCCGGCGATGGCTACAAACTGCCGGATGCGCGCGAACTGGCGATTGAAAAAGAAATTTTCGCGCTGCTGGATTCGGATGCGGTTCCGGCGCCGGATTCCACTCTCGAGGCTTCGAGCCTTCCCGGCGAGCAAAGCCTGCGACACGATTATGTTCGCTGGCTCGCGGGCAGTGTTTCCACCGATTTGAGCCGGCTTCGCGTGGCGGTCGATTGCGCCAATGGCGCGGCGACGGCGGAGGCTCCGGAGTTGTTCGGGGCGCTCAAGGTCAGCACGACCTTTCTGCACTCCGCGCCGGATGGACAGAACATCAACGGGAATTGCGGCGCGTTGCATCCGGAAATGGTGGCGCGCTTTGTTGCCGCGAGCGATAACCGTGGACGTTTCGATGCGGGCGTGACTTTCGATGGCGACGCCGATCGCGCGCTTTTTTGCGACGCCCATGGGCGAGTGGTAAACGGGGATGCGGTTCTGCTGCTGGCGGCGCGCGAAATGCAATCGCGCGGTGCGCTCGCCAATGCCACCGTGGTGGCGACAACCATGTCGAATATGGGACTGGAGTTGGCGCTTAAGCGATCTGGGATTCGGATGCTGCGCGCCAATGTCGGCGATAAGTACGTGCTCGAAGAAATGCAGCGCGTTGGAGCTACGCTCGGCGGCGAACAGTCGGGCCACATATTGTTTCGCGATGGGGAGGCGACCACCGGCGACGGACTGCTGACCGCGCTCCGGGTGCTGGAGATCATGGCCCGGACGGGCAAACCGCTGGCTGATCTGGTGGGCGATCTGAAGGTGTTTCCGCAGACGATCCGGAATGTGCGGGTGCGGCAAAAAACTCCCTTCGCGCAGACTCCGGCGGTGCAAGCAGCGATTGCGGCGGCCGAGCGGGAACTCGCCGGCAATGGTCGAGCGGTTGTACGTTACTCCGGCACCGAAGCGCTGGCGCGGGTGATGATTGAAGCGGAGTCGAAGGAGCAGATGGATCGGCTTGCGGAATCGATCGTCGAAGCGATTCGGTCGGCGCTGGGCGCGTAGAGCGTGGAGATCCTGCCCTTAAAGGGGCGTCCGATTTCGAAGGACTTACGGCATCGCTAAGACGACGCCCTGATACGAAGCCCGTGTAATGGGCGAGGTTCACTCGCCTGGACAGCCGAGGGCGGCTGTCCCTACGTGACAATCTTGCGATCCCGACCCCTTTTTGCAACTTTCTGTCCCACTTCCGGAAGCACGTCCTTTTGTACGGGCTGGTTATCTTGTGCGCTGGGGCGAGTGAGCCGAGAATGAGAATCGGTTCAGAGTCAGGCGACTTAGAAAAAGCTCATGAGAATTCTGATTGTGGAAGACGATGCGGCGCTTTCCAGCTTTCTCCGGAAGGGACTGGAAGCGGAACATCATACGGTGGATGTTGCCAACGAGGGGAACCAGGGCCGTGCGATGGCGATGGAGGTTGATTACGACCTGGTGGTGCTTGACCTGAACCTGCCGGGGGTTGACGGGTTGTCGGTTCTGAAAAGTTTGCGGCAGCGCAAGGCGAACTTGCCGGTGATGATTCTCACCGCGCGCAGCCGAGTCGAAGACCGCGTGCAGTGCCTGGATTCGGGAGCGGACGATTACCTGGTAAAGCCCTTTTCCTATCTCGAACTTTCGGCGCGGGCGCGGGCGTTGCTGCGGCGCAGCCACCTGCCATCGGAATCGATTCTCACTGTCCGCGATCTCTGTTTGGATCGCGTGGAACGAAGAGTGGAGCGCGCCGGGCGTCAGATTGAATTGACGACCAAGGAATTCGCGTTGCTCGAATACCTGATGCGCAACGCCGGGCGCCGGCTGACTCGGGCGATGATCATCGAACACGTGTGGAACTTGACCTTCGATTCCACCACCAACGTGGTGGATGTTTACATCAACTACTTGCGGCGCAAGGTGGATGACGGCTTTTCACAATCTTTGATTCACACGGTGCGCGGGGTGGGATATCAGATGTGTCCGGACGGGGCATCGGCATGAGTACGAGCCCGCATTCTTTTCCGAAGCTGCCGCGAGATCCGGACGTGCTCGGTGAATTGCTGCACTCGTTAAGCCAGCCGCTTACCAGCTTGCGCTGTTCGCTCGAACTCTCGATCGAGGAAGTTGCGGAACAGCAGCAGGAGAGCGTTGCGGTAGCCCTGCAACAGACCGAAAGAGTGATTGGCATGATCCAGTTGATGCGGGAGTATCTGGACGCCGAACAGCCCGGGCCGGAAGCTTTTTCAACCGCGCTGGCGCCGGCCATGCGGAGCGTGATCGAAGACCTATCCTCGATTGCGGCGGTGCACGGCGTCCGGTTGCGCCTGGTGGGTACATGCACGGCGACGGTGCCGGTGCCGGAGTCGCGGCTGCGATTGGCATTGCAGTATTTGATTGCGTCGATGATCGAAGCGCAACCGGTGGGCGGTAAAGTCACGCTTTTGCTCGGGGAGGGTCCGGCGGGAGCAGTGCTGCGGGTGGAAGGCGAACGCGGGTTTCGCGAGGTTGATTTTCAAAATCAGGAAACGAGCGCGATGAACCCGCGGACGAAGCGCGACCCAGAGGGGGCAACATCAGCATCGGTGTCAACTTTGCGTCGGGTCAGGCTTGCGATCGCGAGCCGGGTGCTCGAAACCGCCGGAGCATCGCTGGCGTTCGGCGACGTCGGTCGTACTAGAGTGGATCCTGCTGGATTCGTGCTTCGCATTCCGCGCCGGGTCGGCCCGCCCGCCTGATAGCTCCAGCCTGAAATTTTGCCCGATATCAATTGCCGCAACGAGTACAATCCAGCCTCCCCGGAGGTTGCGGTGAAAGGCGGCGCAGGGTGAAATTGATCCGAGCCGGGCGTGCTGATTGACGGCGTGTCGAATTTTCCCCACCGTAATCCATCAGCATATCGAGGTGCTTTAAAATGTCGGTTTCGTGATGAAGGACGGCAAGGTATTCAAGAATGACCTAGTATTGAAGAACGAAGGGTTGGGGAATCAGACGGCGCCAGGAAGGTGAGCGATGAGGATTCTGGAGATGTGCGATTCGGAGGCGGCTTCGGTTCCGGTGGAAGCGACCGCGGAGCGGGCGATCCGGACGATGTTGGATCGAGACGTGGGGGCGGTTGCCGTGGTTGACGAAAACCATCGTGTCGCTGGAATTTTTACGGAACGGGATGTGCTGCGCCGGCTGTCGCTGGGCGAACACGATCCGCGAAAGATTTCCGTTCGTGAAGTCATGACGACACCAGTCGAGATGGCGACCCCGGCTACCACTGCGGTCGAGGCGCTTGCCACCATGGTGGAGCGCCACTATCGGCACTTGCCGATTGTGGATGATGACGGACGGTTGCTGGGGATGCTTTCCATCCGCAACGTGCTGCAGGCGCAGATTGACACGCTGACGCGGCAACTGGATCAGGCGCGGTCGGTTGTGCTTTAAGTCCAGTGTCGTTTGGTTGTGCAATGTTGGTAGACGCTGCGGGTGGTGCGGCCGGATTAAGGATACGATCGAGTTCGGATCAAGAGTTCTGTAGGTTGCATTTCGGGGGCGGCATGAGAGTGAGATTCGCAGTGGCGGCGGCGGTGATGAGTCTCGCGCTGAGTGTCGCAGCGGCCCAGAAGGAGATGCACATGCACATCGTCCATGCCAAAGGTTCTTTCGACATCAAGATGACTCCCGCCGAAGCAACCGACTTCGAGAAGGCGAACGACATTACTCGGGTCACATCCGACAAGACTTGGCATGGTGACTTCGAAGGCGTCAGTCATGGAGAAATGATCACCGGCTCGACCGCGAGCACCGGCTCCATGGCCTACGTTGCTATTGAGCGCATGACAGGCAAGCTTAACGGCCGACAGGGCAGCTTCACCTTCGCGCACCGCGCCAGCATGATGAAAGGCGATGCCCCCTCTGCGGGAGAGCTGAGCGTGATGGTTGTACCCAATTCCGGCACTGGAGAACTGACCGGACTCACTGGCTCGCTCCTCATCCATATCGACGCTCAGGGCAAACACACCTGGACCTTCGATTATTCGCTCCCGTAGCCGTCCTCACGTGGGCGCGCGTCAAGTGTCTGAACCCTCCAAATGACGCACAACAGACGCACCCAGCCAGCAACCCAGTACCATGCCTGGCAGACCAAGTTCGCTACCCCAGTTAGGAGCGTGCTTCAAAGGGCTGACCGGGAAAGCCGGCGTCATTAGTGCGCGTGCGGACTCTGGGCGGGGTTCTTGGCGGGCGCTGGCGGAGCTTTCGCAATCTTCACATCGAAGCTGACCGGCAACTGTTTTGGTGGATAACAGGCCGACTTATCGCAGGCCTGGTATTTTAAAGTCCCGCGGACGACATACTTGCCGGCTTGCACCGAGTGCAGCGGACGCACCAGTACATCCACTTCGAAATCTCCGGTATAGACATTGAGCTTCTCGTCGGGAGCGAAGGCGAAACTCATATCCTGGCCTTCGGGGTAGGTGGTTTTGCCGATGATGATGTCGGTGGTGGCCTCGACCCTGAGCACGGTCGGGATCAGGAACTCTGACTTCGGCTGGTTGGAATTGATGTGGTAACCGCTCGCAACGCGGAACGTGAGAGGAACAGTCGCCGGTTTGCCCTGCACGGCGGTCACGACCGGGGCGGGTGCCATCTTTACGACCGGACCTTGAGGGCCGAGGTCGTCCTGCGCCCAAGCCCAGGCGGAAATGAGGAGAAGCACGCTCGCAAGAAGAAGTTTCATTGGCTCCAGAGTACCCCAGGTACGGTGCGGTTCGTAGTTACTTCTGAGCCTGTACCGCCTGACCCTGGCTCAGGGCCTTTTTGATGTGGTCCACGAAGACGCTGCGGCTCTGCAAACCGAATTCGCGGGCGATGAGTTTGCCGTCGCGATCCAGAAAGAACGTGGTCGGCAGCACACCGACGCCGCCGTAGCTCTGGCCAACAGATTCCTTGCCTATCAGGATGGGGTAGTTGACGCCCATTTCCTTCGCGAATTTGGCGATGTCTTCGGTGCTGGCGTCGTCCATGGCTACGCCTACGATCTGGAAGCCTTGCGGGCCGTATTCGTTTTGCAGTTCGACAAACCACGGCATCTCGACCTTGCAAGGGCCGCAATAGGTCGCCCAGAAATTGAGCAGGACGGCCTTGCCGCGAAGATCGGAGAGCTTGAGGTTCTTGCCGTCGAGGGCGGGCAGTTCGAAATCAGGGGCCAAATTGCCCATGAGTTGCCCGTTGGCCGCGCCGTTCGCGCGGTTGTCGCGGGCCATACGAATGCCGGCGATTAACATGACCGCGACGATGGCGACGATGAAGAACAGAATCAGAGGATTTCTTTTCACTGGTAACCTCGAATTTCGAAATCCCGCGCCCAGCCCCTAAAGGGGCATTGGATTTCGAAGAACTGGCGGCATCGCTAAAGCGATGCCCTGATACGAAACAGCGCTATAGCCACAGCGGCTAGAGCGCAAACTTATTCAAGAACGAGAAATAGCCGGAGATGAGTGCGAAGCGGCCCATCACCAATAGGATGCCCAACCCGATCAACAAGACTCCACTTGCTACTTCCACGGCGTGCATGTGGAACTTGAAGCGGTTGTAAAACTTCAGAAAGCGCTCGATGCCGAGCGAAGTCAGCAGAAAAGGGACAGCCAGTCCGGCTGAATAAATGGCCAGAAGAAAGATGCCTTTCCAGACGGTGTCTTGAGCGGCGGCGAAACCGAGCACGACGGCGAGGATCGGACCGACGCACGGGGTCCATCCAAAGGCGAAGGCAAATCCAATGACGAACGCGCCCCAGGCCGAAGAGCTGCCTTTGAGGCTGTGTAGCCGCGTGTCGGCCAGCAGAGCCTTGATTTGAAAGATGCCGGTCAGGTGAAGACCGAAGAGAATGATGACCACTCCGGCGATGCGGGCGAGCAGCGATTTGTACCGTGCCAGAATCTGGCCAACTTCGGTCGAGATCGCGCCCAGCGTGATGAAAACGATGCTGAAGCCGATGATGAACGCCGCCGAATTGAACATCACCTTGCGGAAGAGCTCGCCTTCTTTCAGCTTCAGTTGCTCGACACCCACGCCAGAGATCAGGGAAACGTATCCGGGCACGAGAGGGAGCACGCAGGGCGACAGGAACGAGATCAGTCCTGCGACGAAGGCGGCGAGCGGTAATGGCAAACTCGTCATATTTCTCTATTCTGTTCCCTATTGTAGCGGCCCGACCGCAGCGCGGGGAAAAACCGCCCAAATTCTATAGATTTTGTCGTCCCGAGCGCAGCGAGGGCTCCCTATTCCCGGCGCACATTCTCGGGTGAGTAGGGGTCCCTCGCTGCGCTCGGGACGACAATCCATGATTAGAAGATGCGGTGGAAAAGGGAATTGTTACAGGAATTCCTCTTTCATAGATTTGGACGAACACCGATTGGACGAAGATCATCGATTGTCGTTATCGGGACTGAGCTTTCTTGGGCCGTTTCGTTGCGGGCGGCTCTTTTGGCGGCGTTGCGGGCGCGGCTGGCGCCACGGTCTCGGCCGGAGCTTCGGCCAAAGCCTTTTGGATGAACCCTGGCGGCACGGTGGCAGTGAGAATCGCACGATCTCCGGACTGTTCGACTTTGAGGCTGTCGAAGAACGCCCTCACATCTGTATCCGTACCCTGTGCGCCGACGCTGCTCTCGGCGGCGTGAAAGATGCTGAGAAAGGCGGCGGTCTTCTCGGTGATGGCCCGCGCGTCAGCCTCACTGTCGGTGAACGCTTCCACCCGCAGGTGGAGAGCGCGAAGATATCGCGCGGAAACCACCGCCACCGCGGGCTTTGGAAACAGAAGGCTCCAACTGCCCAGTCCGCCCAGGGAATTCATTTCGGGCCTTACGCGCAGAATCGCAAAAGACAAGCTCGCCAGCGGAACTTTTCCGTAGAACTTGCGCAGCAACCAAGGTCCGCCAAACGGCGAGGCTAGTTTGCGGGAGCGGTCGAGCATGCCGCGAATCACATCGGGGTTCGGATGATTCGAAACGGCGACGCTGTCATACGAAAGAAGGACGACTCGAACGGTGCGGCCTTCGAGTGGGATGTTATAGATGTCGAACCCGCGGTAGTCGTCAATTGAAGAAGACAGCTGCTTGAGGTAGGCGGTCAGCCGGGCGGAGTCGATTTTGCCGACGAAGACCTCTGAGAAGCGCGGCTCTGAAGCCGATCCGGCGGTCCCGTTCCCCCAACTCTGCGGATAGTGGATGGCGAAGGCGGCTTGGTCCAGATCGCGCTCGAACTGAAAGCCCGTCTCCTCCACAAACTTCTGGTATTCGGGCTCGCGGGAAACCGGGGGCAGTTGACCGGTGGCGTTGAAGGTTCGAATCCACTTCAGATTGATGTAGAAGAAACCGTCTGCGCCCGGAAGCAGGCGCGCTGCTTCCGGCGGAGCGTGCTTGCGCAGGGTCACGATTAACGCGATCGCCGCCACGATCAGCAGAACGGCCAGGAGGATGGGGAGGCGGCGTCGAATGCGCATTGATTTCGGCGGTGCTCATCGCCTGTGGACAGAAGGTGAGCGCGTTAATGATAGCACCCGGTTCCTAGTGAAGGCACGGCGGGGCTTCTTGAGGATTCTGAGCGGCCTTGCGGTTGCACGCGGTTTGCCCTTGTGATAACTTAAATAATTGTCCCGGACTTCAGGAAGGGATCAGGGAAGTATTGTGCCCGGTTGGACTTGCTTCCACCTGCTGGCGTAGCTCAGTCGGTAGAGCATCTGATTTGTA